>NZ_JBBHLF010000003.1:0-1107133 GCF_037483205.1 Chitinophaga sp. CCNWYY40
GGATTCGAACCCCGGGACCTGTTACAGTCAACAGTTTTCAAGACTGCCGCAATCGACCGCTCTGCCAACTCTCCAGGGACGCAAAAGTATAAAAGAAATTGAAAATAAAAAAAAATTCGTGGATTATTTTTAAAACCAGCCAGCAGCAAGGGTTCCCGAAATAAAAATCCCGGCTTACAACACGTAAACCGGGACGATATGATGAAAATGACGGACCTAAGCGATCTGTTTCTTGTAATGATTCTAAAAGCTCTGCTGATGGTCTTTCGCTTTGATCCGTCATTTGCTGCGACTATTTCCAGCCACCGCCCAGGGAGCGGTACAGGTCTACCATCGCGCTGAGGCGCTGGCGGTCTATGTCGGCCTGGGCCAGTTCGGCCTGCAGGGAACGCGACTGTGCAGTGATTACTTCGAGGTAGTTAGCCATACCACTGCGGAACAGCAGTTGGGCCTGTTGTACGGCCAGCTGGGAAGTATTTACCTGGCGAACCGCAATTTCCTGCTGCACCTTTACTTTGTCCAGCTTTACCAATGCATCACTTACCTCTCCTACTGCTATGAGGGCCGATTGTTTAAATTGGATCACGGCCTGTTCACGCTGGATTTTAGCTACTTCCAGTTGCGTTTTTAACTGACGGCGCTGGAAGATAGGCTGTGCCACGCTTCCAGCCACTGTACCAAACAGGGAAGCAGGAAGATTAAACCAGTTGCTGGCTTTGAAGGCATTCAATCCACCGCTGCCGGTGATGGTGAGCGTAGGATACATGCTACCCTGCGCCACGCCTACCTGTGCGTTAGCGGCTACCAGTCCCATTTCGCTGGCGCGTACATCCGGGCGGCGGCTGATCATGGCGGCGGGAATACCTGCCGGCAATGATTCCGTTACCTGGAAGTCGCTCAGTTTACTGCTACGTGTAATCGTTGACGGTAGCTCACCGGTTAAAATGCGCAACGCATTTTCCTGGATGGCAATACCTTGTTCCAGCTGTGGTATCAGCAGTTCCGCAGTTTGCTGCTGCGAAATGGCCTGTTGTACACCCAGCTCGGTTACTTCACCGGCGTTTTTCTGCAGGCGGATCATCTTTACGATGGTGTCGCTGAGTGCCAGGTTTCTGCGGGCCACACTGAGCTGGTTGTCCAGCATCAGCAGGTTGAAGTAACTGTTGGCTATTGCTGCTACCAGCCCGGTTTGCACGGCGTGCTCACCTTCGTATGATTGCAGATAGCTGGCCAGTGCAGCTTCTTTCTGACGTTTTATCTTACCCCAGATATCAATTTCCCACGACATACCTACACCGATGTTAAAATCTTCGATATGGTCGCCGAGGTTATTAACAGAAAGGTTCAATCCATTGAAACTATTCTTGGAAGGGAAGTTGGTACTACCCGATGCAGTAGCCGTAAAAGCCGGTAACCAGGCTACTTTGGCTTGTTTCAGATAGGCCTGTGCCGTTTCTACTTTTTTCACCGCCAGCTGCAGATCATAGTTGCCGGTGAGGGCCTGGCTGATCAGCTGCTGTAAAGTGGAATCTGTAAAAAATTTCTTCCATTCTATTTCTGCTATACTGCTGGTGTCTGAAGGAGCAGTGTCATTATTGAACTGCTGTGGCAGCGCCACCGGGGGCCGCTCGTAATTGCGTCCTACCCGGCAAGCTGCTAATCCTACAACTAAGGACAACAGAATTAAAAATGAGCTATAACTTGTTTTCATTTGTCTTTTTTCTGATTCTGATAATAGATAATGATGATCTTTTAGTGTACCAGCTTTGCTTCATGTCCTTCTTCCAGTTCCACTATCGGCTTGCGGCTGATTTTCTCTTGCAGGAACTGGAAAATTACAAACAGCACAGGTATGATGAATACCCCCAGGACCACCCCGGTAAGCATACCACCTACAGTACTCCAACCGATCGAATGATTTCCTTTGGCAGATGCACCTTGTGTAAAGATTAATGGCAACATACCAACAATAAAGGCAAAGGAAGTCATCAATATTGGACGAAGACGAAGCTGGGCTGCTTCCAAAGCCGCATCAACAAGCTTATAACCCGCTCTTCGCCGTTGTATGGCAAACTCCACGATCAGGATCGCATTTTTTGCCAATAATCCTATCAACATGATCATACCTATTTGTACGTAGATATTGCCTTCTATGCCGCTAAGGCCAATGAAACTATATACGCCTAATATACCCGTAGGTACGGTAAGGATTACTGCCAGTGGCAGGATATAGCTTTCATACTGTGCAGCCAGCAGGAAGAATACGAACAATACACTCAATAAAAACACGAACGCAGTTTGGTTCCCTGCTCTTATCTCTTCCCTGGTAATACCTGTAAACTCATAGGCATATCCTTGTGGCAATGCCTTTTTCGATACTTCTCCGATGGCTGTAATTACATCACCGGTACTGTAACCTGGCTTAGGTGTAGCATTAATGGTAACAGCACTATACAGGTTGTTTCGTGTAACCGTTTCCGGGCCATATACACGTGTGAATTTGGCCACTGTACTTACCGGTACCATCGTACCCAGGTTGTTCTTTACGTAAATAGCATCCAACGAACTTTTATCCATCCGGTATGAAACATCGGCCTGCGCCATTACGCGGCTATATTTCCCGAAGCGGTTAAAGTCTGAAACGAAACTACTACCATAATATGTTTGCAGCGTATTCAACAAATCACCAACAGATACACCCAATTGTTTCACTTTTATATCATCTATATCAATGGTGTATTGTGGATTACCCGTATTAAAAGTAGTGAACGCACTTGCCACTTCCGGCCGCTGACTTAATGCACCAATAAAACCCCATGCCGTTCCCGCTAATTTCTCCAGCGATCCGTTTGTTCTGTCCTGCAACATCATTTCTACCCCGCTCACATTACCGAAACCCTGTATTGTTGGAAAACCAACAAAGAAAGTTAAGGCATCATGTACTTGCATTGATTTGCCTAACAAACCGCCGGCAATAGCAGTAGGGTCTTTTACAGCACCTCTCTCCTTACGATCTTTTAACCGCACAAATATCGCAGCATTAGGGGAAGCATTCGCATTTGTTACGAAGTTCATCCCATTTGCAGCCCATACATCGCTCACGCCCTCATCTTTCATCGTAATTTTACTGATCTGGCTCGTTGCATTCTCCGTTCTGCTAAGTGAACTACCGGGAGGTGTTTGGGTAATACCAACTACAAATCCCTGATCCTCATCCGGAATAAACCCGGTAGGTGTTGTTTTGATCAGCAAAACTGTAGCAACCACCACAAGCAATAATCCGGTAATGGCCACCCATCTGTTCTTCAGCAGGAATTTGATGCTCCGTATATATCTTGCCGTCATTGCATTAAAAGCGGTATTAAACGCATGGAAGAAGCGGGCACCAAAACCTTTTTTCTCTCCACCTTCGCCTATATGCTGATTCTTTAAGAATAAAGCACACAACGCCGGGCTTAGCGTTAACGCATTCACCGCAGAAATAACGATAGCAATGGCCAGTGTAAAGGCGAATTGTTTATAGAATACGCCTGCAGGACCTTGTACAAAGCTCACTGGTACAAACACTGCTGCCATTACCAATGTGATCGAAACAATCGCACCGGATATCTCACTCATCGTTTTAACTGTTGCCTCTCTTGCCGGTAAATGCTCACGTTCCATCGTTGAGTGTACGGCCTCTACCACCACAATCGCATCATCCACCACAATACCAATGGCCAGTACCAATGCGAACAATGTAAGCAGGTTAATACTAAAGCCGAATAACTGTAAGAAGAAGAAGGTACCTATAATCGAAACAGGAACGGCAATTACCGGGATCAATGTAGAGCGCAGATCTTGCAGGAAAACGAAAACCACGATGGCCACCAGGATGAACGCAATGATCAGTGTTTCTTTTACCTGGTCGATAGATGCATCCAAAAACTCCTTCGAGTTGTACATGATCTTAAACTTCATACCATCGGGTAACGCCTTTTCAAATTCTCCAATCTGGCGTTCCAGTTCGGTAAGAATTTCATTGGCATTGGACCCCGGTGTCTGCACAATACCAAAACCAGTAGCCGGTTTGCCATCAAGCAAATTCGAGGCAGTATAAGTATAGCCTCCAAGTTCAACCCTGGCCAAATCTTTAAGGCGAAGAACAGAACCATCGTTATTTGCCTTAATCACCATGTTTTCATACTCTTCAGGCTTGTTCGACTTTCCCTTGTACTTAATAATATACTCAAAAGATTCTTTACTACTTTGTCCCAAACGCCCTGGTGCAGCTTCTACGTTCTGATCTTTGATCGCATTCATCACCTCTGTTGTAGAAAGATTATTAGCAACAAGCCTGTCCGGTTTCAACCAGATACGCATCGAATAATCCTTTGAACCAAATGGCTGTACCTGTGCTACCCCTGGTATACGTTGTAACTGAGGGATGATATTAATTCTTGCATAGTTATTTAAGAACAGTTCGTTATACTTAACGCTGTCCTCGCTGTATATCGCCACAAACATCAGGAAGCTGCTCTGTACTTTCTGTGTAGAAAGCCCGGCTTGCAATACTTCGGGAGGCAGCTGGCTATTGGCCTTAGATACGCGGTTTTGTACGTTTACCGCCGCAATATCTGGATCCGTTCCTTGTCTAAAAAAAACTGTCAGGACGTAGCTACCATCGTTATTGGAATTGGAGGTCATGTACGTCATGTTCTCCACACCATTTACCGATTCTTCTATCGGGGTAGCAACTGTACGGGCTATCACCTCCCCGTTGGCGCCAGGGTAATTGGCGATAACCTGTACAGATGGCGGCGCAATCTCAGGAAATAAAGCCGTGGGCAGGGAAAATAAAGACAACCCTCCCAGTATAACCAATATGATAGAAATAACCGTTGATAACACCGGCCTTTCAATAAATCGTTTTAACATAAATAACAATTATGGGTTGCGGTATGTCCGCACGAGCACAAACAGTGCATGTGTATAACAACACTGCCTGCGTCGCAATTTGAATAATGTTTTGTGTAAACGTTCTTAACACTGGCGTGTTTTCACGCTTAATTTTAAAGTAGTGGCTTTGCTTTCAACAAGCTATCTGTAGATACCATCTGTGGCTGAATAACAACACCATCTTTTAAACCGCCCATCATCATGGTAGATTGAGAAGATAATACAATTTTCTCTCCTTCTTTTACGCCACCAGTAACAAAATAATAGTTAGACGTTTTGCCAGAAATGGTGAGTGGTTTTGTAACGATTTTATTACTATCGGCCACGGTATAAACGAACACTTTGTCTTGCAGTTCAAATGTGGCTTCCTGGGGAATTACCAGTGCAGAAGCATGTAAAGTAGGTATTCTTACTTTACCGGTACTACCACTTCTAAGTACTCCCTGTGCATTAGGAAAGCTGGCACGTAAACTAATTGCACCAATAGTTTTGTCAAACTGCCCTTCCACTATTTCAACTTTTCCTTTTTCAGGATAAACACTGCCATCTGCCAGGATTAATTCTACTGCCGGCATTCCTTTTACTTTTTCAGCAATACTATTACCTGGATATTTTTCCTTGAATTTGAGGAAATCGGTTTCACTCAAAGAGAAATAAACACGCATATCCTTTACTTCAGAAATAGTAGTCAATGCGCCTGCCATTCCCCTGCTAACAAGGCTTCCTGTTTTAAAAGGAATACTGCCTACATAACCATCGCTGGGTGCGCTAATATTTGTGAACCCAAGATTGATACGGGCGGTTTCTACCTGGGCCTGTGCCTGGGCAACATTAGCTTTCGCTGAATTGTAACTTGCTTCGGCCGATTTTAATTGAACATCCGATACCACATTATTACTAAGTAACGGTTTCAATTTATCAACGTTGATTTGTGCATTCTCTAATGCCGCTGTTGCAGCTTGTAAATTTGCAGTGGCATTGTTGAGTTGTTCTACATAAGGTCTTCTGTCGATCGTGAAAAGTGTTTGACCTTTTCTAACGTAAGCACCCTCATCTACTGAAATATTCGTTAGATAGCCGTCTACCTGTGGTCTTATTTCGACATCACGGGTTCCTTCTACCGAAGCAGAGAAATCCTGAAATGTTGTAGCAGGCAATGTAACTGCTTTAATTACAGGTAAAGATGCTGGTGGCGGTGCTTCATTCTTTGCCTGCGATGTGCTGCAGGCAGACAGTACCGAAAGAACAAAAAAACTATAAAGTAAGCCTGCTGGCAATGTGGTTAATGTTGATTTCAATGGTTTCATACTACTTTGTTTTAAACGACTAACAATAAAAATCCCCGGTACGATCAAGGCCAATAAACAGCAGCCTTGCTTCGCAGCAATCAATATAGTGACAGCAATCGGGTTGTGAAATACATGTAGGTAGTCCCGCAACACTCAGACACCTATAACGTTACAGCACATTATACGTCTGAGCACAGCAATTTGTTACTACTGTAAAAAAGAAATTGAAGGTTTGCGGTCGGCCGCTAAAAAATTCTCATCGGTTTTCAAAATTTAGAATGATGCACGGGCGACATCATTATTTTAAACACAATGCAAAAATAGATATTTAAAGTTAACGGACGTTTAAATTATTACGGGTTTAATTGTACTTTTCACGGATACTCTTTTGAAACGATGCAGGAGTGAATCCGGAATGCTTCTTAAAGAAACGGTTAAAATAGGCATCATCTTCAAAATTCAACTGCGCCGCAATCTGCTTAATGGAGTGCTCCCCCCAGTACAGCAGGCGTTTTGCCTCCATAATCCGTTTCTCGTCAATAATAAATTTGGCATTCCTTCCCAGCAACGCCTTCACCGTGTCATTTAAATGTCCCGGTGAAACGTACAACATTTCCGCATAATCCGAAACCTGTGCTTTCTCATGAAAATGCTGGTCTACCAGCATCTTAAACTGCCGCGCCATATTATATTGCGAACTCTCTGCATTCATCCAGTTACCGGAAGGTTCAGAAATACGTCCGCACGCAATAACAAAAGCATTCAGCAGGTTACGGATGATAGCATCCTTGCGCAGTTTGTCGCCGTTATACTCTTTCCTGATCAAATCTGCATAAGACAATACTTCCTCCAGCTGCTCCTGATTCAGCGGAATCATACCGGAACTGAATACACAGCGCCAGCAACTCACCACTCCCTGCATTTCGGGCACCAGGAAGTCGTTGGTGAAGTAAAGGTTAATGAGTTCCGCATCGGGATCCATCTCATGCTGATGCACCTGGTTAGGTTCCATCAGCATGAGCGCCGGCGCTTCCATCTCGTATTTCTTAAAATCAATAATCTGCGTTATGCGACCCTTGATCAATATATCTATACTATATCCATTATGACGATGCGGTATGTTCAGATCACCTGCGCACTCATAACCATTCCACTCCCCCATGAAAAAATTGGCCCCTTCTGCGTAATCGCAGTTATAAACCTGTACATCCGAATTCCGTGTTACAACACGTTCTAATACTTCCATATTGGTTTAATACTTTATCGGGTAAATGATTTTTTGAATTAATTATTAAAGGTAGATGATTAAGTTTTGTTACACCATCTATACAGGTATAGATATTATATATATCATTTCCCCTCCTCTACCTTTTCGGCAGGTTTTTCCTGCACCAGCACAAGATCACTCAGTTTCACATTGATAGGAATGTTACCAATTTTTACAATGGCACGCTTATCACGGATCTCCAGCACTTTACCAACCTGCCTGTTGGTAACTATTTTCACCTGGGTGCCTACCTCAATCTGGCCCTTGATCTCCTCAAATTTGTCCTGTACCTTTTTATTGAGCTGTTCGGTATGCTGTTTCTCCCGGCGGCGGAACAAAAGAATCTCTGCCTGCTTCATTACTTTCTCCTTATCATCGGCCCTCTTCCACTCTATCACGATCTGCTTCAGCTTCCGCTCCATATCTTTCAGGTACTGCAGGTCATCTTCCTTGATCTGGTTCTGTAATTTCAGCAAAGTATACTGTTGCTGCTTGCGTTCTTTGTCGGCCAGTACTTCATATTCCTTCTTCAAACGCTCGTTTTCCTTCAGTAATTTCTGCAGCTCCTTTTCTTTGCTTTCTACTTTCTGCAGATCCTGTTCGGCTTTGTTCAGCAGCTTATCCAGCTGGAAATGCCCCTCATCCACCAGCTTCTTGGCGCGCGCAATGAGCGACGGGTTCAGCCCGATCCGCTCCGCAATGGAGAAAGTATACGAGCTGCCGGGTTTCCCCACCATCAGCTTATACATGGGCATCAGGGTTTGTTCATCGAAGCCCATTGCCCCGTTAACGATCCCTTTTACCTTGTTGGCCATCACTTTCAGGTTCAGATAGTGCGTGGTAACTACACCATAGGCGTGTTTCTTGGCCAGTTCCTCCATGATCACTTCCGCAAAAGCGCCGCCCAGGTTGGGGTCCGACCCGCTTCCCAGTTCATCTATAAAGAAAAGCGTTCTGCCGTTGGCATTTTCCATGAAATATTTCATGTTTTTGAGATGGGAACTGTACGTACTCAGCTCAAACTCCAGCGATTGCGTATCCCCGATATGGATCATCAGTTGTTTGAAGATCCCGATCTGGGAAGATGGATGTACCGGCACCAGCAGCCCGGATTGCAGCATCAGCTGAATAAGCCCGATGGTTTTCAGGGTCACCGTTTTACCCCCGGCATTGGGTCCGCTGATCACAAGGATATGCGCGTCTTTATCCAGGTTAATGCTTACCGGGATGGTAGGCTTCTGGTTTTTCCGGTTATAAAGCAGCAATAGCGGGTGATACGCCTGTATGAGGTTCAGCTGTGCATGCGGCAGCAGCATGGGGTAGTTCGCATCCATATCCAGCGCCAGTTTGGCTTTTGCCCGGATAAAATCGAACGTGCCCAGTATTTCATGATAGCCGTTCAGCAAAAAGGAAAACCCGCTTAATGCGGCCGTCATGGCTTTGAGAATGCGGTATACCTCGCGTCCTTCCTCTCTTTCGAGGGACTGGATATCATTATTCAGTTCTATGGTTTCTTCCGGTTCCAGGAAGGAAGTCTTCCGTGTATCGGATTCACCATGAATAATACCCTTTACCATGCGTTTATTCTCCGCATAAATGGCTACTACCCTGCGGCCGTTGAGGAAAGCCTCTTCCTGGTCGGCCAGGTAGTTGAGCTTTTGCAGCTTCTGCAGGATACGGTCAAACACGCGGCGCAGCTCTGTACGTTTGCGGTACAGCGAAATACGGATCCGGGCCAGCTCCGGGGAAGCATTGTCCCTTACCTGTCCCAGTTCATCCAGCACTTCATCAATGGTAGCGGTGATCTTTTTTTCGTAATGGGTTTCTTTGATCACTTCATACAATGCGGAGTACTGGGCACGGCGGTCGTGATCAAAGAACCGGACGATGCTGTGCATGCTTTCTGCCAGTTTACGCAGCAGCATGGCCTGTTCCCCGGTGAGTACGGCGCCTTCGATAGACAGCAGGCGCAGTTCCCTTTTGAGGTTCAGGATGAAATCGTTCGGGAAATTTTCCTGTAACAGGGTGAGTTGTTTATATTCATGTGCCTGTTGCAGGGCAGTTTTTACGTAATCTATATGCGTGTGCAGGCGGAGTGCTGCGGCCATTTCCTTGCCGAGCTCTGTTTTGCAATGCTCTTGCAGCAATGCCTGTACTTTGTCGAATTCCAACTGCATTAACGCAGATTCAGGAAAATATTTCAAGTGTTAATTTATTTAAAGTAAGAAGGCACCAACAATCAGGTATTGTTCGTGTCTGCGTAAAAGGTTTACGTTCAAGTGCGCGTAAAAGCGCTGCCAACATGGTGGCGGAGAAAGCTGATCCGGGAAAATTATTAATTCTTGTTCATCTTTGTTGTCATTATGCTATCAAACGTTATCCGGCAATTCCGGCTTATACTATCGGTTCCTGCTGCTGCTGACGTATGCTTTTGGGAGGTTTTCAGGGCGCTCCTGGGTTCCTGGAAACTGCAAAAGAATGTTAAAGTTACTTAACTTGTCGGTCTCCTCCATCATATATTACGTAAATTATAGAAAGGAATGTCACTTTAAAGATGCCGAGAATGGCTGCAATCCCTTAACAGCATTACGTTCCCGACATATAAAAAAAAGCTGCATCCTTGAAATTTTTATTTTATGAGAAAATATTCAATATTCATTTGCCTGATTGCAATGGCGTTTTCCGCCTGTGCCCAGCAAAAAAAAGACAAAGTGCCTGGAGATATGGAAGTAACCAATAAGGAAAAAACGGCTACCGCCACCTTTGGAGGCGGCTGCTTCTGGTGTACAGAAGCGCAATTTCAGTACCTGGACGGTGTAACAAAAGTAGAATCCGGCTATGCCGGCGGTGATGTACCCAATCCCACCTACGAACAGGTATGTACCGGTACTACCGGCCATGCGGAAGTGATCCGCGTCACCTACGACACGGCAAAGATCAGCTATGAAGAACTGCTGCAGGCGTTCTGGCTGAGCCACGACCCTACCCAGCTGAACAGGCAGGGCAACGACGTAGGTACCCAGTACCGCAGCGTAATCTTCTATAATAACGAGGCCCAGAAAGAGAAAGCGGAGTTTTATAAGAAGAAACTGCAGGAATCCGGCGCGTACGACAAACCTATTGTGACAGAAATTGCACCGCTCACCACCTTTTATGAGGCGGAAGATTACCACCAGAACTATTATAACCAGAACGGATCACAGCCGTATTGCACTTTTGTGATCAAACCCAAACTGGAAAAGTTCAAAAAAGCGTTTGCAGGGCACCTGAAAAAGCAACTTTAAGGGACGATAGTGCATGGGGAGTGCATCAATAGTGCATCAATAGTGCATGAGGAGTGCATGCTAACAGTATACATAGTGCATGGATAGTGCAATGCCTATCCATGTCCTATGTATCCCAGAGGCATCCGGGAAGTATTAACCTTACATCGGCAACCTCCCCCCTCCTGCATTTATCGCTGAAACCTAAAAAACTTTTATTAACTTATGCAGCAGTTAATAAAAAGTTCCACCATTAATGAGCACTGTACAAGTATGTCCCTGGTGTGGGAGCACGGATCTTATCCGTACCATACCGGAAAAAGACCCATTTCACGTACTGTTTATCTGCCAAAACTGTCAAAAGGTAGTTAACGATCAAACAACCCCGGAAAACCGGAAAAACGCCGTTTCTAAACGTACCATCGAGGAAAAAGCCATACAACTGAGCATGCATTCCGGGAAATTGCACGCCGTTAAATACTACCTCACAGAAATGAACAAGCTCCCCGGCACCAATATTGGCCTGCTGGAAGCCAAAGAAGCCGTGGAAGCCCTCATCGGCGCCCGCGGAGTGGCCAGTGCAGTGAAACAGCCCAGCCGGAATGGTTGTGTTATTGCCCTTATCGTATTGGTGCTCATCATTGCCAGCGTGGTTTACTTCTACACCCACAGATAAATTTTTCCATTCTCCCCTATTATTGTATTTTTGTACTGTAATAAAGTCGATTACAGAATGAACAACGGAAGATTTCCCATATCACTGCATATCCTCACGCTGATGGCCAGCGCGGAAGGGGAACTGTTGTCGTCCGACTTTATTGCCGGCAGCATCAACATCAACCCGGTACTGGTACGCAAGGAAATCAGCAACCTCCGCAACCATGGGCTCATAGAAAGTAAAGAAGGTAAAAACGGAGGCGCCACCCTGGCTAAACCGGCCGACAAGATCCGGCTCTCAGAAGTATACCACGCCGTACAACAGGCTTCCCTGCTGGGAAATAGCAAAAATAAGCCCAACCCCGACTGCCTCGTAGGGAAACAGATCAACCAGCATCTGGACAACCTCTACCAGGAAATTGAGGGCGCACTGCTGCATAAACTGGACAAAACAAGCCTGGCGGACTTCTTACGCCAGTTCGCATAAATTTTATCATTAAAGGCAATGCTGCCATCAGGAGGAATAGCATGCAACTCAGCGATCTCAGGAATATTACCGGCGAATTCAACAACAGCGCCCGCATGCCCGTGATGTTTATCGGGCACGGCAACCCCATGAACGGTATCATGGACAATCCTTTTACACGTGCCCTCAGCAGTATGGGGCGGGATTTACCCCAGAAGCCCAGCGCTATCCTGGTAATATCCGCCCACTGGCTCACCAAAGGCACCCACGTACTGGTAGCCCCTCAACCGGAAACCATCCACGACTTCGGCGGATTCCCGGAAGCACTGTATGCAGTACAATACCCCGCACCCGGCGCACCGGAACTGGCACGGGAAACCAAACAACTCATCACTTCCACCAATGTCATAGAAGATGACCACTGGGGCCTGGATCACGGCTCATGGACGGTACTGAAACACATGTACCCGATGGCTGATATCCCGGTATTCCAGCTGAGCATCGATTATCACCAGCCACCGGAATACCATTTCAAACTGGCAGCAGAACTGAAAGCCTTACGGGATAAAGGCGTGCTCATTATGGGCAGCGGTAACATTGTACATAATCTCCGGCAGGTGGTGTTTACGGATAACGCCAAACCATTCGACTGGGCCATTGCCTTCGACGAAACCGTTAAACAAAAACTGGAACAGGGCGCCTTCACCGACCTGGTAAATTATCATACCCTCGGCAGGGACGCACAATTGTCCATCCCTACCAATGATCACTATCTCCCCATGATCTATACACTGGGACTGGTAAATAAAAACGAGGAAATAAAGTTTACCTACGAAGAAATACAGAACGGAAGTATCAGCATGCGGTGTTTTAAAACCGCTTAATATTATACGGAGCGTGTCTGTTACCGCCAAACAAAATCACCCACTATGGCTACGCCAAGTCCCCTGGAATCAGGGCTGGCCCCCTTTACCGTGGGGTGTATAACCCGGTTATCTTCGCCTGGATACACTTTGTAAACCTGCCCATCAGCAGGAATCAGGCAAAGATGAGGGGCTGTTGTACCACTGCCGGGAACGCCCGCCCGCGAATTGGCCTTCATGGCTATATACCTGCTATCGGGGGAAAAAGAGGGCGCCACCTCCTGCTGGGTGCTCTGCGTGACCTGGTGCAGATCACTGCCATCAGCATTCATCAACCAGATATGACCATTGAGGCTCATCGCTATTTTTTGCCCGTCGGGACTGGCAACAGCATCCCCCTTCCAGTCAGAAAAAGAAATGTCTTTGATTTTAAAGGCACGGCTGAAATCAACGGATGTGCGATACAGGCTGCTGTTCTTTTTAAACAGTATAGAACCATCCGGAGCCCAGTTAATGGGGTCTAAGTATTCAAAAGTATGATCAGCTCCGTACCCGGCAATACTTTTGAGCACATTACCTGCCATATCAAGGATGACAAGTCCCTCCCGGAGTGTTGGACGCAAAGCCAGTTTAGTACCATCGGGAGAAATACAAGGCAGCCCGCCATGATTATCAGCGGGTTCATAGCTAACCTCTTTAAGCGTGGAGCCATCACCCGTATTGAAAATGATATATTTGGTCTCATCATAGGATACATCTACCTGCTTTACTCCCTTTTTTCCATCCCAGCTAATATCCCAGCCGGCATCTAACCAATTTTTCATCACCAGTGATAATTCCCCGGTGGACATATCAATTTTTGTAATCCCTTCGGTGCCCTGTTTGATAAAGATAGCCCCGGGACCATAGTTGTAAGAACCGTTGTCTCCACCAGGACCCTGCTGGTCATCTTTCTTACAGGCATTGAGCAGCATCATTGCAACGAGGACCGGAAGTAGTAATATTCTTGTTTTCATATACGCTAATTAAATGGGGAATGGCATTGCTAAATTGCAATGAAATGCAGCTCAAAACAATCCGTAAAATCCTTCATTTTTCTTCTCCATGAAAACCCTTAGATGAAATCAGGCTAAACCGGTATTGCCCCCAACACCAATAACCCCGATTTTTGGGTTATTAAAAAAATAGGTAGCTTACTATCATTATTTGTTAATGCCTTGTCGACCGGATGAAGAAAACCTGTTTACTTACCATCTTTCTGTTTAGCACCCTGGGTACATATGCGCAGTTTGGAAGCCTTGTAGACAGTTTGCTACGCTCAATCCAGGCAGCAAGGACTGATACTGCAAAGGCCATTTTGCTTTATGAGCTGGGGGACCAATGGTCTGTTTCAGATACTGGCAGAGCAGCTGCTTACATCCGGGAAGGGCTCCGGCGGTCCGGAAAATTTCCCTTTTACCAGGGGGTAGGTTTCTTTTATCTGGGCAGGGCTTATATGGATACAGATGGAAATAAAGCAATCATCGCCTTTGATAAAGCCCTTGACTATCTTCATAAATACCAGACAACGGAATCCTATCGGTTACAAAGCCGGACATGGGCCAACAAGGCCGTTATTGCACAACGCAACAACGATAACAAACAATACCTGGATATTTTTCTGAACCATGCTATTCCTTTGGCCGCCAAAGCAAGAGATAGTATACGTGTTGCAGAAGGGTACACCAACATTGCCCTTCCTTTTATGAATTATGAAGAGTATGATAAAGCCATTTTTTATTTTCATAAATCAATAGAAATATTTCGCAGACACGCCCCCTTAGATCC
This sequence comes from Chitinophaga sp. CCNWYY40, assembly GCF_037483205.1. Lineage (NCBI taxonomy): Bacteria > Pseudomonadati > Bacteroidota > Chitinophagia > Chitinophagales > Chitinophagaceae > Chitinophaga > Chitinophaga sp. CCNWYY40. The sequence goes on from NZ_JBBHLF010000003.1 coordinate 14,571, forward strand.
GCGGCAGGCAGATAACTTCACCAATCTCGCAAATATCTATATACACAGGCAGATGCTTCCAGAGGCTAAAACAAGCCTTGACAGTGCTTTCGCTATTCTTGAAAAAGACCCCCATTCTCTTTATTTTCCCTATTACTATACAACAGAAGGTATGTATTACAGGGCAAAGGAAGACTGGAAAAAGGCAGAAAACAGCCTGGAAAAAGGATTGGTCATTGCTGAAAAAATCAAGAGCAGGTTTGATATCCGTTCACTGCTTTTTCAAAAAGCAAAACTATACAATAGTAAACACGACCTTTTAGCCTCCAGGAATGTATTGTTGAAAATTTATAACGAAGGCTATGCAGAGATAGATAGCGATAAAAGGAATATTTTACAGGAGCTTGCCTTTGTTGAAGCAGAACTCGGAAATATGGGAGCAGCCTATCGATGGCAGACGATGTACAGTGAATTATCAGACAGCTTTTATAAAAAACAGTCCAGTCTTCAGATCGCAGATCTGGAAGGCAGGTATAATTACGTGCAAAAAGAAAAAGAATTGTTGAAAGCCAACAACAAAGAGAGAAAGCAACGGATGATCATGTGGGGAAGTATTGGTGGTATGTTGCTTACCGGCGGTTTGTTCTATTACTTATTCCGGCTCCGGAAAGATAAGGCTGAACAGGAGCTGGTGTACGTGAAACAGCAACAACAGATAGCGGTGGCCCAGGCATTGCTTGAAGGAGAAGAAAAAGAACGGACCCGTTTGGCAAGGGACCTGCACGATGGCCTGGGAGGTATGCTGGCCGGCGTAAAAATTAATCTGACAAGCGCGCTTCAGGATACTCCTTCTGCTGAAATGAACAGGGTAATCGCACAACTGGATAACTCGGTGACTGAACTGCGGCGCATTGCACGGAACATGATGCCGGAAGCATTGTTGCGCTCCGGGTTGGAATCAGCACTGGCTGAGTTATGCCAATCCTGCCATACCGATCGGCTTCATGTTTATTCCAGTTTTCTCAACATAAAAGCCGGAATGCCAAAGCAAATTGAGATTATTATTTACCGTATTGTGCAGGAACTGCTTGCCAATGTAGTGAGGCACGCGGAAGCTACAGAAGCTTTTGTGCAATGCAGTCAGGACGGGAATACTTTCTACATAACAACAGAAGACAATGGTAAAGGTTTTGATCAGGCAAGCGGAAAATCCTCCAAAGGGTTGGGACTGGGAAATATCCGGAGCCGGGTGGAATTTTTAAAAGGGAAACTGGACATTTATACAAAAGCCGGGAAAGGCACAATTGTAAATATAGAATTGCCAACAGATGAAAGAGCATAAGCTTTCCATTATTATCGTAGAAGATCACTCCATCGTTGTTGAGGGGTTGAGCAGCATCCTGCGAAACGAGGAAAGGATGAACCTGAAAGGAAGCTTTTCAAATGCTGAAGATGCCTTACAATTCCTGGCGTCCAATACAACTGATGTAGTACTGCTTGATATCGGGCTTCCGGAAATGCCGGGTACGAAAGTTTGCCGCATCATAAAAAACCAGTACCGGTCAACAAAGGTGATCGCACTTACCAATCACACAGAAAAAAGCGTAATACAGGAAATGCTGGAAAATGGCGCCGATGGCTACCTGTTAAAAAATACCTCAAAGCAGGACCTTGTCAATGCGATTTTCCAGGTGATGAACAATACGTTCATCATGCAGGCAGAGCTGCAAAAAGTGCTTTTTGCACCAGCAGCTATGAAGGAGAGCGTACCGCGGCTTACCACAAGGGAAAAGGAAATCCTGCTGCTTGTGAGCGAAGGCGCCACCACAGCTGTCATTTCCAGGCAGCTTTTTATAAGTACCCAAACAGTGGAAACGCACCGGAGGAACCTGATGCAAAAATTTGAAGTAAACAATTCTGCGGCGCTGATCCGCAAGGCAACAGAAAAAGGCTTGTTATAAAGTCTACTCCTTATTAATTTTGCCAGCTGCATCCTTTTTTTGAAAGTGTAAACATATTAACCCAAATGAAATGGCAGTTATAAAAAGAATACAATCAAATTACAACAGCATTCTCCGGGCTAAAATCCATTTCTTCCTGAAAAAAAGCCTCTGGATGTACTTAATAAGCATGTTCCTTATTGGTTATGCTATTCCTATCGCTTCATTGGGCATTTTTCTTTCATCATTAATTTACTTTTTTTGCCTGATAATTATTCTGATTCCAATATATCATTTCAGCGCAAAAGCTATCGCAGATAAAAATAGTTTCGATGCGGACATAGAATTCAACGAACAGCACATTATCATCAGGCATCGAAACAAGGCAGTGGTAGAAACAAAGGAATGGGACTGGGTGAAGAAACTGGATATTACTGACAGGGACGTTTTTCTTGTTGTTTATAACCCCAATCGCTTTTTGATCTCACTTAGTAAAAACAGCCTGTCTGAAAGTGAGCTACAATTTTTTGAGAAGAAAAAAGGAAATATTTAACTACTGTTTGTAGTAAAATATTTCCCGTTCAGCTGCCCCACTTCTTTAATCAGCCCGCAAACTCTTAACAGGATTGGCCAGTGCAGCTTTTACTGCATGGAAACTTACGGTAGCCAAAGCAATTACCACCACTGCACTACCTGTAAGCACAAACACCCAGATACTGATGCCTGCATGATAAGCGAAATTGTTCAGCCAGCGGTCCATAATCCACCAGGTAACAGGGAATGCCACTGCAGCAGCAATAAGCAGTAACTGCAGAAAATCTTTCGATAATAATTTTACAATATTCCCGGTAGAAGCGCCCAGTGTTTTACGCACGCCTATTTCCTTGGTTCGCTGCACGGCCGTGAAAGCCGCCAGCCCAAAGAGTCCCAGGCAGGCAATAAACAATGCCAGCACCGCAAACAACATAAAAATCGTTTCCTGCTTCTGCTCACCGGCATACTGCCTGGCAAAATTCTGATCAATAAAACTATAATCAAACTGATGGGCCGGATCAAAGGAATGAAACACCTTTTCAATATAGGCAACTGCAGCCGGCACGTTTGATTTGCTCACCTTTACGTATACATTATCCTGTACACCCGGGAATGGCGGCATTTCCAGCACCAGCGGTGCTATTTTATGCTGCAGGGAATAAATGTGAAAATCTTTCATAACGCCAATCACTACACGCTCCGCACGATGCCCCTCCTGGTCAATCTTAAACTGCACCCGCTTTCCCAGCGGCTGATCCCAGTTCAGCATTTTCACAAGCGTTTCGTTGATCAGCACCGAATGATGCATATCCGATTCACCGGTATCTGAAAAATTGCGGCCGCTTTGCAGCGTGATGCCCATTGTTTTCAGGTAATCGGCGTCCACCATATAATTCTGCGCAACTACCGATGCGTCGGAAATACTGCCGTTCTGCTCAAAGAAAAAGCCGTGCCCGCCAATATTATTCCGGCCTATAGGGTTACTGGCCGCAGCCACATGCTGCACCAGCGGGTTACGCAACAACTGATCTTTCAGCACCGGCATTTTACTCCGCATCTGCTGGTCCGGTATATGGAAAGACAACACCTGGTCTTTGTCGAAACCCAGGTTCTTATGCATCATGTACTGCAGCTGATCATACGCCACCATCGTGCTTCCTGTTAAAATGATCGCAACAATAAACTGGAAGGTAACAAGCCCCTTCCGGAAACCGGCGTGGCCGCTGTTTCCCAGCTTTCCTTTCAATGAATTGATCACTTTAAAACCAGACATAAACACAGCCGGGTAAATCCCTGCAAACAGCCCCGTAAGTAAAGCCAGCATCACAATAACGATGATGGTTTTTACAAGTCCAAACTGCCACAACTGTACCTGCGAACCGGTAAACGTATTGAACCAGGGCAGCAATATAGCCACCAGTCCCATTGCAACGAGGGCTGCCAGGAAGGTGAGCAGCATGGATTCTGTGAGGAACAGACGCGCAATTTCTTCCCTGCCCGATCCCATACTTTTCCTTACGCCCACTTCTTTTATGCGCGCACTGGCGCGGGCGGTAGCCAGGTTCATATAGTTGATACAGGCAATCAGCAGCGTGAGCAAACCAATACAAAGAAAAATATAGATATACAGGATGTTGCCGTTGGGCGATATTTCATAGTCGAGGTGGGAATGCAGGTGGATATCCCGCACGGGCTGTAGCTCCATTTTGTACGTCACCTCACCCATCCGCGGTTTTAAATACCGCTCAAAAAATGCCGGCAGCTTGCTTTCCAGCGCTTTAGCGTCTGCATCTTTCTGCAATAACAGGTAAGTATATACGTCGAAATTCTGCCAGCCGTTGGCGTTGTAGTCCGGCGGTAGTAAGCGTAATGCGCTGAAAGAGAAATGAGAATTGGAGGGCACATCTTCCATTACAGCGCTCACGGTATAAGCGGTGCTGTCGTCGGTGAGGATTGTTTTTCCGATTGCCTCTTCGGGGCTGCCAATCAGCTTTTGAGCAAGACTCCGGGTCAGCACCAGCGAATTAGGCTGAGCCAGGGCGGAAATAGCATCGCCTGCGGCCATCGGGAAATTGAACACATCAAAAAAGGTGCTGTCCACAAAAAACATATCGCCTACTTCCAGTTTCTTTTCACCATATTTCAATGCGGCGCCACCATCAGCTTCTACTCTTGTAATCTGTTCTATTTCCGGGTAATCCTTTTTTAACACGGCGGCAAATGGTGCGGAAGTGGAGGCCAGGTGTAAATTACCACCAGTCCATGTAGCATGATTAACGGCCCGGTATATACGATCCGCCTGCGGATAAAAATTATCATAACTGGTTTCCCTGTGCACATAAAGCAACAATAGCCAGCAGGCAGCGAGACCAATAGACAATCCGGCAATATTGATCAGGGAATAATATTTAAACCGGACCAGGTTACGCCATGCTATCAGGAGATGATTTCGAAACATCGGGAGAAATTTAAAGTTGATAACTATCTCACACTATTCTCTTCTCCACACCTGAAAAGCAAAAACATGCCATCCCGGATGTATCCTAAATACCAGCATTAAACAGATATTATTAATTTAAATTTGTCCGGTTTCAGCACAACGCCTGTACGATATTATGCCTTCAGCAATTCTCCTTCCCGTTGTACCAGGTTATTTTGAATACTGATATCGATGGCTTTCAGGATCTCTTCTTTCATTTCTTCGGTTACGCGGCTGTAGCCGAACATCCTGGCGATGAAAGGCACTGCATCCTCACGTTGAATAGCTACCGCATCTTTCACCACTTTTTCCAGGGCTACGCCTATTTCTTCAGTGGCGATATAGTTGATTTTCCTGGCAGTAGCCGGCAACTGGCTGCGGTTGCGCACTACCGGTGTTGGCAGCGAAGTATCCCAGAGGAATTGTCCTTTGATCTTGATCCGTTTGCTGGCGTCAGAATGACGAACAGCATGACGCAGTATTTCCCGGATACGGGGTCCCACCCTGGTAATGCCTGCTGCTTCTACCATTCGCCGCGCCAGCTCGTCGAAATGAACCGGGCTTTCCACTACTACTACCTGTTCTATCCAGTTACATAGTTTACCAATGGGAGAAAGATGAAATTCCTGCGCCCGGATCTCATCGGGCAGCACTGCGGTTTCATATACCGGCACTTCTTCTTCCTTTTCTTCCACTGCTTCGCGGGTCAATACCTGCAGGGTTTCTTTTTTCGCATCTTCGGCTACCTGGTCGTCGATAGCCACAGCGGCTTTTGCTTTTTCAATAGCCGCCACCAGGCGGTTCAGTTCCCGCTCCGGGTTACGGAACCAATCGGTGCTCCACACGCGGTGGATTTTCCAGCCAACTGCTTCCAGTACCTGCTGCCGCAGGCGGTCGCGGTCGCGGGCGGAACGGGCAGAATGATAAGCCGCCCCGTCGCACTCGATCCCCAATATATAACGACCCGGATTTTCCGCATCTACAATAGCCAGGTCAATATAAAATCCTTTTGAACCCACCTGCTTACGCACAATATATCCCAGCGCTTCCAGTTTCGATGCTACATTTTCCTCAAACGGACTATCCGCCGGAAGCCCTGTTTCCGCGGTCATATACAGCTTACCATGCTGCGCGAAATACAGGAAGTTTTTCAGCGATTGTATGCCATAACTCTTTGTTCTGTTCACATCAATATCGTCGGCGGTGATGTTGGTAAATACTTCGCAACGCGTTTTCGCGCGTGTGATCAGTACATTCAGTCTTCTTTCCCCGCCTTCATTATTCAGCGGGCCAAAAGACATGGCCACATACCCTTCCTCCGTACGTCCGTAACCGATAGAAATAAAGATCACGTCTCTTTCATCGCCCTGCACGTTTTCCAGGTTCTTTACAAAGAAAGGTTCGTCCTGGTGCGCCATGAAGTATGATTCCAGCTCGGGCGACTTACGCCGGCGCAATTCCAGCGCATCGCTGATCGCCTGCCGCTGCGAGGTACTAAACGCCACCACGCCCAAACTCATTCCCGGATTTTTACGCGCATGTTCCATCACCGCATCGGCTACAATCTCCGCTTCCTTTGGATTGGTACGGGTTTTACCACGGTCGTAGGCTGTATCTTTCAGGTGGTGGAATACCAGTCCTTTTCTTTCTTTGTCACCCGGACTGGGGAATATCACCAGTTTATTTTCATAAAATTCATGATTCGACAACGTGATCAGCGATTCATGCCGGCTCCTGTAATGCCAGCGCAGCATGCGTTGTGGCGCACCCTGTGCATCACACAAACCAAGAATGCTCTGCATATCTGCCGTAACATTTTCTTCATCATCTGTTTCCCGTGTAAGGGAATCGAAGAAACTGGTGGGCGGCAATTGTTTATTATCTCCCACTACTACCAGTTGCTTACCGCGCAAAATAGCGCCCAGCGCCTCTACCGGCTTCACCTGGCTGGCTTCATCGAAAATAACGAGGTCAAACTCCAGTGTGGCCGGCGGTAAAAAATTAGCAATAGACAATGGACTCATCATAAATACCGGCTTGATCGCCTGTATTGCCAGCCCCGCTTCCTGCATCAGTTTACGGATAGGCATATGACGCGCCTTTTTGTTAAACTCCGTGCGCAGGATGTTTACCTGTCCGCCGGCATCTGCACGGGGCATTTGCTCCCAGTGCTGTAACGCTGCACGGGCGCGGTTATACTGAAGGTTCAGTACATCCAGTTTACGAAACTGCTGTACCATTTCTTCATGACCGGCGCGTTCAAATTTACGCAGCGCAGGCTGTGACTTCACGGCTGTTTCCACCAGGTATTCATACCATGTTTTCTCCAGCGCTGTTCTCAGCAGTCTTGCACCGCCTTCCCAATCCTGCACCGGCGTAAGCAGGCATCCCAGTTGTTCCTGTATAGCCGTTTCCGTTATATTGTTCCATGCAATGAGATGATGTATTTCCGGTAGTTTATCTGTCCATGTTTGTAACTGCCATTGCTGTGCATCCAACTGCACAGGGAATTGTGCCGGCGGCATTTCCAGCTTTTCCAGCACCGCGGTGTTGCATTGCTGCTGCTCCTGCAGCAGTTGCGTAATCCGCTGCTGATCGGCCAGGGCATCGGCGGCGCTGCGATGACTGTGCAACCATGTTGCCACCTGCGCAGGGCAGCTACCTGCTGAAATTCGTGTATGCAGTTCCGTTAGATAGGCCGTTGCTTCTTCCAGCGCAGGCCAGTCGGTATGTGATTTCTGCCAGCGGCTGCCGAACAGGGTACTGGCTAAAGCAGCGTGTTCTTTCAGCAGGGCATCCTGCCGCCTGAACTCCATGATCGCATCCACGTATTGCAGCTTTTCTTCTTTGTCGTCCGGCAAGGCATGTTTGCACAACGCTGCCAGCTGACGGTTGCTTTTTTTGTATGCGCCAATCAGGAACTTATACCATTTGTGGCCATGTGCCAGCAGGTTTTCCCGGATCTCCATTACATTCTGTTCCCATGCTTCGGGAATAAAGATCTCCTGGTATTGCTGCTGCACAGTGGTAGCCGCAACGCCTGCAGCCAGCCATTCCGCGATATCCTGTTTTTGCAGCAACCATGCTTTATTGGCAACATCTATTTCCTGCAGGTCCGGTTGACGGGCCAGCAGCGCGCAAATATCAATAAGCGTATGTATAGCGGTAATATCTTTGGGAGATGGGATACTCATTTTTCCCGCGATCGCGGAAGTCGTTTGCATCAATGCCGCCTGTGCAGCCAATGCTTCTTTCAGCAGCTGGGCAAAAGCAGTTTGTTCATGCGGCAACAACACCGTGAGCCGGCTGCCGCGGAAAGCGAGATTGGCCGGTACGCCTGTTTCCTGCAAACATGCCTGTATCCGCAATGCCATTGCAGTGGCTTTGTTCATCGCAGCAGCATCCCACCGCGTAATATCCGGCAATTGTATATGCGGCAAGGTGATACCCGCAGTTTCTTCGTTTAGCCGCAACAGGTAGCCTATTACCTGGTGGGCGGTTAAACCGCTTTTTTCGATAGCACCATTTACCGAAAGACAATAATCATTTAATTCCTTCTTATAACCATCCAGGAGTAATACTTCTTCCTGTAACTTCTGGATAGACGGGCGCCCCAGTTCCAGCACCTTTCTCAGTTCCTGGTGCAGTTCTTTTTTATTGGCTTTGTGGCTGTGTAATTCAAGACAGGCTTCTCCCAGCTGGATATTATCCAGCCGGCGTTTCACCACTTCCAATGCTGCCATTTTTTCCGCTACAAACAGTATTTTTTTTCCGCGGCCAATCGCATCTGCAATGATGTTGGTAATCGTTTGCGATTTACCCGTTCCCGGCGGGCCCTGTATCACAAGGTTACGGCCTTCCTGCACACTCAGCATGGCCATGATCTGGGAGCTGTCGGCATCCACTACCTGGAACAGTTCGTGCGCATTGGTATCGTTGTCGATAAACACATCGTCCGGCAGCTGCGGGGCAGTGTCTGAAAACCCGCCGCCAAAAAGGCTTTGAATTACCGGGTGGGTAAGGATATCATCTTCCTGCTGCCATTTGGTAGCATCCAGGTCGTTATAGATCATGAATTTGCCGAAAGAGAAAAAGCCCAGTTCCACGGTATCGGCGGCTACTTTCCATCCTGGCATGGGTTCCACTGCTGTAGCCACTTCTGCCAGGTAAGCATTTACATCAAAGTCTTCCACATCCGGCAGGTCGGGGATATTAATATTAAAGTCGGCTTTCATTTTTGCCTGCAGCGAAATATTGGCGCCTACTTCCTCGAGGGAGTATTTCAACCGGAAACGCTCTCTCGCACTGGAGCGGTCCAGCAGCACCGGCACCATGATCAGCGGGGCAAACCGAGCTTCTTCGCTGCCTGCGGCTTCGTACCACTGCAACATCCCCAGGGAAATATAGAGAATGTTCACCCCCTGCTCTTCCATGCTCATCCGTGCGGCGTAGTAGGTATTGAGCAACCGGGAATGCAGGGTTACCTGGTTTTCATTGGTTTGTAAACGGGTATCGGTTAACGCATCTTTCGATACCGGTTCATTATACTGCACTACTTCTTCTTCCTGCTTTTTTTCGGGGCGGCCGAGGAACGACATGGTTTTACCTTCCCGCACCAGTATATCATAAATGGCAGCAGATTGTTCTTCTACAATATGTAAACCTTTGCCGGCCGGCAACTTGTAATTCAACAATGGATTTCTGAGGCCTAAATCCAGCAACTCCTTCCGGGAAGATTCAAGCCTGGTTAATATGGATGCGATCATAATGGCAAAATAAAACGCTACAAATATAATTTTAATAAACGGTGAAGAAGGAGAAGAAGTATACAAAAGAAGAAAATCCTGTGTTACCGGATAGGCGTCACCGTGCCATATACGATATATAACTATATTTGAACCTGAAACCAAACCCCGTCCTGCGGTGCAGGACATTACCTCTATGAATACAAAATCCATTATTTCACTCACCACTTTTGCTCTTTTAGTATTTACCGGCCTGATTATACTTGGATTGTGGGGTTGTCCGCAATACAAAGTATACTCCCAGCGCATGGAAGGGGAAGCGCTGCTGGCGCATGCGCAGGCTTCCAAAGAAGTAGCTGTGGCGGAAGCCCGCGCCAAAATGGAAAGCGCCGCTATGCTGGCCGCTGCAGACACCATCCGGGCGCATGGCGTGGCCCGCTCCAACCAGATCATCGGGGAGTCGCTGCGTAACAATGAAGCCTACCTCCACTGGCTGTGGATCGATAACATTGAGAAAAACCCGCAGGCGGTGATTTATGTACCTACAGAAGCTAACCTGCCTATACTGGAAGCTGGTCGCCGGCCCTGGCTGAAGGATACCGCCAGGTAATATATCTCTAACGGATATACGAAAATGTATGGTTACAAACAGGCTAAAAAAGAAAATGGTTGCATCGTTAAATGCAACCATCAATTCTTTTTTTCTGTGTCCTGGATTGGATTCGAACCAATGGCCTACTGCTTAGAAGGCAGTTGCTCTATCCAGCTGAGCTACCAAGACTTATGTGTTTGTTTTCCCTTAAAATGTGAAATAAATTACTATATTTAACTCGCATTTTGGGAGTGCAAATTTATGTAAATTTCTCCCAATAAATCAAATTTAATTTATTTTTCTCTAAATATTGATGTGAACACTATGGATGTACAAATAGAATCAAGCTGGAAGGAAGCGCTGAAAGATGAATTTCATAAGTCTTATTTCGATCAGATCGTGATGTTTCTTAAACATGAAAAGGCATTGGGTAAAGTGATTTATCCTGCCGGAAACCTGATCTTTAATGCCTTTGACAAAACGCCTATAGATAAAGTAAAAGTAGTGATTCTCGGGCAGGATCCCTATCACGGTGCAGGACAGGCGCATGGACTCAGCTTTTCCGTACCTGATGGCGTAAAACCTCCTCCCTCGCTTGTGAATATTTACAAGGAAATGAAAACAGATCTCGGGCTGGAAATACCTACCAGCGGCAATCTTACCAAATGGGCAGAACATGGCGTACTGTTGTTAAATGCCTTTCTTACCGTAAGGGCCGGTGAACCAGCCTCCCACAGCAAAATAGGTTGGGGCGATTTTACAGATGCTGTGATCCGCAAAATTTCAGATCAGCGGAGCGATGTGGTATTCCTGCTCTGGGGCCGCTTTGCACAGGATAAACAATACCTGATAGACGCTACAAAACATCATATATTGCAGGCAGCACACCCCTCTCCTTTCAGTGCCGATAAAGGATTTTTTGGATGCAGACATTTTTCAAGAACAAATGAAATACTCGGAAAGGCAGGCATAGCACCGGTAGACTGGAGACTGTAAAAAAACAACCCCTATGTTTAAAAATATCTTCGGCAGAATATTCGCAGCATGGATGTTGGTGATGTTCGCACTAACAATGCTGGTAGTATTCATTCCCATATGGATCATTTCTTACATGCCGGAACCACGTAGAACAAAAGGATTTCTTTTCTTTGGAAGAATATGGATGAAGGTATATCAGCCACTGATCGGCTGCCCTGTACGCAAAAAAGGATTGGAATATTTTGCACCCGGACAAACCTATGTAGTAGTATGTAATCACAATTCACTGATCGATGTGCCGGTTACATCTGCAGAAATTCCCGGTATCAATAAAACACTCGCAAAAGCATCTCTCGGCAAAGTACCGCTGTTTGGTGTGCTGTACCGCATAGGTGGTATCCTGGTAGACCGCAGCAGTGAAGCCAGCCGCAAACAAAGCATTGTTGAAATGAAACATGCCCTCAGTTTAGGCATACACATCCTGCTTTACCCGGAAGGCACACGCAACCGCACGGATCAGCCTTTAAAAGATTTCTATGACGGCGCCTTTGCATTAGCGATAGACACACAGGTGCCATTGATGCCGTCGTTGCTTTTTCACACTAAAAAAATATTACCGGTAGGAAAGAAATTTTTCGCATGGCCGCATCGCATCGATTATCATTTCCTGCCGCCTTTGCCTACTATGGGAATGACAAGAGATGACCTTCCGGCTTTTAAGGAAAAAGTATTCCGCCTGATGTGGGATTATTACCTGGCCAACAATACAAAATAATATAACGAAAGCGGGGATTGCCTAAGGCAATCCCCGCTTTCGTTTGTTAGAGATCCTGGAACTGTCTCGATCGGTTTATCCGCAGATCACGCAAAATACCGGCTTTCGGATTAATGGTGATACTAAACTGCCGGAAAGTACCAAACGGAATGAGGTTGATAGACATCTGCCAGCAGTGCAGGTCGCGTGAGATATACATATTCGTATAGGCGATCTGCATATTGGTAAAGTCGAAACCACTGTTCAAACCAATCTTCCATTTTGGCGTGAGACTAAAGTCGCCGTTAAAACTTACATATTGGGTAATACGCTTTACCACACCGCCGGAATCGGGGATAATGGTGTTGGTATAAGATAAGCTATAGGAAAGATCCACACGCCAGGGGATATCGAAATCCACGTATTCACCCGGATTGTTACGCACCATCTGCAGCTGTCGCTGTTGCGCAGCAAAAGCGGCGTCTGCACCCTGTACATTCTCCAAAGAGTCGATCTTCTGTTCCTTTTCCTTGCTCTTTGCATCCTTCGACTGGAACGAAGTGCTCAGGGAAACGCTGGCGTTGGTTAAACGCCCCAGGCTGATCTTGCCCTGCTGCCATACGTATTTATCGAGGCGGCGGCCACGGGCATCAACCTGGTATGGGTCGATGTTACCGCTGGCGGAGATATTCAGTTTATCGAACAGGTTGGTACGGGCGTACAGGCTGAAAGTAGACAACTTAAATGAATCGGCCACCAGGTTGTAGCTGCCGTTGATCCCAAAACCATCCAATAGTTTTATTTTCTTTTCATGGTTCCCCGTGGTATCTTTTTTCGAGAATACCTTCATCTCCAGGTTATTATCCAGTCCGAAGTTCAAACCACCGAATGCGCCGGGAGATGGCACCCCGATGATAGCCCCGTCGAAGTCGGATACAATTTGTTTATCGCCTTCCTTGTTGTACTGCAGTTCATGATAGTACTTACTGGAAAGGTCCGGGCGGTAACTGGCGCTCAGCGTGGGCCGCATCACATGGCGGATGGCTTTCACCTTTGAATTCTTGTTAAATGTGTACATACCGTATATGGCGGTAGATAACGACATGCTGGCGCTGATGTCGCGCGCACTGTAGAAACCGGGAATATAAGTAGTATCAATAGCACCGAAAGTATCGAGTCCGGGATTCCACTTTTTGGGATCCCATTTACGGGCAAATTTCTTGGTATACCAGTATTCTGTATAGTTGATGCCTGGTGATAAGGTAAAGGTTTTAAACACCGGGATAGAGAATGAAATCGGGATATTGTGCTGCATACCTGTTTGCATGGCGTCAAACATCGCTTGCTTTCCAAACAGGGAATCCTTGAAATTAGCCTGGTTACGCAGGATGGTATTGTAGGAAACCCCGATTTTTTCATACCACTTGGGCGTACCCACCATTTCCTTTGGCTGGAAAGGGTAGATCGTGTTCACCGTGAAGGTTGCATCCGGGAAAGAGATGGACACATCGCGGGTGCTTAAGTTCTGGGAGTGGTTCAACCCCATCGTAAGGTTATAGGGTTTCCCCTGCCAGGTTTTAGAGAACGTGATAGACGATCCGATGTTATTATTTACACGGGTATTGTAATCATACACGTTGTATCTGTTATAAGACGAGGTTCCGAAGTTCACAGCGGCGCCAAAGTTCACGCCGGGGCGTGCCTTGCTGTCCATGCTGTGGTTCCAGGTTACGCGGAAGTCTTTGGATGTGCTGAACTCTGATTTTACGGCCGGATCCCCGAAGCGGGTATTGGCAAAGCTCAGGTTAAGCCCTCCGTTGTACTTATAGCGTTTCCGGTAGGTAGGACTGGCCGTGAGGCTCCAGCTGCCGTAGGAATACACATCCCCCCGCATGGTAAGGTCAAAATGATCGCCCAGCCCGATATAGTACCCGCCGTTTTCCAGGCCGATCCCTTTCTGCTGGTTCACCACGTACTGTGGCGGCAGGATCCCGGAGCGTTGTCCCTGGGTGATGGGGAAAATGGCAAAAGGTATATACAAAGGTGTGGGAATGCCTTCAATTTCCAGGTTAGCCGGTCCGGAGATCACCAGTTTATCAGGGATAACCTTTATTTTACGGGCTCTGAAGCTAAAGTGCGGCGTATCCAGGTTACAGGTGGTATACCCGTTTTTAAAGCCGAAAATGGTATTATCCGCCGCTTTTTTGGTTTGCTGGCTGTGAATATAGCCTTCCCCGTACTGGGAGCGGGTATTATAGATCTTTGCTTTCTGGGAGGTAAAGTTATACTTGAGGGTATCCGATTCAAAGCTTTGTCCGCCGTCGTTCATCACCGGGCCGCCAAACAGCTTGCCGGCGGTGTCTTTGGCGTTGGTAGCCTCCAAAATGCCGGTTTCCTGGTCGAAATTCATTTTTTCGGCAGAAAGGTCAATCGTTTTGTATTTTGTGTTGGCCGTGCCATATAAATAGAAGCGTTTATCGGGTACCATCAGGATGATGGAATCCTTTGCCTTATAATTTACCGGCGCATCCAGCGTGTCTTTCGATATCTTTGGTACGAACAAGGTATCAACTGTCGTTTCACCACTGGTGTCCACGCCTTTGGTTAATTGGGTGGAATCGGCTGTGACAGGGGGAACAGCTGCCGGTTTAGGTATTTTACCGGTATCTTTCCGTATCAGCGGGGTCGTATCTGCCAAACTTTTGTTAAAAAACGTAACAACTTGTGGCCTTTCACCCGCAACTGCATCTATAATAAAGGGAATGGCGATGAACATACCGGCAAAAACCAGGTATGTATGCCGAAAAAACTTTTTATAATTATTTTTGTAGCTAGCGTTCATGTGTTATGGCGGCAAACCTACAAGATTTTATACAATTTATTACAAATGGTAACTTGTAATGTTTGTAAGGTAATATAACGAAAGGTAGCGGAAACTCACGTGGAACAAGCGGATTATTAATTTAACAGATAAACTTATTTTTTTATTTTTTGTGAAAAACAGCACCCATTAAAATGAGAATCATGCGCTGGAACCGATTTTGGATTTTAGGACTGGGAACACTACTCACCTGTACCTTATTTATTCAGGCCAAAACAAATCCCGTTTCCGATAAACAGGACAAGCCTATACGAACTATTGTTATTGATGCCGGCCACGGCGGTGAAGATCCCGGCGCAAAAGGCAGCTATTCTACCGAAAAACAGGTAACGCTGGAAGTGGCACTGAAACTGGGAAAGATCCTGGAAGAAAATATGCCCGATGTAAAGGTAGTGTATACACGAAAAACCGACCGTTTTGATGATCCCCGCAAAAAAGCACAGATTGCCAACGACAACAAAGGGGAACTTTTTGTGTCTATCCACTGTAATTCTACCGGGAAAATCCGTAAAGTAGTAGACTATAAAACCGTTTACCGTAAAAAAGGGAAAAAGAAAATAGCGGTTAAACAACCCATATACGCTTACTACCCCAGCAACGCCAAAGGCACGGAAACGTATATATGGGCTACCAGCAAAAACAACGCAAAGATGGAGTCCCTGAAACAAAACTCCGTTATCGTACTTGATGCCAACTCAGAAGAAACCCAGCAGCTGATGAGCGACGATCCCGAAACCTTCATCCTGCTCAATACCCTGAGAAACGCCTACTTCGACCAGAGCCTCCGCCTCTCTACCCTTATTGAAGATGAATTTACCCGGGTAGGACGCATCAGCCGCGGCGCCAGGCAAAGAAACGAAAAAGGGATCTGGGTACTGTCTGCCACCGCCATGCCAAGCGTGTTAGTGGAACTGGGCTTTATCAGCAACCCCGAAGAAGAAGACTACCTCAACTCCAACAACGGACAACAGGAACTGGCCAATTGCATTTATAAAGCCATTAAGCGTTACCGTGAGGAACTCGACAGGTTTACCAATAACCGCAATACCCAGACATCTACCACCAAAGCATCTTCCAAAAGCAATAACACCACCGCTTACTTAAACACCAGCAACAGGAGCAGCAATAATAAACCCGCACCTGTACCCGGCGACAGCTATTGCGTACAACTCATGATCACTGACAAATTTTATAAACCGGGAGCTTCCATTTTCAGGAAGCTCCACGGCGATGTGAACCGCCAACCCATCGTGATGAATAAAAAAAAACTGAACAAATATATCCTGGGCCGGTTCAGGACCGATGAACAAGCCTCCGGCGCCATGCGCAAAGCCCGCAAGCTGGGTTTTAAAGACGCTTTCGTAACTTCTTGCTAATCATACCACCTCCCCGATCCCCTCTTCTTATTACCCCGCTTTCCTCTTTTTTATTACTAACATTTTCGTACGACCACTTCCGTGCATGCTTTTTGATTATTTTTGCGTGAACGTATACGAATCTCATGCTCAAATTATCTAACGAAACCAAAGTAGGTGTATTAACTGTGCTGGGTATAACCTTACTTGTGCTGGGCTTTAATCTGCTGAAAGGAAAAAGCCTGTTTTCTCATAATAAAACCATTTACGCGGTATACCACCAGGTAAACGGTTTACAACCAGCCAATGCAGTACAGGTAAATGGCCTGGTGGTTGGTAATGTAGCTAACCTGGAAGTAATGGGCAAAGATGCTTCCCGCATCCTGGTTGCCATCACCATTACCAAAAAAATTGACATCCCCCGTAACTCTGTGGCACGTATCAGCAGCGACCTGCTGGGTACCAAAACAGTACAGCTCGACCTGGGTAACGCCGGCGAATACCTGCAAAGTGGCGATACCATCTACGCAGCCGTGGATGGCTCTATGACCGATGCCCTGAAAGAACAGCTTAACCCGCTGGTAAAAAAACTGGAAGGCACCCTGTCTAATATCGACTCCGTACTGATGTCGGTAAACGCCATTCTCGATACCACCGCAAAAGGCAACCTCCAGGACGCCATCCGCAACCTGAATACCACCATGCGTAACTTTACGCATACTTCCGCATCCCTCAACGGCATGCTGGATCCCAACAACGGTAACATCCAGAAAACATTCGACAACCTGGCCGCCGTTACCGGTAACCTGAAAGATAATAACGGTAAAATTACCGGTATACTGGATAATGCCCAGAAAGCCACCGATGCGCTGGCTAAAGGTAACATCGACAAAACACTGCTACAACTGCAGCAAACTGTCACCGGCCTTAACCAGACCCTCAACAAACTGAATACGACCGATGGCACTGCGGGCATGCTGCTGAACGATAAAAAAGCGTACAACAACCTTCAGTACTCACTGGGTAACCTGAATAAACTGCTGGAAGACCTGCGGGTTAATCCAAAACGTTATGTACACTTCTCCCTGTTTGGCAAAAAAGATAAAACGAAACCGTTACCTTCTGACACAATAGCGGTACAATAAAAAGAATCAATGCATCGATACATAAAATCAGGGATTTTTCTGGCCGTCATCTGCCTGCTGGCAGCTACGGCCAGCGCCCAGTTTCCGGCCCAACCAACGCCGAAAACCGGGTCGGTAATTGAAATTATTCACGCGGATACACTGATCATGAATGAAAAAGATTCTATCAGCGTAACCCGCTTCATCGGCAACGCCGTATTTAAACAAGGTACTACCCTGTTTAACTGCGACAGCGCCGTGAAAAATAATAAAACCAATATCATCGACGCATACGGTCATATACATATTAACCAGGCCGACAGCGTGCATATCTACGGTAATTACCTGAATTACGATGCCAATACCCGCATTGCACTCCTCAGGGAAAATGCAAAACTCACCGACGGGAAAGTTACCATCACCGGACCGGAGCTGCAATACGACATGAATGCCAAGATAGGCTCCTATGTTAAAACCGGTAAACTCGTAAATGGTAAAAGTGTACTCACCAGCGATGAAGGATACTATTATACCGATACCAAAGAAATGCATTTCATGCGGAATGTATTGCTGGTAGATCCGGAATACACCCTCAGCACCGATGAACTGCTCTATAATACCGATACCAAAATAGCCACCATCGTAGCGCCTACCACCATCAACAATAACGACAAAAGCGTGATGTACGCCACCAGTGGTTATTATGATACGGAAAAAGGATACGGTAACTTTGGTAACCGGCCTACCATCGAAGACAGCACCGGCACTATTACCGCCGATAATATAGAAATGGATAAACTCACCGGCATGGCCTATGCCACCGGTAACATGGTGTATAAAGATACCGCCCGCAAAATGTCGCTGCTGGCAAACAGGGGCATCGTAAACCAACGCGAAAAAACGGTGCTCGCCACCCAGAAGCCGCTGCTCATCATGGAAAAAAATAAAGATACCCTGTATATGGCCGCCGACACCCTGTTTTCAGGCGTGATCAGGCCAGACGACAGCTTATCTATTCCCTCTGTAGCCGGCCTGAAACGCATTCCGGATTCTCCTACAAAGAATCTGAAAACAATCAAAAACATACGACCGCCGGAGAAATTTACCGCCACCATATCCCCCATCACACGCGGCGACTCTATCGCCCGGAAACAACAGGATAGTGTAGCCGCCAACGTTATGATGTTCATCGCCGACAGCACCCTCGCCAAAACCAGGCAGAAACTGGATTCCGCGGTAACAAACATAAAAGTGGCGCCCATACCGGATGTAGTGATGCACGATTCCCTGCCCGGTATCAAACACCACGCAGACAGTATGGCCCTCACAGCGCCCAAAGACACCAGCGAGCAACGGTATATCCTCGCTTACCATCATGTAAAAATATTCTCCGACTCCCTCCAGGGCGTGGCAGACAGCGTATACTATTCGTCAAAGGATTCTATCTTCCGCTTCTATGGTACCCCCGTGCTGTGGTCTAATAACACCACCCAGCTAAGCGGCGATACCATCCTCATGTTCACCAAAAACCAGACAGCAGATAAAATGCTGCTCAAAAACAACGGCTTTATTATTAATGAAGCCGGACCAGGCATGTTTAACCAGATCAAAGGCAACGTGATTACCGGCTATGTGCTGGGTGAAACCCTCGACTGGATGCATGTGGAAGGGAACGCGGAAACGATTAACTATATTAAGGATAAGGCCGGCGCTTATATGAGCGTCAACAAAGCCCAGTGCGCCATTATCAATATCTTCTTTAAGAAAGGAGAAGTAGATAAAGTAGTGCTGATCAAAGATCCGGAAGGAACCGTGTATCCGTTTACCCAACGACCTAAAGAACAGCTCCTGCTGGAAAACTTTAAGTGGGACATTAAACGGCAGCCGAAAACGAAATACGAGCTAATGCAATAATTTCCGTTGGAACAATACCTGGAAATGGCTGCTTCACCGCAGCCATTTCCAATATCATCTCTCCCGGAAATATTTTTTTACCCAAAAGAAATGCTGTGATCAAGACCTCTATTAACATCATCCGGAAAACACTGATATCCCCTATCCACACCTTTCTGAAAGATAGTCGCGCGGTAGGAATAGTACTCATTGTATGCACCATCATATCAATGATACTGGCTAACTCCGGTGTGCAGGAAGATTATATAGGGTTCTGGAATACTTTATTTGATCCCGCAGGCGGTCACCATTATCAATACAGGTCTTTACACCTGCCCAATTCCTACCTGTTGTGGATAAACGACGGTATGATGGTACTGTTCTTTTTCCTCGTAGGAATGGAAATAAAAAGAGAACTTACCGTGGGAGAATTATCTTCTGTGCGCAAATCCATTTTGCCGGTATTGGCTGCCATCGGCGGAATGCTGTTCCCCGCGCTGATCTTCGCCCTCTTCAATAAAAATACGCCGTATGCACATGGCTGGGGTATTCCTATGGCTACCGATATTGCTTTCTCACTGGGCATTTTGTCACTGCTGGGCAGAAGAGTGCCTGTAACGCTCAAAATTTTCCTGATGGCGCTGGCCATTATCGACGACCTGGGCGCCATATTAACCATTGCCATCTTTTATACCCCACACCTGGATGTAAAATATTTACTGATAGGCGGCGGTGTGTTGCTCATCCCGCTGTTATTGAACTTCCTGAAAGTACAACGCCTGATCTTTTATTATATCCCCGGTATTGTACTCTGGTATTGCGTCTTCAATTCCGGCGTGCATGCCACTATTGCAGGGGTATTACTGGCATTCTGTATTCCGCAGGACCGTATAGCCGGACTGGTGCATAGTTTACATGACCCCGTGAATTTTGTTATCATGCCTGTGTTTGCCCTCGCCAATACTGCCATCCTTTTACCCACAGATATCAGCGGCGCGCTGCACAATAAAATCAGTTACGGCATCATTGCCGGATTGGTATTGGGAAAACCACTGGGTATTTTTACCCTTTCCTTTGCGGCCGTAAAACTCAAGCTGGCTACCCTGCCTTCAAAATCAGGCTGGTTACAGCTTGCCGGCGTTGGACTTATTGCCGGTATTGGTTTTACCATGTCTATTTTTATTTCTTCACTGGCCTACCAGGAAAGGGAAATGCAGATTATAGCTATCATGTCAGTAATTGTCGCCTCCCTTGCAGCAGGCATCGCCGGATTTATTTTTCTGCGACTGATCAAACCGGTTGGCACTGTTCTTGCAAAGCAACCCTGAAATTAATTTCGTCGTGTATATACTTTAGAGAACATGCCAACGTTTCTCAACGTATATTTTTAAGTTTCATTCAAACAACACATCTATGAAAAAAGTCGTGTTACTTTTCAGCCTTATTGCTGTACTTGCAATCCAGGCAAACGCGCAGAAGAAAAAAAGTTATCAGAGCAGCGATCCATCCAACTACGAAACCGCACTGGGTATCCGTCTGAATCCGTGGGTAGTAGGGTTTACCATCAAGCATTTCATTAAGGGTCCTCACGCAATAGAAGGACTGGTAACCACCAACCACTCGCACAAAACAAATGTTACGTTTACCGGGTTGTATGAATACAACTGGAATATAGGTGTACCTGGATTGAATATGTATGCCGGTGGTGGTGCGCACGTAGGCTTCTACGACCGTCGTGATTACGACTGGGACCGTTATATAGATAAAGGCAAAGGTACTTATGTGTCTCCGGGTCTGGATGGCATCATCGGTGTCGAATATACTTTCAAGAAAATTCCTTTAAACATCAGTGCTGATCTGAAACCTTACGTACAGTTTGTTGGACCCACCAACTACCTTGGTGAGGAGATCGGCGGTGTGTCTGCCAGATATACTTTTTAATCCAGGCGACCACTTCATTACAAACGGATCATGAGGCAAGCATGGTCCGTTTTTTTATGTTCCTTATTTTGGAGTAATTTTAATGTTTAACATCCCGACATGAAAATCTTCTCCGCTGCACAGATCCGGGAGGCAGATGCCTTCACCATCGCTCATGAACCCATCAGCAGTACACACCTGATGGAAAGAGCCGCCGGACAATGTGCCGCCTGGCTGGAAGATCATTATTCCCCCTCACACCCGGTTTATATTTTTTGCGGAAAAGGAAATAACGGGGGAGATGGACTGGTCATAGCCCGATTAATGCTCGGTCATGGTTACGATGTGCATACCTGTATATTGCAGCATAGCAGCAAAGCAAGCCCCGACCATGAACACCAGCTCCGCACCCTGCAACAGCTGCATCCCGCAGGGATCTATACCATCGGCGATGTATCCGACTTTCCGGAACTCCCTCCCAACGCCATCATCATAGACGCTATTTTTGGTACCGGTATGAGCCGCCCGGTGGACGGCTGGGTAGCTGGGATTATACACCTCATCAACGACCAGCGCCACAAACATCCCATTATAGCTATAGACATGCCCTCCGGCCTGATGGCTGATGAAAGCAGTGTGCATAACCCTGTGGTACAGGCCCACACCACCCTGAGCTTTGAATTTTATAAACTGGCTTTCCTGCTCCCGGAAAATGCACCGTACGCAGGAGATGTACACATTTTGCCGATAGGGTTACACCCGGACTATATAACGCAAACGCCTGCACGATATCACCTGTCCGACCGTGAAATGATGCGCACCATTTACCGGCCCCGCGATCCCTTTGCCCATAAAGGCACTTACGGCCACGCACTGCTCATTGCCGGCAGCTATGGAAAGATGGGCGCAGCGGTTTTAAGCGCGCGCGCCTGCCTCCGCGCCGGAGTGGGCCTGCTTACCTGTCATGTTCCCCAATGCGGCACCCAGATCATGCAGATCAGCGAACCGGCCGCCATGTGCATCACCGACGAAGCCCCCCACTACAGCACCCATTTTCATCAGGGAATCAGCTCTGCCGGTTACAAGGCCATCGGCATTGGTCCTGGCATCGACAAACAACCCGGAACAGCCAAATCGCTCGAAATGCTGATGGACGCCTGGCAACGCCCGATGGTGATAGATGCTGACGCCCTCAACCTGCTTTCCGTATATCCCTACCTGTTATACAAAGTGCCGAAAGGATCCCTGCTCACCCCGCATCCGAAAGAGTTTGAGCGGTTATTCGGCAAAACTGCCAACGATATAGCGCGACTGGAGTTATTATCAAAAAAAGCAGTGGACCTCCAACTGTATATTTTACTAAAAGGACGGTACACCGCCATTGCCTGCCCGGATGGCGCCATATATTTCAATCACACCGGCAACCCCGGTATGGCTACCGGTGGCAGCGGGGATGTACTCACCGGGATCCTGACCGGTTTGCTGGCGCAGGAATATACCCCAAAGGCCGCCATGCTGCTGGGCGTGTGGCTGCACGGCTATGCCGGCGACCTGGCAGCGGCGCAGCTCTCGCAGGAAGCCATGACCGCATCTGACATTATCTCTTCACTGGGCAACGCCTTCCGGGAAGGCATCTGAGCGCTTTATTTTTTTTCGCCTGAAATACTTACTCATGGCCCATGTGTACAATAATTTTATTTACTGCGTACACAATTAATAATTTATGTTTTATATTCATTTGAATATTTTTTTTGGAATCCTATTTTTTTTAATTAATAAACTTTTTTGTCAACCACGTATTTATAAATTTCGCTTACATGAATATAGTTTACCTCGTTCCATGTTTTGGATTATTGGCTTTGTTGTATACGGCTGTTAAAAGCTCCTGGGTTACACGCCAGGATGCAGGTAACGACAAGATGAAAGAGATAGCCCAGCATATCGCTGAAGGCGCTATGGCATTTCTGAAAGCTGAGTATAAAGTCCTTATTTACTTTGTGATTATTGCCGCCCTGCTGTTGGGATACATGGGAGCTACACATGAAAACTCCCACTGGTCTATCGCACTGGCTTTTGTGATTGGTGCGGTATTTTCCGCCACTGCGGGTTTCATCGGCATGAAAATAGCCACCAAAGCCAATGTGCGTACCGCGCATGCAGCGCGTACCAGTCTCGCTAAAGCGCTGCAGGTATCTTTTACCGGCGGTTCTGTAATGGGAATGGGTGTTGCCGGTCTGGCAGTTCTCGGATTAGGCTCCTTATTTATTATACTGAAATCATATTTCGGGGCGGAAGCCAATACCGCTGAAATGATTAAAACCATTGAAGTGCTTACCGGCTTTTCTTTGGGTGCAGAAAGTATTGCGCTGTTTGCCCGTGTGGGTGGCGGTATTTACACCAAAGCGGCTGATGTGGGCGCCGACCTGGTAGGTAAAGTGGAAGCCGGCATCCCGGAAGATGATCCCCGGAATCCCGCTACCATTGCGGATAACGTGGGTGATAACGTAGGTGACGTAGCCGGTATGGGCGCCGATCTGTTCGGTTCATACGTAGCCACCGTATTGGCCACTATGGTGCTGGGTTCTGAAACCGTTTCGCATGACGCATTCGGCGGCATCGCCCCTATCCTGCTGCCAATGATCATCGCCGGCGCAGGTATCATCTTTTCCATGATCGGAACCCTCTTTGTTCGCATCGGCGAAGGCTCCGGGCTGAATACAGGCGTAGTGCAAAAAGCGCTGAACATGGGAAACTGGGGTTCTATTATATTAACAGCCATTGTTTCCTATTTCCTGGTAAACTGGATCCTCCCGGAAAGCGCCATGACCTTACGCGGTCATGAATTTACCCGCGGACAGGTATTCGGCGCCATCATGGTAGGACTGGCAGTGGGTACACTGATCAGTATCATCACAGAATACTATACTGCAATGGGTAAACGCCCGGTAAAATCAATTATCCGTCAATCTGCTACCGGGGCGGCTACCAATATTATTGGTGGTTTGTCTGTTGGTATGGAATCCACTACCCTGCCCATCCTGGTGCTGGCCGCCGGTATTGCCGGTTCCTTCCACCTGGCTGGCTTGTACGGTGTTGCCATTGCCGCAGCTGGTATGATGGCCACTACAGCCATGCAGCTGGCCATCGATGCCTTTGGCCCTATTGCCGATAACGCCGGTGGTATTGCGGAAATGAGTGAACTCCCTAAAGAAGTAAGAGAAAAAACAGATATCCTCGATGCAGTAGGTAACACTACTGCCGCTACCGGTAAGGGTTTTGCCATTGCGTCCGCTGCTTTAACCGCACTGGCGCTGTTTGCCGCCTTTGTGGGTGTGGCTGGTATCCAGGGTATCGACATTTATAAAGCCAACGTACTGGCAGGTTTGTTTGTGGGCGGTATGATCCCGTTCATCTTCTCCTCCCTTGCTATTGCGGCGGTAGGCCGTGCAGCAATGGCGATGGTGGAAGAAGTACGTCGCCAGTTCCGCGAAATACCCGGCATCATGGAAGGTACCGGCAAACCGGAGTACGATAAATGTGTGGCTATTTCCACGCAGGCATCTATCCGTGAAATGATGCTGCCAGGCGCTATTGCCCTGATCTCTCCTTTGCTGGTAGGCTTTATAGCCGGTCCGGAAGTATTGGGCGGGTTCCTCGCCGGTGCTACCGTTAGTGGTGTGCTGATGGGAATTTTCCAGAACAACGCCGGTGGCGCCTGGGATAACGCAAAGAAATCTTTCGAGAAAGGCGTGGAAATCAACGGCGAAACCTACTACAAAAAATCTGAGCCGCATAAAGCATCTGTAACCGGCGATACCGTAGGTGATCCGTTTAAAGATACTTCCGGCCCGAGTATGAACATCCTCATCAAACTGATGTCTATCGTGTCATTGGTGATTGCGCCTACCCTGGCGGAGATGTTTCATACCAAACAACCACCGGTTCCTCCTACTGTTAAAACAGAAACGGTAAAACCGGCCACCAAAACGGTAAGCAGCAAGGTGACTGCTTATCTCGTGGAAAAGAAATAACTTTCGCGGATGTTGTCTTTCTCAGGATTAACCGTAATTAGGCTGATTTACTTGATTTAACTTTTTGGATTTTGTATATGATTTAGGGAGATGTAAGCGAATACCCGCTTGTATCTCCCTAAATCTTTTTAAATCAAAAGTGATCAAATCCCTAAATCAACTCAATCACGGTTAATCCTGAGAAAGACAACATCCGCAAAAAACAATTGGTAATTAAAATATCTTCCCTATCTTTGTACTGTAATTATTTTTATTACAGATCAAAGGATCTGTTTTTTATCCCCTAAACTGTAATATTTTTTCTAACAATTAGAACAATCAGCACGGGCAGGCTGTATTATTTAGTCACTACAAAAAAATAAAAATCATGAAAGTTGCCATCATCGGAGCATCCGGATTTATAGGATCAGCCATTTTAAATGAAGCGCTGAGCAGAGGACATGAAGTTACCGCTATCGTTCGTCACCCGGAAAAGATAACCGTTACCAACGCGCATCTTACTGTAAAAAAGGGAGACGCCACCAACGAAGCAGAGTTAACACCACTGCTGGCTGGCAATGAAGCCGTGATCAGCTCCTACAGCGCCCACGACTCCGCCACCTACGTAAAGGCTATCAACGCCATTATTAATGCTACCAAAAAGTCCGGTATCAAAAGGCTGATCGCTGTTAGTGGTGCAGGCAGCCTGGAAATCGCCCCGGGCGTACAATTGCTGGATACACCGGAATTTCCTGCAGAATGGAAAGGCGGCGCCACAGCCACCCGCGACGCATTCAATGTGATTAAACAATCTACAGATCTCGACTGGACCGTGATAAGCCCGGCTATGATGATAGAACCAGGTGAACGTACCGGAAAATTCCGTTTGGGCACCAACCAGGTAGTATTCAATGATAAAGGAGAGAGTAAAATTTCTTCAGCCGACTACGCTGTAGCCTTACTGGATGAACTGGAACAGCCGCAACATATCAAACAACGCTTTACATTGGCGTATTAATAAAAAAGGACAGGAGAAACGAATCGTTTCTCCTGTCCCTTTTATTTTTAACCCCTGACTTTCCCGGGACTTATCCCGAATTTCTTACGGAAAGCAGTACTGAAGTGCTGCGGAGATGAATACCCTGCCTGTTCCGCAATGAGCGACATGGGCAAATCGCCTCCCTGTATCAGTTCCCTGGCCAGTTCCAGGCGGTGGTCGTTCAAATAACCAAATACCGTATTATCAAAAATGGCTTTAAAGCCTGATTTCAGCTTAAATTCATTCAATCCGGCTTTGCGCGATAACTCCTCCAGGCTCAGTGGCTGTTGCACATGCTGTATCACCAGGTCCCTCGCGTAATACAGCTTCTCCACATCCTGCGGAGTGATTTTACTGCGTAAAGGCGTACCGGACGATTGGGTCGCTTCCATCTGCTCACATTGCAAAGCCAGTAACTCCATAGCTTTCGACTGTAAGAACAGCTTTTTCAAACCTCCCTGGAATTTACACTGACGCACCTCCTCCATCACCATCTTCATACGGGGAGTGATCCGGGGATTATACTTATCTGCCAGCGTAACGGATTTATTCCCGGCCACGTTATTGGCCAATCCATCCAGCACCCGCCCATTATTCTCCGCCAGCTCCAGGAAACGCGCCGGTGTAAAGCTCAGGCCCAAAAAATGAATGTCCCGCTGCTTCTTTACCGCTATCGTCTCCGTTTGCGCCGGGCTAAACATAAGATTATGCTCCTGTGTGGAAAACCTGAAATTGTCTGAAATGCCACCCAGTGTGGTAGTAATATCTCCCTGTTCCATGAACAGGAGCATCACCAGGGGTTCCATAAAATCCGAAGAAATATGGATATTCTCGTAAACCTGTGCCTCGCAACAGGCAATACTGGTGCCTTCGAAGTTATATTCGTGCACAGTTGCAGAGCCAAAATCCTTTTGCAGTTCCTGGGTTTCTTCAATCATTCCCCTGGAACGGATCTTATGGTAATCGAAAGGAATTTCTTCCGTTAGCAATACCTGATTGGCATCATCTGTAATAACTACGCCCATAAAAAAATCCGTTTCGTATAATTGATAATCCGTCTCGTGTAACAGTTATATGGGATAACAGTAGCAAATTTGCATAAAAATATTCCGAATACTCAAAAAAATTATCATCTATGTTGGGAATATTCCGTACCAATATTACAACTGTTCAGGATAGAAACAATGTGATTGACGCCATTTCAGCACAATTTACCGTAAATGCCTGTAGCGTAGACCTGGAAGACTGTGACAAAGTACTACGCATTGTAAGCCCTCAATCATTGGCAGAACAAACTATTATAGATTTTGTAACCCGGCTCGGGTTTAACTGTGCCATCCTGGATTAACAGGGGCTTACATTTTATTGAAAAAGGAAGGCATGAGCCTTCCTTTTTTCGTTAAATCGTGTTATAACACAATTATGATTTAAAAAAATAATTTATCGCCGTAGGGGTAACATATTTTTGCAACGTCTTATATGCATGCTACAAAAATGCAACAGACATAATATAAAACTGCATCTGACTTTTATGAAAACTAAGGCAACCATGTTGCTGTCTCTGCTCATTTTGATCCTCGCAGGACAATCAGCAACCGCACAGCAGCAACGATATACCGTAAGCGGCTATGTAAAAGACAAGAAAAACGGGGAAAGCCTGGTAGGCATTTCCATTGGCAAAAGCGGCACCAGTCTGGGTACCGTGAGTAACCAATACGGATTTTATTCCCTTACGCTTCCGGCCGGAGAACACGAACTGCAGTTCTCTTATATGGGCTACGGTACCTATAAAACAACCGTTAACCTGAGAAAGAACGTTACACTCGATGTAAGCATGGAAGCCACCAGCAGCCAGCTGAACGTAGTAACGGTTAACGGCCAGAAACAGGAACGGACCGTTAATACCCTGAATACCAGCATCAACAAACTGGATATACAGCAAATGAAAAAGATGCCCACCTTCATGGGTGAGGTAGATGTACTGCGGGCCATCCAGACCCTCCCCGGTGTTAACACCGTTGGTGAAGGCGCTTCCGGCTTTAACGTACGCGGTGGTAACAGCGATGAAAACCTCATCCTCCTGGATGAAGCGCCTGTATACAACTCCACCCACATGCTTGGCTTCTTCTCTGTATTCAACCCGGATGCTGTTAAAAGCCTCAACCTCATCAAAGGTGGCTTCCCCGCTGAATACGGTGGCAGAACTTCTTCCGTATTGGATATCCGTATGAAAGATGGTAACAACCAGGACTTCAACGTAAACGGCGGTATTGGTAACATCTTCAGCCGCCTGTCGGTGGAAGGCCCGCTGGTAAAGGATAAATCCTCCTTTATAGTGGCCGCCAGAAGATCTTACATAGATATCCTGATGAAACCTTTTGTAAAGGGGGATATGAAAGATACCAAGCTCAATTTCTACGATCTCACCGCCAAAGCCAACTACAAATTCAATAAAAATAACTCCTTGTTTGTAAGCGGTTATTTTGGCAGAGACGTTTTTGGTTTTGGAAAAGATATAAACATGAACTGGGGCAACACTACCGCCACCGTAAGATGGAACCACGTATTCACCAACCGCCTGTTCATGAACTTTACTACTTATTATAGTAAGTATGATTACAGCCTGAAGTTCAACAACGATTCCAAGAAAGCAACCAATGAAGATTCACAGGGATACGACTGGACATCTAACATTATCAACTACGGTGTAAAACCTTCCTTCACCTATTACATCAATGCCGCCAACAGCCTGCATTTCGGGGTACAAGGCATTTATTACACCTTTAAACCAGGTACAGGTACCAGCACGGAAGGATCACTTAAACACGTTAAACAAATTAATGATCAGCACGCACTGGAATCAGCCGTATACCTGGATCATGAATTTAAACCAACAAAGAAATTCGGGATCCAGTACGGAGGCCGTTTATCTGCCTATCAGTTCATCGGTAAAGGAACTGCCTACTATTTTAATGATACCACACCAGGCATCCGCAAGCGATTAATAGGCAGCAAAGACTACAATGGCAATGACCTGATCAAAGGTTACTATTACTTCGAACCCAGGATCAGTGCCCGGTATGCGTTTACAGATGAACACGCCGTGAAGCTGGCCTATAGCAGAACTACACAGTTCATGCACCAGCTGTCCAACACCGCATCCCCTACTCCCCTGGATATCTGGACGCCCAGCACCAACAATATCAAACCAATGGTGTCTGACCAGTATACCGCAGGCTACTTTTACAATGCACCTAACGATGCCTACGAACTGTCGGCCGAAGTGTTTTATAAAACCACCGACAACCAGCTGGATTACATCGACAACGCCAACCTGCAGCTGAACCCTCTTATCGAAGCAGATCTGCTGCCTTCCCAGGGACGTGCATATGGACTGGAACTCTATGCGAAAAAAGATATCGGCAAAACTACCGGTTGGGTAAGCTATACGCTGTCACGCACAGAAAGAAAAACCATCGGTATCAGTATGGATGAATGGTTCCTGAACCGTTACGACCGCACCCACAACCTGAACCTGGTGTTAACACATACTTTCACGAAACGTACCTCCCTGTCGGCCAACTGGGTATTCGCCTCCGGCACACCGGGAACTTTCGCGGATAACAGGCTGGAATTCCAGGACTGGGACATTCCTTACAACAGTACCGAGAAACGCAACAACTACCGCCTGCCTGCATATCACAGACTGGATCTGTCTATGACACTGAAAGGCAAACAGCTGAAACGCTGGAAAGGAGAATGGGTATTCTCACTGTATAACGTATATGGCCGCAGAAAT
The DNA here is from genome assembly GCF_037483205.1 of Chitinophaga sp. CCNWYY40. Lineage (NCBI taxonomy): Bacteria > Pseudomonadati > Bacteroidota > Chitinophagia > Chitinophagales > Chitinophagaceae > Chitinophaga > Chitinophaga sp. CCNWYY40. The sequence continues at coordinate 44,593 of NZ_JBBHLF010000003.1, forward strand.
GCCTACACCATCTACTTTAAACAAAACGACGATGATCCTACCAAACGGGAAGCAGTACGCCTGTCTATCATAGGCTCTATTATCCCTGGTATCACATATAACTTCAAGTTCTAATTGTCCAAAATTCAAGATCAGATGAAAAAGTCATTATTCCTCATATTGTTTGCTGTTGCTGCAGGTTTCACCGCCTGCGAAGACAAGATTGACCTGGACATTGCGAAAGGAATATCCTACCCGGTACTGGATGCATGGATTACCAATGAAGCCGGTATACAAACCATCAAGTTTACCATGTCGGTTCCTTATACGGATAACAGCCCGGCTCCCATCATCGATGATGCGAAGATCACCCTGTTTGACCTGACCACCGGCGAGTCTTATCCGTTCCTGTTCAAAGACAACAAATACACCTACAACGCTTCCAACAAAGCTATCGGTGTTATAGGCCACGGATACAAGCTGCATGTGGAATTCAAAGGTGAAATATTTGAAGCGTTCGACAGTATCAAAAGAGTAACAACCATAGATTCTATCTCTTATGAATTCAAAACAAAAGAGGAATCTATCAGCAACAAAGAAGGCTACTACGCCAAGTTCCACGCCAGGGACCTGGCCGGTGCAACAGATTATTACTGGATCCGCTCCTACCGTAATGATACGCTCAGGCGCCTGGAAGATAACTTCTCCATTGACGGTTCCTACGATGAAGGCGTTTCCGATGGCAACACATTCATTTTACCGATAAGAGAAGGCATCACTGACTATGATAAACCTTTCCAGGCAAATGAAAAGGCCATTGTAAGAATGCTTTCCCTCACCCACCCAAGCTACGATTTCCTTACCCAGGTAAATAACCAGGTAAATTCCGGCGGATTATTTGCCAAAGTGTTGGAAAACGTAAAAAGCAATGTACATAATACCACTCCTTCCGGTAAAACGAGGATCCTGGGCTGGTTTGGTACGTCTGCCGTGAGCCGCGCAGAGAGAACATTTAAATAGTGCCTGTTTTTAATACTACAATGCAGCGGGGAAACTTTTTCTCCGCTGCATTTTTGCTTTCATCACCGCGGGAAGCCCGGCAAAAAATCGGTAACTTCCGTAACAGAAAGTTTCCACATATGCCTCCCGACCTGATAACATATGCCATTCCCGGATTTGTGCTGTTGATACTGCTGGAAATCGTTTTTACGGCCATCGATAAAAAAAATATGTATGAGCCCAAAGATGCCCTCAGCAGCATTGCAATGGGCCTGGGCAATGTGTTTATCGGGATCTTCACCAAAGCCGTTATTTTTGGTATCTATCTTTTTCTTTACCAGTTCCGGCTGTTTACGTTGGGCTTTACCTGGTGGGCATGGGTATTATGTTTTTTTGCAGATGATTTCAGTTACTACTGGTTCCATCGCAGCAGTCATAGTATCCGTTTCTTCTGGGCCTCACATGTCATCCATCATTCGTCTGAAAAATACAACCTCGCCACCGCCCTGCGTCAAACCTGGACCGGCAATTTAACCGGCACCTTTACTTTCTGGCTCTGGATGCCGCTCGTTGGGTTCCATCCGGTGATGGTAATGAGCATGCAGGCCATCAGCCTGATTTACCAGTTCTGGATTCATACAGAAGTGATCCATAAATTACCGGCGCCCATAGAGTACGTGTTCAACACGCCCTCCCATCACCGCGTGCATCATGGCTCTGATATCGATTACCTGGACCGGAACCATGCGGGGATCCTCATTATCTGGGATCGCATGTTTGGTACCTTCACCCCGGAGAAGCAACGACCGGTATATGGTCTCACTAAAAATATACACACCTATAATCCCTTCCGTATTGCCACCCATGAATGGCTGGATATCTGGCGGGATGTGCGGCACGCCCGTTCTTTACGTGAGGCCGTGCACTATATTTTTGATGCCCCCGGCTGGAGTGCAGATGGCAGCCGGAAAACCACGCGGCAGCTGCGAAGGGAACAGGCCCTGCCTGCCAGGGATTGAACGTTGGCAAGCCTCATTTCCTCCCCTCTCTTTTTGTTAAAGAAAATGCAATTTTAAAAAAATCTTCCCCGATATTTTGCAATTACGAAAACTATCGTACATTTGTTTACGAAGATATTCGTACAACAATAATCATCATCCATAAATCATTGCTTTGAAACAGATCCGGCCTACAGAAAGTGAATTGGAAATTTTGGGCGTTCTATGGGAAAAGGGCCCCAGCACCGTTCGTGAGATACATGATATCTTATCTCAAACGAAAGATGCCGGCTACACCACTACCCTCAAACTGATGCAGATCATGCATGAAAAAGAGCTGTTGCAGCGCGATACCAGCAGCAAAACTCATGTATACACTGCCGCCATTTCACAGCAGAAAACACAGCAACAATTACTGGATAAAATGATAGATACCGTTTTTGGCGGTTCGGCTTCACAACTGGTTATGCAGGCCCTCGGCCATCATCAGTCGTCGGGAGAAGAACTGGAAAAGATCCGGCAATATCTTACTGCAATAGAAAAAGAACAAAAGGAAAACAGGTAAATCTAGTACTATGAATGTATTACCTATTACGGGCGACTTCGTGCGCGCCCTGGGTTGGACCATCCTTCATTCCATGTGGCAGGCGTTCTTCATCTATACCTGCTTACGGATAGTATTAAAACTCTGGCCACAGGCAGGCGCACGGATAAAATACAATCTGTCGCTGCTCTCGCTCTCGGGCATTTTTACCTGGTTCCTCGCTACGTTGTATATGCATGTGCAACGACTGCAGGAAGCAAGAGAAGCAGTACTACACTTCAGTGGCACCCTTACTCCGCAGGAAACGGTTCATCTCACCGCCGTGTATCCCAGCCAGGACCCGCTGATATGGCTGTTTCCCAACCTTGAACTTTGTTTTCCTTTCCTGGTAGCACTATACATTACCGGTATGGCCGGCATGATCGTCAAACTATTATCCGATCTGTTTCAACTCCGTAAGATCCGTACTACCCGGATAGAGCCCATGGGAGAAGCATGGGATAAACACCTGGATAAACTGGCCGCCAGATTACAGATTCCCCGCAAGGTGAAACTCCTCATCTCCAGGCATGTACAGGTTCCCGTGATGCTGGGATTTTTAAAACCCCTCATCCTCTTACCGGTAGCAATGGTGAATAACCTTACGGAAGCCCAGCTGGAAGCAGTACTGCTACACGAACTGGCGCATATTAAACGCAACGATTATCTGTTGAATATCTTCCAATCAATTGTTGAAACAATTCTTTTCTTCAATCCTTTTGTATGGCTGATTTCCAAAATCATCCGTATGGAAAGGGAACATTGTTGCGACGACCTGGTTATAGCCAGCACCGTACAACCACTGCAATATGCGCATGCACTGGTAGCGTTGGAGGAATACCGCCTTACCGCCAACCGGCTTACTATGGCTGCTGCAGACAGTAAACAACATCTGTTTCACCGCATTAAACGCATCATGGAAATGAAAACTAAACACCTTAATTATAGCCAGAAATTTTTAGCCGTACTCATCATCGCCACTGGCCTTATCTCTATTGCGTGGCTAAACCCTGCTAAAGGAAAAGATCATAACGACCAGCAGCAACCGGCAAAAGCAAAAATTGTAAAAGACAGCGCTCCGCAGAAAAAGCTGGCCGCCGTTGAACCGGATGAAACTACCCGCAAATTCCGGGAACAACTGGAAATTGCTACCACAGATACCGTTCTTCCTGCGCCACCACCAACACCTGCTCCTGAACCGGTAACTGCTCCTGAGCCTGTGCCAGCACCATTACCACCAGTGGCACCTCTGGCGCCATTAAAAGAGGATCTGTCAGTAGACCTTTCAGATATCCAGGTAACAGACCAGAGCAACGTTTCCACTAATGTAAATACACAGGTAAACGTAAATAAGAATAATAAACGCACTGCAACAACCAACAAAGCGCAGGCATTTAATTACAACTATAAATTCGACTACCAGGTCAACAAAGATGAAGTACGCCAGCAGATCCGGGAAGCACAAAAAAGCATCCAGCAGGCCATGCAGCAGCTGAACCAGGTAAATATGAAAAAAGTACAGGCGGATATAGCCGAAGCCACCAAAAATATTAAATGGGATGAAGTATCTGCCGAAGCCCGTAAGGCACAGGAAGAAAGCGTGAAAGCCCTGAAAAATATTGACTGGGGCAAAATCAGCGCCGCACAGAAAGAAGCCGCTGAAGCACTGAAGAACATTGATTTTGCTGCACTCAACAAAAATCTCCAGGCCGCTTACGCTGGCATCAACACCAAGGAATTCTATGATAAGGTAAGCAAAGAAACTAAGGCGGGTCTTAAAGCAGCCAGCCAGGCCACACAACATGCTGCCTCCTCCCTGGAGGAAGCCCGTAAAAACAGGGCGGAAGCACTCGCCAATGCCGCAAGGGTACGGGAAAATATCGCCAGGGAAAGAGAAGTTACCCAGAAAAACAGGGATGGAGAACTAAGAGCGAGGGAAGGCGATGAAAGAGCAAAAGAAGGAGAAAGAAGAGCGAAAGAAGGAGCTGAAAGAGCAAAGGAAGGTGAAAGGAGAGCGAAAGAAGGGGCTGAAAGAGCGAAAGAAGGTGAAAAAAGAGCCGCCTTTTATAAAGAAATGATCTCCCAAATGGAGGCAGATAAGCTCCTGGACGCCAAAAAAGGTTATAAGGTAGAAAAAAATGAAAACGGGCTGTTCATCAATGATGTTAAACAACCGGACAACGTGGTAAACAAATACCAGAAATACCTGCAAACAAAACAGGTGATCATAAAAGGTTCTGCAAACTCATATCATTCCGATATACAAAACTGATTTACTGCCATTCTATTGCAGATTACATCCGTACCATTACCGTTCATACGGTAATGGTATTTTTTATTATACGGGTTCGCTTATCTTTAGGTTAATAATTTAATGAAATCGCATATGAAAGCATTTTGTTTAACCCTTGCCGTGTTCACCGCCTTAGCAGCAGGTGCACAGGAAAAGGGCGTTGTAATCAGCAATCTGGAAAACGGTAAAATCAATGCAGCCACCCCGGTTAAAAACCAGGGCATGACCGGCACCTGCTGGTCATTCTCCTCTACTTCTATGGTAGAATCGGAGTGTTTACGAAAAGGACTGCCGGAACTGGATCTGTCTGAAATGTTTACCGCCCGCAATATCTATATAGAAAAAGCCAAAAATTATGTTCGTCGCCAGGGCTTCGCCCGTTTCGATGAAGGCGGACTGGCACACGATGTAATCCATTCCATAGCTGCCTATGGCATAGAACCGGAAAGCGTTTACAGCGGCTTAAAAGGCAATGCCACCGTCCACAACCACTCAGAAATGGTGGTGACCATGAAAAAATACCTCGACAGTATCATCAAAGTATCGCCGGTACCGGATAACTGGATATCACAGTTTACAGGGATCCTCGATCAATACATGGGAGCGCCTCCTGCCACTTTTGAATATAACGGCAAAACATATACTCCGCAAAGCTTTGCAAAGGAAGTGGTTAAGTTCAATGAAGACGATTATGTTTTCCTGACTTCCTTTACACACCATCCTTTCTACAAGTCCTTTATCATTGAAGTACCGGATAATTTCTCCAACGGCGCTTATTTCAATGTGCCCGTAAAGGAACTGACCGGTATTACGGAATCCGCCCTGCAAAAAGGCTATACGGTATTATGGGATGCAGACGTAAGCAACCGCGGGTTCGCCAGCAGCAAAGGATTTGCATTACTCACCTCACCGGAAATCACACTGAAAAAAGATAGTATCGATCCTGATATGACTGAACCCGTATATACACAGGATTCACGTCAAAAGCTATACGAAGAGTTGATTACACAGGATGATCACCTGATGCACATTACCGGAATAGAAAAATCACCAAAGGGTAAAACATTCTTCCTGGTAAAAAATTCATGGGGTAAAAATTCCAGTCCGTTTGGTGGCTACGTAAATGTATCCGAAGCTTACTTCGCAGTAAACACCATCACGATTGTTGTTCCAAAAGCCGCACTGGATAAGTCTTTCCAAAAGAAATACACCAGTACTAACTAAATAAACATGCATGACAAAAGCGCAAAGAAATTTTCACGGTTGTATTCAGTTGCGTTGCTCCGTAAAATTTCTTTGCGCCTGTTGTCTGCCGGTCACGGATAGCTTTATCTGCGATTGATTGGCATAGGTAACGAAGCACCTGCTGTTACCGGACCAGGGATTTATGAATAAAGGATAGTAAACCCTTTGATATGTTGTACATCACCGTCGGTGATTTCCAGTTCCTTCACTGCAGCCATAGCAGGCCCCGACCTGCACCATGCAATAAAATCTTCCATTTCTTCCGCTGTTCCCTCTGCCAGTATCCATACACTTCCGTCCAGCAGATTTTTAACTTGTCCTTGTATATGCATTGAATCGGCTACACGCTTTGCATTAGCTCTGAATCCTACTCCCTGCACACGGCCCTTCACAATAATTTCTTTGTGTACAACTGTCCTGGTTGCCATAAATTTATAACGATTTTCCCTGTAATGGTCTTCTTCGGATGGGGTTATATCACATGAATACAGCTCCCACTCAAAACATACTAAATATTCGTCAAAGATACAAACAACCGGAAAACTAATTACAGACAGGAACCTTCAGGGCATACCAGAAAAAGAAGAATTGGTTAAACAAACAATTATCTGAACCAGGATTTACCGGATTTATGGATACGCAGCAACCTATGAAAATGCTTGCCTACGGATCTAATAACCACTACAGTTCTATAGCCAGCCTGCAACAGCAGCTGAAAAACTGTAATAGCAACAGTATGAAAGGATGGTTAACTTGAGGGAAACAAACATTGATGAAAATTGATATAGGGGATAACAAATTATTTTATCCGTAACATTTCACCAATCCTGCGAATCTACCATCCGGTAATTCCTGAATCAGACTATAGTTCACTGCTTATGCAGCAGCATAATTAAATAATGAACCTACCATGTGCTCAATATCTCCAAAAACAAAGTCTTTCACCCGCTCATACTTACCACCGGACGCCGGTCTTTTCAACAGGCTAAAACAATGGCAGTTAAAGCTGCGCACAAAAATCTGCTGCGCCAGCAATGGCATGATCATATTTACCTCCGCATCCTGCAAACCTCTCGCCAGCATAATATGCGGCTTGAATGTTTGTGGTTTCAATTCAAAAGTTTGCATAATGCTGCGGTGTAAATCGATCAGTGGCTTGGGATTGGCTACATTGATGAAAACACTGTTGTGCCCGTCCGCATGCCTCAGGGCATCAATCTTTGCCGTATAGATGGCAAAGCCAGCCTGTTTACGCGCTACCTCTTCCAGCATATCAACAAAATCGTCCTGGAAACGCTCAGGGAAAGCAGACCTGAACAAGGCCACATGAACCGGTGCAGCAGACATCATCGTATCGCTTAACTCAGTTGCTACAAACTGACGGATACGGGTCACATCTTTCGCAACCAATGCATCCGGATTCACTACCACCAAATAATCAAATACCTCTTCCGAAATTTCATAATTCGTATTCATAACCTGATATTTTAATTCTTCCTGTTAGAATGACAATACGAATATACAACCTTTTTTCAGAAATACTAATATTTTTAGCATTATTTACTAAAAAAATACGCAGTTATTATAACTGCGTATTTCTCAATTACTTAAGATAACTTCTCAATAATCGCCACAAAGTCGGCTGCCACCAGGGAAGCGCCACCAATCAAACCACCATCTACATCCGGGCTGGCAAAGAGTTCCGCCGCATTACCGGGTTTCGCGCTGCCACCATATAAAATGGAAGTATGCAAGGCTGCCTCACGGCCAAATTTATTAGCAATCTGCGAACGGATAAACGCATGCATGTCCTGCGCCTGTGCGGAACTGGCTGTTAAACCGGTACCAATAGCCCAGATCGGCTCGTAAGCAATCACCACATTCTTCAACTGCTCTTCTGTAAGGTGAAACAAACTTTCTTCCAGTTGTTTTGCCACATACGCATTCTGCGTTTCTGCCTGTCTTATTTCCAGCGGCTCACCACAGCAGAAAATAGGTTTCAAACCGTTAGCCAGCGCCTGGTCTATCTTCTTAGCCAGCATAGCATTGCTTTCCTGGAAATATTCCCTTCTTTCAGAATGACCCAGAATAACATAATCAACACCTATTGATTGCAGCATTTCAGCAGATACCTCACCGGTATAGGCACCGGATTTTTCACTGTAGCAGTTCTGTGCTGCCACATAAAAACCAGGATAGCTTTTCAGCAACGATTTTGCTTTCTGCAGATAAGGAAACGGAGTAGCGACTATTACTTCCTGTCCTTCTTTCAGTTTCAGTCCTGCCTGCAGGATATCGTTGATCAACTGCTCGCCCTGTGCCAGCGTAAGGTTCATTTTCCAGTTACCTGCAACAATTTTCTTTCTCATACTGTGATATTAAGTTTTAAGGTCTTTCTGATTTATTTGTGCATATAATGCTTCCAATACCTGCTTATCCTTTTCCGTAAGCTCCTTCCCTTTCAACGCCATCCAGTTGACGGCATCCTTCAGTGCTTCCGCCAAACGGTAAGTGGCCTGATCCCCCCAGCTGAATGAACCCACAAATTTCGGCGGAAAATGCCCGCCAAACACATTGCACGATACCCCGATCACAGTACCCGTATTCAGCATGGTATTAATGCCGCACCTGCTGTAATCCCCCATCAGCACACCGCATTTTTTACCCGCGGATACGGCCTCTCCCTGCGCCTCCATCCATACTTTCACGTCAGATACATTATTCTTCAGGTTGGAACCCGATGTATTGGCCCCGAGGTTACACCATTCCCCTATCACTGCATCTCCCAGGTAACCATCATGCCCCTTATTGGAATACCCAAACATTACGCTGTTCTTGATCTCGCCTCCACCGGTACAATACGGCCCCAATGTAGTGGCGCCATATATTTTAGTCCCCATTTTCAATACCGCCCCTTCGCCCATCGCAAAAGGTCCCCTGATCATACAGCCTTCCATCACTTCCGCATCCTTCCCGATATAAACCGGCCCTGTAGCGGCGTTCAGCACACTGTACTCTACCTTTGCGCCTGGCTCCACGAAAATGTCCGTATGATTGATCTGTTGATTGGTGTGTGATAAGATAGCAGATTCCCTGCCCTTTGTAAGCAGCTGATAATCTGCCCTGATTGCTTTATCGTTGAGCGCAAAGATATCCCAAGGCTTATAAATTCCCAGTACTTCCCCCGGATAATTTTTCCGGGCGCCCGGAGCCAGCAAAGGCGCCCCCTCCCCCTGCACCGCTTTCGCCAGCAATTCGTTGTCTTTATACAACTCCTCTTCCGGTTGTAACTCACGGATAGCAGCTACCAGTCCGGCGTCCGGCAGTATATGTCCACTCAGTAAGATGTTAACGGTTGGGGTGCCTTTGTATAGCAGGGGAAATTTGTCCTGCAGATGCGGTACGGTGAAATGACTAGTACCTGTACCCAGCCAGTGCTCCCACTTCTCCTGTATGGTGAGTATTCCTACTCTGCAGGCAGCAATGGGTCTTGTATGCGTAAAGGGGTATAACAGCTCACGTACGGGCGTGTCAAAAAGAATATAGTTACGCTCCATAGGGGACTAAAATAAAAAATCCCATCGATAAGCCGATGGGATTTTTCTAAAAAATATTTTACTTTAGAAACTATGCTTTCTTAGCGTAGCGCTTGTTGAATTTGTCAATACGTCCTGCAGTATCCACCAACACATTCTTACCAGTATAAAAAGGGTGAGAAGTATTGGAAATTTCCAACTTAATCAACGGATACTCATTACCATCTTCCCACTTTGCAGTTTCTTTGGAAGGAGCGGTAGAGCGGCTTAAAAAGCTCTCGCCGTTTGACATATCTTTAAATATCACAAATCTGTAACTTTCTGGATGGATTCCCTGTTTCATATCAAAATTATTGTAAATACAGGGTGCAAAGTTAACTAATTTTCTTTAACACCCAAAGATTATTCGTAAAAAAATCAGGATTTCATGTTAATATACTGCAAAGGTATACCCAGATTGGATTCCTTCGCCTTTTGTATAACCTCCTGTAAGTCATCGATCTTCTTCCCGGTTACCCGTACAATATCGTCCATAATGGCCGCCTGTACCTTTAAACCGGCATCCTTGATCATCTTTACTATCTTCTTGGCATCTTCCTGTTTAATACCATTACGCACCGGTATTTCTTTCTTAAATACCTTCCCGCTCTGGTAAGGCTCCTTACTCAGATCGTAAATACTGGCGTCCAGCCCCTGGCGCATCGTCCGGCTTACCAGCACATCCAGCACCTGGCCCAGTTTCATATCACTTTCTACCTCTATATTCAGCACCAGTTCTTTCTTATTCAGCTCAATCTCCACATGTGAACCCTTGAAATCAAACCTGTTGGTGATCTCTTTCTTCACCGTGTTAATAGCATTATCCAGTGTCTGTAAATCTACTTTGCTAACAATATCAAAGGACGGCATAATTAAAATTTTTATATTCGAACAACAAATATAAAAAAGAAAAAGCAGGTAGAGAACTACCTGCACGTTATATACTCTAAATCTAACTTGTTATTATATCTTGCTGATCTTACCCATGCCGGACACAGACTGGGTAATACTCGGTTCTCCTTTATATTTTACCTTTCCCATACCGGAAATGCCTACGTCCAGTTTCTTCTGCACAAATACATCTGCCTTACCGGTACCGGAAATACCAATCTTCGCATTTTCAGTGGACAGATCCAGCGCTGAAATATCAGCAGAACCGGAAATACTATAATCGGCGTTATCCGTATTGCCCTTCAGGGTAAGGTTACTGGCTCCTGCAACGCCCACTTTCAGTTCATGGGTACGAATGTCGAGGTCGGCATCAGCCGCACCACTGAACCGCAGCTCTATACGGTCGCTGGTAAGCTTTCCCTTGCTGGTAAAACCACCGGCGCCACTGGCCGATAATTTATCTACCTTCTGCAGGGTGATGTATACTTTGATTTCTTTGGTAGGCTGAATATTGTACCCTTTCTTTGAATGGATTCTTAATTCGCCACCGGCAATATCTGTCAGGATATATGGCAGCAGGTTATCTTCTGCCTCTACCCGGATAGAATGGGTATTCCCCTGTTCAATCACCACCTTATAAACACCGGAAGTACTGATATCTGTAAAGGCAGACGCATCCCGGGATTCCTGTTTCACATTTCCGTTTCCCTTTATTCTTTCATCGCTCTGACGCGTAAAGGAAACAAGTACACTGGCCGTAAGCAGCAATGGCAAAGCAACCAGGAAGTAAGCAGCGATTCGTTTCATAGTGTAACTTTATTTTAAAAAGATTTTAGAATGGCGTTCTGATCTGTTTAATTAATAGGTACCCAGTTTTACATCGGTGTTTGTACCACGTATTTTTATATAAGGAGATGATTCACTTCCTCCCCCCGCCAGCGCCTTAAAACGCAGGTTCGAATTCATCTTGTTGGAGATCACATTCTTCAGCTCCAGCCCACCGGTATCCAGATCCCCGTTTACCAGGTTCGCTTCTATCGATAATGGCTGCCTGGAACCAAAACTGATATTCAGATCTGAATACGTGAGTTGAAAATCGGCCTGCTTAAATCCGTTGCCCACTTTTTCTATCTTCACATCTCCATAGGTCATATTCAAATCAACAGACTGCTGCAGTTCTCTTAACCGCACATCAGAATAAGTACCCCGGCCAGACACGGCACCTGTTACATCCATTTTATAATCATCGTAATTGGAAGAAATTCTCAGGCTGCCCACGCGGTTAAACGCATACTCACTATAGTTGGAATTGGCATCCAGCGATTCCAGCTGTCCGCCACGGATAGCAGAATAATTCCCCCTCACCCTTACATTGGCCGCTTTGCCAACCTTGCCCTTATCACAATAATTTATTTTGAAGACAAGATCCTGCGCCTCGCGGATATCAAATGTGCAATAGTTCATTTCCAGGGTGACAGGGAAACTGAACTTATCCGCTATCACATCGCCAAACTGGTTCTTCACCATTAAGTTCTGCAGGCTTTGCGGAATATAAATATCGTAGTCAATGTTCACGTAATCTTTCGAATCCATTTTACCACCCCATGAAAACCAACCGGAATTGTTCTTCGACGGGTTGTAATAAGTAGTCAGCGACACACCGTTGTTACCCTGGTTGGTGTTCACTTCCACCAGTTCTGCAATGGCTTTCGCCTGCTCGTCATTTTTACCGAAACCGGTAACGGTGATGGTTGCTTTGATTTCGTTTTTGTTCCACGCATGAAAAATGATTTTGCCGTACTTATTGGAAAGGTTTAACGTGGCGTTATCATTTACGGTGAACTCCTTTACAATGGTTCTTTTATAAGTAGTAGATCCGTTGTGGGCCTGCGCCAGTAAAGGCAGCAGCAGGAATAACAAGCACTTAAATTTCAGCTTCATAATGTTTTTTTGTTTGACCGGGAGCTACATGTTTATCGTGTAACGCTTCCAAAATTTTATCCAACAGATCCAGCTTCAGCTGGTAGTAGCGCACCATAGCAGCGCGGATTCTTTCATTGCCCGGATTATTTTTTAATTCTTTCTCCAGTGCTTTATAAGTATCGTTGCGAAGTTCCAGTTCCTTACGGGCAGCGCTATCCAGCCCCAGTGCTGAATCGGGATAAGCATCAATCAGCTGCAGTTTTTCGTTTATGCGCGACGTATAGTAAACGCCCGCTTCCTGTATATCAGGCGCTAACACAGCAAGTTCCTGCTGCTGTGGCTGACGGTGTTTGGTGAAGTAAAAAAGAGCGCCTGCATTGGCCAGCAATACTGCGATCACGGCTGCTTTAAACCAGTTTTTCTGTAAAAGGGAAATCACCTTTCCTTTGCGCCTGCCCGTCAGCTCCTGCTCCAGTGCGCTCCAAACCCTCGGTGAAGGGCCCTCTTCCTCAAATTCGTTCCGGTGCTGGCGGATAAAACCTTCAAAATTGTCTGGCATTAACGAGTTACATTTTGCTGTTTTACAATTTGTCTTACTTTCTCCTTTGCACGCATGTACTGCGTTTTTACAGTAGATTCGGTAATACCCAGCATTTCTGCTATTTCCCGGTGTGAATACTCTTCAAAAAGATAGAGATTCAATACCGTCCGGTATCCCTGTGGTAAACCATGTATGGCAGACTTTACAGCGGCAACGGTCCAGGTAAACTGGGCCTCATCAATGCCCTCTTCTGCCAATACTTCCACTTCATCCACTTCTTCAAAATACACCTTCTTCTTACGCAGTGTATTCAAACAGTGGTTTACCACAATCCGCTTGATCCAGGCGCTGATACTGGCCTCACGTTCCAGCTTATGAATGCTTTTGTGCACCTGGATAAAAGCCTCCTGCAAAGTGTCTTCCGCATCATTCACATTATTGGTCATACGCAGGCAGATGTTATACATCGCAGCCGAATAGGCTTCGTACAATTCACGAAATGCACGGACATCTCCTTTTTTGCAGCGTTCTACTATATGTGCTGCGAGTGGCGTCTGATTCAAGTTAGTGGCTGATGCTTTCATTATAAAGACAGTAATTGTAGAAAAGGTTGCATGATGCTGACGGGGAAATTTCCGGTTTAGTGAGACTTTATCCGTTTAATTAACAGCAAAAATTTGTTATCTTATTAATTATTAATTATTTATATAGAATGGATGAAAGTAATGCCCGGCAAAAAATTTCTTCAAAATTATTTCTAAACCACCTCTCTCCAATATCAAATTATACCAAACCGCCGTTTCCTGTGATGAAACCACTTGTTAAAGTGGTAAGGAAAACGCAGCCCGGTAAAGGGCCACGTTTTTCCATCCTTATATACCTAAAAAACCATCTTCCCAAACAGGCCCGGCTTAGTTACCGCCCTGTTTTACACGATTTTGTTCCGCTTCCAGTCCGGTTTGACGGCTACGTGCTGCTTTTACATTAGTGTTTCCGAAGCGATAATTAAAGGTCAACCGGAACTGCCGTGCATCCCACTTGCTGGCAACAGAAGTATATCTGCCGGCATTATCAAAGTCGCCACGGAAATAATTGGTTTTAAACACATCTGTTACATTGAGTTTCACAGATCCCTTTCCTTTCAATACTTTCTGCGAAACACCCAGATCCAGGGAGGACATAGATTTCATTTTGAACAGGCCATTCTCTGTTACCTGCGGAGATACATAGAAGAATACTACCTCTGCAGACAAGTCCTTGCTCAGGGTGAATGTTTGCTGGGTGCGTCCGAAGAACCCGGCGGATGACAGTTTCACCTGGTTATCGTTTACCACGGTTTCAAACATTGCGTAAGACACCGACATCGTTGTAAGGCTCATCCACCATTTGGTAATGGGCATCGGTACGGTTACGTTCAGGTTAAAGTTGTCGGCCTTAGCCACGTTCAGGTATTTGTACCGCAGAATGGACGTATCACCGGTAGACTTATCCACATCAGATTCCAGTATCTGGGTCATCATATCTTTTGTATGGGAATACCCTACGGAGGTGATCAGGAAATCCTTAAAAGTATGTGTGATCTCAAAGTTGTTGGAATACTGTGGCTTCAGGTTTGGATTACCAGATTCCTTTGTATACCTGTCCAGGTAAAATTCAAACGGATTCAGATCTTCATAGCTCGGACGCTGGATGCGGCGGCTGTAGGTCAGTCCCAGCGTGTTGTCTTTATTCAGTTTATACGTCAGCGCCATGCTGGGGAACAGGTTGAAGTAAGTAGAATCGTTCTTCACTTCTATCTCCTGCTGATTCTTCGTGGATACCGATGTACCGGTGATGTGCGTTTGTTCTCCACGTAATCCCAGCTGTACATTTACTTTTTTGAATTGCTTGTTGAAGTTGATATATGCCGCATTCACATTTTCCTTATAAATAAAGTGGTTGGAGCGGTTTTCATCCAGCACCCAGTTGCCCATTCTCAGGGAATCAAAGCGCGCATCGTTATCTGTTTTCACAAAGCTCACCTTAACACCGGCTTCAAATTTTGCCTGGTTTTTCAGCGGATGTATGTAATCAATTTTTGCAGTTTTAATGTCGATGCTGGAAGGCTGATTGTTACGGGAAGTATCGCTGCCCAGGAAACCTTTTTCAGCGCCATCGCGGGACATTGCGTATATAGTAGCATGTTGCGCATCTTTATTTTTTGCGTAATCCAGGTCAATATTCAGTTCCTTGCCAGTAGTATCCAGGATACCGCGGTAGTTTAAATTGAAGGCATTCCTGTTCCAGTTTTTAGCATCGTTGGTGTTGGTTTTCAGGATAGAATCCACCCTGTTGCCATTGCCTATACGGGTGGTGGCAAAGCTGGGGACGTTACGGTCGCCACCGGATAAATCCGCCATTACACCAATCGTATGTCCTTTACTGATAAAATAGTCCGCTCCTATTTTACCTGCTTTGTAATTGGATTTTGTATGCATATTGTTTACCTGGTCGTATACGCTGAGCTGGTTCTTTTCTGAGATAGAGCGGTAAATGCCCAGGTCTTGCTGTTGCTCGCGGTGGCTGTAATTACCGGAACCATATATATTGAACTTTTCGTTGCGGTGGTTCAGGTTCAGCGCACCGTTCCAGCGGGGCCAGAAACCATAGCCGGCGCCTACAGTTACATTACCGTTGGTACCGTAGCTGGTGTTCTTCTTCAGTTTAAGGTTAATGATTCCCGCGTTGCCGGCTGCATCATACTTGGCGGAAGGATTAGCTATCAGCTCAATCTGATCAACATTGGTGGCTGGCATGCTTTTCAGCAGCTCGGCAACATCCTGGGAACTCATATTGGTTGGTTTGCCATCTATCATGATCTGTACGCCGCTCTTGCCTTTCATGGAAATGTTACCGTCTTTATCCACTGTTACGGTAGGCGATTTTTCCAGTACTTCCATAGCGGAACCGCCGGATGCGGTGATGCTGCTTTCCACATTCACCACCATTTTATCAGCTTTCTGCTCTACAAAGGGTTTGCGGGCGGTTACGTCTACTCCTTTTAAGGTTTTGGAAGCGGCTTCCAGTGTTACAGCCGGCACTTTTATGGAGCTGGCGGCTACTTCAAAAGCGGGGCTGTAACGTTTGGTCATACCAACTGAAACCGCAGCAACCAGGTATTTACCCTGCTTTACCTGCTCAAATTCATATTTACCGTCTATATCTGCGATGGCTCCCTTTACTAAAGAGGAGTCTTTTGCTTTTAATAAGGTTACAGTAGCAAACTCTACAGGTTTGTTGCCAGACTGTGTTATTTGTCCGGCTACTTTTGGGGCATTCTGCGCAAATGAGGTCAAAGCAGTAACTAACATGCTCATTGTTAATGTTATAGCTTTAAAACTTGCTTTCATATAAGGGTGATTTAGAGTTTAAATTGTGGTCGATTAGATTTTTAGTTCCTTAGCTTGTATACTACAGTAGTTAAACCACTACATTAGATTAACTACTACGATGTAAAAGTAGGTATTATGTATTACACAGTACATAGCATTACACAAACGGTTTATAAGCAGTGATGAATGGTAAAAAGCTATGGAACGATTAAAAAGACGACTGGGGGAAAGGAATGTTGCACAGGGATAGACGCTATTTAAAATAGCGGTGTTAATGGAGGATGACCGGTATTATATAAGGACGGAGGCGGGTATTTACAAACAGGAAGGAGGCCATTGGCCTTGTATCTTTTTCAGGGTTAGCAGTAACTATTGTATTTTTTGGGGAGATGGAAAACGGCACCGGCCCTTATTAATTCAGGCGCTCATCCACTTTGATGATTTTCCGGTAACCGGACTTCCGCCGGTGGTGATAATAGTTCATACCATAAACAAACAATGCCATACACAACATTACCAGCAGCATGGAAAGGGTGCTTCTTACTCCAAGTAACAGGTTATCAATCGATAGCATTCTGCTGGCCACAGATTCGGTGGCAGGTACCCAACGGGAAGACTGATCAGTACGGGGATTATAGTCGGCATAACCGTTTCCCGGCGCGAAACGCGCCGCAGCAGCTACAATGGCTAATTGTTGCTTCATCTGCTCCAGCTCCGTTACCTTACCAATAGCCGTAAAACAGAGTACCCCCTTTCTTCCTAATAATCTTAATTCATAATTCAGCATGGATGGCTCGTTCTTACCAAAATGTAAAATGCGGGCCCAGTGTAAGGAGTGATTGTCTTTATTATAATAAGGAGCAAAGGCCCAGTCCATACCGGAAATCTGGCCGGTTCCCTTACCACTGCGTAACAGGTTATCGTTTTTCAGCTCTTCTTTCATCTCCGCCAGCAACTTCGTGTAATCAATTTTGCGGATCTCTGATTCTTCCATATAACCCGAAGGCTCAAAAGAAATCACGAAACCGTGGAAATCTTTATCCATCGGTCCTACCCGGGCGGGCAACAATACACCGAGCGTATTCGGATTTTCCGGGTTGCCCCACAAACGCTCCACCAGCACACGGCTCTGCGCAGCATCGAGCAGGCGGTAACCTTCCGGTACATTTAATATAGTACCCTGACCTAACTCTTGTTCACCTGCTTTATAATAAAAAGAAGCAGCCACTATTTCAGACGAATCCAGCTTATCATACCGGCTAAGACTGTCCTCCCTGGATAGGCCCAGGGTTTTGAGGCTGACAGTTAAGCAACTAAACACAACTAAGCTGTAAAAAAACGTACGCATAACTCAAATTGAATAGCCCCAGGTAAATTTACCAGCCTAACAAACAAGGATAAATCGCTATAAGATATACAGATAATTATTGAGACAATATTACAGATACATAATGCTGCTATAACTCCGGTGAAAAATTAGTGCTTAAATTAAAAACCGGCAATAACACGTTAAATACATTTATGGGTTTTCCAGTTTGAGGTGATCGAGGATATCCGGAAGCTCCAGTTGCAGCAGTTCAAAAAACTCCCGCTCTTCCTTGCGGATATGCGCTTCCAGGCTGCATGCCAGCACATCCATCGCCGCATCCATATCGTTGCTGTCTGTAAGGGTACTATACATACGGGAAATAATCAGGTGTTCTTCCTGCAGCTCCCGGATCATGGCATCAATCGCTTTGTTTTTACCGGCACACTTCTCAAAAAGATATTCTTCCTTTTGAATATGCGGAACCATCAGCTCCTGGAATACTTTTATGATATACTCAAATCTTGCCTGTGTTTCCAGTGGGAAGCCCTCGTATGGTGCAGCATCTTTTTTCAGGTAGCGGCATACCAATAAAAGGCGCTTGTGCTCGTGCGACAAGGGCACTAATGAAGAGTGACGTTGCATATACTATAATCAGGAAAGCTTATTTGCAGCAGTATTATTTTTACGATAGATGCCAATCAGTATAATACCACCAATTACCAGGAGCGTGGAAATGATTTCTGCCTGGGTGGGATGAAAGCCAAAAATATCATACCTCGTATCTACCCTGATCTTCTCTATAAAGAATCTTTCTACACCATTTAATATCAGGTAGATACCAAAAATTACGCCCGGAATCTTTATTCTTTTGCGGATAGCCCAGAGAACGCCGAACAAAGCCAGGCAAACGATAATTTCATATAACGGTGTAGGATATACGGCAATAGGTAATACTTTACAATAGGGACCATCACAACCGGCAATCTGTACGCCTTCTTTAATAACGTTATGCGGGTAGCCATAGGCAAACAGCCAATCCGGTAAAAAGCCCAGTGCAGCCGGTTTTTCAAACGCTGCATGCGGGATCTTCTCTACGGTAGCGTATTGTTGCTGAAAGAACCCTGCGTTTTTCTGAACCATGTCCTGGAATGCAGCAGGCGCCATTTTCACGGTGTGGCCGGTATTGGTGTCCACCGCATAAGCACTGTTGTAAATACCCCAGTCTCCATCCCCTGAAAAATGACAACCCATTCTTCCGATAGCGTAAGCCAGCATCAGCGCAGGCGCGGCGCTGTCGATCAACGCACGGATATTGAACTGTTTTTTACGCGCATAACTGATGATCACGATAGCCGCTACAATCAGCCCGCCGTAAAAGGTAAGTCCGCTGAAAGACAACAAAGCCCCGATGGGGTCCTGTACAAAGTCGTTCCAGTTTTCAAGATTGTGAAATATTTTAGCGCCGAGCAATCCGGCAATAGCCGCCATCACAATGATATCCGGCACGCGGTGGTGTGGCATTACCAGCACCGTTTCTTCTTTAGGTTTAGGGAGCGCCTGTTTCTTTTTGGTGTAATATTTATATCCGGCCATCGCTGCAGCTACCAGGATACCGGCAAAAAAACTGCCCTGTCCTGAAAACACAAACGACTGTAAATCCTGCGAAGCGGTGTCCCACTGAAAAAAGATCCCGAGGATTTTGTATCCTATAATAAACCCTACCACGGCATTTCCTATCAGTTCTCCCTGGGAAGCCGGCAGCCCTGTTACTACTTTTTCAGGCACACCTTTCAGCAACCCAAGTGCTTCATAGCGTTTCAATTCACGCGTTAAAATATAGGCGCCGGCCAGAAAGGCTATTGCCACAAAAAAGCCAAACGTCTGGAAAATCTTTAAAAACGGAATCTCTAAGCCAAGCAGATCTCTGAACGCGTAATATAAATTAGGATACATAGCCGAAAAAAAATTGGTGATCTGAATCTTCCTATGAACAAAGCCGAATTTAATCAAAAGGAAAATCAAACCACCAAAGTACGATGCAATTTCGAATTTCTAAATTGGAATTTAGAAAATTTGAAATATTTAGCAATGCTGCTCAAAAGCGTCAGCCAGGTTCGCAGCAATCATTTGCGCAGAACGGCCTTCGATCATGTGGCGCTCAATAAAATGCACCAATTCACCATTTTTAAACAGTGCTATCGCCGGAGAAGAAGGAGGATAAGGCATCAGATGCGAACGGATCTGTCTTACTGCTTCGCCATCAAAACCTGCAAAGCTGGTAGTCAGCCTGTCTGGTTTCTTTTCGCTGTGTGCTACCGCCAGCAATACACCCGGACGGGCAGTACCTGCAGAGCAACCACATACAGAATTGATTACTACCAGGGTAGTTCCTTCTTTCTGCAATGTGTTATCAACGCTTTCAGGTGTCAGCAATTCTTCAAATCCGTTATCTGTTAATTCCGCCTTCATAGGCATTACTAGTTCCGCTGGATACATATAATAAGAGTTTTTTCTGTTTATATTTTTTACAAAGTTAGTTATATGTACCCAGAAAGTAAAAAAATGGATATAGATATAGACTTTTTGACACAAAACATACAATCAAAATGACACTATGTCATAATCTGTAACTTTTTTACTAACAAAATAGCAGTTTTTATGGCATGGTATCCCATTTGATCTGTACCAGCTATCAAACAATAAAAATTGATTTCACACTAAAAAAATTTATAGCAACTATGACACACATTAAATTTAACCACAGCCCGCTTCCCAAATCATTTGGTGGATTAGTAGAAGATATTCTCAACGGAGGATTGAATAAGTATGTAAAAGATGATTTTCTGACCAACGATTACTTTACCACCCATCCTCCGGTAAATATCGTGGAAACACCCGAAGCTTTCTTACTCGACGTAGTAGCTCCAGGCTTTTCTAAAGAAGATTTCAAGATCAGTGCAGATGATAAAGCAATTACCATCAGCGCAGAAAAGAAAGCAGAAACAAAGAATGAAGGTGACAAACAGGTACGCCGTGAGTTCAGCTTCAAATCTTTCAAACGCTCCTTCACTATCAGTGAACTGGTAGATGCAGGCAAGATCAACGCGAAATACGATAATGGAGTCCTGAAAGTAACCCTGGGTAAAAAGGAAAACAAACAGGATGCCCCTAAAGAAATAGTAGTGGAATAAGGGAAGCAGGGCTTCCTGTAAAAAGGAGGCCCGCTGTGTAACAAGAGGGTTTAAAAAAGGGATGCCTGCAAAGGCGTCCCTTTTTTTGTGTATAATTCACACGAACGTTGAATCTGCCGTTGTTTATTATACGATAATTTGCCTCCCTAAGCACGCACTCATGGCAAAGCTCTTCCCGAAAAGCTGGTTACTCATAAAAAGCATTTACCTGAACACTGAAAAAACAGTGATAGGCAACCTGCTTCTTCATACAGAAAATACATACGAACAGGCGAAAATCAAACTGATCTTTGATTATGCCTTCTTCTATATTATGCTGCTCCTGAGCTTCCTTTTTGTAAATATGCTCAGCCAGAACACGGTGAATATGATCATCATTCCCATGATCATCCTCGATCTGGTCGTTTGCCTTTTACTGCTGAAGAAAGGCATAAGTGCCAGAACGGTTGGCTTGTTTGCTTCCTTTTCCACCCTGATCCTTCCAATCCTTTCCTCCTTACTGAACAACCAGGACCTCGGCCCCAAATACGTACTCATATGGGTAATGAGCATCCTGGTCTGCTATATTACCGTGAACCTGTCCACCGCCCTCATCTGGAGCCTGATCCTCTGCGCCTATCTCATAACCGTTGCCTGGATCAAGATCAATAATGTGGTCATATTCGTTACGCCAGGTTATTCATCTGCTTTTCAATACCTGGCTAATCCGTTTACAGTAGGCATGTACCTGCTGTTCTTTATCAGGGCGCTGGGTCAATACTATCGTAACCTTATTTCTATGGAACAAATGAGAACTGCCGAAAAACAAAAACAACATCTATCATTGATCAATCAACACCTGACCAAGCAGTTTTTACTGGTAAAAGGATTTTCGGCCTCCGGGAAGACAGCTATTTTGAAAGGAGAAACCGAGTTGCTGGAAAGCTGTTTCATCGAAATTGAAAAACATTGCGGCTCCGCTATTGACTACCTCAATGATTCTCAGGCGAAATAGTACCTACACATCTGTGTTATAAAAGAATGCCGGCATATTGATACTATTCCAGCTATACTAATATGTAAATATTACCATTTGCTGCGTTTCCCGACATTATGATAATAAATTCATCATTCTTCATCAAATCGGGTTAAAAACAGATTAGAAAAAATTACAACTTTTAGGGCTTACTGATACCTGCCTATAACGCTATCTTTGTAAGATCAAATATTCATCTCCTATTTTCCTTATGCCGGATGAATATCATCTAACCTATGCCATGATAGGGCTTTCAGTAAAATGAAAGCCTTTTTTTATCAAACTGAGAGAAAAAAAATGAAAAAAATAAGCCCCCCGAATAATCGGGGGGCTTTCAGTAGGATTACTAACCCATTTTTTTAATAACCCAAAATCTTCAACATGCTCTGGGCGGTTTGCTCTTTGGCATATAACCAATCTTTCAACTGCCCGTTCTTGTCGTATCCCACAATCACATGTTTGGGTGAAGGAATAAGACAGTGTTTGATGCCTCCGTATCCGCTCAGCTGGTCCTGGTAGGCCCCTGTATGGAAAAATCCGATGTACAGCGGCTCTCCGGATGCTTGTTGCTTTGGCAGGAATACAGCGTTAATATGTTCTTCAGATGTATAAAAATCGTAGCCGTCACAGGTAAGTCCACCGAGATGTACCTCCTGGTATTCCTGGTCCCATTTATTAATAGGCAACATCAGGAACTTCTCTCCAATACCCCACGTATCAGGTAAGGTAGTAATGAAAGAACTATCGATCATGTACCAGGACTCCCTGTCATTCTGCATTTTCTCACCTATCACACTATAGATCACCGCGCCGCTTTCGCCTACGGTAAAGGAACCAAACTCTGTGTAAATATTCGGTACAGGTACCTTATTCTTTTTACACATGCTCTTAATGTTGGCCACAATTTCGTTTACGATATAGTTGTAATCATAATCGAAGCCCAAAGAGTGCTTGATCGGGAATCCGCCTCCGATATTGATGCTGTCCAGTTCAGGGCAGATCTTTTTCAGCTGGCAATAGAGATTTATTACGCGGTTAAACTGGCTCCAGTAATAAATATCATCCTTAATCCCTTTATTCATGAAGAAGTGCAGCATTTTCAGCTCAAACTTCTCATTACCCTTTATTTTATCTACATAATATTCAAGGATATCGCGCGGAGGAATACCCAGCCTGGAGGTATAAAAGTCGAAACTTGGCTCCTCTTCTGCAGCTACCCTCAATCCCAGCTTCACCTTATCCTTACTCCTGATATTCCGCTTATAATCTTCCAGCTCTTCCTTGTTATCCAGGATCGGCAGCACATTTTTAAATCCGCTGTTGATCAGTCGCGCTATTGCCCTGGTATAAGCTTTGGTTTTAAAACCATTACAAATAACATAGGTTTCCTTATTTATCTTCTTACGCTCATATAATTTATTGACGATATCAATATCATAAGCAAAAGAAGTTTCAATATGTACCCCATGCTTCAGGGTTTCCTCCATAATAAAGGAGAAATGCGAACTTTTGGTACAGTAGCAGTAAAAATACTCACCGTCGTACCTGTTCTTCTTAATGGCGTCATGGAACATTTTCTTCGCCTTGTTAATCTGCATCCCGATTTTAGGCAGGAAGGTCAGTTTAAAGGGTGTTCCATATTTGTCTATCAATGCCTTTATATCCAAACCATTAAATTCCAGGTAGTTATCTTTTACTTCAAAGCCCTCCTGGGGAAATTCAAAGGTCTGTTTTACCAGGTCTGTGTAGGTGTTGTTCATTTAGTACTGCAAATGAATTTTAGGAATTAGTAATAGAAAAAAATAACAGGATAACAATCCTTTTTTCCCCTCACTGGGAAACTCCTGGTTTACACACCTACGTCAGTTCGAACCCCAGCAAAATAGGTTGCAAATCTAAAGATTTTGTTGATTGCCACCTTAATTTTTTTCGGGAGGTATTCATGGAAAAAGCACAATTACCCGGGCAAATATACAAACAATTACAGGCCAACAAGTTAAATAATATTATTCACTATTTTATTTAGCCCTTTTTCAGCACTTCCAGAGACTGTTTTCCTTCGCAGAAAAGCAGGTCCAGGATACTGAGCCCGGGTATGAAGCCGGTACGCTCCTGGAACACCTGTGTATAGCCGGGCTCGCCTGCCGTAACCGGTCCCGGCAGTATGCTTTCCCGGGCATCCGTTACACCGGACACTTCCTTTTCATAACTTTCGGTATAGATAATTGGCACCTCAATGCCGAGCTTGCTATTCATCCATTCGAAACATGCCAGGTTCCAATCCATTAAAAATTGAAAGGGGGTTTCAAACAAACCCTGCAGATCTGCCTCGTAATATTCAAACCACGGAGACCGCCTGTAAGCAGACACCAGCGTTTTCCAATGCAAGCCCTGCCATTTCTCCTCATTACTGATCCTTACATCCTTCATCACCGTCCGCTGATTCTTTCCTCTTGCCAAAGGCACACTTAAAATCATCCGGCCGTTTGGTCCGGCAACGTAACAACGGTTCCTGTAACTGAGCTTTTGATAGTGCTCATATTTCTCAATCTTTAATATGTCGTGCTTTACTAAAGTCTTATATGAATCAATTGGTGGAAAATATTGAGATTCAATCAATAATACCTTCCCTTTTGCATTCTCTGTCATAATGTCAAAATTTTAGGCGCAGGTGTTGGAATTCCGTTAGTTTCACCTGACAATCACTTATACATAAATACTTAACAATTAACTTTAAGTAGGTGATAAACAATTCATAGAATTATTAATCATATGCTAAATAAATTAGCATACACCACTTTCAGCAAATGATCACCGAAATGCAAAAATACTAAAGAAATTAGTGGCTTTTTTGTTCAATTTTAGCGAACTCAGGAAGAATCACGAAGATAGCATATTTCTTTAAACCAAAGCTTTATTTATATGTGTTTTATGCATTAATTATTTAAGCGGTCTCCCCCGTTTTTAAAATTGGGTCCGTTAAAAGTTTCCCAATTCCCCCCCGATTTTTTGATAACTAAAAGCTTTGCAGTAGGTTTACAAAAATTAAAATACCTGGTCAACTAATGAAAGTGTTCCGATTATTAGCCGCTGTTTTTCTTATCTGGGGAGTAGCAAGCTCCTGCGAAAAAAACAAGGATATTCAGTTTGTGAGAGTAGCCGGTATCAGTATGGATGAGCTGGGCATGTCCAAAAGTATTGTACGGATGACTCTGGCATATTATAATCCGAACAACTATCGCCTTCAGTTAAAAGATGCCAACTTCGACCTGTTTTTTGATGACACCCAGGTAGGTCACTCCCTCCAGGATACCACCATTTCCATCCCGGCAAGGGATACTTTTTACTTCCCCGTAAAACTGGAAGTAAACATGGCCAACGTATTCAAAAATGCATTAAGCGCTTTCGCCAATAAAGAAGTAACCATCAAAGCCACGGGAAATTGTAAAGTAGGTAAGGCTGGTATTTTTCTTCCTTTCCCGATAAAATGCGAAACCAAACAAGCCCTGAATTTCTTCTAATCCGGCCGGCCCGGTTTATTAGCCGCGTTTCAATAAGGCAATAATTTCCAGAATATGCCCGCTTTCGTCCGTACTCCTGAGCGGAGACAGCCGTAAGCCTTTTCTTAATCCGTTCAGATCCTCCAACAGGTTTCCCGTTAATAAATGATGTTGCGAAGCTATCCAATAAGCCAGCGCCGTTTTAAGCGCCGATGCCTTTACCCGGAAAGTATGCGGACTGTAACGCCCCGGATGCACGTGGATATAATTAGCCTTATCTCCTGCCAACCGCAATATCCACACGGAAGTATCGGATAAAACCACGGTGGCATAACCATCACTTTTCGCCAGGAATGCCTCATATGCTTCTCTCGTATCTACCCCGGCCCGTTTTAACTGCGTCCTTATTTCATCAAAAATAGCCTCCATCGCCAGCGGACCTGCATACATATCCATCTGCGAGCCTCCCAGCGAAAGCAGGCGCGTATTTATTTCGGCAGGATCTGATTGGGAAAGTGTTTGCTGAAGTGCGGAAAGATGATGCTTCAGCGGATTAAAGAGTATTGGAATAACGGAATGCTTTAGGGAGTGAGCTTTTCAGGTAAGGCGGGTACAGCCGGCACCTGCTTCCGGCTACGTCAGAAAACAGTTCAGCCTTTAGTAAACCAGCAAACCGCCGGACACCAAAGGCTGAAACAGGCTGATTAATGCTTTTTCTTCGGATCCATACCGCCACCATCTTCCGGCTTCTTGCAGCAGGTAGGTAATTTGGCGTAAGATTCCGGGTTGGCAATTACATTATCCGCATCATACCCTGCATTGGCAATACCCGTTTTGATATTCTCAATGTTGGTACGGTCGGTATAGTACTTCACCGTGGTAATATGCTTCTTGAAATCCACTTTCACGGACTGTACGCCCTCTTCGTGCGACATATACCGCTCAATACGGTTTTTGCACGACTCACACTGCACAGTAGGTGTGCTGATCTTCGCTGTTTCCACAGCCTTCTGCTTTTGCTGCGCCATTGCCACGCCTACGCCGGCAAACAGGAACAACACTACTAATTTTAGGATACGCATAGTTGTAATATTAATACCCGAATATACAAAAAAAGTGATATACAATTTTCAGCTACCTGCCCCACTGATCAGGCGCGGTTCTCCATGCCTGCAGCGTAGCTATTTCATCGGCAGATACAATACCTTTTTCCTCTGCAAGCGCAATCATCGCGGAATAGTTGCTCAGCGAATAAAATGGTACGCCGGCTGCTTCAAAAGCTTTTACCGCCACATCAAAACCATAGTTGAAGATAGACACCATGCCGATCACTTCCCCGCCAGCTGCACGAATGGCCTGCACCGCTTCCAGGCTGCTTTTACCTGTAGAAATCAGGTCTTCAATTACCACCACAGGCTGACCGGGTTGCAATACCCCTTCAATCTGGTTACCCATACCATGCTCTTTCGGCTTGGATCTTACATAAATAAACGGCAGCTTCAGCTGATCTGCTATCAGCGCCCCGTGTGGAATACCTGCGGTAGCCACCCCTGCAATCACGGCTGCATCAGGGAAGGTTTCAAACACCAGGTTGCACAACTCTGATTTAATATAGTCGCGCACATAAGGGAAAGATAAGATCTTCCTGTTATCGCAATAGATCGGTGATTTCCAGCCGGAAGCCCATGTAAAAGGCTGTGCAGGGCTTAACTTCACGGCCTGCACCTGCAGTAACTTTTCTGCAACTTGTTTTTCGCTTACTTTATTCATACAACCGCCAAAAGTACTATCATTTTATTCAATTTACGAATTACAATAAACGAATTTACAGAGAGCGCCGGCAATACGTTTCCATCTCCCTAAATTCTCAATTCGTAATTCATAATTCATAATTACATTTGCGGCATGCAAGCAAATATTACGATCTATCTCAACGAGCGCCCACTCCTGCTGAGTGCCGATACCACTACCATCCCGGCCCACTTTAACGGCGCCAAAGTATACGATAACCCGGATACCAAAAAGATGGAAAATGTATTGCAGAAACTGGAAGATGGGAAAAAAAACGCGGCAGTGTTTATTGCACCGGATGTAAAACAACTTTTTAAGAAAGTATCGCTGCATTTTACTACCCTTGTAGCTGCCGGTGGACTGATTACCAATCCCGCCGGTGAAGTGCTCATGATGTTCCGCCGCGGCAAATGGGACCTGCCAAAAGGGAAACGGGATCCGGGAGAAGACCTCGAAACCTGCGCCTTACGGGAAGTAGCGGAAGAAACGGGCCTGCACAACGTTTCGCTGGAACACAAAATCACAGAAACGTTTCACTACTACCCCATGAAAAATAAGAAAGTATTAAAACATACCTACTGGTACCGGATGTTGTTCATCGGAACAGAACTAACAGTGCCGCAAATAGAAGAAGATATCCAGGACCTGCAATGGATCAAACCGGAAAACGTGGATAAATACCTGAAATATTCCTACGAAAATATCAGGGAAGTTTTCAGGGCTGCAGAAATGTAACATTACTTAGTTCCGCTTCCCAGCGGAACTAAGCATTCCTTTATCGTTTAGCCAGTATGGCTACGGTAAGCCGGCTTACACATACCAGCTTATGGTGATCGTCGGTAATGCGGATGTCCCACACATGACTGGTGCTTCCGATATGCAATGGCCGCGCACACGCGTGCACATAGCCTTCTTTCACACCCCTTATATGGTTAGCATTGATTTCCATCCCTACACAGATCTGCTTCTCCGGATCTATGATCAGTCCGGATGCCATACTGCCCACCGTTTCCGCCAGCGCCGCAGATGCGCCACCATGCAGTAACCCATAGGGTTGTATAGTCCTGTGATCTACCGGCATCATCATTTTAAGATAGTCCGGACCAATCTCCGTAAACTCCATGCCCAAACAGGTAGCCATAGTGGAGCCTCCCATTTCATTCAAATCGTCCAGAGAAATCTTAGTATTGTGCCAGATCGTTTTCATATTATCTGCTTTATAAAATTATTTCTTCGTGCGTTTGATGCCTTCCAGCACTGCCGCCGGCAGGAAAGGCGACACATCTCCCCCATATTTATAAATATCCCTCACCAGGGTTGATGCAATACTGGAGTACTGTGGAACAGTGGTTAAAAAGATGGTTTCAATGCCCGGCGCCACCGTACGGTTCACATCCGCAATGGCCTTTTCATATTCAAAATCGCTCACGTAACGGATCCCCCGCAAAATAAAACGGGCGTCTAACTGCTTGCAGAAATCAATGGTCAGTCCTGAGTAAGAAGCCACTTCTACCCGCGGATCATCTTTATAGATCTCCCTGATCCAGCTCATCCGCTCTTCCAGTGCAAACATAGGGGTTTTACTGCTGTTAACCCCGATGCCAATCACAAGGCGGTCAAACAGATCAAGCCCACGGTTAATTACATCCGTATGTCCCAGCGTAATTGGGTCAAATGTACCCGGGAATAAACAAGTCCTCATAAGGGTGCGATTGATTTATAAACGTTTTAATTCCTCCCGGTTAATAAATATGGAAAACACGGTTGCGCCATAGTTCCTTTCAGAGCGGTAGTAAGAATAATCCTGGAACTTCTTATGTTGCGTATGTTCCACCACCAGCCAACCTTCCGGGTTCAGCAACTCTTTTTCAAATACCAGTACCGGCAACTGATCCAGTGTTTCCATCATATATGGCGGATCGGCAAAAATGAAGTCAAATTTCTCCGTGCATTGCTGGAGGTATTTGAAAACATCCATTTTTACCGTTTTCAGGTTTTCAATGCCCAGCGACAAAGCAGTTTTACTGATAAAAGCAGCCATTGCCGGGTCTTTCTCCACAACAGTCATGTCGGTTGCGCCCCTGGAAGCCAGCTCAAAGCTGATACTGCCGGTGCCGCCAAAAATATCAAGTGTTTTTAAAGATGGAATATCCAGGTTGTTTTCAATGATATTAAACAACCCTCCTTTTGCAATATCTGTAGTAGGCCGGGTATGCGGCATTTTTGCAGGCGGTTGTATCTTTCGTCCCCCACTCGTTCCTCCGATTATACGCATAGCGCTAACGCATATAAGTTATGAAAATAATAGCCCGGTATTTCCTGCATTTTTGTAATGTAGCTGAAACCCGGGATTCGTTGTATCCATTCCAGGTGTGGTATAAATTTGTACATCTCCTGGTATACACCAGCGTCTGTAGCCACTACTCCTCCCAGCTTTACCTTCACCAGCTGCTCATTCAGCTCCAGCTGACGAAGCAGGTTTACCAGGGTATACACCACATCCAGCCCGGTCTGGTAATCGCCTTCCTGTTGAATCAGGAGCTTGCCACCGGCATAAATGGTCATTGTAAACCTGTGCTGGTCCACTTCCACAAAAGCCACTCCATCCTTTGCCTGGAAATCCAGGTCCATCGGGTAGGATTGCAGCAGGGCCGAATTGGCATGTATCACCAGGTCCGTGGAAAATTCCTTGCGTAAAAAACCAAGCAGGTCTTTATCCACGCTGTAAACATTCACCATCGGCAGGGACGGCAGTAAATCCGACAGGATAGCTTCCTGTATTTTCTCCGGCGCCCCCAGGTGCAGAAAATCTTTCTTCAGAGCGGGTGTATAGTACGTATGCGGTACCAGCACACCTCCTCCGGTGTTAAAAGCCAGCAATATGGATTTAAAGGCAGTAAACAACAGTTTGTCGGTATCAAATACCTGTTCTATCATCTCCAGATCAGCCAGGGCCAGCTTCCGGGGGGTAAAATGATAGGACTTCAACGCCAGGAATTTCTTCGCAACCGGATCAAACACTACATAGCTGAATGTTCCGCTTCCTACCAGTACCAGTAAATTACAGGCAGTGAGATCAGTTTCCAGCAGGGTTTCATCGTCTACTGTAAATGCGGGATGGATGTTATAAGCCACGGGCATATTTAACCTTTCAAATGAATTACAATAATACTCTTTTTAGTTAATTGGTGAGGGCGTTTTGTTGTTTTATATAAGGGAGATGATCAGCAGATAGCTATATCTTTGTCCCTATACCCACAATCAGCTAAAGATTCATGCAACTGGAAGTCACCACCCGGCAAATTATCAAAATAGCAGGACCTATATGCCTGGCGCTCATCATTCCGCAGATCAATCACATTACCAACACTGCCTTCGTAGGGCGACTGGGTGAATTTGAACTGGCTGCCAACGGGATCGCCGGGATCTATTACCTGGTGATGTACATGATAGCCTACGGCCTGAACAACGGCATGCAGGTACTCATCGCCCGCAGGGCCGGCCAGCAGCAGTTCTCCGGCATCGGGCAGCTGTTTTCCAATGGCATACAGGTAGGACTTTTTTTCTCCGGGCTCGCCATTTTGCTTACCCTGCTGGCAGCGCCCTGGTTCTTTTCCAAAAGCCTGCACGATAACCACATCATTGCTGCAGCCGTTTCGTTTATCCGTATCCGTATATGGGGACTTCCTTTTCTCATGATGCTGAATATGGCCAATGCCTTTTATATCGGCAGCGGACATTCCAAAGTACTGGCAGTTACCTCCCTCTTCCAGGAAATGATGAACATCTTCTTTGACTACACACTCATCTTTGGTAAACTGGGTTTCCCGGCTATGGGACTCAACGGCGCCGCCACGGCCTCCGTGATTGCCGAGGTTACCGGTTGCGGGGTCGCTTTCAGCATCCTGTTTCTGAAGCGTTATCATCTTCAATACAGCCTGTTCAGCTATCTGCGGCTCAACTGGAGCATTGTCCGCAACATCCTCAATGTATCCGCACCACTGATTGTACAGTTCCTGTTCAGCATCGGCGGGTGGTTTGTATTCTTTATTTTCATTGAGCACCTGGGCGAACGGCCACTCGCCGTATCCAATATGCTCCGCAGCATTTTTGGCTTCTTTGGTATTTTCACCTGGGCGCTGGCTGCCGCCTGTAATACAATGGTGAGCAATATCATCGGGCAGGGACGGCCCGAACAGGTTTTTCCCATCATCCGGAAAATTGTGGGGCTCAGCGCAGGATGCGCCATTGCCATGTGTGTGGTGGTTAACCTCTTCCCCTATACGTTATTGCACATCTACACCAACAGTGCCGATCTGATTACGATGGCCATCCCCTCTATCCGGGTCATAACGCTGAGCACCATCCTGATGGCGATAGCAGCGGTGGTGATGAGTGGCGTGGTGGGTACCGGCAATACGCGAATTAACCTGGTAACGGAAATTATCGCCGTTATCGGCTACCTGGTGTATTGCGATATTGTGATTGAAAGAATGCGCAGTGAGCTGCACTGGGCGTGGGGAGCCGATTTTATCTACTGGATCATTATTTTCGGAATAAGTTACTGGTACCTGCGCAGCGGCAGGTGGAAAGGGAAAGAAATATAGCTTCTTCTTTATTGCAGATCATCCAGCATTTTCTTACAATCCGCTTTGATGCTGGCGTCATCCTGGGTGATGCTGCGAAGCGTCAGCGCTTTCTTTAATACTTCTATAGCCTTTTCCTGCTGATCGTCTGCTTTGTAGGCACGGGCCAGTTCGTAATAGTTGAGGATAAAAGCGGGATCCAGCTGCCGGCACTTTTCATAGTTGCTGATAGCATTGGCCAGCGAACCATCCGGTAAACCGCCAAAGAGCATTTTTGCTGCGCCTCTTTCAAAGGCATTCAGGTTGGCCACTTCGTAGTTCCATTTACCTAAAACATGATAGCCCTGCGCCAGGGAGGGGTTGAACTTGATAGACAGTTCTGCATATTTCTTCACTTCTTTGGAAGCGGCTACTTTATCTTTGGCACCGGAAATCAGCGCCATGCGGCCCATTGCAATGGCCATCGACAAATTGGATTCCGGGCTGTTTGGATTTACTTTAAGCGCTTGCTCCGCATAGCTTTTAGCGAGATTGAAATAACTGATCTTATCGTCTTTGCTTTTCTGCCGGTTGCCGATGCGGGAACATAATTGGCTGGCCTGGTTCAATGCGTCCAGTTCGGAAGGCTGTATTTTGAGGATTTCCTTATCTTTTTCAAATGCTTCGCTTTCTTTCATCTGTTTCTCCAGCTGCCTGGCTTCTGCTACCATTTCACTGGCACTCTGGGCCTGTACATACAGTACCGCTGATAATAAAAAGCAAACTGCCATGATCCGTTTCAACATAGGACAGGTTTTTACAGCGTAAGAATTTGTTGATTAACTTATAGCTATAAATTTACGGAAACATCATACATATCCCAAAAAATAGTGCCTTAGTAGTCCTTCTCCAAAGAAACAAGTGAGTTACGGACAGTAGCGCCCATAGGCGGATTCATTTTGCGGAGGGTCACAGTACTGTGCTGGATACCGGGATACCGTTGCTTGAGTGCATCGGTTAATTCATACACCACTTCTTCCAGTAAAGGGCGCGGAACGGCCATCACGGCCTTTGCTATTTCATAAATGCCCTGGTAGTTAACCGTTTCAGACAAATCATCTACGGGCACGGTACCGGGTATACGAACTGCCACATCCAGTACAAAGTGATTACCGATGATGGTTTCTTCCGGGTATAAGCCGTGGTAAGCGTAGAAGGTAGCCTGTTCGAGGGCGATAGTAAGCATAAAAGGAAATTACGGATAACAAATAACGGATTTACAGGAATGATTTCCCTGTAAATCCATTACTCATTACCTTGTTTATTATTGGTGGTGTTCTTTCGCTGATAAGTATCTTTCTGCATCCAGTGCGGCCATACATCCGCTGCCGGCGGCAGTTACCGCCTGACGGTAAATTTTATCCTGTACGTCGCCGCAGGCAAACACTCCTTCCACGCTGGTACGGCTGGTGCCTGGTTCTGTAACAATATATTCCTGGTCGTCCAGTGTCAGGTAGTCTTTAAAGATACCGGAGTTAGGCTGGTGACCAATAGCTACGAAGAACGCGCTTACAGGTATTTCTTTCTTTTCGCCTGTTTTGTTATTGAGGATACGCAGTGCTTCTACTTTTTTATCTCCCAGTACTTCATCTGTTTCAGAATTCCAGTATACAATGATATTGGAAGTTTTCAGCACACGGTCCTGCATCACTTTAGAAGCACGCATTTCATGGCGGCGCACCAGCATATGCACGGTGCTGCACATTTTAGAGAGATAAAGCGCTTCTTCAGCAGCGGTATCACCGGCGCCTACGATAGCCACTTCTTTACCACGGAAGAAGAATCCGTCGCAAACAGCGCAGGCACTCACGCCGCTACCGTTCAAACGTTGCTCGGAAGGAAGTCCCAGCCATTTGGCAGAGGCGCCGGTAGCGATAATGATCGCATCGGCAGTAATTTCCTTCTCTTCGTCGATAGTTACTTTATAAGGTTGTTTACTGAAATCCACGGAAGTAGCCATACCATAACGGATGTCGGCCCCCATGCGGGCAGCCTGTTTTTCAAAATCCACCATCATTTCCGGACCCTGAATGCCTTCCGGGTAACCGGGATAGTTTTCAACTTCAGTGGTGATGGTTAATTGTCCGCCGGGCTGAATGCCCTGGTATAATACTGGTTTAAGATTGGCTCTTGCAGCATAAATAGCAGCGGTATAACCGGCGGGGCCGGAACCGATGATCAATAAATGCACATGCTCTTGTTGCTTGTTTTCCATTTTGTTTGCTGTATGTATAATTACCTGCTAATAATAATTGTTTTATAGGTTACTGTATAGCCGCCCCAGTAGCCTAATGCGCCGGGTACATTCCCGAGTATTTTTGTGGGCGATGAAAATGGATTGCCATTACTGTTGTAGGCAAAATCCAGTGTTCGCCAGAAATCCCAGGTTGCTTTGTCAATATTACAAAACTTCAGGGTAACGGTATCCCCTGGTTCAAAGAACTCATCGGGCCTGTCATCCGGGTTCAGATTTTTATTCACCCCGGCGTCCACAGGAATTTCAAATGTTGTGCCGTTCACCAGCTGGTCATCTACCACAGAATTCAGTCCGGGTAAGTATGGCTCACTGTTGCGCTTTGTAAAATACCTTCCATAGTCGCCAAATGTGGGAGCATCCGTGATCTTCACCCATAAGCGGGCTTTCGTGGAGTCATCAACTGTTACTAATGTCCACCAGATGGAGTCCAGTTGCATTCCGCGCGGCGGTATAGTTGTCACAGATTCATATGCCTTATTGTCAGCGTTGATGTGTAACGTATAGGTGCCCGGCACTTTTCCGGTGAAGTTGTTCGCCGGCTGGGTAAGGTCTGGCAGATATACAAAGAACTTCATGTTGCCGGTATCTATCACCCGTTCCTTTAGTGTCATGGTTTTGCTGCCATCAGAAACGGTGACGGTGGCGTTGTGAACGAAGGCATTCGTTAATACTGCCGGATCTATCTGTGAAAAATAGTTAAGGCTGTGTGTGAGAATTACCAGCGGATAGGACCCATTTTCAAATCTGCCTTCCACTACCAGTTGTGGTTCCTGTTGTGGCAGGTTAACACTTACATCTTTCTCGCAGGCGGCAAAGAGCAGAGTAACCAGGATTAAGAAAAGCGGTATACGCATGAGTGCAAAAATAAGGGGTGTTTACTAAATAAGAACACCGGCCATGTATTTACAAGGCCGGTGTTCTTATAGAATAAAGAGGATTAGTAGATTTATCCTTTCGTTAATGTTAACTCAATGAATAAAGGTATTTTATCCCAGGTATGATTTCAGGGCGCCACTATAGCGGGCTTTCTGCAGCCTTTTGATAGCACGTTCTTTAATCTGCCTGATTCTTTCTTTAGTCAGATCGTATTTCTGACCGATTTGTTCGATTGTTGCGCCATTTTCACCATCCAGACCAAAATAAGCATTCACAATTTCAGCTTCGCGTGGGCTCAGGGATTTTAATACCCGGCGTATTTCCTCGCGGAGTGAATCTCTCATCACGTCATCATCAGTAATATCTCCACCTTCCAGCAGGTCGCCCATTGCTACGTCTTCTGCCTCGTGCACAGGTGCATCCAATGACATGTGGCGGGTGTTGCTCTGGAAGATATTGTTAATTTCTGATTCAGACATCTCCAGGATTTCTGCGAGTTCCTCGGTAGAAGGTTCACGCTCGTTTTCCTGTTCAAATGCCATGTAAGCTTTGTTAGCTTTATTATAGGTGCCAATTTTGTTTTGCGGAAGACGAACAAGACGACCCTGTTCAGCCAGCGCCTGCAGAATGGATTGGCGAATCCACCATACTGCATAAGAGATAAATTTGAAACCTTTGGTTTCGTCGAAACGTTGTGCCGCCTTGATCAAGCCGAGATTACCTTCATTAATCAAATCACTCAGGCTAAGGCCCTGGTGTTGATACTGCTTCGCAACAGAAACAACGAAACGTAAGTTTCCTGTAGTCAATCTTTCAAGAGCCTTTTGATCGCCCATTTTAATGCGTTGCGCCAAAACGGTCTCTTCCTCAGGTGTTAACAAAGGGATCTTCGAGATTTCCTGCAGGTACTTTTCTACCGCCTGCGAATCACGATTGGTGATCTGGGTGGCAATTTTAAGTTGCCTCATATGAAAAATTGTATTGGTTTATAAATAAATAACAGCGAAAGAAATTTTTTGTTCGGAACTTTTAAAATTATTAACTTACAAAGTTTCCCGCGCTTTATTGTTTTGTTTCAAAATAAGTCTGCAAAGATCGTGCTAACCAACCACTCTACCAAATCCTTCTTATATTTGCCAGCCATATAACAAAGTACAGTTTTATAACGGAATTTTATAGTGCTTTAGTCCCTGTACAGCGTTGGTTTATACAAATTTTAACAATTGATAAAGAATCATATTTAAATTAACATCTTAACTAATTTAATTGTTAAGCCGTTGCAAATTTTTCAATAAAATGATTGACTTTAGAAGCGACACTTTTACACGTCCCGGCCCTGGCATGTTACAGGCTATGCTGCAGGCAGAAACCGGTGATGACGTTTTCGGTGAAGATCCCAGCATCAACAAACTGGAAGCCATGATGGCAGAATACTTTGGCAAACCGGCAGCCTTGTACTGCCCTTCCGGCACAATGAGTAACCAGATCGCCATTAAAGTACATACGTTGCCGGGGGATGAAGTGGTTTGCAGTAATCTGGCTCACGTATATATTTATGAAGGAGGCGGCATCGCCTTCAACTCCGGCGCCCAGGTACACGCCCTCATCGGCGACCGGGGCATGATCCGCGCCACCCAGGTGGAAGCGGCCATCAACCCCGACGATGTGCATAAAGCCCGCACCAGCCTCGTTTGCCTCGAAAATACCTCCAACCGCGGCGGCGGATGCTGCTACGACTGGGAAGAAATGGTGAAAATAGGCGACGTCTGTAAACAACATGGCCTCGCACTGCACCTCGATGGCGCCCGCCTCTTCAATGCACTCGTAGCCACCGGCCAGGATCCCAAAACATACGGACAACTGTTCGACAGCATCTCCGTTTGCCTTAATAAAGGAATGGGATGCCCGATGGGCTCCGTACTGCTCGGCAGCGAAACATTTATCAAAGCCGCCAGGCGTATCCGTAAAAAACTCGGCGGCGGCCTCCGGCAGGCCGGCTTCATGGCCGCTACCGGTATCTATGCGATGGAAAACAATATCGCCCGGCTGGCAGAAGATCACCTCCACGCCAAACAACTGGCGCAGGCCCTGCTGGAAAAATCCTTCACTGGCCACATGCTCCCCGTGGAAACCAATATCCTCATCTTTGAAGTAACGGGCGACTGGACGCCGCAGCTCTTCGCGGATTATCTCAAAAAACAGGGAATCCTCGTAATGCCCATTTCTCCAACACAGGTCAGAATAGTCACCCACCTCGATGTTACACCGGAAATGATTGCACAAACCTGCGAAATCATCGCAGAGATGGCATAAGCTAAAGGGCAACTATTCCTGCCCTTTAAATTTCCATCTCTCCTTAATCTCCGTTATTTTTGCAACCTTATATTATGAATAGCATGGAACTTTCGAAAAATTACCTGCCTGCAACGGTTGAAGAAAAATGGTACCAACAATGGATGGATAAAGGCTACTTCCGCTCTAAACCGGACGGACGCCAACCCTTTACTGTCGTCATCCCTCCTCCAAACGTCACCGGGGTCCTCCATCTTGGCCATACCCTCAATGAAACCGTACAGGATATCCTGGTACGCCGGGCTCGTATGAGCGGCTTCAACGCCTGCTGGGTTCCAGGCTCCGACCACGCCTCCATTGCCACAGAAGCAAAAGTGGTAAATATGCTCAAACAGGAGAAAGGCATCGAAAAATCCCAGCTCACCCGCGAAGAATTTCTCAAATATGCCTTTGAATGGAAAGATAAATATGGAGATATCATCTATCACCAGATAAAAAAACTCGGCTGCAGCTGCGACTGGGACCGCGTTACCTTTACAATGGACGATCACTACTATAAAGCAGTGATCACCGTTTTCATAGACCTCTATAAGAAAGGAGTAATCTATCGCGGCGCCCGCATGATCAACTGGGACCCCAAAGCCAAAACAGCTTTGAGCGACGAGGAAGTAGAATATAAAGACCTCCAGGGTAAGCTCTATCATGTGAAATACGCCATCACGGACGCCAACGGCACGCCAACCGGCGAATATATCACCATCGCCACACAGCGCCCGGAAACCATCATGGGCGATACCGCCATCTGCGTAAACCCGGAAGATGAAAGATACGCCCACCTGAAAGGTCATTTTGCTACCGTACCGCTGGTAAACCGCCGCGTTCCGGTAATATTTGATACTTACGTAGATAAAGAATTCGGTACCGGCGCCCTGAAAGTAACACCCGCACACGATATCAACGACTATAACCTGGGCCTGAAACACAACCTGGAAATTGTGGATACCCTCAACGATGATGGCACACTCAGCGCCGCCGCCGTTGTATTTGTAGGGGAAGACCGCTTCGTGGCCCGCAAAAAAGTAGTAGCCGCCCTCGCAGAAGAAGGACTGCTCGTTAAAGAACAGGAATATACCACCCGCCTCGGTTACAGTCAGCGTAACCCCGACACGGTAGTGGAACCACGCATCTCCACCCAGTGGTTTGTAAAAATGGCAGAAATGGCCAAACCCGCCCTGGACGCAGTAGTGAACGGTGATGTAAAAATCCATCCCGGCGACCGCTTCCTGGCTACCTACAAATACTGGATGGAAAATGTAAAGGACTGGTGCATCTCCCGCCAACTCTGGTGGGGACAGCAAATCCCTGCCTGGTATGCGCCGGACGGCTCTTTTGAAGTAGCCGCCACCGCCGCTGAAGCAGTACAGCAGTTTGCCGCCCGCAGCATCACCATCACCGCAACCGAACTCACACAGGACCAGGATTGCCTGGATACCTGGTTCAGCTCCTGGCTCTGGCCAATGGAAGTGTTCAACGGCATCTCCCAACCGGGTAATGAAGATATCAATTACTATTACCCTACTTCGGTGCTGGTAACCGGACAGGATATCATCTTCTTCTGGGTGGCCCGTATGATCATGGCCGGACTGGAATTCAAAGAAGTGAAACCCTTCAGCGACGTATACTTCACCGGAATGGTACGCGACAAGCAAGGCCGTAAAATGAGTAAGCAACTCGGCAACTCCCCCGATCTGCTGGAACTTATCCACGCCTATGGCGCCGATGCGGTACGCTTTGGTATCATGATCTCTTCACCGGCAGGTAACGATCTCCTGTACGATGACTCCAGCTGTGAACAGGGCCGTAACTTCTGTAATAAAATATGGAATGCCCTCAAACTGGTGAAAATGTGGGAACAACGCCAGGAAGATGACAGCGCTGCCAACGCCGCAGCTGATAACTTCGCCGTGAAATGGTTTGAAAGCAGGTTGAATGAAGTACAGCTCGAAGTGGCTTCCCTGCATAAAGACTTCCGCCTCAGCGAAGGGCTCAAAGCCATCTACAGCCTGGTATGGGACGATTTCTGCAGCTGGTACCTCGAATGGGCAAAACCAGGTTTTGAACAACCCATCCCTGCTTCCATCTACCGCAAAACCGTTTACTTCTTCGAACAACTGATGCAGCTGCTGCACCCGTATATGCCTTTTATTACAGAAGAAATATACCAGCAACTCACCACACGCGCAGAAGACGATTCCCTGATGATGAAACAGTTTACCACACCGCAGGCGCCGGTACACGCTACGCTGCTGGAAGGTTTGCTGGCGAAAGAAGTAATCAGCAGCATCCGCGATGCACGTAACAAACACCAGATAAAACCAAAAGATCCGATCGTACTGCACATAGAAACCAAACACGATAATGCATTCAAACAAATTGAAGGCATGCTCGCCAAACAGGTGAATGCAAAAGCAATTCACTATGTACAGGAACCCGTGCCAGGTTGCATTACCCTCGTGATCCAGAAAGATAAATTCTACCTGGGTACAGAAACCGCGCTGGACACCACCGCGCAAAAAGCAGCACTCACAAAAGACCTCGAATACCTGAAAGGATTCCTGGTGTCTGTAGAAAAGAAACTCAGTAATGAGCGCTTCGTACAAAACGCAAAAGCAGAAGCCGTAGACGCAGAACGTCAGAAAAAAGCAGATGCCGAAGCAAAGATTGCTGTCATCGAGGAAAGTTTAAAGTCCTTATAATTTTTAGGATCGCCCGGTCGTTACTATACCGGGCGATTTTTTTTACATCCCGGTACTATCATGCAAAAACATCTGTTACTTAGTTTCTTATTAGCCACTGCTGTTACACCGGTGATTGCGCAATCCGCAAAAAAACCGGCTACTGCCGTAACCAGCAAAAGACCCATGAAACTCCGCAGCAGCTGGGGCATCTACCTGAGCGATACGCTACCAAAAAGTGAAGTCATCAAATTACTGGACTCCGCATTGATCGTGCGGGACGAAAAGAATATTAAATACCCGGTGCTCTCTTTTGCTTTTACTTATGAAAGACATGAACCCTATCTTAACGATACTACCGGGCAACCCGCTATATACAAAGATTTTACAGGAGATAATTTCAAAGCAGCTGCCCTCCCCGCCGCCTGGAGCAAAAACCTGAAGGAAACCCTGCAAACCGGCGATGTATTGTACTTCGACGAAATCATCATCAAATATGCGGAAGAGAAATTCTACAAAGCCCCTGCCCTTCAGATCAACGTTAAGTAATCCATCTTCCTAATAATTAAACAACTGCTGGATCGGTATAATAAAATCAACCCGGTTCTGTGCATTGTCTACCGGGTCCTGGTCAAACAAATGACTGAAACGCACGCCAAACGTAAAGGGCAGTGCATTACCTATGCGCGTATCAAAAAATAATTCGGTACCGGCAGAAGTATAGCGCATATTCATATCCACATTGTTACGGGAGAAATTAGCCATACTGTAATCGTAGAACAAATTAGCGCGGATACGGTTAAAATACAGGATCTGCGCAAAGCCCCAGTCGGGATACACCAACGGCAAATGATAGTTGGCTCCCAGCTTATAAATACTCGTATACAACGGCGTATTATACCCTCTCGCATATACGAAATTATCTGTGAAAGTATAATTGAACGCATTATCACGCTGCTGATAAGCTCCCTGCAATACCAGGTTATGATTTTGCCATAACCCCGGTAAATACTGATCCAGCCGCGCATACAGCTGCTCTGCATATAAACCCGACACAGAACTGTTGTACTGTACCGCCACATATTGACCGAAATGCGTGTAAATATTTTGTACCGCTTTGGTCCGCTGGTTATTAAAGATGATGGTGTTAGTCAGGAACTGCAGGTCATTTCCTTTATACTTACTGTCCAGGTAACGATGACGGATATTGTAATTACTACCGAAAGATAAGCTACGGCTGTAAAGCCCTGCCGACAGGTTCAGTGGTATACTGACACCCACATGCGCAGTGGCCTCATTCCAGTACACCCGCTGCCGGTTCTGATCCAGCCCGTTACGGTTAATGGTATAGTCGGCACCAACAGATAACACCGGGAGCCATCCACCGAAAGTAAAGCCTGCCGCGATGTCTGAACTACCTTCATTCCTGTTGTACGTATAGCCGATACTGGTAGATGTAGTACTCAATATATTTTCCCCGATCAGTGAAATACTGTAATCCGGATCATTAAAAGATGGCACCCAGCTGTGGAAGTTAAACGGACGGGTAAACTGCGGATATTTTTTCACCGGCAGGGAATCATGCGTCAGATCCAGGATATTGCCGCCTTCTTTAAAATGAGGCTGCAGCCAGGCGCTGCGCCCGTCTTTACTCACATCTGCAGGTTCCCACCCAGCCTTATTCAATGCAGCGTGATACAGCTTGTATCCCTTTACGGTAAATTCACTGAAAACAAGACTGTCGCCCGCCGGATCCACAGCCATATGCAGCGCACTGTTTCCCCTGTCGGTAACTTCATACGTTTTTTTATCGGCTAACGTAATCGCATATACGTTGTTCACATCTTTCAGGCCACTGGTGAAATAGACTGTATCTCCGCTCACTACCGGTATTCCCATCACGGTATAACTGAAAGGCGTGAGCATCGTGCTTTCGCCTGTAGCGAGCGACTGCTGCACCAGCGCCATCTCTCCCTTATTATTTCTTACTGCACTGATCACGGCCTGTTCTCCGGCAGCAAAACGGGGATAAGTATAGTACCAGTTTTCCGGGTTGGGCAACTGCTTTTCCACCGTCGCTGTACGTGTGTTGATCAACTGCAGGCTGTATTTCATTTCTGTAGTGGTAGCCACTGCTATTACCCGCTCACCATTTTCGCTGATATCCGGGGAGAAGAATTTCCCCTTCGGGGAGACAGTTTTCGTATGCCCGGTAGCGTTATCCCACACCCGGATCACGGAAAAGTTCTTCCAGCCCCACCGCGCGTCAAAACGGGCGGCAGCCCATACCACGCGGCCATTGCGGTAACTGAAAAAATCATCGTATACGATGCCGGGGCGTACCAGCAAACGCTCTTCACCGGAAGCATTTAACCGGTAAATACCGGGCACTTTATTCCAGGCATTTTTTAATATCACCCATTCATTATTGCCTGCACTGTATACGTAGTTGTAGTTGGTTACGGGTTTGGCTACCGGCAGTAAAGGCTGCGCCGGTGTAGTGTCGGGCCGGGAAGCATAGTTATTCCACAGCGGCTGGTACTCTTTCAGCACCGCATTATAAAAGCCGGTTACATTCATCCCTGTTCTCTTCTTCAGGCTGTGCGACAATGGGTAAAACACGCCACGGAAACGAACCGCGTCACTGGTAACATCTTTCCAGAATGTTTGTCCGTAGTGTTCCCGGCCGTAAGTAGTCATCATATATCCCAACGGATAATGGTCGGGTACATAATCAACATACGAGCCATTGCGGATTTTCATATAGGCGTAATGTTTACCTGCCAGGGAAAGGCCACGGAAGCCATCAAAGAAGCCCGGGAGCCGGCCACGTCCCTGCGGCGTTAGCGCCGTTTCCATCACCACGGCATCGCCTTCCCAAAACCAGTTGGGCACTGCTATATTGGTAACCGCCGCTTGTCCGAGCTGCCCGCCGAGGATAGAAAACACTTTGGATACTCCCTGGCGGAAGTTCATATTCTGCAATACGTGCCGGTACTCATGCACTGCCAGCTGGTCTACCCAGTTAAGGGAGCCCAGGTCAAGTGAATTAGGCGGTGGCGTCAGGTAAAATTCAGAGCGGAAGGGGCCTAATTGCACATAGCCATTGGATTGCAGCGTTTGATTCTGCAATACAATATTTACTTTTTTTTCAAGTCCACCAATAGAAGACCGGGTATAACGGTTAAGATAGTGAACCAGGTTGGCGACCCGTTCTCCCTGTGCGGTCATACCATGGGGGAAAATTACCCGCACCGTATCCGTGTTGATCTGTTGCCATTTCAGCGAAGGCGGATTACCTCCGAATTGCTGCGCCGATAAAGAAAAGGAAAAAGAAAGAAGAGTAATGGCCAGGATAACACGCATAAAAAATAACGAATTACGGATCTAAGCAGATGATGATAACGTATAAACGAAAATATGGTTCTTTCCTTATATTATAACCGATATTCGCCGTAATCTGCTTTTAAATCTGTAATTCGTTATCTGATATCTTTTAACATTCCGGCAGGCTGATAGGAATATTCACTGCCAGCCCTCCATCGGAAGTTTCCTTATATTTTGAATTCATATCCTGTGCTGTTTCCCACATGGTTTTTACCACGGCATCAAGGGAAACCTTTGCCAGCTCAGGATTGCTTTGCAGCGCCAGTTGTGATGCGGTGATCGCCTTGATGGCGCCCATTGTATTCCGCTCAATGCAGGGGATTTGCACCAGTCCGCCGATAGGGTCGCAGGTGAGGCCCAGGTGGTGTTCCATCGCTATTTCCGCCGCCATCAGCACCTGGCGCTGGGAACCTCCCATGCACTCGGTGAGGGCTGCCGCCGCCATCGCGGAAGATACGCCTATCTCTGCCTGGCAACCGCCCATTGCTGCGGAAATGGTGGAGCGCTTTTTAAAGATGCTGCCTATTTCAGAAGCCGTGAGCAGGAACTGCTGGATCTTTTCTTCATGGAAACCATCGCAGAAAGCGATGAAATATTGCAAAACTGCCGGAATTACGCCTGCAGCTCCATTAGTAGGCGCCGTTACCACTCTTCCGAACGATGCATTCTCTTCATTTACGGCCAGTGCAAAACAGCTTACCCAGTCGAGCGTATAGCTGAAATGCTCTCCTCCCGCCCTGATGGCGTCAATCCAGGATGCATAATCAGTATAGGTACGGCCTTTCAGTAATTTTTTATTGAGCACTGCCGCACGGCGGCCAACTTTCAGTCCGCCGGGCAACTCCCCGCCGGTATGGCATCCGCGGAAGGTACATTCCTGCATTACGCGCCAGATATTTAACAGCCCTTGCCGGGTTTCTTCTTCCGGGCGCCAGGCGTGTTCATTTTCCATCACCAGCTCAGAAATGCTATACCCGGTTTTAATGCACCATTGCAGTAGCTGGCGGGCAGTATCTATCGGGAAAGGCAGGTCTACCTGCTGGGCGCCGCCGCCGGCATCTCCTTCCTGCACTACAAAACCGCCACCGATAGAATACCAGGTGGAAGCCAGCTGTTCACCATCCAGTAAGGTAACCAGGAAAGTAAGCGCATTGGGATGAAACGGAAGGGATTCTTCAAAAAGGAAATCAATGTCTTCAACGGGGTCAAAATCTATTTCATATTTACCCGCAATTTTCATCCTGCGGCTGCGGCGGATATCATCCATTTTAGGATTGATCTGGTTCACATCAAAAGTTACCGGATCATCGCCGCAAAGGCCCAGCTGAACGGCAATGTCGGTGCCATGCCCATGACCTGTTTTGGCAAGGGAGCCATATAATAATACCTGTACTTTACTAACAGCCGCCAGTTTGCCATCCAGCTCCAGCTGATCCAGGAAACGCAGTGCTGCGCGCCACGGACCTAAGGTATGTGAACTGGAAGGGCCAACGCCTATCTTGAAAATGTCAAATACGGAAATACATTC
The DNA here is from genome assembly GCF_037483205.1 of Chitinophaga sp. CCNWYY40. Lineage (NCBI taxonomy): Bacteria > Pseudomonadati > Bacteroidota > Chitinophagia > Chitinophagales > Chitinophagaceae > Chitinophaga > Chitinophaga sp. CCNWYY40. The sequence goes on from NZ_JBBHLF010000003.1 coordinate 89,497, forward strand.
GTGTGCCACTAATTTTTTATTTATCTGTAAAATTAACGGAAAGCAGGGGAATAATACAAATGCAAAAGCGGTACCGGCAGAACCGGTACCGCTTCATGTTATATCTTCTTCAATTATTTATTCACAAAGTCTTTCAGTTTCACGTTGAATACCAACACGGAATTCGCCGGAATCTTAGGGTAAGCGGAAGGGCCGTAAGCATAAATGGAAGGGATAATCAGGTTAATCTCTCCACCCTTGCGGATTTTAGGAATACCAATCGTCCATCCGGTGATCACTTTATCGAGGTCAAATCTGGCGCTGTCGCTGCTGTCAAAAACCGTTTTATCCAGCAACTGGCCTTTGTAGGATACCCATACATTGGCGGCAGCATTCACAGAATCACTGCTTCCTTTGGTTACAATCTGGTAAAAAAGACCACGCGGATCGTGTTGTACATTGGGGATATTATTAGCAGCGATATAGGCTACAATTTTTGCGGAGTCAGCATCATACTGTGCGATAGCGTCGTAGGCAGGTGCATCATCTTTTTTTGAACAGGCGGCAAGCACTAACAGGAATAATCCTCCCAACAGAAAAACTTTCTTCATACAGTTTGGTTTCAGTTTTAGTATAATTAAAAGGTGAAAATACAATTGGCATAAGATAATACATCTACCGGATACTTACCAGTTCCAGGTCAGAAATGAGGATGGCGTTAGGTGGAATAATACCGTTAACCCCCACGGAGCCGTAGGCCAGGGCAGACGGGATATATAACCGGATCTTACCCCCCTGGGAAATTTTCTGGAGCCCTATCTGCCAGCCCGGGATATGGTTTTTAAGCATCCTGTGATCAAAATCGGTGGGTCCTAATGAGGTGCCTACTACTTCCCCCGTAACTAAATAATTGGTATAAATAACGGTGGGAATAGAAGTCGCTTTCACGAAATGGGTACTGTCTCCCGGGACATCTACCCGGTAATAAAGCCCCGAAACGTCCCTGATGGCGGTTTCATTGTGCTCATGCAGGTACCGCTGGATGGCGTTTTCCGTTACCCCGTCCATTCTGAGCTCGTCCGAACTGCTTTTCTTTGAACAGGCGCCCAGGATTAAAAGCAGGCTTGCGCAAATTATTTTTACAACTGTGTTCATCCGCTGCTGTTTACTATCTCGTTGTTAAACGGAAATCTTATGATAAAGTTACAGCGGAAAGGTGATCCGCATAAAAAAACTCCTGCAGAACCAGGTCCGCAGGAGTTTTTATGATTATCATGAATATTAGTAGTCCATGCCCATACCGTGGCCACCACCGCCCATAGCCGGAGCAGCAGATTTAGGTTCCGGTTTGTCTGCGATTACACATTCGGTAGTCAGCAGCATAGAAGCGATAGACGCAGCATTTTCCAGTGCAATACGGGTAACTTTAGTTGGATCGATAACACCGGCAGCCAGTAAGTTTTCGAAAACTTCTGTACGTGCGTTGAAACCGAAATCAGCTTTACCTTCTTTCACTTTCTGTACTACGATAGAACCTTCGATACCTGCATTGGCAGTGATCTGACGTAATGGTTCTTCGATAGCGCGTTTAACGATGGAGATACCGGTCTGTTCGTCGTTGTTAGCACCTTTCAGTGATTCCAGGGCTTCGATAGCGCGGATGTAAGCCACACCACCACCAGGAACGATACCTTCTTCAACGGCAGCGCGGGTAGCGTGTAAAGCATCGTCTACGCGATCTTTCTTTTCTTTCATTTCTACTTCAGTAGCAGCACCAACATACAGTACAGCCACACCACCGCTTAATTTAGCCAGGCGTTCCTGTAATTTTTCGCGGTCGTAGTCGGAAGTAGTTACTTCGATCTGCGCTTTGATCTGTCCGATGCGGGACTGGATTGCGTCTTTTTCACCTTTACCACCTACAACAGTAGTATTGTCTTTATCGATAGTGATGGATTCAGCTTTACCGAGGTAAGTCAGGTCAGCATTTTCCAGTTTGTAACCTTGTTCTTCGCTGATAACGATACCACCGGTGAGGGTAGCAATATCCTGCAGCATATCCTTTCTTCTGTCGCCAAAGCCAGGAGCTTTAACAGCAGCAACTTTCAGGGTACCACGCAGTTTGTTTACCACCAGGGTAGCCAGTGCTTCACCTTCCAGATCTTCGGAGATGATTACCAGCGGAGCGCCCTGCTGAGCCACTTTTTCCAGGATGTGCAGGATATCCTTCATGGTGCTGATCTTCTTATCGTAGATCAGGATATAAGGATTAGCCAGTTCAGCCTGCATTTTTTCGCTGTTGGTAATGAAGTAAGGAGACAGGTAACCGCGGTCGAACTGCATACCTTCTACTACTTCAACAGTAGTATCAGTACCTTTTGCTTCTTCTACAGTGATAACACCGTCTTTGGTTACTTTCTGCATTGCCTGGGCAATCAGTTTACCAATTTCGCTGTCGTTGTTGGCAGAGATAGAAGCAACCTGCTCGATCTTCTGTGTATCGTTACCAACTTTTTCGGATTGTTTTTTCAGGTTTTCAACAACTGCTTTCACAGCTTTGTCGATACCACGTTTCAGATCCATTGGGTTAGCACCGGCAGCTACGTTTTTCAAACCATCGCCGATGATAGCCTGTGCCAGAACGGTAGCAGTAGTAGTACCATCACCTGCCAGGTCAGCAGTTTTGGAAGCTACTTCTTTCACCATCTGCGCACCCATATTTTCGATTGCGTCTTCGAGTTCAATTTCTTTTGCAACTGTAACACCATCTTTAGTTACACCAGGAGCGCCGAATTTTTTCTCGATCACTACGTTACGGCCTTTAGGGCCCAGGGTTACTTTAACGGCATCAGCCAGGGTGTCAACGCCTTTCTTCATCTTGTTGCGGGCGTCTATATTGAAGAAAATTTGTTTTGCCATAATACTTTGAGATTTTTCTTTTAGGAATTAATTCATATCGCAGACAGCTCTTAAACGATCGCCAGGATATCAGATTCACGCATGATTAAGTAATCTTCGCCTTCGATAGGGAGTTCCTGACCAGAATATTTACCATACAGTACAGTATCACCTACCTTTACAGTGATCGGTTCATCTTTTTTACCAGGTCCGGCAGCCACCACGGTGCCTCTCACAGGTTTTTCTTTTGCGGTATCGGGGATAATGATACCACCAGCTGTCTTCTCTTCTGCTGCTGCAGGTTTCACGATTACCCTGTCAGCTAAAGGTTTAATACTTAATTGTTTAGCCATAGTAGTTTTTATTTAAAAAAGATGTTTGTGATTTTGTTTCTTCCGTCCACGAGAATTGTGCCAACGCGGTTTTCGGGTCAAATTTACAGGTCACGAAGGTATCGACTTGCTTTGATACTGACAAATCATGACAAGCAACCCGAAAAAATGACAGAACAGGTAGGTCCGGGAACACCAACACCCCTTCCGGGGCCGGTTTGTTTTCCCCCTGCACGGTACCCGTGCCAACACCTTTGCGATCAAAATCCATGAATATGAAAATTTTTCTCTAGTTTTGCGCCCTTATACCAGTTCTTTTTTATAAGATGATCAGTAGAAGAAACATCCGGGTAAAAGTAATGCAAACACTTTACGCCCTGGAAACGATGGAGCAAAGCAGTATTAAGCCAGGCACGGCCACCAGACTTTTAAACGAAAAGCTGGACCAAACCTGTCAGATCTTTACCTACTTACTTAACTCAGTGGTACAGGTAGCACAATACGCCGAAATTGATGCGCACGCCCGTGCTTCCAAACACTTACCCTCTGCCGAGGACCTGCAGGTGAACACCAAAATTGCAGGAAATGAGTTTATTTACCAGATAACCAGCGACAAAGGGTTCCAGGTAAACCTGGAACAATGGAAAATGAAGCTGCAAACAGATGATGATCTGCTCAGAAAGCTTTATAACCAATTGGTGCTTACAGATACCTACAAAGCCTACGCAGCAGAAGGTAGCCGTACCAAAGCAGGTGAAAAGGAAATACTGGAATTCATCTATAAAGAAATACTGGCGAAAAGCGAGCCGTTCCTCCAACACATGGAAGATACCTTCCTCCACTGGGGCGACGACGAAGAAATGATGGGCATTCTGATCAATAACTATTTCAATAAGCCGCATCTCTTCAATTTCCTGCAGCTGATCAGTAAAGAAAAACTTGATTATGCAAAGGAACTCCTGCTCACCGTAATCGACAAAAAAGAATACTGCCTCGAACTGATCAAGCCCAAACTGCAAAACTGGGATTCTGAACGTATCGCTGCAGTAGATATGTTACTGATGGAAATGGGTGTATGCGAATTCCTCTACTTCCCTACCATTCCTACCAAAGTAACCATCAACGAATATATAGACCTGGCGAAAGCCTACAGCACACCTCAGAGTGGCCAGTTTATCAACGGTATCCTGGATAACATTCTGAAAGACCTGGAAAAAGAACAACTGGTACTGAAACAGGACCGTCCGAAAAAGTAAGTGGGAAAAGTTATTTTTACGGTAAAATAGCAATGCCATGAAAAAACTGTTCTGTTTACTCGCCTGTGGAAGCCTGCTGGTAGCGGCTTGTAACAATAGTGCCAAAAATAATACCGCTGCAGAGGCAGCCGGTAACGGACAAAAAAACGAAGCTGGCCAGTCCTCCGCGCTCACCTTTGAAGAAAAGGTGCATAACTTTGGAGAGATTGTAGCAGGTGAAAAAGTAGAGTACTCCTTTAAATTCACCAATACAGGCACCAGCCCGCTGCTTATCGAAGATGCCATTTCCAGCTGCGGTTGTACCGTACCGGAATGGCCAAAAGAACCCATCAAACCCGGTCAGTCCGGCTATATGAAGGTTATTTTCGACAGCCACGGAAAATCAGGCTATACCGAGAAAGAAATTTCTGTTAAAATCAACAATAAAGACGGTTATGTGGTAGGACCTAAGATCCAATGCAATATCATTACCAAGTAGTCCGGACTAAACTATTAAATCAATTATAGAGATGAACATCCTGAACATTTTATTAATGGCGCCTCAGGGCGGTGCCCAAGGCGGTGGTAACTCCTGGGTTTCTTTCCTGTTTTTTGGCGGTATGATTGTCGTTATGTGGCTTTTCATGATTAGGCCTCAAACTAAAAAAGCAAAACTGCAGAAACAATTTATCGATAACCTGAAAGAAGGTGATAAAATCGTCACTATCGCCGGTATTCACGGTAAAGTGAAGAAAATGAACGACAATAACACCGTTCTGATGGAAGTGAGCCCAGGCACCAGCTTTACCATCGAACGCTCTGCTATCAGCATGGAATACACCACCGCTCAGCAAAAAGCGGCTGAAACCAAATAAGAATTACGAATCAAAGTAATTACTGTTTACGGAGTTACAGACAGATGATATTCGCGGATCTATTCCCCGGCATCTGCCCGTAACTCCGTAATTCATATGGGTAGTTCGTATTTTTTTATAAATTGGGGCTATGTTAAAGATTGGAATTACCGGGGGCATTGGCTCCGGCAAAAGCACCGTTAGTAGAATATTCGAATTATTGGGCGTTCCCGTGTATTACGCGGACGACCGGGCCAAAGATATCATGGTCCGCGACCCTGAACTGGCCACACAGGTAAAACACCACTTCGGCGAAGAAATATATAATGCCGATGGTACACTGAACCGCAAACTCCTGGGAAATATCGTTTTCAACGACAAAGACAAACTCGCCCTCCTCAATTCCCTCGTACATCCGGCCACCATCCGGGATTCAGACAACTGGGCGCAACAACAAACCACGCCCTACGTACTGAAAGAGGCCGCTCTCCTCTTCGAAACAGAATCCTTCCACCACCTCGATAAGGTAATCGCCGTTTTTGCCCCCCAGCCACTGCGCATACACCGCGTAATGAAGCGCGACAACGTAACCCGCAACGAAGTGCTGGCACGCATGTACAAGCAAATCGATGAAACCATTAAAATGCGCCTGAGCGACTATGTGATCCATAACGACGAACAACATATGGTGATCCCGCAGGTGCTCGCCCTTCATAAAAAGTTCCTGGAACTGGCCACAGCAAAGTAATTGCGCTTCAAGTCCACGTCAAAGGCGTGTATACGGCATGGATGCCTCCGGTTTACCCCATGTATGCCGCATCTTTGTGTGAATTGCACTCCTCACTTACCTTGGGTATACCGGGTAGCAAAACCGCCCGCGGTTTTCCCTAACTTTGAAAAAAATACGGATAATGGATAGCGCGAACAGATCTCCCATTCAACTTACGGCCAGTGCTGCTGAAGTAGTGAAACAATTGTTACAGGGCAATACAGAAGCCCCCTACCTCCGGGTAGGCGTAAAGGGCGGAGGTTGTTCGGGTGTTGCCTATATGTTAGGCTTTGATGCCCTCATGGAAGACGACGACCTGTTTGATATATCCGGTATCCCCGTGATTATGAAAAAAGCACATGGTATGTACCTCATGGGTATGGAAATAGATTATCAGCAGGGAAGCGATGCCGCCGGGTTTGTATTCAGGCAGCCGGCCAGCTGATCAACATCTCCCTGAAATATACTTCACAAAAAAACCTCCTGGCAAGCCAGGAGGTTTTTATTTATCAAACATTATTTCAGTAAGATCTTACTTATTTGGTAGCAGAAGCCGTTTTCTTGGCAACTACTTCTACTGACTCACTTTCATTGGCCAGCTGATTCTTCTTGTCGAAGTCAACCAGTACAGGCGCCGCAACAAAGATAGAAGAGTAAGTACCGGTGATCACACCAATCAGCATCGCAAAGGCGAAACCGCGGGTTACTTCACCACCAAATACAAACAGGATCAGGATGGTCAGGAACACTGTCAGCGACGTCATAATGGTACGGCTCAGGGTATCGTTGATCGCTTTATTGATCACGGTATCCCTGTCGCGGCCATGAGCGCCGGTCCTGAAGTATTCACGGATACGGTCAAATACAATCACGGTATCGTTCATGGAGAAACCAATCACCGTCAGGATCGCAGCAATAAAGTGCTGGTCAATTTCCAGTGTGAACGGTACAAAAGATCTGCACCAGGAGAATACTGCCAGGGTAACCAGTACGTCATGCAGCAAAGAGAAGATAGTACCGATAGAGTACTGCCACTTGCTGAAACGTAACAGGATGTACAGGAAGATCACCACAATAGACAGGATCGTTGCTTTTACCGCACCTGCACGCAGGTCATCGGAAATGGTAGGCGATACCGTCTGGGAACCCACGATGTAGCGGGAAGTAAATACATCAGGCGTTACAGAAGCATCATAAAACTTCTTCAGGCCGTTGTATAATTTATCAGCCACTTCTTTATCAACCGCCAGGCTCTGCTGCTCAATTTTGTAAGCAGTAGTGATGCTCAGCTGGTTGGTGCTGCCAATTGTTTTAACGAATACTTCTGAATCAAATTCTTTCTTCAGTACATCTGCCACTTCTTCGCGGTTCATCGGATGCTCAAAGCGAACGGTATAGCTACGGCCACCGGAGAAATCAATACCGTGGTCGAAACCATGGAAGAAGGAAGAAACACCTGCCACCATTACAACAGCAGAGATGATATAAGCATATTTACGTTTGCCTACGAAATCAAAAGCAGCATGTTTAAATACTTTACGGGAAATAGGTGTAAAGTATTCAAAATGTCTTTTTCTCTTCATCCAGAAATCAGTTACCATACGGGAAACCAGGATACCGCAGAACAGGGACAGGAACAAACCTATGATCTGTGTGGTAGCGAAGCCCAGTACCGGACCTAAGCCGAAGTAGAACAGGATGAAGGCGGTGAGCAGGGAGGTAACGTGACCATCGAGTACCGGTGCATAGGAACGTTTGTAACCGTCTGCTACCGCATCGTGGTAAGATTTACCATGCGTCAGTTCGTCCTTGATCCTTTCAAAGATGATTACGTTGGTATCCACCGCCATACCGATGGTGAGTACCATACCGGCAATACCGGCCATTGTTAACGTAGCACCCATAGAAGCCAGGATGCCGAAGGTAAACAGCAGGTTCAGTACCAGTGCAATATTAGCTACCCAGCCGGCTGAGTTGTAATACACCAGCATGAGTACGAAGATGATTCCGAAGGAGATCATAAAGGATTTAGCACCGGCAGCAATAGATTCAGCGCCGAGGGTAGGTCCTACGATCTGTTCCTGTACAATTTGTGCAGGAGCCGGCATTTTACCGGATTTCAGGATGTTGGCGAGGTCATTCGCTTCTTCAATGGTAAAGCTACCGCTGATAGAGGAACGGCCACCGGCAATTTCACCCTGTATGGAAGGAGCAGAGTAAACGATGTTATCGAGCACTACTGCCACGTAGTTAAATGTAGCGGGATCTTTTGGATTGGCAGGAGCCAGTTCACCGGTCAGTTTCTTCCACTGGTGGGCGCCTTCGTTATCCATTGTCATGCTGATTTCCGGCTGGTTGTTCTGGTCCATATCCTGACGGGCATCAACGATGCTTGCGCCACCAACACGGGGTTCAGGGCTGGCCGGATTTACTTTCAGCGCGTATACTGCTAAAGGACCGTGTTTATCTTCTTTATTTTCAGCACCAAACGCAAATACCAGGTCCTTAGGCAGGATCGATTTTACAGCAGGCAGTTCCACGTAACGGTTAAAGGTAGCCGTATCTTTTGGTAAGATTCTTCCGATAGACGGACCCGGATAAACTGAACCGGATTGTGGGTCTACGTTAGGGAATAATACCATGAACAGCGGGTTCTGTGCCTGTTGTTCTTTCAGCTGCAGTTCTTTGCTGGCATTTTTGCTGGTATCTTTTTTAGACAGGTAGTCTGTCAGGCTGGCATCTTTACTGGTATCCTTCGCAGTAGCGGCGGTAGCAGCAGCAGCTGAATCCGGCGTAGCGGCAGGAGCGGCAGTAACAGCGGCCTTAGCGTTCCTGATGGCGTCGTTCATCGGGGATAATACATTCTGGATAAACTCCGGAGAGTTTTTGTATACTTCCCTGAATTCGAGGTTCGCAGTTGCCTGCAGGTATTTGTGTACACGGGCGGCGTTATCAACACCGGCGAGTTCCACGGAGATCAGTCCTTTATTTTCATCCAGGCTGATATTAGGTTGTGCCACCCCAAATTTATCAATACGTTTTTGCAGTACGATATAGGTATTCTTAATGGCAACACGTGATTCCTTACGGATCATGTCCAGCACCTGCTGATTGGAAGAATTGAAGGTAATATCCTTCTGGTAGGCATTCGCAAAAATAGAAGCCAGTTTACCCTGTGGTGCTACCTCGGCGTATGCTTGTCCGAACAAAGTAACAAAATCGGCCTGGTTAGTTTTCTTCAGCTCATTTGCCCTTTCCAGCGCTTTGTTAAAAGCAGCATCCTTGGATTGACCGGATAATGCGCGGATTACATCTTCCACGCTTACTTCCAGTACTACGTTCATACCACCTACCAGGTCCAGACCGAGATTCAGTTCTTTCTCTTTGGCCTTGGTATAGGTGACATTCCATGGAAAGCCTGCAATTTTTGTGCTGCTGGTACTGTCCACAATCTCTTGTCTCCTCTGTTTAATAAACCCTTTGAGGGTATCTGAGTAGAAGCCCTGCAGTTCCGAACTGCCTGGATATTTCTTTTCAGGTGTAGGGTATTGCTTGGCCACATCGTTCTCGGCCTGCTGCTCTATCTTCTTCTCATAGTTCCGCACCAAAAACGTGAAGGACAATTGGTACAAAGAGATAAGGATCAGTGCGATGGCAAAAAATCTTACCAGTCCTTTAAGTTGCATACTGTTTGTTTCGGGTTTATAAAAAAAAATTTTAAGAGTTGCAAAGATAGAATTTAAATCGATATATTAAAGTCCTTGTTAAAAGACACGCAAAATCAATATGCGCCTGACTTTACAGGTTGGTTGGCACACTTTTTTTAAATCTGCAGCTCCCGGATTCTGGTCTTTTTAAATATATTCCTTTGCTTTACAATCCATAACAACGACAAATATATGCAAACCCAACATTATCCGGCAACAGATAATTTTCTGGAAGCTTTGCTGAAAAGTCAAAAAAGCCGGTTAGGCGCCGTATTCAGCGATCCTTCCTCTTACCGTTTACAGGTGATTTTTACCCGCATAGACCGGGACGAACAGCAGCAGCCGCACTTCTCGGACTATTACTATGGTGTATCACCGGAAACATACTTCTACCCTGCCTCCACGGTAAAACTGCCGGCAGTGGCCCTGGCACTGGAAAAGCTGAACGATCTGCAGATCCCCGGTCTCGACCGCAACACGCCTTTCTTTACGGCGCCGCTCCCGGATGTCAATACCGGCGTGCGCCACGACCATTCCGCCGCTTCCGGCCTCCCGTCTGTGGCCCATTATATAAAAAAAATATTCCTTATCAGCGATAACGATGCCTATAACCGCCTCTACGAGTTTATAGGGCAGGAGCCTTTTAACCGCCGGTTATGGGAAATGGGATATACCCAGGCCCAGATCCGCCACCGGGTGGGGCTTCCCCTGTATGAAGAAGCCAACAGGCACACCAATGCCGTCAGCTTCCGGGAAGGGAACAGGATCCTCTACCAGCAACCTCCGGGCTACAGCCGCCTGGAGTTTTCCCCGCGGGAAGACTTTGCCGGGAAAGCCTGGTATAATCACCTCGATCACCTCGAGCACCAGCCCATGAACTTCTCCCACCGCAATAAACTGCCCCTCTCCAGCTTACATGATATCATGCGCAGCATAATTTTTCCAGGGGCTGTAACAAATCGTCAACGTTTCCGTTTAACAGGGAACGATTACCTTTTTTTGTACAGATGTATGTCCCAGCACCCGGAAGAATCAACAGATCCGGTTTATGACCCGGAACAATACTATCAGGCATATACCAGGTTTTTGCTTTTTGGAGGTGACCGGAATAGCCGGATACCGGAACACATCAGGATTTTCAACAAACCAGGATGGGCATACGGATTTCTGACCGATACAGCATATATTGTAGATTTTGCCAGTAAAACAGAGTTCCTGCTGTCTGCCAGTGTTTTTGTAAATACTACTGGTGTATTGGGAGATGATCAACCGGCTTTTGAAAAAACAGGCAAACCTTTTCTCAAAGCACTGGGCGAAGTAATTTATGAATCGGAGGTACAACGTAAAAAGCGCATTTTACCTGACCTGGCCCGTTTTGAACCAAATGATAAAAAAACAACCGATCAATAACACAATTTAAAAACTGAGAGCAAAATGCTAACCAAGAAAAATCGCGTATGGGCAGTTGTGGCCCTGTTAACAGGAATCATCGGACTATCTTCCTGCCTGAAGAACGATAATAATTACACACCACCAAGACCACAGGCACAGATTTCAATACTGGGCAGTTCCACCAGCATGATTCCAGGTATTTTCTATGATAACGATCAGAAAGTAACTGAAACTGAATTCAACTTCAATTTCTACGCCCGGTACGCTGTTTACGGTGGCCTGCACAAATTTGATCTGAAGAAGAAAGGAGGCGACAGCCTGATGACCACCACTACTTACAATTTCGACTCCACACAATACTATACTTACCTGATCTGGGATAAAGCCCCTATAAGATCTGCTATTATCAAAACAGATCAATCCAACTACAGCCGCGATAAAATCGGTATCCGTTTCTTCAACCTGAGCGCAAACGCAGGCCCGGTAGATGTATACATCGGTACTGAAAAAATCGACAGCAACCGTGTGTACTTTAACGGCGATGTATCTTCTGCCAGCGCTTTCAAACTGTTCAACAGCTTCAGCGTAAACAATGCGATCAGCATCAAGGAAGCCGGTACGAGCACTGTACTTGCTACTGCAAGCAGTACTGACCTCCGTGTTGGTAGTTTCAACGCAGGTAACTTCTATACTATTTACATCGTAGGCGTTAAAGGAAGTACCGGTACCGACAAACTGGTTACCAACGCTATCTTCAGTTTATACTGACAATAATACACTTCTGTAAAAAGAAGCAACATAAAACGCAGAACGGGCCGGTTATCCGGCCCGTTCTGCGTTTGTACAGCAGCCTGGAACGATCTTTCCATGTATTATCTGGTTTTTTTCTGTACGTTTGTTCCGGTCAATTCAATGTAATGATATGAATCAACTAGCAGACAGGCTGTCACGGATTTCCGAGCCGCAAACAATTAAAATGGCTAAACTCGGCCGCGAGTTGAAAGCCCAGGGTATAGATATTGTAGACCTCAGCATCGGAGAACCGGACTTTGACACCCCGGCACATATCCGCGAAGCCGCCAAAAAAGCGATCGATGAAGGATTTACACACTATACACCCGTGGCTGGCTATCCGGACGTAAGACAGGCAGTAGTACACAAATTAAAGAGAGATAACGGTCTTGACTATACGCCGGAACAGATAGTAGTGTCCACAGGCGCCAAGCAATGCCTGGCCAATGCAGTGCTCAGCATCGTAAACCCCGGTGATGAAGTGATCATCCCCACTCCTTACTGGGTTACGTATTCCGAACAGGTGAGCCTCTGCCAGGGCGAAGTGGTATTTGTTCCCTGCAGTATCGAAAACAATTATAAAATTACACCGGAGCAACTGGAAGCAGCCATCACACCAAAAACAAAGCTGTTCATGTTCTCCTCCCCCTGCAATCCCACCGGCTCCGTATATTCCAAAAAAGAACTGGAAGGACTCGCCGCCGTATTTGCCAAACACCCGGAGATCTTCATCATCTCCGATGAAATATATGAGTACATCAATTACGAAGGCAAACATGAAAGCATCGCGCAGTTTGGTGATCTGATCAACCGCACCATCATCATCAATGGCCTGAGTAAAGGTTTTGCCATGACCGGCTGGCGTTTGGGCTACCTCGCCGCACCACTGGACATTGCCAAAGCCTGTGATAAAATCCAGAGCCAGTTCACTTCTGCTACCTGCTCTATCACCCAGCGCGCCGCCATCACCGCCCTCACCGGCGAACTGACCACCGCCGTGGAAATGGTCGCTGAATTCAAAAAACGCCGCGACTATATTCATGAAGCCCTGAAAACTATTCCCGGTTTAAAGGTAAATGACCCGGAAGGCGCATTCTATATGTTTCCCGATGTCAGCGCATTCTTCAACAAATCATTTGAAGATTCGCACATCAAAAACGCAGACGACCTTTGCATGTATCTCCTGCACAAGGCACACGTGTCTACCGTTACCGGCAGCGCTTTCCAGCAACCCAACTGTATCCGCCTGTCATACGCTACCAGCATGGACAAACTGGAGAAAGGGGTAGAAAGAATGAAAACCTGGCTGGGGAAACTCGCTTAACAAACTATCATCTTTGTGATTAATACGATTACCGGCGGATGTTATAAAGTTCACATCTCCCGGTAATCCTTTTTATTTTAAACCGGTATCCTACAATATATAAATATCTTTATATATATTTGTGCACATAAAGTAATAAGATGGGCAGCCTTGACATGAATACACTACTATACATAGCACTTGCCATTGGGGCAGTTGCTATTGTATATCCTACGATAAAAGATCTTCTTAAGAAAAATAAAACGGCGGATACCGCAACAGACAGCAAAGAACAGCCGGTAAATGCAGCCGTGCTCCCTTTACAGCTGCAGGCATATGAAAGAATGGCGCTTTATGTAGACCGGATCACGCCGCAAAGCCTGATTGGACGCATCTATCAGCCAGGCTTAACTGCAGTGGACATGCAGATTGCGATGGTACAGCAAATCAAAGCAGAATACGAACATAATGTTACCCAACAGATCTATGTATCGGCCATGACCTGGGAAGCAGTGAAAACACTAAAAGAACAAACGATCTCTGTTATTAACCAGGTAGCCGTGCAACTCCCACCGGACGCCTCCGCAATGGAACTGAACAAACAGATACTGGAAGTATTTTTACAGGCCGGCGAATCTCCCGCCGAACTCACTTCCCAGATCATTAATGCGGAAGCCAAAAGACTGATGCGGTAATCACTTCGCATTGATCACTTCATTCAGCAGGTAACTTTTTCCATTAAATAAGATATACAACGGCTTTCCCTGATACCAGGGAACGCCGGCCTTTTTGGTATGTACCTGGATATGCAGGTGAGGTTCAGTGCTAAAGCCCGAATTACCCACACAGCCGAGCGGATCTCCCTGTTTTACATACTGCCCTTCCCTTACCACTACGCTTCCCATTTTCAGATGCGCCATAAACACATAGTACCCGGGCGTTTCCAGTACTACCTGGTTGGTATTTTTGGGGCCGCGGTTCATGGCAGGCGGTATATTATCCGGGTTGTTGCTGTACGCCCTCGTCACAAGGCCGTCGCATGGCGCATATACCGTATCGCCATAAATCACATAATCTTCCAGCTTACGGGAAAATATTTTCCCCGCACGTCCGCCATAGCTGTTCAGTTTCACAATATCCATCGCGTAAATAGCCCCCCGCAAACTAAAGTGGAAAACATTGGTTGGCAACCCCTTGCCACCCTGCAATACAAAGTATTTGCCCGGCTTAAAGGGAAATGCCAGCGCTACCCGCTGCGGTTTCCCGGTAGTACCCGTAAAGTACAGCACAGACATGACGATGAAAATAAAGGTAAAAATGCCATTGCTGACCCGTTTCCACCGCGGCGTGGGTTTAGCCGCATGATCGTGCTTACGCGCTGCATAAGCAGCCATGTTCAGCAATAAGAGCCCGCCAAAAACGTACTTGGAATAAATAGACAGGTATACCCAGGTGCCATACAAATACAGGAACCAACCCAGCGAAAGCCCCAGCAGCAAATAGCTGTAAGTAGCTGCCAGCGGGCGGCTTCCTGCTTTCCAGACAAGATATAAACTATATAACGCCAGTGCGATCGTTATGCATAATAAACAGTAGATGATCATAGTATCCTGCCAAACTTTCACACAAAATATCAATATTTTTCTCAGCGGCGAAGTACCATAATAATTATGTAACATTGCAACGCTAGTTTTAGATACTATGGAAAAAACCATTCAAACCGATTCAGGCATTGTAATAGCACCGGTATACACACAACCGGTGCCTATGGACGAACAGCCCGGCGCCTTTCCTTTCACCCGTGGCATACACGCCACCATGTACCGCGATAAACTGTGGACCATGCGGCAATACGCGGGTTTCAGCACGGCAGAAGAATCGAATAAAAGGTATCACTACCTGCTGGGCCAGGGCGTTATGGGACTGAGCGTAGCCTTCGACCTGCCTACACAAATTGGTTATGATTCAGACCACCCGATGTCGGAAGGAGAAGTGGGAAAAGTAGGCGTAGCCATCGATTCCCTGGAGGATATGGAAATACTGTTCAAAGATATTTCACTGGAACAGATCTCCACCTCTATGACGATCAACGCCACAGGCTTTATCCTGCTGGCATTTTATATAGCGCTCGCCAAACGGCAGGGCGCCGACCTGAAAAAAATTTCAGGCACCATCCAGAACGATATCCTGAAAGAATATGCTGCCAGGGGCACCTTCATTTATCCGCCGAAGCCCTCCATGCGGCTCATCACGGATATTTTTGCCTATTGCAGCAAAGAAGTACCCAAGTGGAATACCATCTCCATTTCCGGTTATCACATCCGGGAAGCCGGCGCCAACGCTGTGCAGGAACTGGCTTTCACGCTGGCTAACGGGAAAGCCTATCTGAAAGCAGCACTGGACACCGGGCTGGATATCAATGTATTTGCCAAGCGGTTGTCTTTCTTCTTCAATGCACACAATCACCTCTTTGAAGAAGTAGCCAAATTCCGCGCCGCACGCCGCATGTGGGCGCATATCACCCAATCGCTGGGCGCTACCGATCCCAAAGCACAAATGCTGCGGTTCCATACGCAAACAGGCGGCAGCACTCTCACCGCACAGCAACCACAGAATAATATTGTACGTGTAGCCATTCAAACACTGGCGGCTACAATGGGCGGTACGCAATCGCTGCACACCAACGGCTACGATGAAGCGTTATCATTACCCACAGAAGCGGCGGCACGCATCGCCCTCCGCACCCAACAGATTGTTGGCTACGAAAGCGGCGTGGCAGATACCGTAGATCCGCTGGCCGGCTCTTTTTACGTGGAAGCGCTCACCAACGAAGTGGAAGAAAAAGCCTGGGAGCTGATTCATAAAATTGATGCGATGGGTGGCGCTGTAAGCGCCATAGAACAGGGTTTCATCCAGGATGAAATAGCAAAGAGCGCATACAGATACCAGCAGGAAATTGAAAATA
This sequence comes from Chitinophaga sp. CCNWYY40, assembly GCF_037483205.1. Taxonomy (NCBI): domain Bacteria; kingdom Pseudomonadati; phylum Bacteroidota; class Chitinophagia; order Chitinophagales; family Chitinophagaceae; genus Chitinophaga; species Chitinophaga sp. CCNWYY40. The sequence continues at coordinate 105,723 of NZ_JBBHLF010000003.1, forward strand.
ATGAGAAAATAATCATCGGCGTCAATAAATTTACAGCGTCAGACCAGGTAACGCCGGAAGTATTCCGCATCGACGACAGCATCCGTACGTTACAGTCGGAACGCCTGAAATCCTTACGGGAACGCCGCGACAACGCAGCCGTACAAAACGCGCTGGCACAAATCCGGCAGGCAGCCGGCACCGATGAAAACCTGATGCCCCTTGTAGTAGCAGCAGTGGAGCATTTATGTACCCTGGGCGAAATAGCAGATGTACTGAGGGAAGTATGGGGAGAGTATAAATAATTACATAAGCGTATTCAATAGTCCAATGAGTTTAATCTATTACAACAACTGCCCGCTTTGTGGTTCGTCGCAAATACATGAAGCGCTTACTGCCAAAGACTACACCGTATCCAAAGAAGCATTCAACATCTTCCATTGCGGAGGCTGTGGCGGCCGATTTACACAAAATGTGCCCGATAGCGCACACATAGGCCGCTACTACCAGTCGCAGGAATATATTTCCCACTCTGAAACAAAGCAGGGACTCATTAACCGCTTGTATCACAGTGTCAGGAAAATTACGCTGCGCTCCAAACAAAACTGGGTACGCAATGCCTGCGGTAAAAAAACAGGCGCCCTGCTGGATATCGGCAGTGGCACCGGCGCATTCCTGCATTATATGCAAACCGGCGGCTGGACTGTTACCGGCCTGGAGCCCGATGAAAATGCACGCCGCAACGCCAAAGAAATTTATGATGTTGATGCACTGCCCATTGAACAGCTGTACGCTTTACCCGCGCAGCAATTTGATGCAATCACTATGTGGCACGTACTGGAGCATGTACACGACCTGCACCGCTACCTGGATCACATCCGCACCTTGCTGAAACCCGGCGGTTCTTTACTGATCGCCGTTCCCAACTACACCTCTTCCGACGCCGACTACTATAAAGAATACTGGGCCGCTTATGATGTGCCCCGGCACCTTTATCATTTTTCGCCCGGCTCAATGGAAAAACTATTAACACAGCACCATATCACGCTGGCAAAAAAACACCCGATGGTGTTCGATGGCTTCTATGTAAGCCTGCTCAGCGAAAAATATAAAACCGGTAAAAGCCGCCTGCTGCAGGGATTTTTCCATGGCTTCCGCTCCTATCGCAAAGGGCTGAAAAACGTGGACCGGTGCAGCTCTATTGTATACGAATGCAAGATTTAGCGCGGAGGTTGTCCTTCTTCCAATTACACTGATCAGTTTTTATTATAAAAGATTTGGGGAGATATAAATGGCTATAGCCGTTTATATCTCCCCAAATCTTTTATAGTAAAAAAGTAAAATCCGCTACAATAATTTCATCTCGTCGATCAGTCGCGTACAGCCCGCATATTTATCCACGATAAACAGCACATAGCGGATATCCACCATGATGTTACGGCAAATGGAAGGATCGAAATTAATATCGCTCATGGTGCCTTCCCAGGTACGGTCAAAATTCAACCCGATCAGGTGGCCGTAAGCATCCAGCGCAGGGCTGCCGGAGTTACCGCCGGTAGTATGATTAGAGGCAATGAAACAAACGGGCATCTTACCATTGACACCATAGCGGCCGTAGTCTTTCTTCTTATATAATTCTATCAGTCGTGCCGGTACATCAAATTCATAATCGCCCGGAACATATTTTTCCATGACGCCATCCAGGTAGGTGTAGAAATCATAGTGAATAGCATCCCGTGGATTGTAGCCATCTACTTTTCCGTAGGTAACACGCAGCGTGCTGTTGGCATCCGGGTAGAAACTTTTTTTATTGCCCATTACATCCATCTGTGCCTGCATGTAAGTGCGTTGCAGGTTATTGATGTTGGATTGCAGATCAGCCAGCGGGCGGCTCACATTATCCACGTAACCTTTGCGCATGGCCATTACCAGCCGGGTGGCCGGATCTTTCCACATTTGTGCCACCACGGTATTATAAGGTTGCTGTACAAAAGCGGTTAGTTTATCCATAGATGTTAATCCGGATACTGCATATAATTTGTCGGTCAATACGCGGCTGTCTTTGTTGTTTTCCTGCCAGATCTGTGTAAACTCCGCCCCTGCAAATTGTGCCGGAACGCCTTTGGCATACAGTGCAATCAGGCTTACTGCCACATCATGATCAACCTTCGCGTTATAGTTCTGGTAAAATCCCTGCATAGATGCAAGGAACTGCTGCCGCATGGTTTCATACTGCGCTTCTCCCCTTTCATGCACATCGTTGAGGAAGGTAATGAGGCGGTCGCCCACGGTAAACAACTCCACATTTTTTACGAGTTCACTGTAATAATCGCGGGCCTGTGCATAAGGCTGCACCTGCTGGTAGTAGCCGTTGAGCGAATCCAGTACGCCGTTGTACTTTTGCTTCCATACGGGGTTGGCTTCCATCTGCTGACGGTAAGCAGCTTCATACTGCAGTTTTTTACCTACGCCGTTGGTTTGTTTTACGCCCTGCATCTCTCCCATCCACTTCTTCCAGTAGTTGGCAGTGCCGGCAAATTTAGCCGCATACTGAATTTTTATCTGCGGGTCTTTCCGCATGTAGCCATCCATAATTTTGAGGGCGGCATCGCGCATTTCCACTTTGGCGGCATCCAGTACGTCTACTGTTTGCTTTACCCCTTCGGAGGGCAGGTATTCGGTGGTGCGGCCGGGGAAACCCATCACCATTGTGAAATCGTTTTGTTTCACCCCTTTCAGTGAAATCGTGAGGGCGTATTTAGGCTTTAAAGGCACGTTATCCTTCGAGTAAGGCGCCGGGCGGCCATCCTTACCCGCGTAGATGCGAAACATCGAGAAATCGCCTGTATGACGCGGCCAAACCCAGTTATCCGTATCTGAACCGAACTTCCCGATGGAAGAAGGCGGCGCGCCTACCAGGCGTACATCCCGGTAGGTTTCCGTTACAAACAGGAAATACTGGTTGCCTTCATAAAAAGGCTTTATCATGGTTTCCTGCCAGCTTTCCCTGCGGGCATTCTGGCGTATTTCGTTCAAACGTTTGTCGATAGCCGACTGCCGCTCCCTTTCGCTCATACCGGGCGTTACATCCTGCAGGGCGGCTTTGGTTACATCATCAATGCGTACAATGAAGGTGGCGAATAAACCAGGGTTAGGCAATTCTTCTACCGCAGACTTTGCCCAGAATCCATTTTCCAGGAAGTTATTCTGCAGGGAAGAATGCTTCTGGATAGCATCATAACCGCAGTGGTGATTGGTGAGCAGCAATCCCTGCTCAGAGATCACTTCCGCCGTACAGAAGCCGCCAAAACTTACGATGGCATCTTTCAGGCTACCTTTGTTAATATTGTAAATATCCGCGGCAGTGATTTTCATGCCCATTCCTTTCATCTCTTTCTCATTAAGACCGGAAAGCAGCTGTGGCAGCCACATTCCCTCTGTGGCATAAGTGTGCTTGGTAAGTACCAGGAGTACCAATAACAGCACCGGTTTCACGATTCGTTGCAACATATCTGATATTCTTTTTATAAAAGAGGCAATTTACTATAATTCGGGGAGCAGCGAAAAGATAACCCCATGTTTCCGATCATTCATCGACATAAACCAGCGATTTACAGAGAAGGCAGTTATTATCCGGCGGGAAATTCAGAATTTCAATCTTATATCTATCTGTCGCAAATGTTCCGGTTAAAATCTTCGGTAGTAATAGCACACATTACGGGGTGGCTGATATGCCTGAGTTTACCCCTGCTGTTTGTCAGCGGGCAAACGGGCGACCGCAAAGCGCTCTCCATCCTGTTCTCAACAGATTACCTGGTATTCCTGGTAACGTACGTAGCACTGTTCTATTTTCACACCACTTTCCTGTTTCCCCGGCTGTACTTCCGGAAGCAGTATGTTCTTTACTTCCTGTCTGTTTTACTGTTGCTGATCATGGTAAATTATATGCAGCCCTATGATCACCTGTTTTCCAGGCTGCCACATCCACCCGGGGAGATGCCGTGGCATCAGCCAATGCCGCCGGGAACGGAACAGGGCCCGCGGCCGGAAGGTATGCGGCCACCCGGCAAACCGCCCAGGCAAATCGATATTGTGAGCGACTTCCTTTTCCTGCTCACCATTGCACTGAGTATCGCCATAGAAACCACGCACCGCTGGCGGCAAACCGAAAAAAGAGCACTGTACGCAGAAACCCGCAAAACCCAGGCAGAACTATCTTTCCTGAAAGCCCAGATCAATCCGCACTTCCTGTTTAATACCCTTAACAATATTTACTCCCTCGCTATCACGCGCAGCGATAACACCGCCATCAGCATCATGAAGCTGTCGAATATGCTGCGTTATGTTACCGAGGATACGAGAGATGATTATGTGTTGCTGGAAAGCGAAATCGACTGCCTGCGGGACTATATAGATCTGCAGAAACTCCGGCTCACCACTAAAACAAAAGTCAATTTCGCGGTTACGGGCAGTCCGGGTATTAAGTGCATCGCCCCGCTGGTGCTGCTCCCGTTCCTTGAAAATGCGTTTAAATATGGCGTCAGTAATCATGAACCGTCGGAAATTACCATCCTGCTGCAAACGTCCGAAAACAGGATCCATTTTTACTGCAGTAATAAATTATTCAGGGTAACGCAGGATACAAGCCGCACCGGTATTGGCATTGCCAACACGCGGCAACGGCTGGAACATCTGTACCCCGATAAATATGAACTGCAGATCAGTGAAGATAACGGCGCCTATTCTATTTCTTTACAATTACAGGTATAAGTTATGGAGATTAAATTTATTGTGATAGATGACGAACCGCCCGCCTTACAGGTGATCAAAACCTATGCACAGGAATTTCCCTGGCTGAAGTTACAGCATACTTTTACAGATGCCGTTTCTGCGGCGGAATACCTGCGGCATAGCCAGGTAGATCTTATTTTTCTCGATATCCATATGCCGGACATCAACGGGCTGGATCTGGCCAGGGGACTCACTAACCGGCCGATGATCATTTTTACCACGGCGTATAAACAATATGCATTCGATGGGTTTGAACTGGAAGCCATTGATTACCTGCTGAAACCCATTCCGTTTCAGCGTTTTGAAAAAGCAGTGCAGAAAGCACAACTGCACCGGCAGCAGCAACTGCTACCGGCAGCTACCGAAAGCCTGCTGGTACATTCTTCCTATCACATGGTGAAAATACCCTTACACGAAATTATTTATATAGAAAGCCTGGAGGATTACATCCGGATACACCTGACCAAACAGGCGCCGGTGCTTACGTTGATGACACTGAAAAAGATGCAGGAAAAACTGCCGGCAGCCCGCTTCCGGAGGATCCACCGCAGTTATATTGTATCTGTAGATAAAGTGAGGTCGGTGATTAACCGGAAAGTGAAGCTCAGCACCTCGGCGGAATTACCGGTGAGCGATAGTTACAGCGATTTTATCCGCGACTGGAAAGGTAACAGCTGATCATTTTATTTTTTCGGAAGATGTAAATATTCAGGATTCCTCACTGAAATTGCAGATCGATACATCATCGTTCAGTTTTAAAGTGAACGTATCTGTGGTATCATTGAACCCCAGCAAAAGATACTCCCCTATTACTTTATGCAGCAGCAAAGGTGCAGTATAATACAGCACGGCTACTTTATGCAGCTGCCGGTCGTGAATGCCTGAACTCATTATTTTGAACTGGTGCCGTTCAAACGACAGCTGGATATTACCCAACGTATCCCACGTGCCGGGGATCAGGTTGGCGAGGGATTGAATATACAATCCCACCGCAAAACCTGTTTTATAATGCAGGGAGTTGGCTTTGGGCTGGTGTTCCACCATTTCGGCAAAAGTGGAAAATGCTTCGTCCGGGTTATATGCCTGTGATTGCAGCAGGAATTCCGCATAAGAATCGCGGAATACATTTTTGGCAAATGTGCCGGTGGAAGATGCGTCTATCACCTGCCGCACTGCCAGTTTTATCATCGTTCTGCCCATATCAACCCGCGATATAAATATTGTGAACAAGATCATAGCCACTGGTTGCGCTGGCGGTTACCGTAGCCAGTTCGGCTGATAATGAATCGCTGAAAACCATATCTGCGCTGTTTTTGGCCACACTGGTATTTTGTCCGTGGGCGCTATACAACGCCGTGTTATATACAGCCGTATTAATATCGTCGGGAAAGGCAATCTGCGTGGTTGTTTTCAGTTTATCGTTCACGTATACCTGTGCATGAATATGCGTTACCCTGCCTTCATACCAACCAGGATAGATAGAAGTAAATTTAACCTGTCCGGCTGTATCTGAATACTGCAGTCCCCTGCAGAAAACCAGGGCGGTATTATCCTGCGTACCGAGGTATCCGCGGTTGCTGTAGCCGGAATAGTGGCCATCCTTATCACAATGCCAGATATCCACCCTGGCGTTGGCAAGCGGTTTACAACTGTTGTTGATGTTGAGAATGTTGATGGTGATGTGTAAGGGCGTACCTGTTTTGCCATCGGTGATATCTACCCGCTGGATAGAAGAGCCCCTGCTGTTGTACAGCGGATAAGGACCATCTGTTTCTTCCGGGGAAACGGTGCAGGCGCTGTTGCTGGTATCTGTTTCGGGATCAGCAGCGTCACTTTTTTTACAGGCTTCAATCAGCACCGGCACTGCGGTTGCGCTGATAAACAGTTGCTTCAGGAATTGTTTACGGGAGTGTTCCATCTCATCATTTTTGATCTGTTATAAAGGTTTTGATTAAATAACAGATTTACAAAAAGGATAGATGAACCGGCAGGATGTACCGGAGAATAGCATTTCCGGAGTGGAATAATTTGCTACAGGAAATTTAATTCAGCAAAGAATAAGGAGGAAATCCTTTTCCCGCATCAAAAAATCCCGGCCCCGGAAATGCTTAACAGATCAGCTCATGCAACGATTAGTGATACAGATAATTAAGCGCAATAACGTCATTGGCGTTAAATGTACGGTTGCCGCCGTTGGAGCAGGCCAGCATCCAGGAGTTGGCATCCGGTCCGGAAGGAGTGCCCGGAATAAACACTGCACCTACATTGCTGGCGCCTTCGTTGGTAGGAGTACCGCCGCAGCTGTAGGAACGATCCATGTAATCGGTATGACGCATACCAATACAGTGACCAATTTCATGCTGGATTACAGAACCCACATACAGTACGTTTGGATTAGTTCCATAAGCATACTGGTTGGTGTTCATTTTGATAGTGCCGTATGGATCACCGCCGCTGGTAGGAAATCCGGCAGATCCCAGGGTGATGTAACCACCGCTTGGTCCCTGGTTAAATCCTCTGATGGTAATTTCAGCCGCACCGCTGGTAACACGCTGAAAGGTTACACGCAAACCCAGTCTGTTGTAGCGTGCAATGGCAGTATCCGTGCCTGCAATGAAGGCAGCACCCAAACTGGTCACCTTAACCCTGATAACGCGGGGTAATGCCGTTACCAGGTAATTAGTACGGTACTGTTCTGTTTTAGCCACTCTTAAAACAGGACTGGTAACGGTTTCTTTCAGCTGTGCAGCTGTAAGGAGGATGTCACCTTCTACGAGGTAGCCATCTTCGGTTTTCACCACGTTCTCTGTGCTAAAGCCATTTGCTTTGATCTGGGCTAACACTTCTGCTGACACGGGGTCGGGCTGCGCTTCTTTTTGTGCGCCGTTCTTCTGACAGGACGCAAAGAGGAAAGCCGCTGCCATGCAGCAGAGCACAGGAATTGATTGTGTTCTCATAGTTCAGATTTTTGGTTTTGTTTAGAAAAAAAAATGTTCAGATTTTTGGTTTAGATTTAAAAAAAGATATCCCTGCCGCCTGTTTCTTCAAACAGGCAACTGTTAACAACACTAAATGCCCGCACTGATCTGTGGCTGAATAAGACGTGAAATAAAACAACGATCCGCACTAAAAGTACAGCGGTGTTTTTCTTCTTATTGCCGCAAACGCGATCGCCTAGCTTTGATTATCTTCCTGAAAACTGCAGTTATTACTGTGCTCTCGTTTTCGGGTACATACAATAGCTAATATGCCCTGTTATGGCATAGCATCGGATTTTAATGGGTTGGTGATGATTCAGTAGTACCGGCTATTTCCGGCGACAAAGATTTGCTCTATAAATTAAATAATTGTGAAACAAGTTCCAGATCGTTGCTCAGATTTTGTTGAATTTTATATTAAGGATTTCCTCTTTCAATATTACAACATTCGTTTAATTTAAAAAAAATATTTTGTTTTAAGATAGATAAAAAATTGTGTCGAAAACCTAAATACAGTAGCTTTAGGTGGCAACACTAAACCAAAATCATTTACCCGTTGCCAACGCCCCCATGCGGATAATATCCTCTAAAATATGGCCCTTGCTGTTTTTGCAGCTCTTTTTATATTACTATACTGCTGCACAGCAGCCACACTATCCAGACAGCCTGGTGCAACGGTATGCCACAGATACTTTTTCATTACAGCGGAAAAGTGGGCCGTTCCTGGTGAAGTTTGCAAAGCTGCCGGATGAGTCAAAGCTGCAGCAATGGGGACTTATACAGCCTCTCTCCCGCTACCATTACATTTTACAACACGCGCCGGAAGATAGTACGCTCATATATTGTTACAGCGCCGGCTATAATTTTAAAGCCAGTATTCCGCTGCTGCAACAACTGGAAAAAATACCCGGGCAGGATAGTATCATCATGCAGGTGTCGTGCAAGCCGGAAGAAAAGTTATTGATGTACGCCAGGGTGCAGTCGTACTCCACGCAATACCACGTGGCCATCGCAAAGGTTAAAAAGCAGGACTGGCCCCTGTTTATCAGTCAGCCGGCTATACAGTTTGCGGATCTCATCCGGCGGCCGGCTCCGGAAATTATTATCAATACCGGCAACCTGGCGGTGAACCGGATCACCTTTGCACAACAACAGTTTCCACTTATTACAGGAAAACGTGTAACCGTTTCCGTTAAAGAGGATTTATTTGATACAACAGACATCGACTTACAGGGGCGGTATATCTCTTCTTCCTATAATTCTACGCTCAATACTGCCCATGCTTTGATCATGGCTACGCTGATTGGCGGCGCCGGCAACAGCGGCGCAGGCGGTAAGGGCGTGGCGCCCGAAGTGAAGCTGAGTTCCGCCGATTATAACAGCAGCTTATTCCCCGACGAAGATGCTTATTATCAGCAATCCGGCATCACGGTGCAAAACCACTCTTATGGTACCGGCATCGAAAATTATTATGGTGCGGAAGCAGTAACCTATGATCAGCAGATCTATGCAACAGATACTTTGGTGCACGTATATTCTTCCGGTAACGTTGGCACATCGCCGGCGGCCGGCGGGCGTTACCAGGGCATTGTGGGATATGCCAATTTATCCGGCAATTTCAAACAGGCTAAAAATATTATTGTCAGCGGTGGTACAGATGGCGCCACACAAGTCATGGCGCTCAGCTCCAAAGGACCGGCTTACGACGGCCGCATCCTGCCACATGTAACTGCCTATGGCGAAGATGGCACCTCCGGCGCAGCAGCGCTTACCAGCGGTGTAGTGGCATTGCTCCAGGACACCTGGCGCATGCTGCATAACACGCCCGCTTCCGCTGCCCTCATCAAAGCCGTTGTCATTAACAGCGCCTTCCGGTCCGCAGGCATACGCCCTTCTTTTGGCGGCGGATACGGCAACCTGCATGCCTATGGCGCCATTAAAACCATACAGGACAACCGCCTCTTGCAGGGAAATGCAGGCAACCATACAGTTACATCCTTCGATATCGCCATTCCGGAGGGCATACAGGAGGTGAAAGTAACCCTGTGCTGGAATGATCCGCCTGCAACCGTTAATGCCGTTAAAGCGCTTATAAACGACCTTGATATAACAGCTACCACCGCCGATGGTAAAACATGGCTGCCCTGGACATTGAGTACCTATCCATTAATTGATTCATTATTGCTACCCGCAAAACGCGGCAGGGATAGTATCAACAATACAGAACAGATCAGTATTGAACACCCGGTGGCAGGCACTATGCGGCTCCGGGTAACTGGTGCGCAGGTAGCCGCCGGTACACAACCTTTTTTCCTGGCCTATGAACTGGTGCCCGCAAAAAGTTTCCAGTGGCAAAATCCCGCAGCCGGCGCTACTGCAACTGCGGGCCAGGCGTTGCCGCTGCAATGGCAAACTACGTATAGTGGTAACAGTGAGCTTTCCTTCAGCAGCGACAGCGGCCATACCTGGCAACCTATTGCGCAGAACATCCCCGTGGAAAACGGGCTGTATAACTGGGTTACACCAAACATTTTCCGGCCGGTAATGCTCAAACTAACGTTAACGGATACCTCGTTTATCAGTGATCCTTTTTATGTTTCACCGGTGCTCACCATGCGGGCAGGATTCAACTGCACTGATACAACATTGCTGTACTGGAACAGGCAGGCGGGCGCCACAGCGTACCAGTTGTACACCATGAGTAATACAGCGCTGATTCCGTATAGCCAGGTACGTGATACTTTTATTTTTATCCCCAAAGCAACGGCGGCATCGTTGTACTTTGCGGTAAGCCCTGTTGCCGCCGGCGGGTGGACGGGCATCCGCAGCTATGCGATTGACTATACGCAACAGGGCGTAGGTTGCTATGTACAAAACCTGCTGGCTGATCCTACCACTGATAATAAAGTGGCGTTGTCGCTCACACTCGGCAGCACCTGGCAACTGCAAACGGTTTACTGGGAGCGGCTGACACGCGAAGGCTGGATAACGCTGCAGCAGCAGCCCGTAGGCGACGCCATGAACTTTAATTACCTCGACAACAGCGCGCCGGAAGGATTACTGCGTTACCGGGTAAAGCTACTCACCGTCAACGGGCAATATATTTACGCCGATCCGGTTACTGTTACTATTATTGCCGGCAATCACATCTTACTTTTCCCCAACCCGGTAAGCAGCCAGTTCACTGTTTTAGATGGTACGCCGCGCAGCCGCAAACTCGTAATCACTGATATGAGCGGGCGGATCGTATTGCAGCGGAACCTCGAAGATATCCAGGAAACAGTGGAGGTGCAGCGTTTGGCAAACGGTATTTATAACTGCAGTATTTATGCAGATAATAAACGGATTTACTCTACACAGTTTGTGAAACAGTATTAGTCATTGCGCAATGCGGGGCTACAATTATAGCTCCATTTGCGATTTGATGAGATTAGTTGTTGCGCTGCACGGGGTTATCACCGTAGTTTCATTTATGGTTTCAATGAGGTAAGTTGTTGCACTACTCCGGATTACTACATAGCTGCCTTATAAACTCACAATAAATACATATCCTCCCGATAGGGTAAAATTCATCAATAACCGGTTAAGATCTTAGCTGAAATAATCCATATATCTTTTTAACTTTAAATGTCAATAAGACAATTAAAATATTAATATGCAGATGTAGTTATTCCACTGTAGAAAACCTTATAAGAAACATCAGCCCATCAACCGGCAAAAAACGAATCAACAGCCCTGTAGTCAACAAACACCGGCCCCTGTGAAACAGCATCTCTCTTTGCTGTAGTAAATTTCTGTGCGCGTACTTCAACCAAAAATTTTCTGAATCATACCCTTTCATTAATTCAAATCCATTATTTATGAAGAAAGCTCTATTCGTTTTTGTATCCCTGTTTATCACCACGCTGGTATCCGCACAAAAAACAGTGTATATACCACCTGAATTCAGCACAGATCCCTATCTCTCTACCTGGTCGTACAGCCGCAGTTACCAGTCGGCCAACTTCGTGGTATTCTGGGGTTCCGTAGTAGGTACCAATCCTGCTACCTACAGCGATCCCAACCTCGCCTTTAACCCGCAGGCAGTATGCGATACCCTGGAAAAGATCTATATAAAGTTTATCACCGACATTGGTTTCTGCTCTGATGCTGCCACAAAAAACCTGGGCAAATACAAACTCATTATTGTAATGAACGACACCTGGGGCACGGGAGGCCCCAGCGGATGGGCATTCGGAGGCACCTATGGCAACACCATCGGCGCCATGTGGGTACATCCCAACGCTACAAGAGACGGCGGCGTAACCAGTCATGAGCTCACGCACAGTTTGCAGGGCATGATTGCCATCCAGGAAAACGCCAATTGCGGATTCAATGATTATGAGCCCGCCGGGTTCTTCTGGGAAACACATGCCAACTTCATGCGCACACAAATGTATCCCCGTTTCGCCAGCGATGACCTTCCCCGGTGGATGGCCACCAGTATGTTTCATTTCAGCTCCACCCGTCATCACTACGATGCTTTTAAAATGCTGTGGTACATGCAGCAAACAGATGGGATTACAATGGTGAACAGGCTTTGGAAAGAATCTATCCGCACCAGCAGCACAGCCGGCGAGCATCCGCTCATGACTTACCGGCGACTGAAAAGCTGGACACAATCGCAGCTCAACAACTTCATGTACGATTATGTAAAAAGAGAAGTAGCCTGCGATTATACCGTTAACAACTTCGGGGCTATCTATAAAGCAGAACGCGACCGGTTGAAAGTGCAGGAGCCGCATTACATCTGGCGGTTGTACACTAACCTCCAACAAATCAGCGCCACCACCGGCCGGTATAAAATAGATAATGCCAGCGCGCCGCAGGATTATGGCTACAACATCATCCCGTTGTATACCACGTGCAGCGCCCGGAATGTAACGGTTAAATTTAAAGGCCATACAGAAGTTAATACCACCGCCGGCTGGAGATACGGCTTCGTAGCCACGCTGGCCAACGGCAACATTTCCCGTTATGGCGCCACCGCTACAGCCAATGAAGGCGAAATCAGTTTCACGATGAACAGCAATGAAACGCAGCTTTACCTGGTAGTAATGGGCGCACCTACCACGCATACCACTTATGTATGGGAACCCGGCTGGCCAAAAATTAAACGGTACCCTTATGAACTTCGTATAGCCAACGCCGTACCTGAAGGTTACCAGAGCACCTACCGGGCCGCCTATAAAACTAACGGGCACACCCATACGAATGGAGGCGGCTGGGTAGCCAACAGTGCCACCGTGGCATCCACTGCCTATGTAGGCCCCAAAGCCATTGTACTGGGCAATTCCGTGATTACCGGCACCGCGCAGATCACCGGTAACGCCTGGGTGGAAAATGCAACGGTTGGGAACACCGTCACCATCAGCGGCAACGCCAGCGTTTACGGCGGCTCCTATACCGGCAGTGCGGTGATTACGGAGAATGCTGTATTAACCAATTGTACCGTATCCGGTAGTGCTAATGTGAAAGGAGATGCATTGGAATGGGGCGTTACTTTTGGCAACGGCGTGGTGGTAGGTGGAGACGCAGAGATAGGCAGTTGCGCTACCAACGGTACTTACCTGCAGGTGCCACATCCAAATAATGGTCGTGCTGATTGCGACGGCCAGCCGGCGGGGCATACTTCCAATATTGATGTGAACAGCAGTTGGTCGCAGTTCACCGATGCACAGATGGCATGGAGCAGCACGCCTACCTGCAGCGGCACCATTACGCCTGCCGCTGTGGATACCACTGCATTGGCCACTACGGTGCTGAAAACAGGAACCGGCGATGCAGATATCCGCATTTACCCAAACCCGGTGAACAACCAGTTTACCATTACCTTACAGGGATTCCGTAGCAATACCAATGTACAGGTGGTGATCTATAATAACCAGGGAGCCCCGGTGCATCTCCGGGATCTGCAAAAAGCCAGGACTGCCACGCTGAGAGCGAAGGACTGGAGCACGTCTCCCGGGGTTTACTACCTGAGAGCGAGTGGCAGTAATCAAACCGCTACGCGGAAACTGATTATAACAGAATGATGTATCTATAAAACAAAACAGCTGCTCCGGTAAACCGGAACAGCTGTTATTATACTTACAATAAGATAAGACTACAGGTGAATTGCTTCGCCGTAAGCTACTTCTATGGCGTCTTTCACAGATTCGCTCATAGTTGGATGCGGGTGGATGGAATCCAGCACTTCCTGGTAAGTAGTTTCCAGTTTACGCGCTACTACTGTTTCTGCGATGATTTCAGTCACATTGGCGCCGATCATATGTGTGCCTAACCATTCGCCGTATTTGGCATCGAAGATCACTTTTACGAAACCTTCAGTTGCACCGGCTGCGGAAGCTTTACCGGAAGCAGAGAATGGGAATTTACCCACTTTCACTTCGTAACCGGCTTCTTTAGCTGCCTTTTCAGTATAACCTACAGAAGCAATTTCAGGTGCGCAATAAGTACAGCCCGGGATGTTCATGTAGTCGATTGGTTCTGGTTTGTGCGCATATTTCTTTTCGTTGTATGCGATAGCTTCCACGCAGATGATACCTTCTTTAGAGGCAACGTGTGCGAGTGCCTGACCTGGAACCATATCACCGATAGCGTAAACGCCGGGGATATTTGTCTGGTAATATTTATCTACCAGTACACGGCCCTTGTCGGTTTTGATACCCATTCCTTCCAGACCGATGTTTTCGATATTAGCAGCGATACCTACCGCGCTCAGTACCACATCTGCTTCCAGGGTGATTTCGCCGGTTTGGGTTTTCACTTTTGCTTTCACACCGTTACCACTTGCTTCAACAGCTTCTACAGAAGCGTTGGTCATGATTTCGATGCCTTTCTTTTTGTAGATTTTTTCCAGTTCTTTGGAGATGTCTTCATCTTCCACTGGTACGATGCGCGGGAGGAACTCAACGATGGTTACTTTAGTACCCAGGGTTGCGTAGAAATAGGCAAATTCAACGCCGATAGCACCGGAACCCACAACAATCATGGATTTAGGCTGCTGAGGGAGTGTCATTGCTTCACGGTAGCCGATTACATTTTTACCATCAATCTTCAGGTTTGGCAGTTCACGTGCACGTGCGCCGGTAGCCAGAATGATATGTTTTGCGTCGTGTACAGTGGCTTTACCGTCTTTATCGGTTACTTCCACCTGGCCTTTGGATTTTACCTTTCCATTGCCCATTAACACGTCGATCTTATTTTTCTTCATGAGGAACTGAACACCCCTGCTCATTTTATCAGCAACACCGCGACTACGCTTGATCACAGCATCAAAGTCCACTTTTGCATCACCGATCGTGATACCATAGTCTTTTGAGTGCTGTGTATATTCAAAAACCTGTGCAGTTTTTAACAAAGCCTTCGTTGGAATACAGCCCCAGTTTAAACAGATACCACCCAGACTCTCTCTTTCCACTACTGCAGTTTTAAATCCCAGCTGAGAAGCACGGATAGCAGCCACATATCCGCCGGGCCCACTACCAATTACGATTACGTCGTATGCCATATTGTTTAATTTTTAAATTGAACTTGCCAAAGGTAAATAAATAAGCAGAAAGCACAAAGCCTCTTGCAAAAAGCCACCGGAGCGGAGATTACGGGATGTTTTGCAACATTTACCGCTGTAATCTGCGCTCCGGTGGCTTTTATACTAAAATCTTATACTATCGGAGATCTACTACTTCCACGCCAGGATATTTTTTGGCGTCGAAGGTAAAGGTAGCATCGCTCAGGTTGGTATTAGGTGTGAAATTGGTGATTTCGTAAGTATAATGGTTACCATTCTTCTCAAACACCTTCATCTTTGCAATACTTTGGTTCTTCTTATCTACCGAAACAATCACCTTAAAAATAGTCTTCGATTTATCTGTAGGTGTCAGTTCCACGTTCTGGTATACTTTACCTTTTTCCTGGGTTTCTGCTTCCAGTTTGTACAAATAATCTTTATCGTAGAAGTTGGTGAACAGTTTGGCCGGTGTCATGGCGCCGCTGCTCTGATCCACGTTATTGATAGTTACTTCATTCACATCTTTGGCGTACGTCCAGGAAGTTTTGTTATCACTGATAATTTCCTGTCCGGGCAGCGTTACTTTATATTTAGCTCCCTTCAGGTAAACAGTACCTTTTTTGGAATCGGATACGCTGTTATTAGCGCCTTCTACTTTCAATATAAAATTAGCGACTACAGTTTTTAATGATTTGAATTTATTACTAACACCATCCAGAACGGTTTTTGCCTTTGGGTCTGACGCGCCCTTAGATTGTGCCATGCCGCTGAAAATGATACCACTCAACAACATTCCGGTTAATACAAATTTCTTCATCGTAGTTTTTTTTAGTTTGTGCTACCCAACAAAGACAAATGCCATGCCGGTATAGCCGTGTAGGTTTTTACAGGGTGCAAAATTCATTATATTTCCTGAGAAAGGGTAATAAATTCCAACCGCTTTAACATATTATAACAAATTATTAAGGATTTCATTCAGCTCGCTTTCTGTTTTCACCAGCACATCCCTGGCTTTGCTTCCCATATTGGGGCCTACTATATTGGCAGCCTCCAGCTGATCCATAAGGCGCCCGGCGCGGTTATACCCCAGCTTCATCCTGCGTTGCAGGAGGGAGGTGGATCCCTGCTGGGTGGTAACAATCACCTGTGCAGCCTCTTCAAACAGCGGGTCTCGGTCGGCGATGCTGAGTTCGCGGCCATCCGGATCCTTATCGTCTACATATTCCGGTAGCAGGAAAGCATCGGGGTAACCCTTCTGGTTACCAATGAATTCGGCCACATTTTCCACTTCCGGCGTATCCACAAAGGCGCACTGCAGGCGTACCAGTTCCCCGTTGAAGGAAACCAGCATATCCCCCTGTCCTATCAGCTGCTCGGCACCGCCGATATCCAGGATGGTGCGGGAATCTATTTTGGAAGACACCTTAAAGGCCACGCGGGCCGGGAAGTTTGCCTTGATGGTACCGGTAATAATGTTTACAGAAGGGCGCTGAGTGGCAATGATCAGGTGGATACCCACTGCACGGGCCAGCTGGGCCAAACGGGCAATCGGCATTTCCACTTCCTTACCGGCTGTCATGATCAGATCCGCAAACTCATCTACCACCAGCACGATGAACGGCAGGTAGCGGTGGCCTTTCAGCGGATTGAGACGGCGCTGGGTGAATTTACCATTGTACTCACGGATGTTACGGGTACCGGCCTCTTTGAGGAGGTCGTACCGCAGGTCCATCTCAATACACAGGGCATTGAGCGTGTGGATCACCTTTTTGGTATCGGTAATAATCGCATCATCTTCACCGGGTAATTTAGCCAGGAAGTGTTTCTCAATGAGCTTGTACAACGACAGCTCCACTTTTTTGGGATCTACCAATACAAACTTCAGCTGGGAAGGATGTTTTTTGTACAGCAATGATACCAGCAAAGTGTTGATACCAACGGATTTACCCTGACCGGTAGCACCCGCCATCAGCAGGTGGGGCATCTTGGCCAGATCGGCAATAAAGTTTTCGTTGTCGATCTTTTTACCAATGGCAATGGGCAGATCCATTGTGCTGGTCTGGAATTTCTCCGAGGCCAGCATATTTTTGAGAGATACGATGGTTTTCTTTACGTTGGGCACTTCAATACCAATCGTACCCTTGCCCGGAATAGGCGCAATGATACGGATACCGAGGGCCGACAGGCTTAACGCAATGTCATCTTCCAGGTTTTTAATACGGGAGATACGAACGCCGGCAGCCGGCACAATTTCGTACAGGGTGACGGTTGGTCCTACTGTGGCACTGATCTTCTGGATTGAAATATCATAGTTCTTGAGCGTATCAATGATCTGGTTCTTATTCTTTTCCAGTTCGGCAGTGTCCTGTACAATCACTTTATCAGCGTTGTGATTTTCCAGCAGATCCAGGGTCGGGAACTTATAATCTCTCAGATCCAGCGACGGATCGTAGGGATCCACGGGTTCCACCGGCCGGGTGGGCGCTATTTCTTCCACTTCATCTTCCTCGTCCTGGTAAGTGGGTTTTATTTCGAAGGCCACTTCTACCGGCTCCCCTTTCTTTTTGCTGACAGGGGCAAGCGGTTGTTCGGGCATTTCTTCTATATACAATAATGGTCCCGGGTCTTCCTCCTCCTCCTCTTCTTCTTCCTCAACAGGCGGCTCGTTTTCGTAAACCGGTTCGGGAGGTAAATAAGCTGCGTGGGCAGAAGGGATCACGGTGATGTCTTCTCTTTCTACCAGCTGCATCGGTGGCAGGTCTTCTTCGTCTTCTTCCGGTTCTGCATGTGGCGGAATCACCATTACGCCGCCTTCTTCGCGTAGACCATTTTTACGTGCGTCTTCTTTTGCAGTGGCAGCGGGTGTTGCCGCTGTTGTTTGCATCACGGGAGCTACCGGAGCTGCAGCGGGTACCGGTTTTGGCAATTTTATCTTTTTCTCCGGCCATTTGAAGTCGAAGTTAAATTTCCAGATGAGCCAGGAGAAGCCCACTACCAGTAGCAGCAAGGCGGTTCCTGTTTTACCTACAAAGCCGGTGGTCCATTTATTTAGGGCATCGCCCAGGGCGCCGCCCCAGGGGAAATCGCCGCCGCCAATGGCGAAGGCCATTGTCATGCTGATAAAGAGCACACCAAACAGGATATATTTTATACTGCGCCAGATACGGAATACCCGGCGGCCAACGATGAAATTTACACCGATGATAAAAAAGAAGTAGCAGAACAAATAGGCTGCGATACCTACGCCATAAAAGAAGAAGTTATGCGATACGTAAGCACCCAGGCGGCCGAGCAGGTTATCTACTTTTACATCTCCAAAAAATAATTCCCTGGTAGAATAATGGAAAATTTTATCCTGGTCATCTTCCCAGGTAAAAAGATAGGAAGTGAAAGCAATAAAGCAATAAACAGACAGCAAAAGAAAGAACACGCCCAGTACTTTGTGGGTGCGCTCATCTTTTACCAGCTCTTTTACCTTCACCTCAGGCTCCTTGTCTTTCTTCAATACATCCGGGTTCGGTGCGGGGCTTTTCGGTGGTTTCTTGCTTTCCGGTTTTTCGGTTTTCAGTTTATTCTTGGACATATTATAATTTCAGATTTGGGACTACCTGCCCTCCGACGGCGGCAACTGTAAGATCCAGTGTGCCATAAACTCGGGAACCAGGGGATCAATGGTTTGCTCCAGCTCACCGTATTCGCTCACATCACATGTTTTGCAGCGCTGAAACAAATGGTTTAACCCATCAAACTTACGGATTGTTGTGAGCAGATTACCATTTTCGTTCAATGCGCGTTCAATTTCTTTCAGATTGGTGGTGGCGTCCACCTGTATGTCTGCGGTGCCGTTGATAGCCATAACCGGGCATTTGATCTGTTTCAGGTATGTCAGCGGCTTATATCTTAATAACGAAATTGTTTCCCGACTCATATTGGCCCTCCGTATTAATTCATCTTCTGTTTGTCCTTTCTTAACGTCTTCACTTGAATTACGGTATATATTCCGGAGAATTTCCTGGGCCCGTGGCGTGATAGCGGCAATATTGCTGTCGCTTGCCAGGAGGTCCCAGTAAGGCTTCATGCGCACCTGGTCCGCCAGGATCAGGCTATCCGGTTTACCGGCCATTTTCCCTTTGGCGGCCGATTGCTGATCGATCAGTTCGCGGCCGCTTACGCCCACCCCTGCCATTGATATTACAAAAGCCACCCCTGGATTGTTTGCGGCCACTATCTGCGCTACGATAGCGCCTTCGCTGTGTCCGAGTACGCCGGTACGGGAGATATCCACATCCTTTCTTGCTTTCAGGTATTTCAGCGCGGTGAGCGCATCATGCGAAAAATCGTAGATATCGGATGTATCAAAATCGCCGGTAGAGGCGCCAAAGCCCCGGTCGTCGTAACGCAGGGTAGCGATGCCGTTACGGGCGAAATAATCGGCCAGCACCAGGAAAAGTTTATGCCCTGCAATTTCCTCGTTCCTGTCCTGCGGACCTGAGCCGGAAAGGAGCAACACCACGGGGTATTTGCCCTGGGCCGCCGGACGGGTGAACGTTCCGGCGAGTGTAACACTATCTTTTACATTATTAAACCTCACCTGTTCCGTATAATACGGGAAAGGCGGTTTTGGTTCCTGTGGTCTTTTGTATACCTCCCCGACGGTAATTTCTTTCCGCCCGAGGTTTGCATCACTTTGATCATCGCCCAGGCCGGTAATACCCCTGAACTGCTTTGCAGCCGGATCCCATACGCCGGTGAAGGCGAACCGCATTCCGTCGATACGCAGCAGCAGGGTATCCCTTCGATACACCACTGTTTCGATCTCAAACTGGTCGTTGTCCGACATTTCGGGTAGCTCAAGCGTTCCTTTATAGCCTGCGCCATCTTTCTCCAGGTTTACGATCATCCGGTATTTATCTCCGTAATAAAGTTTAAAGGTGCCGTACCATTTACCGGCAATATTTACATTATCCTGCGCCATTCCCACTGACCCGGTCAGTAAACTCACTATCAACACCCAAAAACCTCTGTACATATACGAGAATGCTTTATGCTTTTAATTTTAAAATCCCTGCCAGCAGGCAGATCCAGCCGGCAATAAAAAATACCCCTCCAATAGGCGTAATGATGCCGATTCCTTTCAAACCTACGCTGCCGGTGGTTTTGAGCATCGTGAGCAAATACAGCGAACCGGAAAACAGGATGATCCCGATAATGAAGCACCTGCCTGCCCAGATTAACTGGTTGCCGGGCACATGAGCAAATAAGATGCCGGTAGCGATTAATGCGAATACGTGATAGAACTGATAAGTAACGCCTGTCTGAAAAGTAGATACGGTTTCAGGGGGCACCAGCTCTTTCAGTTTATGCGCACCGAATGCGCCTAAAATTACTGCCAATGCGCCTAATACCGCCGCCCAAACTAAAAAACTCTTATGCATATCAGAAATTTTGCGTAAAGGTATCCAATGAAATATTATCAGATGTAATTATGTGCTTGGATTGCTGGTAAAAAGGGAGGCGTTCTGCCATTTTCTTCTCCACAAATCCGATCAGGTCTTCATCTTCCAGACCGGCAATCAGCGGCCGTTTGGATTTCTTGCGTTGCAGGCGTTCCACCATTGCTTCCACGGAAGGATTGATCCAGATGGTGGTGCCATGATCGTTCATAAAATCCATGTTCTCCTGGAAACAGGGCGTTCCGCCGCCGCAGGAGATAAGGAAGTTTTCCTGTTGGGATAATTCCCGGAGCAGCTGACTTTCCTTTTCACGGAAATAATCTTCGCCCTTGCTGGAAAAGATATCAGCGATGGCCATCTCCTCTGCTTCCACAATCACTTCATCCAGATCGTAGTAAGGCAGTTGCCAGTGATCCGCCAGTTGTTTACCCCAATAGGATTTTCCGGCACCCATAAAACCGAGTAAATAAATCTTCATAAATAACGCGACAGTGCTTAATAAATTCTTTCCTCACGCAGGATGAGTCCATGCCAGGCATAGGTCATTTTCCATAATATATTGCAAATATAACCGGGTATTTGTATCCTGTTTGTTAAAATCGGCAGTAATGAAACCGGCCTGTTGAAAAACAAAGGGATGCAATTTCATATTCTCCTTAAAATCAACACTTCCCCGGCCATACCATTTAAACATGGCTTCTTTGGCGCTCCAGCAGATTGTTTTATGCGACAGTTCATGTTTTGGGTCGATAAACGACCGTTCTGAAGGCGACAGGAACTTGTGGGACACCAGTTCTACTTTAGGTTTTACTTCTTCAATGTCTATGCCCACCGCTGCCTTGGTGCTTACGATAGCGGCTGCATAATCGCCACAATGTGAAATGGAAAAATGATAGCTATCACATGCCAGCACCGGTTTACGGGTATGGGTAACCGTAATTTCCTGAATGGGGAATTCCGGGAAAAGCGTTACCAGCAGGTACCTGCCCGCAAAATGCTGTAAGCGTTTATGCGGATGGTGAATAGCCCGGCTGATGCTTACCTTCTCCTGGAAAAAGTTCTCCGTTTCTGTTATCTTCCATACACCCAGCTTCGTTTCCGGATCAATTTGTATCGTTCGTATTAATGGCATATCTTGCCAAATTAAAGCAAAAAAGCAGAAAAAACAGCTTTTGGCAGCAGGTCTTTCACTAAATGCCAACAGCTGAAAACTAAAAGCTAACAATACAGCTCACTAAAACTAAACGAACCTAAGCATGATTCTGTCAGACAAACGGATATTGGAGGAAATTGAAAAAGGCACTATCGTTATTGCTCCCTATGACCGGAAATACCTGGGTACCAATTCTTATGACGTGCACCTGGGTAAATACCTGGCCACCTACAAAGACCGTGTACTGGATGCGCGCAAACACAATGAAATTGATCATTTTGAAATTCCGGAGGAAGGGTTTGTGTTACAACCCGGCACCCTTTACCTCGGCGTAACAGAAGAGTATACCGAAACGCATGCACATGTGCCATTCCTGGAAGGCAAGTCCAGCACGGGCCGCCTCGGGATCGACATCCACGCTACCGCCGGTAAAGGCGATGTAGGATTCTGCAACACCTGGACCCTGGAAATTTCCTGTGCACAACCTGTACGCATATACGCAGGCATGCCCATTGGTCAGCTGATCTACTTTGTGGTAGAAGGCGAAGTAGAAACACTCTATAATAAAAAAGGAAATGCCAAATATAATGGTCGCACCATTAAACCGGTGGAGAGCATGATGTGGCGGAATGAATTCTAAATAAGAAGCAGTCAGCAGCAGCCAATGGCTAACTGCTGACTGCTATTTTCAACTCATGCGCTTCTGCACTGGTAGGCACTTCCAGTTTCCTGATCAACCGCTCCATTGCTGCCGCCGGCACCACTTCTTCCCGCTGCCGGTTTTGCTGTAACAGCTTCGCTGCCGGCACTTCCACATACACAATAGTTACCGCTGCTTCATACGTTGTAAAAAGACTGATCAACTGTTCCCTCATTTGCCGGGTGATGTTGGTGGCATTCCATACAAAGGATTTTTTTTCCCGGAGATAGATCCTGGCTTGTTCCTTCGCGGCCTGGATCACTACGCCATTGCCACTTTTATCAGTAGGGCTTATTTTCATGGTTTGCCGGATATGATCCAGGGAGATGACCGGCAGTTGTTTATAATGCCGCTGTATGTACGTGTCTTTCCCGGCGCCCGGCAGTCCGCTCATCAGTATGACCGGCGTTTGCGGCGTTTCAAACGGCACATAGTCCGGCGAGCTGCCGGTTTTGAACAGGTATTCCATGCGCGCCTGCGGTGTGGCAAACGGGCGTGGTTGTCCCCAGCAATTATTTTCCCTGCACAATTCTTCGAAGCAATCCAGCCGGTAGAGCAGGTCTGCCTGATCGGTACAGATACGGCCGAGCGCATCGGCACGGGCCAGCAACGCCAGCAGCCGGGTGTTTACTTCCAGGCTGGCGGTGATCAGTGCTTTCTGCGGATCGGGCTTTTCAAAGATCCACAACGGCAGGCCGTGGTACCTCACCAGTTTGGCGATCTGTTCGCGGACGAGGAAGGGCGTAGGTACTTCCCTGTAAAGGATTTGCCGGGCACGCGCTTCCCCTTTGCGGGCATGGCCCGCGGACGTGATGCGTCCATCCGGTTCAATAACCGTAGTGCTGTACTTCTCCACGTCGTGCAGCAGTGCGGCCGCCCACAACAGTTCCTGATCGGCCGGCGGCAACTCCCGGTAAGCAGGTAGTTGCTGCAAGGCAGCCAGCACCATCTGCGTATGTACGGCCACGTTACCTTCTGCATGGTGCCGCGCGTCCTGCGGAACTTCCCGCATTACGCGCACCCATTCAAATGTATGTTCCAGGTGGGACCAGTCTTTATTTTCACTGAGCTGCCACATAGTTACCTCCTTCATTATTTAACCTTGCACGGCGCCAATGGCGGGTCCAGTGCTGGTCTGTTTTCACATGTCCTTTGCGGACATACTTAAACACGTTTTCTGCAAAATCGCTCACCGCATAGCCGTTGACGTTACGGGATACAATGCCTTCCATTGTTGCCGGCTGACCGGTATGCACATCATGCGGATCAAAGGCGCCGGGACCGTTGACCAGCCCCAGTATATCACGCTCAAACTCCTGGCGTGTAGCCGGCGGCGTTATACGCTTCACTTCCGGTACTACCGGCAGGTCCAGCATCGCTGCATAGAATTGGGTTTCCTCCCAACTAAGCCACCGCTGGCCTTCCCGGATACCGAATATATAAAAGTGATGATCCAGGTTGCGGTATTCAATAGAATGTACCGCGTAGAGATTTTCGAGGAAGATCTCCAGATCGCCCAGGTCATTCTTTATGCTTTGCCAGTAACGGCGGATGCTTTCTGTCCACGGCGAGGTAGTGGGCGCTGCGTGTGAGCGCGCAAACACCCCATACCGGGATAAGCAGTTATTTTCTCCGTCCAGCTTTTCCGTATGGATCAACACCGGGATCTGCTGCAGCGAATGCCAGTATTCGTATTGAATACGGTCGTCGCTCGTAGTGCCGGGTGAAAACGGATAATGCCAGGTACGGCCATATTTCCGGGAAATTGCCATGTCATCAGGGTTTAAATTAAACAATAGTTTCACAGGCCGGTTCCGGGATGGAACGGCGAAAGGAATAAATTAATATGCCTGTGACATTACATGGCGCAAGTGTTTGCAGTTTTTAATTAAGTACGCCGCAAAAGTAAAGAAAATAATTAAATAGTATATTACACAGGCTTTTGAAAACAACAACAATCATCTTCTGCAATGAAAAAACTCCTTCTTTGCGCAACCGCCGCAGCTGCCCTGGCAGCCTGTAACAACGGCAACAGCAGCAACCAAACTAACGGTACCGACAGTACGCTGAATCATGCTTTCAACGCATACCAGGCACGTTTTATTGACGCCCTCTGGAAAGAAAACCCCGACTGGGCCACCGGTGTAGGCTATCATAAATATGACTCGGTGCTGGTAGTACCGGATAGCACCGCAGCCGCAGCGCGACTCGCATTTGCGCAACAACAACTGGATTCACTTAAATCCTATGATCTTACTGCGCTGAATGACGCCAATAAAATTGATTACCAGCTGATACAGAACTACCTGGAATCAGTGCAATGGGGTATTAAGGAGCAGAAGAGCAACGAATGGGATCCATCTTCCTATAACGTTAGTAACACGTTTGCCTTTATCTTAAATGAAAACTACGCACCGCTGGAAACCAGGCTGCGCAGCTTTGGCAGCAGGTTGCAGAATATCCCGGCTTATTACGAAGCCGCAAAAAAGCAGATCAAAGATCCGGTAGCGGAACTTACTTTGCTGGCCATAGATCAGAACAATGGCGGCTTATCGGTATTTGAAAAAGACTTTGCAGATTCACTGAAGAAAACCGGTATCCCTGCAGCAGAGCAGGCCACCATGCTGGCCAGCGCCAAAACCGCCGCCAAAGCGATCCGCGATTACGCCGCATGGCTAAAGGCATTGAAGCCCGGGCATCCACGCAGTTTCCGTTTAGGCAAAGCGTTGTACGATCAGAAGTTTAAATTTGATATCCAGTCATCTTTTACCGCTGCACAGATCTATGATTCCGCGATAGCGCGTAAAGCATTTGTGCATGGTGAAATGACAAAGATCAGCCGCCAATTGTGGCCGAAATATTTTGGCAATACACCCATGCCATCTGATTCGCTGGAGCTGATAGGCCGCATGATCGATACGCTTTCTGTGAAGCATGTAAAGCCGGAGGAATTCCAGTCGGCCATAGAAAAGCAGCTGCCTTCGCTGATTGCGTTTATCAAGGAAAAAGACCTGTTGTATATTGATCCGTCCAAGCCGTTGGTGGTGCGTAAAGAACCGGCTTATATGGCAGGTGTGGCAGGTGCTTCCATCAGTGCGCCCGGCCCCTATGATAAAGGCGGCAACACCTATTACAACGTGGGCAGCCTGGAAGGATGGCCAAAAGATAAAGCAGAAAGTTATTTGCGTGAATACAATCAGTATATCCTCCAGATCCTGGATATTCATGAAGCGATTCCGGGTCATTACACCCAGCTGGTGTATGCCAATCAATCACCCAGCCTGATTAAATCGCTCATGAGCAATGGCGCCATGATTGAAGGATGGGCCGTATATACGGAGCAGATGATGCTGGAAAACGGTTATGGCAACAACGAGCCGGAAATGTGGCTGATGTGGTACAAGTGGAACCTGCGTACAGTATGCAATACCATCCTGGATTACAGTGTACATGTGAAAGATATGAGTAAGGAAGATGCCATTCATTTGCTGACCAAAGAAGCGTTCCAGCAAGCCGCAGAAGCGGAAGGAAAATGGAAGCGGGTGAGCGTATCCAGCGTGCAGCTGACCAGCTATTTCACTGGTTACAAAGAGATCATTGATCTCCGGGAGGCTTACAAACAGCAGCAGGGCAAGGATTACAGCCTGAAAGCATTTAATGAGAAGTTCCTCAGTTACGGCAGTGCGCCGGTGAAGTATATCAGGCAGCTGATGATTACTTCAGGTAAATAATATCGTAATAAAATAAAAGCGCCGCGGAGATAATGTCTCCGCGGCGCTTTTATTTTATCAGGTATCGCAGGTAACATCATCCCAGTATTGGTTCCTGTAGTTGGTGAGCCAGTTGAGGGCATAATGTCTTTCATATACAATTCCGGGATGCAGCGGTTCCTTTTCTCCTTTTATGCGTGCGTCTACACAGGCCCAGTTGGCGCGGTAATAGAGGTCGTTGGCATCGAGTATTTCTGTAGCGCTGCGCAATTCGGTGGCGCCGGCGAGGAATGCGGCGGGATCAGAGGCGGGGCCCCGGAAGGGGAAAGCTTCTTCCGGCACCATGTCGAGGTTGCAGAGTGCGTCCATTTCCCCGAGGGAGGGTACTTTTTTTAATGCCCACAGCAATACCCATATGTCTTCACACTTCCAGGTTTCCCGTGTTTTTGCGTCTTCCTGCGGATCTTCCAGGAAAGCTCTTTCGGCGGGTGTGGTTTTATCCCAGAGCTGATGTTGTTGCAGGTAGCTGATTACTGCGGGGCTTTCGAGGTATCCGAAGGCCACAGTGTTTACGGCGGCGAGTACGGCTACCCTTTCGGCCGTTTCTGCTGCGGTGCGCAGTACTACTTCGTTTTCATCCCTGATAACAGGAAGGTTGGCGGTTGTTTTCACCTGCATTTCCTGCAGGAGCTGTATGTTCCGTTGTTTTCTTTCTGTTGCTGCGGAGGAAGGCGCGTCCTGGCTATCGAAATACCGTGCGTTGATATTTACCGTGAGATTGGTAGCGGTGGAATGACCGTTTACATCGAGCAGCAGTGCGCCGGTTTTATCCCAGAAGCCTTGTACTTCGGTGTTGAAAATGAAGTTATTTTCGCAGAAGAAGATACCATCCAGTTCGTCGGCCAGGTCCATGATAGCGGCACGAAGGTCGCCGTTGAATGAAGGGTTGGCGAGGATAACGATTTCGGTATTAAGTGTGGCCACTTTTGCGAGTAATAGCTCCTTCAGGGCGGGGTTGTCTGCCGGCAGTTGTTGTACAAAGCCGTACATGCCGATCAGGTTGGTGGTTACCGGGTCATCGCTGCGTACCAGCTGGTAGCCGGGTGTGGCGCGCTGGCGGTAGTTGATGGTGAGGGTATGGCCTTTTCGCAGCAGTTTTTTTCCTGATGTGATGGTCAGTTGTTCCCAACGGTTTGCCGGTCCGTTTACTTTTACTGCCTGTTCTCCAAAATGCGCCCTCATACGGGTCAGCACTTTCTCCATTTCCACTTCGTGCGTATAGAGCGTACAATTTTCCATGCTATTTCTTTCGAGGGGGCAAAGGTAGCCTAAAGCGGTTAAAGATGGTACCGGATTTTCCACCCCGCCCCCGTCATCATGCTATTTTGCTTTTTTCGCTCCCGGCCGGTTCTGCAGCAGGTGGAGGATTTTATTCAGCTTAACCGGGTCGTTGATGTAGGGAGACAGGTCGAACAGTTCTACTTTCCGGAAGGCCACCGGGTGGCTTTCGCTTTGCAGGGAAATGGAACCTTCGGACAGCAGTTTACCTTCCTGCAGCAGCCCCGGTTTAGGGTGCGACACGTTGCCGCCGCCCATCTGCGGCTTATTGTATACAATAACGGTATCCCCTTCTACAATGTGTTTGATAACGGAGTCGCGCAGTACGAGGGCTTCCGCGCGTACCCATACATCACCATGATAGGTTTTGGAGGTGGAGCTGATGCAATGGTCTTTAATGAGTTTTCCATTCATCACCACGTTGGTGCCGGGTGTGCAGAGGTTTGCTGTAGAGCGGGGGTCTTTACCATTGCCGCCCAGCAGCTGTTCTTCCAGTGAAATGGGGAAGTCCTGGTCTTTGGTCATACTGGCAGCAGTTTGTCCGTGCAGCATGATGCCGCTGTTACGGAAGGCCCAACCCGGGCCGCCTTTCACCTGGTCGCCGGTAAATTTATATTCCACTACCACCAGGTAGGCGGAAAAATTCTTTTTATAGAAGATGTGTCCGTATTGTTCCCTGAATTCATCATAGTTTTCGTAGCTCACTTTCAGCATGCCGCTGTCTACCCGGAAGGTATTTCCAAAATTATCATTCAGGTCATGCCCGGTTATTTTAATGTCCCAGTCTTTCAGATCCTTGCCATTAAAGAGTTTCAGCCATTTGTTGGGGGCTATTTCCTTCTGTGCCGAGCTTTGGAGGCCGGCCAGCAGTAATAACGCGGTCAGTACTTTTTTCATGTAGTCTTTTATTTACCGGGTTAAGATAACCCATCGCGGAGAGAAATGCAAGATACGGTTGGCATATAATTGGTGAAGACTATAGCTTCCTACCGGTAAAGTATATATGTTTCCCCTTGTGAGCGGTAGTGTGTAAGAAATTACGCACCGTATCTGATGTGCCACAGGAACATGGTGGGCGTCATCATATCTATTTTATTAAATATCAACAACTTAACTCATTCCCAACAAAAGTGCAGGGTTTTAGCTGTAGGTTCCCCAAACTGTATATATGAGTTCCTTAACACAACAACTTAATCTTCAAGATCCACAACAACCAAAAGCAGGGTCCTTATATGATAGCTCTAATATCATCAATGTTACACCCGAAGGCAGAATTGTTTCCATTTTTACCGGTGCCTGGTTGCTCGGCAGTGCCATCAGCAAAGTAGATAAATCGCCTGTATCAAGCCTTTTTAAACTCCTGGGAGCTGGTTACCTGTTATACAGAGGTATCAGTGGCAACGACCTGGTGAATGGATTTCTGGGCAGGCGGAAACCGGACAAACATACTGCGTCTGTAAATATCAGGACTACTATCTCTATTGACAATCCGAAGGAGGAGGTATATTATTTCTGGCGTCAGCTGAATAACCTGCCGGTGTTTATGAAGCATTTGCAGTCGGTGGAAGAAACGGATCCTTTCCATTCGCATTGGGTGGTAAAGGGGCCTGGCGGCATTGGTACATTGGAATGGGATGCTGAAATTGTAAAGGAGGTACCGGGAGAATTGATTGGCTGGAGATCATTACCGGGATCCTCTATTGCTACCGCGGGCAGGGTTACTTTCCGGGAAACCTTTAACGGAGGAACGGAAATTGATGTGATGATCACTTACCGGCCACCGGCCGGATATGTAGGCTCAGGGCTGGCCTGGCTGTTAAATCCTGCATTTGAAAATATGCTGGTAAAAGATATCAAACGTTTCAAAAATTATATGGAAACCGGCGAAATCCTGAAGTAAGATTTACACAATAAAAAAGCGGAGATAATGAACCATCTGTTTGTTATCTCCGCTTTTTTTTATGTAAACTATCATTATGACAATGCTTCTCTTCTGAACCTGTTGTAAACGCCCTGACTTTTATTAATCAGCTTCAGCACTCTTTGGCGAACATCATCCTGCAGGCCGGTTATTTCATGTTCGAATACTTCTTTCAGATCAGACAGATCCTCTCCTCCTTTTCCTACCAGGCCATTGATTTTATGACGCCAATCATCTGCTGTTGTTTTAATTTTTTTACGGGTTTTATCACCGCTATCAGGGGCTGTTAATAATCCAATTACTAAACCGGTAGTAAGGCCGGCTATAGCACCTGCGAGAAATTTCGTTGTAGACATAATTTCTGGATTTTTATGGTTTAACAAATGATTTGTGTGCATGGTTCATTCACACTGTAACCAGAAATTTTCAAATATCAGGCCAGTAAAAGTGTGTGGAGAAGATCCGATCTTAAAGAAATGTTATTGTATAGGAAAAGGGAAGAAAAACCACCTGCTAAGAGAGAGTAAATGTACCAGTATCAATATCGTGAAAATTCGAAGGGAACGCTATCCAGGACAACATCAGAATTGACATTGTCCCGGCAGGTGGATAAGATAAGCGTATTAGATAATGGAATTTATAAAAGTCAAACGGAGCAGTAAAATAATCAGATTCTGGTATTTTTCAAACCTTTTTGAAAGAAATGAAATAATAAATTTTATTAAAAAGTAAATCCTCCCCGGAAAGCAAATACCAGAGAGGATTTATGTGTTTCGGCACAATATTATACAATAGTCTTATATATTGGTTATAATACCTTTTTAGCCCGAATATCTGAAAAGCACCAGTTATGAAAACGGATTGTTAACAGGAAGATAACCTCTCCGATGCCTCATGCATGCTTTAACTACGCTTCATCCATGCTTCATCCATGCTTTATCCATGCCTTTGACGTGGACTTGATGTGGACCTGAGGTGGACTTGATCCGGACCTACTCAGCTTCCAACATACTGGAAACCAGTCGGTTAAAGTCAGCCTGGAACTGTTCGTAGTGTTCTCCTGTACCGGGGCCGGAAAAGCCGGTATGCACTTCCTGTACGTTCCCTTTTTTATCGATAAAGATAGTGGTGGGGAAACCTTTGATGCCGGTGAGCTGCGGGAGGGTCTTCTCTCCTTTTGCAGGATCGGCGGGCGTTACGCCGGTAATCAGTACCGGGTAGCTTACATTAAAGCGTTTCAGGAAGCCTTCGAGGGCATGTTTCGATTTTTCGAAGTCGGTGGTGCGTTCATAAGCCAGCCCGATTACTTCCACGCCACGGTCTTTATTCTTCTCGTACCATTTGCTGAGGAAGCCGGTTTCGTCCATACAGTTAGGGCACCAGGAGCCCATGAGGGTAATGATTGTCACTTTGTTTTTGAAGCGGTCGTCTTTGATGTTCACCTTGTTGCCGTTGAGATCAGGGAAGGTGAAATCAAGTTGTTGCTGACCGGGTTTCATGGTGACGATGGTTCTTTCGTCGGCGAGTTTGGCGGTATCATTTTTCACAGCCGACCAGTATTCGAGTCCGTCGCCGATACCGGCAAAGAAGCGGCCGTCTGTGATGCTGTCTTTCCCAACGCGGGCCGTAAACAGGTACGCATGGGAGCCATCGAAGGTGGAGAGGCGCAGGGTATCGCCATCCACCACGCCATCCAGGAAGCGGTAGTCGCCGGTGGTGGTGAGGAAGGTGCCGTGTACAATGTTACCGGATTGTTTAAACTCCCCGATGGCAGTAGAAGGGGCTTTGTCCTTATCTTTTGAAGATACAAACTGGGTTACCCAGCGGCCGGACACATTGGCGGCAGCGGGTGTGTTTACGGCGAAGCGTTCTGCCTTGCCTGCTACAGCAGAGAAAGGAATGCTTACGTCTTTATCCGCCAGGTGCCTGATCCAGAGGCCCTCTGCGGCGCTGTCGGAGGTAAGCTTTGCTTTGAATTCCGAGTCGAAGAAGGGCATTTTAATCAGCAGGGAGTCGCCGGTTACGGTGACTTCATCTACCAGTAATTTATCTGCGGCGTTCAGTACATACAGTACTTTTTTACCGGCGGTATCTTTTACTTCAAAGTTGAAAACGATGTCTGCCCCGTCGGTGCGGTGCAGTTTTGCCTGCCACACACCATTGGCAGGGGTTTTAGCGGATTGACCGGTATTGCAGGCGGTAAAAGCCAGGCCGATACCTGCCAGGAGGATGCTTAGTTTTTTCATAAGACTACATTTGTGAATAGTTCCTTTCGCCAAAGAGCAGGCTACCGATACGCACCAGGGTACTCCCTTCCTGCAGGGCGAGGTGATAGTCGGCGCTCATGCCAATGGACAGTTCTTTAAAGTACGCTTCGTTGTTAAAGTAAGTGGTTTTAACGGATCCAAACAATTTGTGGAGCTGGTGGAACTCTTCACGGATCTGTGTTTCGTTGGAAGTGTTGGTAGCCATGCCCATCATGCCGGCAATGCGTACCTGTGAAAAAGCGGATGGATCGGCGTGATATGTTTGCAGCAGTTGCTGTAACTCCTGCGCATCCATACCAAACTTTGTTTCTTCTGCTGCAATGTGTACCTGTAACAGGCAATGAATAACACGCTGATGTTTAGCAGCCTGTTTATTGATTTCCTGCAGCAATTTAAGACTATCCACTGCATGAATAGTATGAACAAATGGCGCAATGAATTTTACCTTATTGGATTGCAGGTGCCCAATAAAATGCCATTCTATGTCTGCCGGTAAAAGTGCCTGTTTTTCTGTTAGTTCCTGTACGTAGTTTTCGCCGAAGATCCTTTGCCCTGCTGCATAGAACGCAGCGATATCTTCCACTGGCTTCGTTTTGGAAACGGCTACCAGCCGGGCGTGATATGGATGGAGCCGGTCGAGCACTTCGTAGTATGCTTCTAAATTAATTGCCATCGGGCAAAGATAATCCTAAAAGCGGATTTTGTCTTACCCGGAGGTATTCCGGGTAAGACAAAGCGTTAGCTGAGGATGCTCCTGCTGATAACGATGCGCTGTACCTCTGAGGTACCTTCATAGATCTGGGTGATCTTGGCATCGCGCATGAGGCGTTCCACGTGGTATTCTTTTACATAGCCGTAGCCGCCGTGTACCTGCACCGCTTCGGTGGTTACCCACATGGCGGTTTCGGAGGCAAATACTTTGGCCATAGAGCTGCTGAGGGTATAGTCCTGGTGCTGATCTTTATCCCATGCGGCTTTGAGGCATAACAGGCGGGCGCCTTCTATGCGGGTGGCCATATCTGCCAGTTTAAACTGGATGGCCTGGTGCTGGGCTATTTCTTTACCAAATGCTTTTCTTTCTTTAGAATATTTCAGGGCCAGTTCATACGCGCCACTGGCGATGCCGAGCGCCTGGGATGCGATGCCGATACGGCCGCCGGCGAGGGTTTTCATGGCAAATTTAAACCCGAAGCCGTCCTCTCCTATCCTGTTTTCCTTTGGCACTTTTACATCCTGGAACATCACGCTGTGGGTATCGCTGCCGCGGATGCCGAGTTTGTTTTCTTTGGCGCCGATGGTAATACCGGGCATTTCTTTTTCCACGATGAGGGCGTTGATGCCTTTACTTCCTTTTTCAGGGTGGGTTTGCGCCATTACCAGGTACACGCTGGCGGAGTTACCGTTGGTGATCCAGTTTTTGGTACCGTTGAGCAGGTAATGATCTCCTTTATCTTCTGCAATCGTACGCTGGGAAGTAGCATCAGAACCGGCTTCAGGCTCACTTAACATAAACGCGCCAATTATCTGCCCGGAAGCCAGGGGTACCAGGTATTTCTGTTTTTGTTCTTCTGTACCAAATGTTTCGAGCCCCCAGCAAACGAGGGAGTTATTAACACTCATGACCACAGAGGCAGAGGCATCTATTTTTGAGATTTCTTCCATAGCCAGCACATAAGAGATCGCGTCCAGTCCTGCTCCCCCATACTTCGGGCTCACCATCATACCCAGGAAGCCGAGTTCTCCCAGTTTTTTGATCTGTTCTGTGGGGAACTTCTGGTGTTCATCCCTTTCTATTACACCTGGCAGTAATTCAGTAACAGCAAAATCGCGTGCTGCCTTTTGTATCATCAGATGCTCTTCCGTCAATTGAAAGTCCATGATTTTAATTTTATATGGTAATAGACTCAAATTATTTATAAATCAGCAGCTAAAAAAATAGCCCGGTTAAAATTCAACGTTGTCAACCAGAACCGGGGAAATATTGAACAAATCGCTACAATAACGCTACTGTATTGGATTTGATTCATGTATTATATACAAGTTTTTCACCATCACACGTTCCGTTGCTTTGGGCGTTCACATAAAATCCTGTAGCTTGCCTTTAATGCTATTTTTATGAAGAATATTAAAATAATAGAAGTAAAATCAGAAATAGGAGCAGGTACGCGTGGCGCCAGTTTGGGTGTAGATGCTATTAAGATTGCCGCGCTGGACTTTATGAGCAACTTTTTTGTACACTTCCCCACCGAAGCAATTGAAACGGAAAATAAGCTGTTGTTTGAACCTATCGAATCGCCCTATGCCAAAAGGATCAAAGGTACTTTTAACATGTATGAGCGTATCAGCAAAAGTGTGTGCGAAACAGTGAAGGCTAACTGGTTCCCGGTACTGCTTTCCGGTGACCACAGTACTGCCGGCGCAACAATTGCCGGGTTGAAAATGGCCCATCCCAAAGCCAAGCTGGGCGTGATCTGGATAGATGCGCATGCTGATCTGCATACACCTTATACCACCCCTTCCGGTAATATGCATGGTATGCCGCTGGCTACCGCCATTGCGGAAGACAATATGGACTGCAAGGTGCACGACCTGGATGAGAATACCGCTAAAATGTGGAATGCCCTGAAAAATATCGGTAAAATAGCGCCGAAAGTGCTTCCGGAAGATATTGTGTTTATTTCCCTGCGGGATTATGAGAAGGAAGAAGATTACCTGATCAAGCAATATGGCATGAAGGTGATCACCACCAGTGAAGTACGCAGGAAAGGGCCGGAGAACATTTCCCGTTCTGTGTTCCGTTACCTGAGTGATTGTGAGTACATCTATGTTTCTTTTGATGTGGACAGCCTGGACGCTTCTATTTCCAAAGGTACCGGCACACCGGTAAGTAATGGATTGAGAGAGCGGGAAGCTGAGGACCTGATTGCCAAGTTCATGCAACACCGTAAGATTTGTTGTTTTGAGATCACCGAAGTAAACCCTACGCTTGACCGTGAAAACCTGATGGCAGAAATTGCCTTTAATATTTTGCAGCGCAGCGTGAATGTGCTGATGATGAACTGATGCCTGTTATAGTTTGAAATAGGCGATGAGCCAGCCGGTTACTTCGCTGTAGCTGCGGATGCCTTTATCCTGTTTATTGGCTTTGAGGTAGCGGTCGTACAGCAGGGAGGAATAGGCATCTACTTTTCCCGTATAGGGTTCATAAAAATCCATGATGGCTTTATAGTCGGCTTTTACGCCGGGGAGCGCCCTTTTCCAGATGTTGCGGGCGAGGGTGGTATCGCGGCGGGCGAGCTGGCGAACGCTGTAAAGGAACATATCAAAATTGGCGGCATAACGGAAATGGCTATCCGGAATGCTGGTAGCCGCCAGGTAACCTACAAAGTTGGCTTCTTCTTCCGGCGCATAACCTATCTGGTGTGCAATTTCATGACAGGAAACAAATGGCAGCAATACATCGGGAACGGTGGTATTTACCTGTGCTTCGTTGGTAAACGGGTTGAGGTAGCCGGTAACACCGGGGTAGTTAAGCCAGTGGCCAAACATAGCCGGTTTTATACTGGGCGCTTTATAACGCAGGGCCGGCCAGGTTTTGGCAGCAGCATCATAAGCAGCGATGGCCCTTTCAAAAACGGGTTTGCCGGTGGTATCCGTTTTCATGACGCCGGTGGTATCGCCCGTGTTGGCCTTTTCCAGGTTGACTAACTGCAGTAATGTATCCGACAGGTGGTAAAGTTGCTGCGTGTTATAAGTGCCCGTAACGATACGGGTATCGCTGGTGAGGGAGTTGCGTTCGTAGTTAAAGCCCCATAATACGAGGAAGGCAAGATATGCCCCAAGCAGGAATTGAACACCGCGAAGCAGTTGAAAACCCAGGGCTTCCCAACGTGCGCGGATGAGTTTATAACATAGTTTTAACAAATAGAGTATTCCTCCGATAATCCAGGCAGTATATATTACATCGCCAATACTGAATGGAACTATACCTGTTACTTGTCTGAACGCCAAACTACTCCAATCGTACCACCTATGGAAGTAGAAATCGCCGAAGCGGTTACTCCAGGCGAATAATCCTTTTAACAACAGTATAGCCGTAAGTGTTAGTACAATACGGACGATTTTCTTTTTAATCCGGACTTTTGTCTCCATATAATGTGGCGGAACATGATAGATGAAATTCTACAAAAACAGTTAAGCACAGCACTTTCCGAACATTTGAAAGTAAAAATACATATTAATGATGCAAAAAGCGTGCATGGTGGTGATATTAACGAATCTTTTCGTATAGGCACCAACGAGGGATATTTTTTTATTAAGATGAATGATGCCGGGAAGTACCCTGATATGTTTAAGCAGGAGTATGCGGGGTTGCTGGAGTTGCAGACTGCCAAAGCATTGCAGACGCCAAAACCATTGGCATACGGGAGTGTGAATGGACGGGCTTACCTGTTGCAGGAATTCCTGACGAAGGGGCAGGCAGTGGCTGATTTCTGGGATGACTTTGCTGTTTCGCTGGCGAAGCAGCATCGCGTAACGCAGCCCCATTATGGGTATGCGGGAACCAATTATGTGGGAAGTTTGAAGCAGTATAATACGCCTTACAGCAGCTGGCCGGTGTTTTATGCGTTTAACCGTTTGTTGCCGCTGATCAGGATGGCTTATGACCAGCAGCTGGTAGACAGGCAGCTGGTGCAGCAGGTAGAGCGGTTGTGCCGGCAGTTGCCGCAGATTTTCCCGGTGGAAGCGCCGGCATTGCTGCATGGTGATTTGTGGTCCGGTAATTTTATGGTGGGAAGTAACGGGCGGGCCTGTGTTTTTGATCCGGCGGTGTATTATGGCCACCGGGAAATAGACCTGGCCATGGCGCGGCTTTTTGGTGGTTTTGACACGCGGTTTTATTATGCGTACCAGGCTGCCTACCCATTACAGCCGGGGTGGCAGCAGCGGATAGGCATCTGCCAGTTATACCCGTTGATGGTACATTTCATTTTATTTGGCGGTAATTATTACAACAGCATGAAAGAGGTGCTGCAATCGTACTGATCATTCGCCGGGGGAGTCGATAAAATCGCGCATCTTGCCATATTCTTCTTCCACGAGTGGATAGTAGCGGTTTACATCCTGCGTAATTTCATCAAAAAGCCGGCAGATTTCTGTACTGTGCAGTTCCTGGTTGATACGGAGATAATTTTCCAGTTCCTGCATTTTAGCGCTGATCCAGGTGAGGCCCACCATGGCGAAATTCGGTTTCAGTTTATGCACCTGGAATTTCATGGCTTCCCATTCGTGGTTATCTACCATTGTTTGCAGTTTGGCGATTTCATCCCGGATAGTTCTGATAAAAATTTCAAAGAGGTCGGCGGCATAGGAAATATTGCTCTCATAGAGATCTGTGAGATATTTGACATCCAAATCGTTATTAAACTCAAATCCGCTTAAGTTCTGCACTTCTTCCATTATTAATTCTGTTTCGTCTTCGTTGAGATATTTATTAAAAATCTGTAATAGCTGGTCTGGTGTATAGGGTTTAGTGAGTATATCTGTTATTCCGGCGGCCCTCGCCATGGTGGCGGTGCTTTCCATTGCTACGGCGGTGGTGGCGATTACCGGTGTGGCCACATTCGGCTGTTCTTCATCTGCCCTTATTTTTTGAGCCAGTTCCATGCCATTCATGCCAGGGATACGGATATCCATGAGGATAAGGTCGTATTGCCGGGATTCGAGGAACCAGGTAGCATCCGGGCCATTGGTAGCCAGCTGATAGTTGATTTTGTATTTTTCCAGCAGGCTCATGATATAGCGCAGGTTCATCTGGTTATCTTCCACCACAAGGACCCTTGCGTCTTCAAATGACCGTTGCAGTAATTTCCTGCTTAGCTTATCTGTATTGACCGTGAGTGGCCGGCGGCTATCCAGGAAGGGGATATTAAAGCTAAAGCAGGTATTAAAGCCGGAGAGTTCTTCCACGGTGATGTTGCCACCCTGGATTTCCACAAGTTGTTTAACGATGGCGAGTCCCAGACCTGTACCACCGTATTTTTCACGGATATCGTCTTCTGCCTGTTTGTAGTTCCGGAAAATGAGTTCCAGTTTATCCTTTTTGATGCCTATGCCCGTATCGCTTACCCGGAAGCGTATCCAGAGCTTATTTTCCTGCCAGCTTTCCTGGGTGGCAGTGATGGCAATTTCGCCTTCGTTGGTGAACTTCTCTGCATTACCTAACAAATTGATTAGTATTTGGTTCAGTAGTACATCGTCGCCAATCAGCCAGGTGTTGAGGGCAGCGTCCAGTTCTGCGGTTATTTTTACGGGGCGGCGCCCCAGTTTGAGTTCAAAGGTATTGCGTAGTGACTGGATCAGTTCGCGGAGGTTGAATTCGCGTTGGTTAACCTGTATTTCCCGGGCTTCAATGCGTGAAATATCGAGAATATCACTGACTATGCCCAGCAGTATGCCGGAGGAGTTTTTCAGGATGTTAACGTATTCCTGCTGTTGCGGGTCCAGGTGGGTTTCTTCGAGCAGGTGGGCCATGCCGATGATGGCATTGAGCGGCGTACGGATTTCGTGGCTCATGCTGGCGAGGAAGTCTTTCTGGGCGCGCTGGGCTTCTTCTGCCTGGCGGCGGGCTGTTTCCAGTTCCTGTTGCAGTTTTTTCTGATCTGTAATATCTATGTGGATCCCTGCCCCGCCGGTAATGTTACCGTGGCGATCGTATATATTGGCCGAGCTGGCCAGGATCCACCGGTTGGAGCCGTCTTTCAGCTTTATTTCCATGTCGTATACGAGGGGCACGTTTTCATCGAGGCGTTTTTTGCGGAGGGCGCGGGCGTAGGCCCGGTTATCTTCCGGTACAAAAACGTCGGTGATGTTCCGGCCGATGAGTTCCTGTTCGTTATAGCCGGAGAGGCGGCAGAAGCTTTCGTATACGCGGGTGATATTGCCTTTTACGTCTGTTTCGCACATGGCAGCGTTGAGGTTATTAAGGATAACCCTGAATTTTTCCTCATTGCGTTTTATTTCCTCCTGTACGTTGTGCCTGCGGGTGATATCGACGGCCTGCCAGATGCTGCCGCTGAATATTTCGCCGTTGAATACGGGGAGGTAATTAATTTCCCAGATATGACCGTTGCGGAAGGGCACTTCCCAACCGAACCAGGGCTTTTTTTCCTTGCGGAGGGATTTCATTTTGGCTTCCAGCGGCACATAATCGGCTACCATTGGTTTCAGATAGCGGATCAGTTCCGGATACGAGCAGTTCAGGGGGGTATTCCCATTCATATACCGGCTGAAAATGTCATTTA
Source organism: Chitinophaga sp. CCNWYY40 (assembly GCF_037483205.1). Taxonomy (NCBI): domain Bacteria; kingdom Pseudomonadati; phylum Bacteroidota; class Chitinophagia; order Chitinophagales; family Chitinophagaceae; genus Chitinophaga; species Chitinophaga sp. CCNWYY40. The sequence goes on from NZ_JBBHLF010000003.1 coordinate 144,869, forward strand.
CCCATATGCAGCGGTGTTTTTCATTGGTCACCAGCAGGCCGGCGCTGGTACTGTTGAGCCAGGCCGTTATGGGCAGGGAAAAGAGGTCCGGAGCACCGTTTAACGGCATGCCGGCACTACCAGTAGTGTTTATTTTCTTACTGTATTTTCCTGTGGCCTTCATCGTTTTGATGGAATGGGGATACGGGTTTTCAATAAAATCGTTGAATTGTGAAAATCAGGTATAAGATAAAAGCTAATTACGTACCTTTGCGCCTCACGCCTGGATGCCACAACATCAATATGGCTGATATTTTATGATATAAATATATATATAAATAAGATATCGTTGGTGAACAAATTTATGAAATTTTTGCAATTGCAAATATTTAATTACCTTTGCATCCCTCTAAAAGTGAGGATATTGATATGAAACCACTCCGCGAATTTGATATAGCCTTTGTTGGATTAAACCCAGGGGAACATTCATTTCATTATGCTATCGGGGAGCGTTTCTTTGATAATTTCGAGGAGCCGAGGGATTTCAGTAATTGCGAGGTGAGTGTAAATCTTACTTTGGACAAGAAGAGTAACTTCTTCTTACTGAAATTTGCGATAGGTGGTAAGGTAACAGTTACCTGCGACCGGTGCGGAGAGCCCTTCGAAATGCAGCTATGGGATGATTTTAACCAGATAGTAAAGCTGGTAGAGAATCCGGAAGAGCTGGCAAGTGGAGAAGAAGATCCGGATGTATCGTATATACTGAAGACAGAGAGCCATTTGAACGTGGCAGAATTTATATACGAGTTCATCCATCTGAGCATTCCAATGCAACGTATACATCCTGACAATGCCGACGGCAAAAGCGGGTGTAATCCGAAAGTGATTGAAATGCTGGAGCAAATGAACCAGCAGGCAAAAGAAAACGATAACCCAATCTGGAAAGGATTGGATAAATTTAAGGACAATTAAAAATTAAATAAAATGCCAAATCCTAAACGCAGACATTCTCAGCAAAGATCAGCAAAGAGAAGAACGCATTATAAGGCGGTAGCGGATACATTAAGCACAGACAGCGCAACCGGTGAAGTGCACCTGAGACACCGTGCTCATTGGGTGGAAAACAAACTGTACTACAGAGGAAAAGTAGTGTTGGAAAAACAGAGCGCAGCTAAATAATAAATTATTTTACTATTTTTACCCGAGCTAACAAGAACAAACCTTGAGTTACATGAGAATCGGGCTTGATATGATGGGTGGCGATTTCGCGCCCACCGAAGCAGTAAAAGGAGTAAAATTATATTTAGACACTGTTGCATCTGAGGTGCATCTGGTTTTAATTGGAGACGAACAACAGTTAGCTCCTTTAATTGCAGCAGCACAGCTGGACCAATCAAAATATTCAGTTGTTCATTCATCCCAGGTAATCGGGATGGATGAACACCCTACCAAGGCGCTGAAAGAGAAGCCACAATCCTCCATCTCTATCGGTTTTCATTTACTGAAAAATGAAAAAATAGATGCTTTCATCAGCGCAGGTAATACCGGCGCCATGATGGTGGGCACCTATTATTCCATTAAAGCCATAGAGGGAGTGCAACGTCCTACTATATCTACTCTGGTACCCCGTGAAAACGGCACGTACGGCCTCTTGCTCGACGTAGGTATCAACGCCGACTGCAAACCTGAAAACCTGGCACAATTTGCCCTTCTCGGATCCCTATATTCCAAACATATTCTTCAGGTACCCAATCCTAAAGTTGGTTTACTGAATATCGGTGAAGAAGAAGGCAAAGGCAACCTGCTTGCGCAGGCAACTTACCCGCTGTTAAAAGAAAGCAAACAAATTAATTTCGTCGGCAACATTGAAGGAAGAGATATCCTCTCCGAAAAAGCAGATGTAATTGTATGCGAAGGCTTTACCGGAAACATCGTACTTAAGATGGCCGAATCATTCCATGAAATTGCGTTAAGACGTAATATCCAGGATGACTACATGAAAAAATTTGATTCTGAATCATATGGCGGTACTCCTGTTTTAGGCGTTTCCAAACCAGTAATTATTGGTCACGGTATTTCCCAGGAAACTGCATTTAAAAACATGATACAGCTGTCGCAGCAAATGATCGAAAGCAAACTGCTGGAAAAAATTAAAGAAAGCTTTGTAGCTAAAGACGATACACAACAGCAGTAAATGCAAAAAAATTATTTAAAAGACGCTCTGGAATCCAGAGCGTCTTTTTTTTGTGGAGGATTGCCGTATTAATGTCCCTGCAGCGGCAACTTCACATAGAACGTAGTGCCTTCATTCAGCTTCGTTTCAAACCAGATCTCCCCTCTCGCCTGCTCGGCAATGTTTTTACACATGGCCAGTCCGAGGCCGGTACCGGAAGACTTGGTAGTGAAGTTGGGAACGAAAATGCGGGATTGTATTTCGGTGGAAATGCCTTCGCCGTTATCGGATACACTCACAATCACGTGACTATCAGAAGTCATTTGCAACCTTACCACGATCTGTCCTTTACGGTCGTCGGGGATGGCCTGTATAGCGTTCAGCAACAGGTTGGTGAACAGCCTGTTCATCTGGGTTTTATCTGCAAATACATAAAAATCGTGTGTGGGCTGCACGTAGGTAACTTCACAATCTTCATGCCCCTGGTACAATGAGGTGAGGGAATACAACACTTCGTTGAGCAGGAATTCTTCGTTGTTTGGTTCGCCAATGCGGGCAAAGGCGGAGAAGTCGGACGCAATATTGGAGAGGTGTTCGATCTGTTCCACGAGGGTGCCGGCCACTTTGCGCGACAGCTCCTTCACATTGGGTGAATCGCCGGCGATAGCGCGTTGCAGGTATTGGATGCTCAGCTTCATGGGCGTGAGCGGGTTCTTGATTTCATGGGCCACCTGCCGCGCCATTTCACGCCATGCCCCTTCCCTTTCACTTTTAGCCAGTCGCACCGCACTCACTTCCAGCTTGCGTACCATTTTATTGTATTCCTTTACCAGTGCGCCGATCTCATCATCTTTATCCCATTCTATTTCATCGTTGCGCTGACCCAGGTTTACGTGCCGGAGCTTTTCCGTTACCAGCGAGAACGAGCGGGTGATGGAATTGGTGATCAGCAGCGCCACCATTCCCGCGATGAGGAAAATGAAGGCGTTGAAATTGATGAGGGCCACGAGGAAGTTGGAGATCTGCTGGTTCAGTTCTGTTTGCGTGGCGAAATAAGGAACGTTCAGGTATGCGATCACTTCATGTGTATCATGATTACGCAGTGGCATGTAACCCGACAGGAAAGGCATTACCCCGATATATTCCGTATGGATAAACTGGATCTGTTCCAGCCGGTATAAACTGTAGAATGCCTGCGGGTCTATTTTTACAGAGATCAGCCCTTTGTCTGTCATCATCGGCTGGGTGGTTTGCTGCAGGTTGCCATCGCGGTCGTAGATATTAATATCCAGGGCCCGTTCATTGGCGATATCCGACAGGGAGGTGGCCAGCTTTTTCATCAGTTCTGAATCATACATATCCCCTACCTGGTCCAGGTCGCGCTGGTTTTCCAATACCTTTTCCACGTCTTTGGCTACCTCTCTCATGGTTTTGCTGAGCCGTTCGCGGTTCTGCATTTCAGAGCGGTAGATAAAGAATTTAATAGTGGTGATACCCAATATCAGGAAAGAGAAAATAACAACAAAGATGATGGTGCCATGTACTTTTTTGCGGATGCTGATATTGATCAGTGCGCGCAGATTGCTGATCCGCATCCTTGCTTTGATGAGCAGGTCGAATGCTTTGTATACAGCAATGATGAGCAGGAACAAACAGAACATGTAAGCAAACAGGGTGATGAATTCCACGAACATCCTGTTTTCCTTTACCACTATCACTACTTTTTCAGGGGTAGCGCGGTAGATCAGTTCTGAATAACCTTTGATGGATTTTACGGTCACATCTGCCGCAGGCAGTTCATGTGCATATAACCGGATGGGGAAAGGGAAATCGTTGTTGTTGCTAACGAGGATGCCTTTATCGTATACAGCAAAAGAATAGGCGCCGGCGTATTCGCGGCCCGGATCACTCATATCGCCTTCCACCAGCAATTCAGGATAAAGCCGTTCGCTGCTTACAGGTTTTGGCGCCAGGGTGTATACCAGCCAGCCGGTTACTTCCCCGCCGGCGTTGTGAAATTCTTTTTTGGCGATATAGCTGTAGTCGTTGAAGCTGCGCTCATAATAATACAGGTCGTTGCCGGGCACCAGTGATGGAGAGGCTTCCGACTCGGTAAATATCTGCCGGTTAAAAGTTAATAAGCTGGCGGTATCTGCGGCAAACAGGGAGGCGCCGTTTTCATCGTAGGCATACAGGTTTACCCGGAACCTGCTCAGGTAGCCCTGGAAATATTTTGGCAGGAGCAGGCTGTCGAACGCCGATTTACGGTGGGTTCTGCCGTTATGGTCCTGGAAAAAAAACTGGAGGGCTTCATCGTGTTCTATCTTTTTACCGATATCATTCAACAGCATCTCCAGGTAAGGATCCTTTTGTTTGGACAGGTCTTCCGCGAGTTTCTGACGGGCATACAGCTCCTTATGGTTGTTATAATGTACCAGTGCGCCCGAGGTGGTGATGGTAAGCAGGAAGAGCCAGAACAGGAATGGTACGGTGGCCATACTGCTTTCAAAGCGATCGGCAAGGAAGTCGAGCAGCACGATGTAGATCAGCAGCCAGATCACCATTGTAACGGAGAATGGCAGTTCCGGGTTGTGGATACGGAACAGCAGCCAGATGATGCCTACCGCTGCCAGCCAGATATATTTGGTACGGTATTGAAAATTAGTGAGTTCATTCAGCAGGTAGTTGATGATCTGGGAGAAGAACAAAAAGCTGAAAGATATAAAGCCCAGTACCATAAAGCCGATGATGCTGTAGATGATACTGTATTCCGTAAGACTGAAGGGGTTGGTTACATCAAAAGAGATCTTGGAATCTATTACCAGGCTCTGGATGAGGTCTGCCAGGAATTGTTCCACGATATAGAGGATCAGGCTGGCGATGATGATCACTACGCTCTGCGCCCATCTTTTTTTGAGTACCGGCGGGTTGATGGTTTTTACGTGTTCCCGGAAGAAGAGGATCATCCAGAAGGTAAGTAATACGTTGATCAGCAGATCGCCGAGCGAGTAGAAGATTTCATCCTTTGCATAGATCCTGGGATCAAAGATATTGAGTTCCTTCAGGTTAAACGGGAACGGGTATACGTAACTGAGTACCCGCATACCGAATACGATGAGGAACAGGAACAGGAAGCCATACAGCGGGTTGGTGGTTTTGGCCAGCAGGGTGGCAAAGAGGTTGAGGAATATAAGTACGCAGATACAACCCAGCACCCGCAGCAGTATGCTGAGATTATTGGAAGGATGTACGTGCATGCCGGTGTTGTAATCGAGGAAGAACAGCGTTTGTCCCTGCCCGTTATTTACCGGCAGGATGGTATGTTCCGGTACTACCAGGGCGGGTTGTTCCCGGAGGATGCTGTACTCCTCTCCCAGTTCTTCCTTATCGTAAAAGTGATTGACCAGGTAGTTGTTTTTAATGGCATATTCCATGCGGATGGGAATAGCCGCCACCAGGTATTGTGCGTGCCCCCGGATTGATTTTACTTTCCGGGTGATGACTTCATAATAGCCATTTTTCAGCTTCATGAACCGCTGGCCGTTTTCCAGTGTGGTTTGCAGTTCATCCGGCTGTACCTGGCTGGTATTCCAGAAGGTGAGCCAGATGCCGGTGTTATTGGAATCGTAGGCAAAGAGGTAATACTCCATGCCGGTGAGTTTGTCCAGTGTTTGCTGGTCGTAGCTGCGCTGGAAGAGGGAGGCGGTGAGGGCCGTATCTTTAGCGAGTTTTTCGAATGTTTTTTCCCGTTGATGGATACTCTTTTCCATGCTGCGTTTCACGCCCTGCGGGGACGAGTAGTACGACCAGTAGTTACTGAACAGGAAAGCGAAGGTAAACAACCAGGCTGCAATGATCAGGAGATAGCCATGTCGCAGGAAAAAAAGCCGTATTTCTTTAGAATCGATCAATGCGGGTGTATTAAAGAACGATTTACAATTGCTCTGTGGCTTTCACCTTATTCCAGAGTGTATCCATTTCCGTTAAGCTCATATCGTTGAGGGTGCGGCCCTGTTCCAGTGCCAGTACTTCCATTGCCTGGAACCGGCGCTGGAATTTTTTATTGGTACGTTCGAGGGCATTTTCCGCATCGATGTTAAGGAACCTGGAATAGTTCACCAAAGAGAACATCACGTCGCCGAATTCATCTTCCATATCATTTATATTCCCGCTGTTCACTGCTTCTTCCAGTTCATTCACTTCTTCCTTTACTTTCTCCCACACCTGTTCTGTATTATCCCATTCGAAGCCGGTTTGTTTGGCTTTTTCCTGGAGGCGCATCGCTTTTACGAGGGCGGGCAGCGACAGGGGCACGCCACTGAGTACGGATTTCTTTCCTTCTTTCAGTTTAAGTTTTTCCCAGTTTTGTTTTACCTCCTCTTCTGTATCGGCTTTTACATCGCCGTAAATATGCGGGTGGCGGTGGATGAGTTTATCGCATACGCCGTTTATAACGTCGTTTATATCAAATTTCTGCTGTTCCGAGCCTATTTTGGCGTAGAACACGATGTGCAGGAGGATGTCCCCCAGCTCTTCTTTGATGGACTTCCAGTCTTCATCGGTGATGGCATCCGCCAGCTCATAGGTTTCCTCAATGGTGAGCTGACGAAGCGTTTGAATGGTTTGCTTGCGGTCCCAGGGGCACTTTTCCCTTAAATCGTCCATGATCTGCAGGAGGCGATCAAATGTAGCTGTCTTTTCCATATTTTGTAAAAATAGGGATCATTTGGGGATTTTGATATTCATAGATGATTCCGGGTAAGAACGGGTCCGGAGAACCAAATGCGGACGTGTAAAAATGGGGAATACTTTTTCTTGGTAAAAAGGCCATTTTAGTTACATTTGCGAGCTATTAAATGGTAGCGATTTCATGGTTTGGAGATGGTAATTTTTGTAATTATTGTGGTTACAAAACCTGGCATCTGGCAATCAAAAAATCCCAAAATGTATTGATTTATGAATCCGAAACACATTGCGCTTATTTCATCGGAGTTGGGTATTTCCGGTAAACAGGCAGAAAACACCATGACCCTGTTATCTGAAGGCTCTACGGTTCCATTCATCAGTCGTTACCGTAAAGAGGTAACGGGAAGTCTGGATGAGGTGCAGATAGGCCGTATTGAAGACCTGCAGAAGCGTTACAAGGAGGTGGATGACCGTCGTGATTTTATTATCAAAACGATCACTGAGCAGGAAAAAATGACGCCTGAGTTATTATCCAAAATAGAGAACACGTGGGTACTGGCGGAGCTGGAAGATATTTACCTGCCTTATAAGCCTAAGCGTAAAACCCGTGCTACCGTGGCCATTGAGAAAGGGCTGGAACCATTGGCTACCCTGTTGTTTGAGCAGCAGGACGGTGATATTTCAGCGGCGGAAACATTTATCAATGAGCAGGTGGCAACGTCTGAAGAGGCGTTGAAAGGTGCGCGTGATATTATTGCGGAGTGGATCAATGAAAATGCGGAGTGCCGTGATAAGCTGCGTAAGTTATTTGCCAATACCGGCAAGCTCACGTCTAAAGTGGTAGAAGGAAAAGAAGCCGAAGGCGATAAATATAAAGACTATTTCGAGTTTTCAGAGGATCTGCGGGAGATGCCATCCCACCGGGTGCTGGCGATATTACGGGCAGAGCACGAGGGTATCCTGTTCAGCTCTATTGCGCCGGTAGAGGAAGATGCCAATGCGCTGATCAACAAACAATTTGTGACCGGTAAAGGCAAGGCGGCAGAACAGGTAACCAAAGCTGCCGCAGATGCATACAAGCGTTTGCTGCGTCCTTCCCTGGAGAATGAATTCCGGGCGTCGGCAAAAGAAAAAGCGGATCAGGAAGCGATCGAAGTATTTGCGGAAAACCTGCGCCAGCTGCTGCTGGCAGCGCCGCTGGGGCCTAAGGGCGTTATTGCCATTGACCCGGGTTACAGAACAGGTTGTAAAGTGGTAGCGCTGGATAACCAGGGCAATATGCTGGACAACGATGTTATTTTCCCACTGGAAAAAAATTACAAGAGAGATGATGCAGAAGCCCTGCTGAAGAAGTGGGCGGCAAAATATGATACCGAAGCCATTGCCGTGGGTAATGGTACCGCGGGTCGGGAAACAGAGGAGTTTGTAAAGAAGATTGATTTTGGCAAAAAGATCAATGTGTTTATGGTGAACGAAAGCGGCGCGTCTGTATATTCTGCTTCAGAAGTGGCCCGTGAAGAGTTTCCGGATCATGATGTAACGGTGCGTGGCGCTATTTCTATTGGCCGCAGGCTGATAGATCCGCTGGCGGAGCTGGTGAAGATAGATCCGAAAGCTATTGGTGTGGGACAGTACCAGCATGATGTGAGCCAGTCGTCGTTAAAACAGAGCCTGGACCGTGTGGTGGTAAGCTGTGTGAACAATGTGGGTGTGAACCTGAACACTGCTTCCAAGCACCTGCTGGCGTACATTTCCGGTTTGGGCCCTTCCCTTGCGGAGAACATTGTAAAGTACCGTAAAGAAAACGGCGCATTCAGCAACCGTATGCAGCTGAAGAAAGTGCATCGTTTGGGCGATAAAGCATTTGAGCAATGCGCGGGCTTTTTACGTATTGAAAACGGGGATAATCCACTGGATAATTCCGCAGTGCATCCGGAGCGTTATGACCTGATCAGGGAAATGGCCGCCAAACAACACAGCACTGTACAGGACCTGATGGGTAAGGAAGAACTGCGTAAGCAAATTAATCCGAAGGATTATGTGAGTGCCGAAGTAGGTTTGCTTACTTTGGAAGATATATTGAAGGAGCTGGCCAAGCCTAGCCGTGATCCGCGCGACGAGATTTCTATTTTTGAATATGCTGAAGGCATTCATAAAATGGAGGATGTAAAGCCGGGGATGGTATTGCCGGGTGTGGTAACCAACATCACTGCATTTGGTGCATTTGTGGATATTGGTGTAAAGCAGGATGGACTGGTGCACATTTCCCATCTCTCTAATAAATTTATCAGCAATCCTAATGAAGCCGTAAAGCTGAATCAGAAGGTGCAGGTAACTGTGTTGGAAATTGATGTGGCGCGTAAGCGTATTTCATTATCGATGAAAGACAATGAGAAAGGCGGTGGCGGCGGTTCCCAGCAACAGGGAGCCAGAAGGGAGCCTCGTGGCGATCAGCAGCATCAGCAGAAGAAGGTGAATAAGCCGGCGGCTAAAGAGGCGCCGCTGAACGACTTCCAGGCAAAGCTGGCCGCGTTGAAGAATAAGTTTGATAATTAAAAGAGATAAGAAAAAGGAAGATCACACCGGTCTTCCTTTTTTCTTTCAGCGTTCAAATTTCTGCATCCATTGCAGGAATTTTTCCGGGTAGTCGGTATCTCCTTTTTCGCTGAAGAGCATAAGACTTCTGTTCACTGTGAAGCCGATGTAAATGATATCCCGGTCCATATCTATGGCAATAACGGCTTCATCGTAGCCTGATTTTCCGGGCATATATCCTTCATTAAAAAGTATTTTGTTTTCCACTTCTATGGGTGGTGTCACTTTTAATCTTTCAAAAAAAGATTTACGGGCTTTACCTATCAGTACATTAAGCCTGCTTTTCAGCGGTTCGGTTTCAAAAAGACTGCTTTCCGCGGCGTATTTACCGTTGAATTGCAGGAAACTGTTCCAGGAAGCTACCATGTCTGTTTGAATAGTATCGCCACCAGCGATCATGGTATCGGTAGGTGGCAGGTTAGTCTGGTCGGCCAGTACAACCGCCCTTACTTTCTGGGCGGGGCTATTACATGCAAACGCGCAGATAGTGAGCGACAAAAGTGATGCAACAGGAATCCTTCTCGCACTCATGGTTAAATTTTTTTTATTTGATACTAAGGGGGCTACAACAACTATCGGGCACCACTTTCCCGGCAGTTAACAACATAATTTTTTTATCAGTGGAAGGTTAACAAGTCAAATAATAAAATAGTTTAATGGTTTTCAATAAAGTTCCGGGCTATTTTCCTTTGAATACAGGAGGTCTTTTTTCAATAAACGCCTGCATGCCTTCCTTCTGATCTTCAGATGCAAAGAGAAGATAAAAATTTTTACGTTCAAAATGTAATCCTTCTTCCAGGCTGGTATCAAAAGCTTTCAAAACGGCTTCTTTAGCCATTTTAAGTGCTACAGGGCTCATGGCAGCCATTGCTGCGGCCAGTTTTATGGCTTCCTGCAGGAAGAGTTCCACGGGCACAATACGGTTAATTAATCCGGCCCGGAGTGCTTCTTCTGCAGTGATAAAGCGGCCGGTAAGCACCATTTCCATAGCGAGGGCTTTCCCCACTGCGCGGGTAAGGCGCTGGGTACCGCCGGCGCCGGGCATTACGCCCAGTTTTATTTCCGGTTGTCCGAAGCGGGCGGTTTCGCTGGCCACGATCATATCGCAGAGCATCATGAGTTCGCAGCCGCCGCCGAGGGCGAAGCCGCTAACCGCCGCTATAATAGGTTTCTTTATTTTTTTGATGGTGTCCCAGGTGCTGAACTGATCGATATTATACATATCTATGGCAGATTTCCCTGCCATTTGTTTTATATCGGCGCCGGCGGCGAAAGCTTTTTCGTTGCCGCTGAGGACAATTACCCGCACCTCGTCGTCCGCATCAAGGATTTTCAGGGCGTCTCTCAGTTCGCCCATGAGTTGCAGGTTTAATGCGTTCAGTTCTTTTGGGCGGTTCAATTGGATGTGGGCAACATAGGGCGCCACTTGCTGGTGTATGATAATAAATTCCGGTTGCATCTTTTAAAGTTAAAGAAATATCATAAACATCAGTAAAATGTAGACCAGGAATACAATAGCGGTTGACATGATATAAGCCACGCTCAGCACAATGCCTTTTAACAGGGATTTCCGAAAGCTTTGCTGGTAGTTATTCCAGAGCGCCAGCACCAGGTAAATGAAGATGATCCACCAGCCTATGGTCATGAAGATATCGTTATGGAAAATAAATTCCAGGAGAAGACCGGCCAGCCCGGTAATAAAGGCAAAAGAATGCAGGTGGATGGCAAAGATGGCGTGATCGGCATACAGCCACTTTTTCTTTTTGCGGTACATCCATTTCATGAACAGGCCAAAAAGCGGCAGCAGGATAAACATCAGTTTGGGCACATTATGATTGAACATTTCTATAATGGCCTTTTTTGAGTCTTCTCCGTATTTCTGCCGGACGCCGATGATCCGCCGGTACACCATCTTCTCTGCGCCATGAAGGCGTGCTGAGTCTGGCAATTGCCGTTGTACCGCATCAAATTCTTCCACGGTCTGATAGTGGTTAATACTCCTCTTTTTGCCGGTGGAAGAGCTATCCTGAGAAAGGGCCAGGTCCAGCGCTTCAACGCCTGTTTTCACGGAATCGCTGATCCGGGACCTTTCCGTCACGAATTCACCGGAGTCATCTTCGCTGCCGTGTTGCAGGGTAAACAGGCCGAAAAAGAAGACGAAGGATATAAAGACGTATAATTTTATTGGATTAACGTAACGTACTCTTTTGCCGGCCATATACTCCCGGGAAAGGAATCCTGGTCTGAAAAGGAGGTATTTCAGGGTGGTCAGGAACTGGGAATCGTAGTGAAAGATATCTGCCACGAAGTGTTTAACCAGGTGGGTGAATGTTTCATGTGGTACGGTATTTTCCTGTCCGCAGTGTGTACAGTACCTTTCAGGCACTTCTGTACCGCAGTTAAGACAGTTTTTCTCCTTACGTAAGGGTTGTGATTTCAAGAGATTTAGATATTTTTGGTTGTAACAGCCGGCAAGATAAAAAAGAAATGACGAATTATACCCGGATAAAGTCCGGTTAAAAAATTTTAATATGATTTTTGCGTTTTACCTTTGAACATTCAAAATCAGCGATTTTACGGGCATGAAGAAAACGATCCTACTGGCACTGAGTATACTGGCATTTGCAGCCAGGGGTTTTAGTCAATATTACTTCCAGGACATTTACAATACCCAGCAAACGGTGGCGACGATGGCGCTGCTAAAGGAAAACAAGGTAAAAACGCAGCAGGTGCTGACGCTGGATGCCGACATGCAACCGGACCGGGACTTTCGTTGTGAGCGCAACCTGAACCCCACCTACCGGCAAATGAAGGCGCAAACACAGTCCAGCTCCACCGGTTATTCTGCCATGACCTCCACTTTTTCCGCCAAGGGGCAGCTGATCAGAACGGTAGACAGTTCCGGTGCAAGTATAACTACCACGCAATACCGCTACGACGAAGGCGGGCGGTTGCAATATATCAGCAGCACCTCCATTGCGCGCGACAGCAAGCTTCGTTTTGATGAAAGCCGGACGTACCGTTATGATACGGCGGGACGGTTGCAGCAGCTGGTACAGCGTAAAGGCGGCGATTCCACCGTGGTAGCTTTTAAAACCGACAGTGCGGGGAATGTGATTGAGGAGCAGGATACGCGTCGTGGCACGCGGATTTATTATAACTACGACAAGGCGGGACGGTTAACAGATGTGTACCGTTATCAGCCTGCGAAGAAGCGTATGTTGCCGGACTATATCTTTGAGTATAATGCACAGGGAAAGCTGGTGAAGATGACTACCGTTAACGCACAAACGTCGTCGTATACGATCTGGCAATACGAATATCAGCCGAATGGATTACCTTTGAGTGAAACGTGCTATGGTAAAGGAAAGGAGTTGTTAGGGATGGTGAAATACGGCTATGAGCTGAATCCTTAGATGCAGTTAAAAAAAAAGGAATTCGTAAAATATTTTAATTCAGTGTTAAAAAAATTTTGCAGCTTCAAAAAGATTCCTATCTTTGCAATCCCAACAAAAAAAGTTCTTATAATAAATGCGAAAGTAGCTCATTTGGTAGAGCACGACCTTGCCAAGGTCGGGGTGGCCGGTTCGAGCCCGGTCTTTCGCTCTGATTATTCCCTACAAACCCTGGTGGTGGAATTGGTAGACACGCGGGACTTAAAATCCCGTTCGCAGCAATGCGAGTGTGGGTTCAACTCCCATCTGGGGTACAACTTAGGAGTGACGCTCCGAAAAGAAAGGTCTCATCGATATCGATGAGACCTTTTTATTTTAAAATCAATGAATTATACCTGACGACTCCTTCGATAGAAGCGGTTCGATATAGCCCCTCTTTAAACACCAGATTATGTTTGAACGCCCTCTTGATTAAAGATGGTATACGGCACGTCTGATGGTGCTACAAATAAACCGGCTCCGTGTATAGATGCCCGGTCTATGGCCTTTTGCAGATTTATTTACTTCTCCCGAAATATCAACCATTTAAGGATAAAGATTATCTCACCGGCTTGGTGGCGCTGTATCCGCCTTCTCCGTGGAACCAGCGGCCAGCCTGCCCGGTGAGCCATAAATAATAGTCAGAAGAAAGGTCATCTTCTATGCCCACAAACCGTTTGTCTGCATGCAAAGGCAATTCACTTTCCCTGGCACATTTATAGATGGCCGTGCCCTCATCGATCTCATCAAACATTGCTACATATAAAGATGGTGCCCCCGACAAACGGGCACCGGCGATCTGCTTCCATAGGAAATCGCCCTTGAGACGCGGAATGGAATTATAAGAGGCTGGATCGTTTTTTAAGTTTCCCCAACTGAAACCAGGGAACACCAAGGGCACATAATCTACTTTGTTAGTATTGCACCATTGGATGTCTGCCGCCAGTTCCACACCCGCTACATTGGAGTAGTTGTTGTTATCATAACGCCCCACTGCCCACGGCATAATGATATCGGAACGTTTAATGAGAGCATGCAGCAGCGCAGAATTTTCGGTATCATTTTTCAGTGAGCGCCAATAATAAGGCACGCCCAGCATCACAGATACTTTGTTGCCTTTACCTTTTAGCTTTGTTACCAGCTGATCTACATTGGCAATGGTGTATTTCCTGTTATCATTAAATCCAACACCCCATATAGACAACAACGGTTTTCCGTTATGCCGCACATAGGTAGGATGCTTTTTATTATCAAACAGGGAGAATAAAGTCTGTAGTTCATTCCAGTCTTCTTCAAGGTAAGCCACATCTTCGCTGGTACAGCCGCTGAGGTCATACATGATACAAATGGCGCGCTGGTATTTTTCGGCTGCTTTCAGCGCATTCTCCAGCACTTTGTTGAAATGTCTTTTCCCTTTTACATTCGACGATTTTATTTCCCCTACAAAGCGTTGCATAAAAACGCCATCGATGCCGTAATCTTTCATCCATTTGAAATGGAGGTCTACGCTTTCTTCATCATAAGGACTATACAAATAAGCATCTGTACCACCGGGAAACTGAAAAGGAGATTTATACTTTTTGACGTATTCGCTCATGTCCGGCCAGAAATCTACCGCGGAGCAGCCGGGTAAGAATCCACCACAACTACCGTTCTGATAGTGATACCAGCCTCTTTCGGAAGCATCGCCTTGCGCAGCAAACCAGCCCTGGTAGCCTGCCATCACGAGGTTTTTATAGCTCTTGTATAAACAACCTGTTTCGTCGTACACCACTTCTTCGCTTCCCGGAGGATTCTCCGGTGGCGCCGTATTATCGTTGCTTGTTTTGGAGTTCTTTGAACAGGCGGTTACCGCGCAAATCATCCATATGCAAAAAAGCCAACTCATTTTTTTCATAACATTATTTTTTAGGGAGATGGAAAGAAGTCCCGCCTCGCAGCGGGACACGCTTTATTATTGGGGATGAATCAGATATCCAGTCTTACCGCCGGCCGGTAGTTAGGCTTGGCCTCACCGGCATCGATGAGGGCGCCTACACGGAAGTAGTATTTGTTACCGGGTTTCAGGATAGAACTATTCGCTGCCAGATCAATCTCCAGGGTATACACCTGCGAAGGGTCACTCACAGCGTTGAGTTGTATTTCGGATGCTACCAGCCGCATCGGCTCTCCCACTCTCGCGTCTGAGTGGGCATACAGCCCGATCTTTTTCACGTTGTTGGTAACATTCTGTTCCAGCTTAAACGTGGCGACCACCTTCGTACCCGTTTTCAGAATACTCACATCGTTTACGCGGATATAGGGTGTCACAGAAAAGTCGAGCGTGGTTTGTCCGCTGATGTTCACCACCTGAGAATCAACCGGAAGAAAATTACCACGTACGGGCGTTACCGTGTACGTGTTGGCAAACAGCATACTGTTGGCGTAAGTACCGTCTGTTTTAACGATCAGCGCCTGCGGAGTGCGGGAAGCATATCCATGTTCTATAATTTCAATAGTAGTTCCAAGGATGATGTCCTGCTCAATCAGCTCCTGGGTTTTCACATCCACGAAGCGGCCGGAGAGTCCTGCCGTAGGTCCGTCATAGTTATCTTTTTCACAGGAAGCCAATCCTGCTGCCAGTGCAACGATGAAGAAAATATATCTTAGCTTTTTCATAATATCTTTTTTAGAATCACACATTAATACTGCGGGTTTTGTACCAGGCCGTTGGATCCGATGCCCGGAATAGGCCGGTAGTAAGACTTAGGCTGGAACGTTTGGGTATTTGAATTAGGCACATTCACCCTTACGAAGATGTACTTGGTAGCGGGCAAAGCGCGGAGGTCCTGTAATGGCAGCAGGGAGTGCTTCAGGCGGTTATTGAATTCAGTATGATATTCTCTTCTGCGGATCAGGTCCCAGAAACGCTTGTTTTCAAAGGCCAGCTCCACTCTGCGTTCCCGTTGTACGTTATCTGATGTTAATGGAATATCGGTGGTATGCGCCGCTCTTTTACGGATATCATTCAGTGCTTTGGCAGCGAGGACGGCATCACCGGTGCCGCTTTCCACTACTGCTTCTGCGTAGTTGAGCAATATTTCCGCTAACCGGAAATCTATAAAATCGGTGGTACTTTGGTTCCATCCCGGAACGATCGGCGCCGTCTGATTCATGAATTTCTTGAAAGAGAAACCGGTACGTGTGTTGTTACCGCCGTAGGTGTCAAAGCCGGAGTACATGCTGGTACTGGCTGCACCATAGGTATAATAGGTAGTACCGTTGATCACCATATGTTCATTGGTTCGGATCACTGCGTTGCCATCGGGTTTTACGTAACCTGCCTGGATGATGATAGGAATACTTTTCCAGAGCGTAGACGGTAAGATCGCGGTTCCCCACAAACGTGCATCTTTCTTTTTGAAGATGTCGTTGGGAGAATCAAACTGAATATAAGTGCGGCCGGCATTAAAACCGTTATAGTCTGTTATATTTCCATCGGTGGAAGTAACTATCGGCGCAGAATGACCGGGATTATCATAACTCTCATAGGTATCCACCAGGTCGAGGGTCGGATTCATTCTACCAGGGTGGGGCCAGCCATTGGCCACCTGTGCTGGCTGATACCAGATATCATAGTTGTGGCCCAGGAATGCGCCGGGTAGGGTATATCCTTTTGCAAAGATCACTTCTTTATTACCGGGGTCCTGGAACAGCAGGCGGTAGTTTTCTGCCGCAGCTTCCGCGTTAGCAGGATTGGGCATAAACAGTTCAAATTTACCGGCATTCATCAGCGCCAGAGAAGCGGTTTTGCAAGCTTCATAGTAGCCGTTGGCCAGCGATGCATCGAGTCCTATCAGTTTGTCGTTTACCGCTTGTCCGGACATCGGCGCACGGTTGCCGAATTTCGCCAGTGATGCAGCGTGTAAAGCGGCTCTTGACTTCAGCGCATAGGCTGTCCATTTGGAAGCCCTTCTGCTAACCCCATCTCCCAGGTTATTGATAGCCTGATCACACAGTTCCAATACATAATCCCAGGTTTGCTGTTCGGTGCTTCTGGCTACTCTCAGGCTGGCGGCATCGCCGGTGTATTGCTGGGATGCTTTGATAAGGGATACGCCCCCGTATCTTTTGGCGAGTGCAAAATAGGCATAGGCTTTAATAAAGGCGCTTTCGCCCGTTAATGCAGCCTTTTCATCCTCCCGGATTTTCAACGTAGGAATGGCGTCTATCAACAGGTTTACGTCGCGGATCAGTTTATAGGAGCCTTCCCAGCAATTAAAATCGCCATCTCCCACAAAATCACCAAACTCTGAATGTACCGCTTCATCTGTTGCCATGGCAGGCGCAAACCCACCGTTGTTGGGATCTCCGCTGTTCCAGTTAAACCCGTTCCGGAAATAGGTAAAATCCTCTACCGGTAGTTGGTAATAGAGATTTGCCATGTATAATTTCACGCCTTCCGGATCGCCAAACAGGGCTTCCGCCTGGATTTTGTCGGTAGGTTTCAGATCCAGGACTTTGTTACAGCCGGAAAAGAGGATGCCTGTCAACAGTATAATAAAGGAAAATTTATTGGTAGTCATATTGCGAGCTTTTAGAAGTTGACGTTGATCCCGAAATTGTAATTCTTCGTGAGGGGATAGTTGAAACCGGCGTTGAAGAGGCCTTCCAGTCTTTCCGGATCAAACGCTTTTACAAATGGATCTGCGATTGTGAAGAGATTAAAGCCGTTGGCAAAAACGCGGATCTTTTGAATACCGCTGCCACGCAGCAACTGCGGACCAAAAGTATAACCCAGTTCCAGGCTTTTTAATCTCACATAGGAAGCGTCTTTTCTCCATACGGAGCTTTCTGCATACATCTTACCTACGTCGCCATTGAAGCGGGAAGCCGGCCATTTGCCAGGGATCCATTCGCTCTTGGGATCGTAGGGGTCTGCTTTATGCCATCTGTCGAAGAAGTAGGCGGGCGTGTTACCCCGGAAGGCCAGGATTTCTGCATATACCTCACTAAAGCGTACGGTGTACATCGCAGAACCCTGGAACAGCAGGTTCAGGTCGAAGCCTTTGTAGGCAGCGCCAATAGAAAGACCGTAGTTAATTTTTGGATTCTTGCCGCTTGGGTTCTGGTTATCGTTGTCACCTACGGCGCCGGTAAACATCGGTGTCATATCCTTATCATCCACTACCCCATCGTTGTTGAGATCGGCGTATTTAAAATCGCCGGGCAGCTCGCGGATGTTGGCCTGACCACCATTCTGCAGGGGCCAGTTGGCAATTTCGTCGGTATTCTGGAATTGTCCCTGGTAGGTATATCCCCAGATCACATCGTTGTAGCGATAGTCTCTGCCATTTCTCCATTTATCATAGCTGTTCTGGTATTCGCCTCTTTCCACATACAGGTTTTGTGCGCGGTAGAAGTTGAAGTTGGCAGAGATATTATAGGAGAATTCCCCTATACGGTTGTTGTGCGTAATGGTAAATTCCACGCCCTGTACCCGGTCGCTGTTCAGGTTTTCTTCCGGTAGGCCGGCGCCGAAGGTATTTGGTAAAGAAACATTTCTTCTGGCAGGTAATCCGGTCCTGGTTTTACGGTATACATCCGCTTCGAGGCCCAGTTTGTTATTCCAAAGACCGATGTCTATCCCCAGATCTGTAGTGGTATTCACTGCCCAGGTGAGGTTGGGGTTGGTGATACCGGGAGCCGCTGCGCCGTTTGTCAGACTACCATTTACAAATTCATACCGTCCGCCGCCGGTGGTGGAAAAACCTGGAATCCATTGGAAAGGACCGCCGATATCTTCTCCCATTTTACCGTGGGAAGCACGCAGTTTCAGGTTAGACAACGCGGGGATTTTGCTTTTCAGGAAGGGCTCTTCTGATATTCTCCAGCCGCCGGAGATCACCGGGAAAAAGCCCCATCTGCTGTTAGCAGGATAGGCATAGTTACCCATATAACGGAAGGCAAATTCCACCAGGTATTTGGAATTATAGTCGTAATTAAAACGGCCCAGCAGGGATTGGTAGGCCGACTGTCCTTCGTTACCGCCATTGGTCATACCGGCTTCGCTGGCGCCGCCGATCTGATCGGTGGTGTAGAAAGTATATAATCTTCTCAGGTCTCCATTGCGGTTCCAGGATTGCTGTTGTTCAAATACCAGGGAGCTTCCGATATTATGCTTACGGGCAATACTGGTGTTGTAATTCAACTGTGTTTGCAGGGTCAGGCGGTTACCATTGCCAAAGCCATTGCTGATAGCGCCAGTACCGACACGCTGCGGTGACACGATGTATTCCTCATTCACATAAGTATAGAGATTATAAGGCCTGGACACATCTTTTCCCTGGTAGCTGTTCATATCGTAGGCTGCCAGTCCTTTTATGGACAGTCCCTTTACAAAAGGAACGGTGTACGTCAGTGCCAGGGAAGATTGTATGCTCCTGTTTACCGCTTCGCTATAGCCGGTAGCATTTCTTTGCGACAGCAGCAGCGGGTTCTGATTAGAAGGTGTTACCACAGCAGGGTATTCCGGGTTGCCGTTGGCATAAGGCTGCTCAGTAGGCAGGGTTACACGGGTACCTTTAAAGATGTTGAAGAAATTCTCTCCGGGGGCTGTTTTCTTGTCATAGCGGCCACCGATGAGTACTTCTGCTTTCAGGTTTTTCGTAAGCTCCGTGGTGATATTGGAGCGCAGGTTGAAGCGTTGATAGTTCAGGTCGTTGCTACGCAATAACCCACCTTCACCGAAATAACCGAGGCTCACGAAGTATTGGGTTTTGTCGGTGCCGCCAGTGGCCGACAGATTATGCTGGTGCTGGGTAGCGGCTTTCTTCATGGTTACGTCGTACCAGTCGGTGCTGCCGTAGCCGGGAGCGCCATCGATGTATTTCTGCAATTCTTCTTGAGAGAGGAAAGGGGCGCCGGTGCCGAGTACGGCCGCATCGTTGCGCATCTGCATCCATTCGGATGCGTTGGCCATGCGGGGAACATCTGTTGGTTTCATCATACCAACGGTACCTGAATAGTTGAAAGCCGTTTTTCCTTTCGCGCCTTTCTTTGTGGTGACGATCACCACCCCATTACCTGCATTAAATCCGTAGATAGCGGCAGAAGCATCCTTCAGGAAGGAAATGCTTTCTACGTCGTCGGGATTGAGTCGCTGGAATTCGGCAGACCCATCTCTCACAATACCATCTATCACGTACAGGGGTGTTCCGAAGCCGCGTATATTAATCATATTATCGAAGTTGCCCGGTTCACCGCCCAACTGCCGTACCATGAGGCCGGCCACCTTACCCTGTATTTTCTGGGCGAGGCTCACGTTGGTGGAGGTTTGTATTTCACGGGCGGTGATGTTGGATACAGCGCCGGTGAGGGTTTCTTTTCGTTTGGTACCATACCCTACTACCACAACTTCCCCGAGCTGGTCTTCTCCGGCAGTCAGACTAACGTTGATGGTGGTACGGCCATTAATTTTCTCGATGGCGCCTTTCATCCCCATGAAAGAGAAGGCGAGTTCAGTGGCACGGGCATCTACTGTGATACGGTATACGCCATCGGCGTTGGTAGTAACGCCGGAACGGACAGGTGCATTATCAATCACCGTTACGCTCACTCCTGGTATGGGAGCGCCGCCGTTGGTATCGGTGACTTTACCGGTAATAGTCCTTTGCTGGGCAAGTACACCCAGTGGACAGATACATATTAAAAGGAATAGGTAATAGATTTTTTTCATAACGTTAGGATTGCATTGGAGAAATTTGTTTTTGCACAACAGTCAACCCATGGTTCTTTACCTGGGTGATCACCACCCGGTGTTACGGTGGAAAAAAATGGGCACAGTACATCATATTCATGCTCGATTTTGGTGACTAAGTATAATGGGTAATATCAACACATATTTTACGCGCCATCAGGGGTGCATATCAGCAAAACGTTTTAATAAGGAGGTTGTCTGATGGATGCATGACATCCGGGATATGCCTGTCCGAAGGAATAAAAGTTGCTTCATGATCGTGGAATCTTTTACTAAAATATGCTGCCGCAATAAATTAACGAGCTTCTAATAAACCGGCTAATGAACCGACTAATTGGGAAATTAATTTTTAAAAATCAATACAAACAGATGATTATCAATATATTAAATTCAATTAAACATGCGTGTAAAATGTCCGTTATGAGCAATATTTAAAAAAGTGGAATAATTAATTATTCTTTGGAATAATTTTATAATATTGCTCCGGGGATAATCAGATGTAGCATGTAGCGCTAAAAAGTACTCTACAAGAGAAGTAAATAGATGATTACCCTGATCAACCAAATTTTAAAAAACCTA
Source organism: Chitinophaga sp. CCNWYY40 (assembly GCF_037483205.1). NCBI lineage: Bacteria > Pseudomonadati > Bacteroidota > Chitinophagia > Chitinophagales > Chitinophagaceae > Chitinophaga > Chitinophaga sp. CCNWYY40. The sequence continues at coordinate 166,053 of NZ_JBBHLF010000003.1, forward strand.
CTGGCATAAAACAGGGCAGACACAGTTCATGTGTTAATTATCTATTGTTACTGTTCACGTTGATAGAAATTCCGATATTAATTACGCCAGCGTATTAGCCGGGAAATTATTTTATACTCCTTATTAGAATGGATCGAATGATTAGATATATCTTGTGCGTATGCTTTTTTCTTGCTGGCCACGGGGGGTATTGCCAATCACATGGATTGCAGTTCCTGAGCCATGAGGTGGTACAGGAAAAACGAACTTCCCTCCATCTCACCCCCAACACACCTATTTGTTTACAGCCCAACACGGAAATATCTTTTGATCTTACCTTTCTTCCGCATCACGAAACCTATTTCGGGTATATTATGCGGTTGATCACCAGTACCCACCAGAGTATTGACCTGGTATATAACCAGCGGCTGGCCCGGCTCAATTTTGTTATCGGGGAGAATTATATCGGAGGATATGATATTGATTCGGCCAGGCTTTTTGGCAACTGGAGCCAGGTACGTATTACATTCGATACGCAGCTGCGGGAAGCGTCATTTTATATGAATGACCGTTTGATCAGCAAGGGGAAGGGCAACTTTACAAGTGGCACCTGTTGCAATATCTATTTTGGCGCCAACGACTTCGAAGGATTCCAGACACTGGATGTTCCTCCTATGAATATCAAGGATATCCGGATCCGGGAAAACGGACAACTGAAACATTATTTTCCTTTATCCGAAAGCAAGGGAAACGAAGCCATTGATGAAATAGGAAAGAAAGTGGCCCAGGTCAGGAACCCTTTATGGATCCAGCCCAAACACCGGAGATGGGAAAAAGCCGTCGACTTCGACACCAAAGGGGCTGCCAGTATAGCATTCGACAGCAAGCGCGAAGTACTGTATGTGGTATCAGTGGATTCCATTTACGAATTATCTTTCAGCAACATGTGGCTCAAAGGGGAAAAACTCTCCCGCAGCCGGCAACGGTTGCCTTCCGGTAATCAGTCTGTTTTTGATCCGGTTAATAATAAACTGTATAATTTTTATGTAGATGAAAAACGGGTCAGTACCTTCGATCCTGCTTCAAAAGAATGGGACGTTAACTTTACCACGGATTCACTTACCGTATTCTGGCAGGTGAATAAATGCTATTCTCCGTCCGACTCTTCCCTGTATATACTGGGTGGCTATGGGCAACTACAATATAAGAACCTCTTGCAACGCTATCACTTCCCTACCAAAACCTGGGAAATAGTCCCTTATGGTGGGGATAGGCCCATGCCACGCTATCTGAACGCACTGGGTATGAATGCTACCAGGGATACCATTTATATTATTGGAGGTTATGGCAGCAAATCGGGCGACCAGGGCATTAACCCGCAGTACAGCTACGACCTGATGGCGTACAGCATTAAATACCGCCGTTTTCACACAGTGCTGGAATACCCGAAACCGGCCAAACAATTCTGTTTTGCCAACAGCATGGTCACCATACCGGGTAGCAGCGATTTCTATGCACTCATTTATCCGACTGATAAATTCAACACCACCCTGCAACTGATCAAAGGTAACTTCTCTTCTTCCGAATATAAGTTGATGGGAGATGCCATTCCTTATTCATTTTACGATATCGCCTCTTTTGCAGATTTGTATTATTGTCCACTTAGCAAAAAACTGGTGGCAGTCACCCTATACAATTCCAAAGAAAATATTACCAACGTTAAAGTACATACGATTTTTTTTCCCCCAGATCCGGCAGACTCCCGGATGACCACCTCTATCGAAAAAAAAGAATACTGGTGGTACCTGCTGGCGGTGGCAGCAGTGGCAGGATTGGGTGGCTGGTACTACTACCGCAGAGGAAAATCTCCCATCAAAAATACAGCGCGGGTGGCAGTGCCACCGCCGGCTAACACCCATCCGTTTGCTGACAACGGAATACCCACGCCACCCACCACCACTCCCCCTGTGACAGAGAGCCGCGAAATTGCTGCGGTGTTTCTCTTTGGTCCGTTTGAAGTATTTGACGCACAGGGCCAGGATATCACACAACATTTCACGCCGCTGCTAAAGGAGTTATTCCTGCTGCTATTGATCTATTCATTGAAAGATGGCAAAGGCATTTCTCCCGAAAAAATGTATACAACCCTATGGCCGGATAAATTGCAGAAAGACGCCAAGAATAACTACTCCGTCAATATCTTAAAACTGAAAAACCTGCTGGAAAAAGTAGGCAATTACCAGTTGATAAAAGAAGCGGGGAAATGGCGGCTGGACATACTAAACGAATCTATCTACGTAGACTATCAGCAATATATCAGGCTGGTAGCCGCCCGTGTGCCGGCAGACCGTACCCGGATGCTGGAACTACTGCATATCGCCGGCAGGGGCGCTTTCCTGAAAACCAGTCAATACGAATGGCTGGATCATATTAAAGCCGATATATCCAACTATATTACAGATGCCATCCTCTCTTTTATGACCGCAACCGATATGAGCCACGATGCGGAATTGATAGTACGGCTCAGCAACTGTCTGTTCTTTTTTGACACCCTGAATGAAGAGGCATTGGTATACAAGAGCAAAGCATTGATCCTGCTGGGAAGACATGGCATGGCAAAAGAAGTGTATCAGCGGTTTACAAAGGAATACAAGGAAAGCTATGGACAGGATTTTGAAAGGTCATTCCAGGAGATTACGGGGCATGCACATTAAGATAAGCAGATGGTTGCTGGGCTTACCTTGTACACAACCACCTGCTGCCGACATCTTACTTAGAATCAAATACATGTTCTACCGTCACCTGCTGTTTTTCCAGCTGTAACAACACCTCACTCAACATGAGCACCGGCGTGGCAACAGCCACCCGCTTCATGGAAGGGAAGGAAGATACTGGTTGTACAAACACGGTTTGCGCAGTACCGGCAAACTGGTGATAGCGGGGCAGCTCAGAATGGTAATGATCCCGCTGTCGGAAAGACAGGCTTTCCGGTTTCTCAACCTATATAGTTAAATATATAAAAATATTAATCAAATTTCTCTCTCTTATCCCGAACTCACGTTAATTAAGCTTTATAAGTTCCAAACATTCGGTCCCAAATAGAGGTATAAAAACCAAAGTTTCTTTGTTCGTTTAAATGATGTTGGTGATGAAATTTTGTAGTCCCTAAAAATAATTTTTCCGTCCATTTTGGAAAGAATTCTCGGTTTAGGTGACCGATAGTTCCCCAAATCAAATTGATGAACAGATAAATCGTAATGGAAAAAATAGAAAAATCATGCAACATAAAAACAGAGATCATCATCAATCCGAAACCTAAGGTTTCAAACGGATGTAGCACAAAAAGGCTCAAGAAATTAGTACTCGTATGTTCGTGATGTTTCCGGTGTAAAATTTTATAAATAAGCGGATGATGCACCATGTAATGAAAAATATACATCATCAGGTCCATCACCAAGATAATGGTTACAATTTCAATAAGAAGTGTCAAGATAGTTTTAGATTCATTTAATGTAATCCATTCCGATTTCCATAAATAAACACCAATCAACATCACAACAATATTGAGAGATAAAGTTAAAAAACTTACATACAAATCAGATTTCAGAAAAGGATGATCAATCATTTGAATCTTATTTTTCGAACAGGTTTTATCAACAAAAAGATAAAACCCAATAGAAAACAAATACAAAAATGCATTGGATATCAAACTGAAAATAATCCATTCCAACCAAGATAGATTTTCAAAAAATAATAGAAAATTCAAAGCGCAGGTGATTTAAAATTTGAATTTTTAAAAGCTCGATGTAAGCTGTTGGTAATTTACACCCAAAATTTTTCTCTGCATTTCGTAAAACATCATCAGCTAACATTGCTTGAGTGCAGGGCAAATATTTTGGGATACTCCAAATGTTTTTTAAGTTCTCGCTTTTTCATTTAATTTCATTCTTCCATTCTGCAGCCAAAGTTTCTACATAGTCCACAAAATTTGTAATGTTGTTTATTTTATAAAATGTATAGTCCGGTTGGTTTTCTAAAACTTCAACATTGTCAAAACAATGGTCACCGGCAAAAAGCAATACTTCCTTGTTTTTCGGGTTATATAAGGTCAGATTTCCGTTCGCCTCCTCAACAAAACAAATCAAATCCTTAAAATCTATTGGTTGTTTGTTTTCCCCGTTACAAATTTCTTCATAAGTTTCCTCACAACCTCCAATTCCGGTGAAACATCCAGATTGGGTAAACATGAAGTTTTGGTTGTTAGAAAGACTCGGTTCAGGCTGGTTGTAAGACTCATGAATTCCCCCTATTTCACTTAGTAAAAGCTCATGTTCTTCGATTAACTTAAATGTTGTGCTGGCATTTTCTTCAACTTTATTTAACCAACCACAACTTGAATCATCTTTATTTGTCCACGAAAAAAGTTTGTATGGTTGGTCGTTTATTTTCAACTTTAAAATTCTTGCCTGATGCAATAGCTCAGTTAATAAAGGAAATGTACTGTTAAAAGTTTCCGATAATTGAAGTTCATTTTCAGTATATAAGAATTCAACTTTATCGGATGCCTCGAAAAACCACTTTTTATTGTTCTTAAATGTTTCAAAGTCTTTGTTCATTCATGTGTTCTTTTTGTGATGATCTTTGCAGTAAGAACAATTGACAGTTCTCCGTATATTGCTAAATTAAAGATTTTATCAACTAATTTCTCTTTCGTTACTCCAGGAATTTCCGAAATTGTAGATGTATATATCCAAAGTAGCATTAACAGTCACCATTTTTCTGGCACACTCGCACCCACTTTTCCCGGACTGGCTATTGTTGATCTCCTTTACCTTTAATGTTAGTGGCGATTTACAGTTCCTTAAAGTGGTCTCTGAAAGGCAGTCGACAGAAGTTGTTTCGCTAAGTAAAGAAGGCTTTACCAGCTTCTATTTCGGTTCTGCTTTATTTTCAGAAATACGCTCCATTCGGGTTTGTGTAAGAGAAATAGGACTATTGGGGGGAACACAGTGCGACTATTACAAAAAAACCGATGCTGATTTTCCTTACCTGGAGTTTTCGATCACCACTCAGGATGGAAAAATGTTAAATTGGATATTGAATGAGTGGGGTGGGCTTTATAACTCAAAAGAAGACTTTTCAACTTTCTTTAACTTTCTCACAGCACTAACTGATCAGCCGTATCAACTTTATGAGTAAAACGGACCCAGACTTCATTGATTTGAAATCTGTCTCAATTAAAACCGGTGATTTCAAGGGCTTTTCTGCTAAATTTTAGATACGTAACAATGACTTTCGATCCTATTTTGTGACGATTGCCACGACGCTTGCAGAGATCAGGACAGTACAGGAAAGTTAAACGAAAAAAAGAATTTAAATTGGCTGTTTTACAGCTATGCATCTATCCAGAAAAAATTTCCTACGAATATCTTCCGTATTTGCTGCAGGTACACTGGCAGGAACACCCGGCCGCGTATTATCTTCTATACTTGCACCCGGAGCCGGCAACCTGACGGGCAATCGCTTCCTGACCTTCAACTGTGTTATCCGTGTTAACCAGATAGAAGTTGCAAGAGACAAAAATGTTGGGATGGACGAACGGGAAATGCACACTCCCGAACGTTTAAAGGCTTTCCGTGAAGCAGTGGAAGCAGGCTTCCCCGGCGCAAAAATGACATGGGCGTTCAGCTGGCTGGCATTGAACGACATGACCGACAATTACGTGAAGATAAGGGAACAAGTCAGGGAATGCCACCATCGCTATGGCGATGACGTTACTTTTATACCCGGAGCATATTTTGCCAACGCCTATAATTCAATAGAGCAGGTGAACAAAGACCTGCATGATGGTATAGCCCTTGCATCGGGAATAGTGGGCAACGGCTATCGCCCCAAAAGCATAGTGGCCGGGTTCCTGGCTGCAAAAAATATGCAGTACCTGGCAGAAACGGAAAACATTCATGTGTGCCAGGGCAATATCTGGAGTCAATTCTCTATCGACAATCAGGACGGAGATGGCTCCGTATGTTATCCTTACTATCCCTCCAAAGAACATTTCTGCAAACCGGCTCAGGGCAAATCTGACTTCATCGACTGTGTGAACCTGGACGGCTGGACGGTGGATTTCATGGCAGCGAGAAGAGCTGGCTTTGCAGAGCATTTTAACAGCAGAATGGGTGTAGGGCCGATAGAGACTATCGGGGCATTCGGAGCAAGCACTGGTCTCAAAGAAATGATGCACAGTACTGCTATACACTTCGATACCGGCTACCAGCTGAATGGCTTTGCATGGGTAACCAATTGCTGGGAACTAAGCCTGCCTATCGATGTTTCAGGCTTGAGGGACTGGCTGAGCGCCATCAAAACCCGCTGGCCAGCTACACGGGTAATCACGCAGGGTGAATTCGGGCTGATCTGGAGAAAACATTTTACATCCAATAATTTCAATTACCGGTTTACAGAAAGAGGGTCCGGCATTGGTGGATCAGATGCAGACAAAGAGATACGCTGGTTCATGAACAAGGATTTCCGGCTGGCGCTGTTACGCAACTGGCAGGAATCCGCACCGGAAAAAGTGATCGACTTTACCCGTTATGATGTTCCTGCAAAAGAGCCGGATACCCTTACCCGTAAATGGAGTCTTCTGGGTGAGATAAACCAGAAAGGAACACGGCCACAGGACACGCCGATACCGTTAGACCAATTGAGCGCAAATGACAGGGCGCTGATCCGCCGCCGGGTGCCTGATCTCCGCTAGATACCTTTTTTTATGGCGTTGCCGGAATGTTACCTCCTTCAGCTTTTTGGGTTTAGGAAACTGGCAAAAAGTGCAAATAAAAAACGCTTTCATATAAAAACGCTCTTAATATTCGGACGTAAATTAGCTGGTGCAGGCAGGCCAACCTGAGGATATTATTAATTTTATAAACAATCTTTACCAGCACTGTTACGCCAGTGGGCTCCCGGTGTTCAATTCCATCCCGTTTATGACGCGAATATTAGCAATTATTATCAGTTTCATTTTGATCCCCGATCTATGTTTTTCGCAAAATGGTATTCTACACAACCGGGCTGCCCAAATAATTACAATTACCACTCCTGATCAAAAGCTTTCCATCAGGATTGACTATTCAAAGGGATGCATTATTAAACAGGTAAACCTGCAAAATAAAAATACGATATCATCTTCGGGTGTATACACCGGTATCACTGCGGGAAGTGGAACCGCCTCATCTGCTGATCAAACAGGCGATATTAAAATAACAAATACCCCGAAAGGCATATCCCTAAGTGGTATCACCTACGGAACCGGGGCGCTTCAAATTAAAGAAACATGGGACTTTACTATCAAAGGAGATAAAATAACCTGGGATATTATCCGCAACTATAGCACAACAACCGACCTGGAAGACATGGCCTTTCCAAAATGGAATTTTACAGATCTATCCGTTTGGAAAGGAGGAATTATTGATAACGGCGGGATGGTTTGGTGCAAATACCTAAAGCAAATTAACGATACCTATGGCGTTCATACCGGTGGCGTAACATTCTGGAATGCTGATTCGGGAGATGCGTTAAGGATATCGCCTCAACCAGGAAGCGCAAGTAAAATGGCTTCAAAATATTCCCACAGCGAAAATGGCGAGTTCACTTTTACACAATTGCTAACTGACTCCAAATTGCAGCAACGCCATCACCTGAGCCGCTTCGTATCACAAAAGTACGATGTATTTGCTCCCTTCCAGGTAAAAAAAGGACGCGTAAAGCTAAGCCTGGAGCTACAATATATTGATTACAATAAGGAATATGCAAGAGGAACGCTTCCCGGTATTGATGCAACAGCGGTACGCGAGCTTTTAAATACAACCGGGCGGTATGGCGTGGTAGACAACAATATAGTAGGCGCAAATGGCTGGCTCACCAACTGGAAATGTTTGCATGAGCCATTTTTTGCCCAGATAGGGTTGGCATTGAATGATCCGCACTATATAAAAAACCTGGCGGCAACATTGGACCAGGAAAGAGATCAGGCGATGCTCAACGATGGTCGTGTGTTATCCCGCTGGCATAATGTACCCGGCGATGAAATTCCCGGCACATATAACCCGCAAACAGGCTATTATGAAGCCATGTGGGGATATACCATTGATTCACAAACGGGCTATGTTATCAATACAAGCGAACTGTTTGAGTTGAATGGTGACCTGCAATGGCTGCGTACACATCAGGCGAGCTGTGAAAAGGCGCTGGACTGGCTGATAAAACGGGATTCCAACAACAACGGGATCTATGAAATGATGAATAACAGCGTAGCGGAAAAAAAGGCAAGCGACTGGTTAGACATTGTTTGGGCAAGCTTTGAAAACGCTTTTGTAAATGCGCAATTATACGAAGCATTAACGCTATGGGCCAAATGTGAAACGATTTTAGGCAATCCTAAAATGGCCGGCCATTACTCAGCGATAGCTGCCCGTCTTAAAAGTGCATTTAACAGGCCGGTTGATGAAGGCGGCTTCTGGTCGCCGGCCAAACAGCAGTATGTGTACTGGCGTGATAAAGACAATACCATTCATGGCGACAACCTGGTTACTCCTGTAAATTTTGCTGCCATTGCCTTTGGATTGTGTGACGACAAGGAACGCATAAAACTCATTCTTGATCAAATAGAACAAAGAACAACGGCAGAACACCTGTTTCACTGGCCGCTTTGCTTCGATTCCTTTAAAAGAGAAGAGGTAAGCGATGGCAACTGGCCTTTCCCTAAATATGAAAACGGGGATATATTTCCCACATGGGGATATCTTGGTATCAACGCCTATGTGAAATATGATAAGCACATTGCGCTTAAATTCATTAATCATCTCCTTGATCAGTATAAAAAAGACGGACTCTCTTCGCAGCGCTACAGCAGAACAACCCAGCTTGGACTGGGGGATGATATCCTGGCTGGCATCTGTACCAGCATTACAGCGTTATACAAGGATATTTACGGCCTTCGTCCAAAATGGAACAGGATGGGGCTGGAACCCAATATGCCTGAAACCCTGAACGGAACGAAGTTTTCATATATCCACAGGCATACCGTTTATCACCTTGAATTGAGCGTTAATGATTATTTAATGAGCACCGGTAGCTTTTCTGTAAAAAGTAACGAATCTTTTGGTGCAGATAAAAGCGGGAACACGCTTAAGTTCTACCCTGGTAATAAAGATACTGCGCAACTCCTGGTTCGTGCAGATCCGGGCAATCGTATTGACATGAAAATTACTTCGTGGAAGAATGATGTATTTGCATGGACTATTTCATCACACGGCAACTATCAATTCACCATTAATGGATTGCAACCAGGCTCAAAATATGAAGTAGTAACAAACAATGATATTACCCGGCTTCAGGCAAATAACAATGGCAGCATTTCCCTGAATAAACATTGTAGTACGCCTGTTAACTTTTCCGTCAGGGAAACATCTCATTAAGGTCCTTCTTTCAATCGAACATAAACATATAAAACCGGGGCCCTGAAAGAACCCCGGTTTTATATGTTTTACACAGTTTATGGAATGTACTTTGAATCAGCATTACCTGATGGGCCTATTGAATCCCGGCTGTATAAATCAGCGGGTTCTGTGCATCATCATCCAGCAGATCCCCGACTTTCAACCTGGTTACCTGCGCATCACTTAATATATTCTTTATGCCGTTAAATCTGGCGCCATCAGGCATATAAGCGCAGGTCATCGCCCTGCGGAAGCCATTGGTCATATTGGCCCCGGCGCCGTGTATTGTTAAACCATTATGAAAAGAACAGCTACCCGCCTTCATGGGCGCGGCAACAGCGCTTTTAGTTGCAAGTTGTGGGTAAACCTGGAATATTGCATCCATATTTTTCCCGATAGCCTGGTTTTCAAAACCGGTTTCATGGTAAGATCCGGGAATAAAATACAGACAACCGTTTTCATTTGTAGCGTCGTCTAAAGCTACCCATATTGATAGTGCCCGCTTATCGGTGAACGACCAGAAAGGCGTATCCAGGTGCCACGAAGTAGGATTGGCCCAGGGCCGTTTTATGAGCACCTGGTCATGCCAGATCCGGGTACCCTCCCACCCCGCTAATTCTGCGGCCATTTTGCCCAATCTCTCATCAAGCATAATCTGCCTTGCCGCATCGTTTGTTTGCCAGATATTAATCATCTGGTCAAACACCTTTCCAAAATATTCACTTTCCTTATTGATCCCGTCGTCTTCGCCCATTTTTTTATCACTACCGGGCATTTTCCTGCCATCTCTCTGTTCAACGGCCTCCGTAATAACCTGCCGCCAATGGGAAAGTTCTTCCTGGTTAAGAAAGTTCTCAATTAATAAAAATCCATCTTCCCTATAAGATTGAATCTGCTTTTGCGTGAGTAACGTGTTCATATATCTGCAACTTTTTTTTGAAAAATATCAGGCACGCCAGGCAAATGCCTGTAAGCCCATAGTATTATTATTTTGCCTGTATTAACTTAACGGGGCCTAACAAACCAGCGTCATATTTACTAAAATCGGGCACACCTACCCAGCCCCAGGTGCGGAGCTTGCCCAGATCCGATTTCATCCACATTTCATTAACCATCAGGTTCCCGACCCGTATTCTTATTTTATTTTCTCCCTCCTGCAGGTATTTGGATATATCAAATACAAAGGGCGCCCATAGCCGGTCTCCAACGGGTTTATCATTTACAAACACTTCCGCCATATATTTTACATCACCAAGATCTATAGTAGTCCTGGTATTTACATCTTTCAGCACAACAGGTATTTCATAATCAATATATCCTGAATACTGCTGAAGTCCATAGGCATACCAGGATTGCAGGGGGCAGTTTGCTTTACTGCCAACAATAAATTTCAAGGGGGCAGTCAGCGTCTGCTCACTTTTGACGGACCTTGCAAACGACAGCAACCGTGCATCAGCAGGCAAGTCAATTGATGCCGCCGCCACGTCTGTTTTTACGCCATCCATCCAAACCGTTGTGCCAATCATATTATCAGGGAACACTACTGTTTTTGCACCAACTGGTATATTGACCCTCCAGTAGCGGTAACCAGTGGCATCATTATCCTTTATTTCATCTTTCTGCCCATCCCCGTTCCGTTTTTGCGCTGTCATAAAACTGGTATACTTCCATTTTGAATCATTATATGCCAACAACATAAGATCTTCGCTTAACCCGTTGCCGGCTAACGTGAATGAAGTGGCCGTAGTTTTATAAACAGTGTCTTTCCCCGGATAACTGATGGTCCATTTATCATCGAGCTTAATTTCTTTTAAATCAGATTCATGCTGTACCAATGGATTCATATCGCTTGTTCCGGGCTCAAATACAAGCCAATAACCTTCGTAAGGTTGTAAAGTCATTTTTACCTTGTTATATCCCTTCTCCTTCACGTATGCAACGGGTGTACGTTTACCGGTTTCGCAATTCCATATCTGCGCCATGCCATCGCCATCCCTGAACCAGGCTGAAAAATTTCTCACGGTATCGGAGTTATTGGCAAGCCAGTAAAAGTGGTTATTGGAAATAGTTCTGTGAGCAGTGTAGAGCCGGCCTGAGTTTTCCAACCGGATCTGTGGCCGGACCCTTTCATTCAAAGCAGTAACCATTTTACTCAGCCTGTCTTTATCTCCCGACAGATCAATAACATTGGGCAACCGCTTTAATGCATTCATCTGGCTAATGATCAACGCATCTTTCATGCCTTTCTCCGGCGATCCTTCGGGTGTTGTACCCAGGAGCAGCACAACGCCACCTTTTTTAGCAAACTCAAGTATCTTACCTGATACGGCATGAGAAATAACACAAGCCGGTGGAAGAACGATCGCCGAAAAGTTGTGGTCATTAATAGTGATCTTTGCACCGCTATTATTGGCTCCTGTTTTTCCTTTATCCAGGTAATATTTATCAGCGATTAAAAAGTCGATGTTATTTTTATTTAATTCTCTCATAGCATCGGAGTACACCTGGTTGATCTCGAGTGAAAGCGTATCCCAGATTTCTTTGCCTTCCAGCAGGCCAAAATTTTCCTCATGCGTAAAAAAGCCTTCAGCGTTTGCCCAAATACTTTCAAGCGGGTTTACCAGGAGAACGTCCGCCACAAGCTTACTTTGCCTGTTTACAAAAGCAGCCCGCCTCGAAAAGTCCGTCCAGTTATGCAGATAAGGCCAATATGGATTTTCGGTAAACCAATCCGGCGGATACGGATCCTGTTCAATTTTCCGGTTAACGTTAATTCCATGTGGCACCACGTGGTTAATACCAAATGATGTAATAGAATTAATAGTCATTTTCATCATAGCGGGTGTTTGCTCCCATCCTGCAACGCCCATAATTTCACTCATAAAAGGACGGTCTTCCAATTCGGCTACTGTTTGCACTTCCTTAAAATCATGAACATCCTGCGATTTCATTAAAAGACAATCCGTTCCGGGCATAGTTGCTGTTCTTGTAACGCGCATAAAATCGCCCATGGCGGCAGTTTGTAACAACAATGATTCTTCCCACAGATTGGAGATGTAATACATATTGTATTGTTTGAGCCAGTTCACCAAAGGTTCAAAGTAACATTTGTTATATACGTCTGAAACAACATCAAACCAATCACAACGGGCTTTTGCAAACAAACCGTTGTTGTCCTTTTCTGTTAGAAGGGGAAGCCATAAACGGATATCCTGGTTTTTCATTTCCTTATACCGTTTGGCAAGATATTCTGACCACGCCATCCGCCAGCCATAGTCGCCTTCATTGTCAACAAAAACGCCAGGAATTGTTTTCCCCATATCATTTGCAAAATGTTTGGCGTACTGCGCGTGAACAAGCGGGATGAAAGCTTCCATTAATCCGGGATCAAGATAGTTAACTTTCCCACCGTCAATTCCGGGATGGAATCTTTTTGTGTAAGTATACACCACCCATTCGCCCGGTGGCGCCGTCCATTTGAAATGGCTTCCTTCTCCAATGATCCGCAGCGATGAGGCATCAATGGCATTGCCGGCTATTTTACCTGCCACGGCAAAATCTGTTGAATCATAATAAACGGTCGATTTCCCCGTTACCTTATACCGTTTCCAATCCAGGTATTTTGCCTCCAGTTCAGGATGCTGCGCTAATACCCGTCCTGCTGCCTGCCCGCTTGGCCAGTCATATTCATCACAATACCCCAGGGTAAATCCTTTGTTCTTTGCTGCCTGCATGGCATTCCCGAAACTGTTGAACCAGGGTTTTTCCAGGTATTGCTTATATGGTAATGAAGAAAATGCCGGGTTTAAGCGATCCATTGAACCCCGGGGATGTGCATATCCGGGGTTCAGTCCCTGCTTCATCATTTCCTCTGCCATAGTAGCCGTAAAATGCTCATCCCTGATGGTATCATCCCAGAACCAGAAAGTATGGGGAGCATAGAACATTGGAGGGCTAACAAACATTTGTTGAACCGTTTTGGGGTCGCTATACTTTTTTTGCCATTCAGATTGCCCGGATATATTCAAAGTAATTGTCAACAGGCAACCGGTAAAAAGGATGTTCAGATATGTATATTTCATTACTGTTTTGAGTTAATAACTGGTATGAATATTATTTTCAATAAAAATCCATCAATGCTACACGCGATATTAATTATAGCCGGGGTTCTGCACTAACTTATCATTCTTATTCATTTCACTCCTTGCGATTGGTAAAAAGTAGGCCTTGTTATCCCACTTTCCACTTGTGATCTGCACCGGGGTAACAGTAGGAATGGTGGCAGTTGTATGATCGGGATTCAGTTTGTACACAACATTAACCCCATGCATTGGGTGATAGGCTTCCGGCCCGATCATCCAGCGGCGCACATCAAAAAAGCGGTGGTTTTCGTACACCAGCTCAATACGCCTTTCATTCCGGTATCTTGCTGACAAGGCAGCGCCGGCGTCCATTACATCAGGCATGGCCGCTTTTTTCCTGATCATATTGATGTAGGTGCGTGCTTCCGCCTCCTCTCCCAATCCAATACAGGCCTCTGCATAATTGAGTATGATTTCGCTGTAACGGATGAAGCGCCAGGTGAGGTCATCCTGGTGATTTACATACATATCTGTTTTGCGGTTTATAAATTTGAGCATACAGGTACCGGTATTATTATAACCGCCTCCATAAACCACGCTGTTCCTGCTATCTAACCCATACGTATACACGATTTTATTAGCGGTAGCATCCCACTTTTCCCAGGTACCTACCTGCAAAACTCCTACGGGGTCGGCTGTCAGTAAGTTGGATGGCCTTGACCTGAACGTTGCCCCTTCATATAAAATGGAAGCATAAAAACGCGGGTCCCTGTTTTTATATGGTTCAAGATTCTGTGCAGGGTTGGTTCTGGAGAATTTAGTGCCATCACTCATTTCATAAGCGTCTACCAATTCGCTGGGGGCGCCGTTTGTTTCAATACCGCCATATCCATTTGGGAAAACCTGCCAGTAGTCAGCTCCCTGGTTTACGGAGGCATTGTAATAACGGATAAAGATGTCTTCTATACTATTTTTTGAGATAAACAGGTTCTCATAATTCTGAACGGCCTCCTCTGTTGATGCAGGACCGGGCTGATACAAACCGTATATGCCCAGGTCTATTACAGCCTTAGCGGCGGCTTTGGCCGCCTGCCAGCGTTGCTTCCTGTCGCCATCTACATATCCCAGGAGCTCAGGGTTGGAAAACCCGGAAAATGTTGTATTATGAAGATCGCTGGCCGCATAAAGCAATACTCTTGATTTAAGCGCCAAAGCGGCGCCTTTTGTTACTCTTCCTTTGTTGACACCTGTATTCACCAGGGGTAATAGTGCAGCCGCCTTATCACATTCGCCGGAAATAAACTGCACGCACTCTGCATAACTGTTCCGCGCGGCGGAGAAATCGTCTGTTAATTTATAGGATTTCGTAACCAGGGGTACACCGCCAAAATAACTGATGAGCAACTGATAATACCAGGCCCTGAAAAAAGTGGCTTCGCCCTTCAACCTGTCTTTCAGTGTAACGCCATCAATCAGCGCCGGATCATCCGGCAATTTGTCTATATTTTCCAGGAATATATTGCAGTCCCGGATAGCGCTGTACCTGCCGTTCCAGTCGCCCCAGCCTGCATTATCAGGCGACATCAGCATGTTGCTCATATTATAATCATTTCCCCCATCATAGCACCTGGCCTCATCTACAGCCAGCGAAGTCATAAAGAACGACCAGGGGTTCTGGTTATAAATGCTGTTCATGTTCAGTTGTACCAGGTTGGGATCAGACCAGACATCCGCTTCTGTGAATTGCGTGGAAGGTTTTGTATCAAGGAAACTTTTGCCACATGATGTTAGCAGCAGTGACATAAACCCGATAACGATATATATTAAGTTTGAGTTTCTGTAATTCATACACTTTGATTTTAGAATGTTGCCGTTAATCCAACGTTAGTGGTTTTGTTCAATGGATATACTTCACTGTTCACCCAAATGGAGCCCGGGGCGTCGTCAGGAGATTCAGGATCGAAATCCTTCATCTTTGTAAACGTTAAAAAGTTTAAGGCGCTGACATAGATCCTCAGCGATTGTATGCCTATTTTTTGCGCAATGCCGGATGACAGGTTATAACCAACCTCAAAGTTTTTCAATCTTAAATAATCACTGCTTCTAACGAAGTAGGTGTTATTAGGTTCTCCATCTGTCATCCAATATGCGCCTCCACGCTCCCATACTCTCGGGTTAACAGTACTTGGATGTTCCGGTGTCCAGCGGTCTTTTACAAGGTTGTACATAAAATTCCCGACACCTGGCCCTCCGGAAAAAGTCCGGTAGGATCTTTCCGCACCGGCTGCTCCCTGGAATAATACATTTGCGTAGAAGTTCCTATACTGTAAATCGATACTGAGCCCGCCGGTAAATGTTGGTATGGTAGTTTTGTTGCTTCTAACCTGGTCCTGGCCATCAATCTGTCCATCGTTATTTACATCTTTGAATATAATATCTCCGGGGCGGGCGCCTGTCCAATGAGGATATTTATCAATCGCTGCCTGGTCTGCGAATACACCTGTTGCCTGGTAATACAATCTTGCGTTCATCTGGTTGCCGGTAGACTTCTGATAGTCGGGCACGCCGGGTGTTTCATCCCAGAACCTGATATGATTCTTTGCCCAGGCGCCGTTGGCAGACACCTGGTATTTGAAATTGCCGGCACTACCGCGATATGATGCCTGCAATTCAAAGCCCTTGTTAACCACTTCCCCGATATTTTCCTGCGGCAGGCTTAATCCGGCAGAACCCGGCACAGAAGCGTTTCTGTAGGCCAGGATATTGGTACGCAGGTTGTAGAAATAATCAGCGCTTACCGCTAATTTATTATTGAGCAGTTCCACATCAGCACCGATATTGGATTGATTGGCTATTTCCCAGGTAACCCCGGCGTTTGGAATACGTAATGCTTTCAACGCCTGTTGCGGAACATTTTCATTAAATACATAACCACCATTGTAGCCATAGGTTGTAAGGTATTGATAGGGCCCTATCCGGTCGTTACCTGTTTTTCCCCAGGAGCCTCTTATTTTCATTTCATTGATAAAAGCGATATTATCTTTCCAGAATTTTTCATTAGAGATCCTGTATCCCAGGGATATCCCTGGAAAAAATCCAAATTGCTTACCGGCCGGATCAAAAATATAAGAGCCGTCGTACCTCCACACAAATTCAGCGAGGTACTTTGCGTCATAGGCATAGCTTAGTCTTCCGAAATAATCTAACCTGCGGGCCACACCGGATGATCCTCCATTATCTTTTAATTCATTACTTCCTAAATCCAGTTCGTCAAGAATATCGCTGGTATAGTTTCTCCTGAAAGCCCAGAAATTCATGTTATCACCGGCAATACGTTCCGCCGCAAAAAGAACTTTAATATCATGCTTATCAAAAACCCTGTCATAATTTAACAGCGCATTGAGGGTTACATTAGAATTGTTATCCATCCACTGTTGCAGCCGCGGATCAGTATTTCCTTTCTTTGATGCTACCAGCAGCGGAGTTCCATTGGCATCTAAACTTGTTTTATCCCAGGTATAGAGGAACCATGGCTTTCTGAATTGTTTGGTACTGACAATAGTTCTGTCCATTGCTGCATTACCCGTTAACGACAGTCCTTTTACCCATGGAATAGTAACCACGAGCCTTACATTACTCTGAAAAATATAACTTCTTGATTTGGTATAACCCGTGGCATCTGTAACCAGCACTACCGGGTTAGCGCCATATTCAATATCCGGTCCGGGCAAGCCATTAGGCCATCTCGCCGGCCAGGTAGGAAAAGACCTGTTTAATGCCCAGAAAACATTTTGTGCCTGATCGGCGCTTCCTCCATTGGCGCCTCCGCCTGAATAGTTCCTGTTTTCCTGCCGCCCAACCACATCAAAACTCAAACGGATGTTGTTGGTAACTTTTGCGTCAATATTACTTTGAAAATTAGTCTGCGAATAGTTGGTAGCTCCGTCCCTGAAAATCCCATCGGTAAAATTCGATCCAAGTGAAATGAAATACTTTATGGCCTCAGCGCCGCCCGACAACGTTAAGTTGCCGTAGCGTTGCGGGGAATTTTTCCTGATTGTTTCTTTAAACCAATCCGTATTGGGGTGCCCCCAGGGATCAGAACCATCTTTATACTTCTGGATATCTTCTGCCGAATAAGGCAATGGGTCGCCGGGATGATAAGCAGCGGAAATTTCATTCTGTAATTGTGCATAAAGAGGCGCATCCGCCATTTTAGGAAGAACGGTAGGTGTATTCCATCCCTGGTTCAGGGAGAATTGAATGGTGGGCTTACCGGATGTACCGCGTTTGGTGGTGACAAGGATAACGCCATTGGCCGCCTGTGATCCGTATATCGCTGCAGACGCATCTTTTAAGATCGTAACAGATTCAATGGTGGCGAGGTCCAGCCGTTCCAGGCTTCTGCCGGCTATGCCGTCAACAACCACAAGCGGGGAATTATCGCCAAGTGTATTGGCCCCGCGTATCCGTAAGGTGGATCCGTCATTTCCAGGCTCGCCTGTTCTGGTAATAGCCACCAAACCAGGTAACCGGCCTGCTAACGAATTGGAGAAATTACCCGCCGGTGATTTAACCAGGTCGCTTCCTTTAACAGAAGCAATGGAGCCTGTCAGCGTTTCCTTTTTACGGGTTCCGTATCCAACCACCACAATGTCATTTAACCTGGCATTGCTTGGGGTGAGCATCACCGTTAGTACCGCTCCATCTTTCATGGCTGTTACCTGTTTCTCTTCATATCCTATAGAAGAAAAAAGCAGGACTGCACCCTTAGCAACACTAATCTTAAAGGAGCCGTTTTCATCAGTGGTTCCACCGGCAGTCCCGCCTTTTATTCTTATAGTTACATTGGAAACGGGTTGACTGCTGTCTGACACAACATTACCGCTTACCGTTATTTTTTGCTGAGCAAAGGAAATTTGTGAGATGCCCAAAAGGAATAGCAATAAAAATGATGCTTTGATAGGCAATAGAGAATCAAATTGCTTGTTTAACATAACATGAGATTTTGGTTTTAAACATCGCTGGTAGTGGAATTATTTACAATTTAGAAATGACGGTTACTTCTGTGCGGCGGCAGGCCGACAGGTGGTTGATGCATTCATAAAGATTAATTTTTCAAACGTGAATTTAACCTCCGGTTGCTGATCTGCAGCCGGAATGAAACGTTGATATCATTACAAAAAGCGCTACTTTTATATGAAAACTTTCTATCAAAAATTATTTCGCCATAAAACAATTTAAAGTCAGCCGGAACTTTAATATTTCAGTAATCTTCTATCCTGTTTTTCAATTAAGTTGGTAATGCAAAGTAACCTGAATCTAAAAGGTGCATTGATAAATTCTGATGGAATCATTTAACTTTTTGACACACCAATGAAAAATAAAAGGAATCAAAACGTCAATTACCTGACAGTAAATGAAACAGACGAACTGTGGGGATTATACACCACTACTATTGGTTTCCAGGTTATATCGCCCAATAGTGACTACCCTCCTAAAAGCCATCCATCGGCATATTGGTTCAGCCCCAATACCGGAAGGGTATTGCAGGAATACATCCTGCTGTACATTACAGAAGGAGAAGGTTCATTTGAATCGGCGAGCTGCAAGCTAACTAAAGTCGTTGCCGGTACTATCCTGTTGCTATTTCCCGGCGAATGGCATACCTACCGGCCGCTTAAAGGCAAAGGATGGAATGAATACTGGGTAGGTTTTAATGGCAGTTATATGAAACAGTTAACTGATAATCTTTTCTTCTCCAGGAAAAGCCCGGTCTATAATGTGGGGTTTAATGAACAGATTGTGGCTTTGTTCAACCAGGGTATTGAAACAGCCAATTACCAGAAAATGGCCTACCAACAGGTACTTTCCGGTATTACCAGCCTGCTGCTGGGCTTCATCTTTTACGCTGAGAAAAACAACTCTTTCAGAGATAAAGCCATCATCGCTCAGATTGATAAAGCAAGAATGATGATGCGCGAAAAAACCGGTGATGATGTTACTCCCGAATCCATCGCTAAAACGCTAAACATTGGCTATTCCTGGTTCAGAAGAGTATTTAAACAGTATACAGGATTTTCACCCGCACAATATCAACTTGAAATAAAATTGCAGAAATCAAAAGAATTGCTGGCCAGTACGATATTACCGGTAAAGGAAATTGCCTTTCACCTGAACTTTGAGTCTGCCAGTTATTTTGTAACGTTCTTTAAATCAAAAACGGGATTATCGCCCGGTGAATACCGCGATAAGATAAAAGGCAAATAAAGCGATGAAACATAATTACCTGCAACGGAGTTTCATTCAACGGCAAATGTTTTACGATAAGTATTAGGAGAAAGGCCAACTTTCTTCTTAAAGATCCTGGAGAAATAATAAATGCTGTCGAACCCTGTTTGATCTGCGATTTCCTCCACGTTAAGCAATGTTGATTCAAGCAGTTCTTTTGCCCGCTCTATGCGTAAATTTAAATGGTATTGATTAGGCGACAGCCCAGTTACTGCCTTAAAATTCTTCCTGAATGCAGAATATCCCATAGGCAATTGCCGGGCAAGTTCCGGGATATCTACAGGGTGCTCCAGTGATTCCTGTAGCAGGAACTTTGCTTTCGTTATTGCCTTTTCCAGCGGGCTATGATCATATTGTTTACTGAGCGATATGGTATTGACCAAACCGAGTATCTGAAGCGTTAAACCCGCAATCTGTTGTGAGTAACCTACAAGCGAGGCATTTACAACATCAATCATCTTTTTAAATAATACCAGCATATCTCTATCCAGCCCTGTTTTGATACATGGCTGACTGGGATCAAAAAAGCCTTGTTTCATCAGTTGATCAACATAGTACCCGTGAAAGCCAACCCAATATTCTTCCCATCCCGAGCGGATATCCGGCCTGTAACGATGCCATACTCCCGGGAAAAGAAAAAAACAGGTTCCCTCCTCAATTTCCACCGGCTCGGTTAATGCCGAACAGAATGTTCCCTTTCCTTTTGAAATAAATATCATGTAATAGTCCGTCAGCATCCTTCCCCTGTTCCATGTAAGCTGATGGCTTTGGGGATGTTCTTCTTTGGGATAACGTTCATTCGGTGTTACTTTTGAATACCCCACCGTAGTTACATAAATTCCCCATTTCTCCTCGATTGGACCTGTATTCAGATATTTAAAAAAGTTATTACCCATTGAATTATCTTTTCTCTTAAATATTGTTGGCAACCGGCGTTATTAAAGGTGAGAAATATTTCCGCCCATCAACACAGCATAACGTGTTAAGAGATAAAGTTAGCAAAAATGCGTTAGCAGGTAAAATAATGTGAAGCTGAATACATGAGGGTTATTGTTGTGGAGCAATGATATCTCTCAGCAGATGCATCATAAATAAATTCACTTCCCATTGCGAAGCTACCGGGGTATTACCCGGTGAAGTAGTCCACATATAAGGCGGTGGCCCAAACTCCGTTGTAATGGTAAGCAGGGATATGCCTTCGGCTTTCTTTTCCCGGATAATCCCGGACCACAGGCCGGTAAAGTAGTTCAGCGGCTCCGCCCATTCCGGCAGTCGCGGATCAGGTATCTGCGGTCCTTCAGGAAAACCCACACGGGCATGTATATGTACGGTGCGCCTGATTGCTTCGTTAACCGTTTCTTTGAATCCTTCAAGATAGCTTTCTGTAACACAAACCCAGTGTGAGAAATCGGCGGTTACTTTCATGGAAGGTCTTAGCTTAAACAGTTCTTTTGCATTGCCCGGGCTGAATCCAATTCTTCCCCGGTGCGTTTCATGCGCGATAGCAATATTATTCCCCGCTGAAAAATTTTCCGCCGCATCAATAATCGCAAGTTGTTCATTGATCGTAAAGAAATCTCTTCCTGAATGCGAATTAATAATTACCGGTTCACATTCCATTGCCGCATTCAGATGATATTCAAAGCTCCTGCAAAAGGTTCGTATATCCGCACCTTTCGCCTGATGCTGTTGCACAACTATTGGTAATCCCAGTTCTTTGCTGCGTTTGATAAATACCTTCCTGTCATTTTTATTTTCGGGTAGCCAGGAATCCACGCCGTCATATCCTGCGGATATTACCTTTTCGAGAAAAGCTTCTATGGGGATGTTTTCGTGGCCCCATCGTGTACAAAGGATTTTTATCTGCATGTTATCAGCTAAAGGCTTTGGATTTATAAGAAATTGCTCCTATAAGGTAGAACTTTAGCTTACAAAAATAGGTGGTGGAGTCACCGGTGAAGAAACATAAATGAGATTTTCTTTGTGTTTTCTGACATTTTTGGGGATCAGTTAATAAATTATGATCATATTTTACACTGATCAAATAAAGCATATTATACCCTAATATATAAACCAATGTTTGTCATTTTAAAATATCAATATTCCTTTGCGGCATCAGGTTCTTCGAGATCGGTATCCCGAGATCGGTACAACTTAGGAGTGACGCTCCGGAAAGAAAGGTCTCATCGATATCGATGAGACCATATGTCTTTCTGCTACACCTTCGCGACTTTTGGATACATTCCATGACTGGTTGTGACTGAACTTTGCATCAACAAAATGTAAAGTAATATGGATTTAAAGAGCAGTACCGTCCTGATTACAGGAGGAACCAGCGGAATAGGTTTGGAATTTGTGAAACAGCTTACCGACCAGGGAGCTAAGGTCATTGTTACAGGTCGCAACCAGGAAACCTTAAATAATACCAAAAAGCTTTTCCCGAAAATACACATTTTCCAAAGCGATGTGAGTAACCCGCGGAACATTGAGCGTCTTTATGCTCAGGTGACACAACAATTCTCCGAATTGAATATGATCATCAACAATGCGGGAGAGATGCGGCTCATCGATGTACAGGACAGCAGCAAAGACCTGGAAAACATCACGCGTGAGATCGACATTAATCTTTCAGGCACGATTCGCATGGTACATCAGTTCCTGCCACATCTGATTAAAAAAAGGTCGGCTGCGATTGTCAATGTTTCTTCAGCAATTGCATTTATGGCCTATTCATCGGCACCTGTTTATAGTGCATCAAAGGCGGGAGCCCACGCTTACACGATGGCACTGAGGTTACAGCTTAGCAAAACCAATGTAAA
This sequence comes from Chitinophaga sp. CCNWYY40, assembly GCF_037483205.1. Taxonomy (NCBI): domain Bacteria; kingdom Pseudomonadati; phylum Bacteroidota; class Chitinophagia; order Chitinophagales; family Chitinophagaceae; genus Chitinophaga; species Chitinophaga sp. CCNWYY40. Next base: position 188,721 of record NZ_JBBHLF010000003.1, read on the forward strand.
AGTTTTCGAAGTGATCCCCCCGGGCGTTAACACCAATCTCCAAAATGATTGGGTACTGCAGCCCAATCCGGGCCAAATGATGGACGTGGATAAAATGGTAAATATTGCCATTAATGGACTTATAAAAAACACACCGGAGATCAAGCCATTTTTAGTTAAGATAGTTAAGCTACTTAGCAGGATCATGCCAGGTCAATTGATGAGATTCGGACACAGGGAGTTCGAAAAATTTAAACAACTAAATACCAGCAAATAAATATTTCAAAAATGAAAAAATCAATTTTAGCGGTGATCATACTCCTGCTGTCTATTTCATCTTTCGCTCAGAAATTATCACCAGACCAAATCATAGGTGTTTGGCAATGCGAAGATTATAAAATAGAGGTCTTTAAAGCAGGTAACACCTACGCGGCCAAACTGTTATGGGCAAAGGATATGTTTGAAGCTGATGGTAAAACGCCGAAGAAAGATGTCAAAAATCCCAACGGGAAACTGAGAAGCAGGTCCGTGCAAGGCCTTACCCATATCACTGAGCTTGTTTACACAGATGGTGAATATCGTGATGGTAAACTGTATAGCGTACAGGATGGCAATACTTATAGTTTGAAAGGCCAGCTAAAAAACGCAAACAGCCTTGAAACACGCGGCTACAAAGGTGTTCCTATGTTGGGTAAAACCTACAAGTGGAAACGTGTAGAATAACTGTGCGCCGACAATTAATATTTCTACTGTCAAGGTTCGGGTTCCTGGTTTCCATTGCCATTCCGCTAATAGGATTTTTCCTGTATCTTAAATACCTAATTAATTATGATAAAGAACTTAATTTCGTTGTTGTTATTGATTGTGTCCGTATCACTCAGTTTCAAACATGCCTGGGACACATCGCACTTTAGAAACAATCCCGAAACAATTAAAATGATGGCGGACTTAGGAATAAGTGAACCGGCGATCCCGATCTTTGTTTTTTTGACTATCGCAATCGGTGTACTCTTACTGATCCCTGGAACGTTCTTTTTGGGTAATTTGCTGAATGCAATATCAATTGTTGTGATCATGGCGTTTGCAATACGAGCCGGGAATGTGAAGATGGCATTGATAGAAATCCCGTTCTTAGCCATGCCTTTAATTATGATATGGCTGAAGTATCCGTTCAAAGATTAAATTACTCATAGATATGCCAAATGCAAAGCCATACAGGATAAAGTCTATAACGGAGATACACCGTTTGATGGGGCTTCCCAAACCGCATCACCCGCTGATCAGTATTCTCGATCTTAAAGGCCTGAAAGGTGATCCGGATATCCACGCCGTTATATTTGACTTATATGTAATATCCATGAAAAGGGGTTGCGACAATCTTTTCTACGGACAGCAGAAGTACGATTTTGACGAAGGGCTCATGGCTTTTATGTCTCCTGGCCAGGTATTGCGTGGTGAAGAGAACGGCGTGCCACCAAATCTCGAAGGTTGGATGCTGTTCATACACCCGGACTTTTTATGGAACACATCACTTGCCACAAAGATCAAGAAATACGAATACTTTGGCTATTCCACAAATGAAGCGCTTTTCCTTTCTGATAAGGAAGAAATGGTTATCAATGACCTGGTAAAGAATATCAGAACTGAATATCATTCTAACATTGATAAGTTCAGCCAGGACATTATCATCTCAAACCTGGAAACGCTGCTGAACTATGCGGAACGTTTTTACCAGCGCCAGTTCATCACCCGGAAGATCACCAACCATAAGATCTTAGATCGGTTTGAAGAGATGGTAAACGAATATTTAAGCAACGAAGCCTTACTTTCGAAAGGCTTACCCTCTGTACAATACTTCGCCGACGCGCTTAACATTTCCTCTAAATATTTGAGTAGCCTGCTGAAACAACTGACCGGGCAGACCACCCGGCAGATCATTCACAATAAACTGATCGATAAGGCCAAAGAAAAACTGTCCACAACCGAATTATCCGTAAGTGAAATCGCATACGAGCTCGGCTTTGAACATCCACAATCCTTTAATAAATTATTTAAAAGTAAAACCAGGCAAAGCCCTTTAGATTTCCGGCAAAGTTTTAACTGATCGGAGAAAAAGCGTTCTGACGCTATCAGCACTTGCTATTATGTTTCTGTAAAGTCATTTAATTAAAGTTCCTACATGCCTTACAATACATTTTTTAAATTTACTGAATATGCAGAACAGTGCTTCCTTTCTTTACAAACTCAGGCAAAACGACAAGCTTCCGATCCGGATCGTTTCTCCTGATTTCGGCCACCTATCACAATTGGAGGCAGCTGACTACAATGCTCCGCAGGTCACGCCATACTACCTTTTCTTGTTTATGCTGGATGGGTGTAGTTGGCACAACATAGACTTGCAGCAGTATGAAGCGGGCGACAACGAGTTGATATTTGTTATGCCATACCAGGTCCATGATCAGCCGGTACTGGAGCAAGGCGCGAATTTCATCAAACTGGGCTTTGACGAAAGCTGTTTGTCCCTATTGCCGAAACAATATCCTTTTCTGATCAATCCGCTGAATTATCAGAAGGTGAGTTTTAAACAATCTGCGGCAATGCGTATGAAAGCCATCTTCACTATGCTGCTCGATCTGTTAAAGTGTTGGCATACTGAGCCGGAACTGATCCTGGCACACCTAAACAGTTTGCTTACAGAAATCAATACCGCTTATTTCAGGTTGCAGGGAAATCCTGTGGACAGCAAGCTTTCTACGTTTATAGCTTTTAAAGTATTCATAGAACATAACCTGACGAATCATTACAGTATCAGCAGGATCGCCCGGCAATTGGGTGTCAATACCAATGGCTTATATCAGATCGTTAAACACTGTTCCGGGCTTTCACCAAAAGAGTTCATCAACAAGCGGCTGATCCTGGAAGCAAGGCGACGTATCAGCTATGCCGAAAAAACAACGATCAAGGAGCTGGCTTATGGGTTGGGGTTTAACGATCCGGAATACTTTTCCCGCCTTTTTAAAAAAGTCACGGGGCAAACAATTGCCCAATTTTCTAAGGATTTGTCAGGGAACTAATACTATTTGTCCGGCATGTTTAAAAGAGCAGCTCCGACCTTTGTTCAGGATAAAATTCAAAAAATGAAAGAACAAAAAGGAACAATATTAGTAACCGGTGGGAGCGGTCTGGTTGGTGCGCGTCTGTTGCCGCGACTTATTAATGCTGGCTTTGATTGCCGCGCACTGATGCGCGGTAAGAAAGAAGCTCCACCCGGAACAATGGTTGTGGAAGGTGATCTGTTAGACCCTGCATCACTGGCCAAAGCTGTAAAAGAGGTTTCAGCTATCATTCATTTGGCAGCCGTATTCCGATCACCCGATACAGATTTGATCTGGAAGAGTAACCTGGAGGGGACCCGCAACCTGATCGCTGCAGCGAAAGCACATGCACCTGATGCACGTTTCATTTTTGCCAGTACCAGCCATGTCTATAACATAAATAACCCGCATCCCGGCCGTGAGGATGATGAAGTTACCCCCCAACATGCTTATCCGGCCAGTAAAGTTGCGGCAGAAAATGAGCTGCGGGGGAGCGGGCTTAACTGGTCAATCCTTCGGTTCCCATTTGTGTACGGAGATGGTGACGGGCATCTCGACACATTACCTCAACATGTGGCCGCTGCAAAGTTTCACCCTGCCATGAGAATGAGTACCATTCACCACCACGATATCTATACCGCTATCAGCATGGCGTTGGATGGCATTATGGACAACCACATAGTGAACATTGCTGATGAGGCCCCTACATCGCTCTACGAGTTATTGCAGCTTGCAGGCAACACGATGGAGTCGTCGTCAGAACCTTTGGTTAACCCCTGGTATCTCCATTCCGATAGTTCGCTTGCCAGAAGCCTGGGCTTTCAACCAGTGATCAGAACAGTTTATCAGGCCGCACAAGAACATCTGCTTTAATGCTATTAGAAAATGCCTAAGTGCCTGATCAATATCATGGACAATGTCTTTTATAAACTATATAAACCGGAGTAGTGGTTCAATATTACTCCCGAGATCAGGACAACTGGAGCAGGACGCTCTGAAATTAGTAAAGGCATCGCGAGAGCGGTGCCTTTTTGTTTTTAATCAATTAGTTATAAGAATTACTCAGAGTTCCAACATCCCAGATGATGGTGTTACTATTAACTTGTAGCAGATAAAGCTAAAGCCTGGTAGTGGCATCAACCTTCTTTGCATGTTAGGTGTATTGTTGATGCTACTCCGTTTTCCGGAGGATACTCTGCCTGAGAAAAAGAAAAGGATAGCAAGTACGCCTGGCTATGCCTGATTATCGCAGTAACTTTTGTAGCTGTTGATATAACGCTAACGGCTATTGTGCCTTACAAATAATAATACTATCAGTGCCGGCAAATACCAGGTTGGGATGCCGATTCACCAACAAAAAAACTTCATTATTATGATCAATTACCCGGTAATCCGAAAGCGCTTTCGGAAGCTCCAGGTCTATAAGCTGTTTACTCTCCAGCTCTAATAACTTCTGTTTGTTTTTCCAATCGTCTGATTTAAATGCCGGCGTCAGTATGGCATACTTGCCCGATGAGGAGAATGTGCATTCTTTACCTCCCTTTTTACTCTCTTTGTACAATCTTCCCAGAGAAAATAATGTCTCTTTTACCGTTCCTTTTTCATCTACCGTACTTAATTCCGAGAACTCCATCCCCGGCTTTAAATAACCGCCATCCCTGTCGCCGATCCCGTACAGGAAAGTAACGTTCTTTTTATTCAGTGCATGCAAGATTGTAAATGGTTTTTGCGGCTTATCGAAACTCTCGTTTTCCAGGGCGATCGGTTGTTTGTTGTTCCAGTATTTTAAATCCAGCCAACTGGCAGTTCCCTTTTCTACATCAACCTGAAGGTTGGCTGCATATACAGGTAACATGCCTCCATTGGTGAAAAGTATAGGCATTATGTTGGTATCAGTGTTGCCTGCCGAGTGGTAATTCGACAAGGGTCTATCGAAATTTGGATACTTTGTTTCAGGAAGATGATTCGTGATAGAAATCCTGGTGGGAGTGTTTTTATCGCTTTCACTATATAGAATGACGAAGTCATTTTTGGAAGAATAAAGTCCTACGTAGTTTTGAAAATGGAAGAAAGCCGGGGTTTCGAAAACATCACAGGCTATTTCATCTACCTTTGTTTCCACGATTTCATTTCCTTTAAACCACTCTAAAAAGCAGGTCTCGTCCTGCGAATAATATCCCACAACGGTTCCTGTATTTAAGACTACGATCCTGTGAAATTGTTTTTGTCCGGCATCCTGGATTTCAAACGTCTGGATAGGTGCTAATTTCATTATACTTTATTTGGGCCTTAGGGCTGGTTAGTACAGTGATTGAACTAATATAAGTAAACCTTCAAACAGGGGCAAATTTTCTTCGTAGCTGCCACTCTGATTTGATTATTACATTGACTCAGGTATTTATGAGGGAGAATATTATTGGGATGGGTTTGAAGAAGCGGAGTAACTATTTTGAACACGTACAGGAATATGCCCTAATTTCCCTGATGGCATGATGGTTTTTGATTTGATCCAGTCCCGCCATTCCAAAAAGCGTTTTTACAAACATCGTTATATCTTCTTTTGGGATTATGTTTGATTTTTATAATTTTGTATCATGAAAACGACAGAAAGTGTTGAAGATTTTTACAAAAGACTGCCCAGGCAGGTTACCTCGCTGCAATCAACAAATAATGCGGGGATAGGTCATTTCAATGTCTTCAGCCGGGAGTCTTGTTCTGTTGTTTCACCCTATAGTCGCAGGGATTTTTACAAGGCATCTCTGATCATTGGGAGGGGCAAGCTCTATTATGCAGACAAGTGGGTACAGATAGACCGCCCTGCAATGCTTTTCTCAAATCCGGTAGTCCCCTATTCCTGGGAACCGGAGTCCGAGAACCAATCCGGATGGTACTGTCTATTTACTGAAGGCTTTATCCAGCACACTGAACGCGTAGAAAGCCTGCGGGATTCCCCACTCTTTAAAATAGGGAGCAATCCCATTTTCTTTCCCGAAGAAGCACAGCTGCAGGAAATTTCTGTCATCTTTCAAAAGATGATGGCGGAAATGGCTTCCAGCTACGCTCAGAAATATGACGTGTTGCGTAGTTATCTGCACTTGCTGATCCATGAGGCGATGAAATCCAATCCAGCCGATAATTTTGGAGCATATGCCAATGCCTCGGCGCGGGTTTCGGGGCTATTCCTGGAGTTGCTGGAGCGACAATTTCCTATAGATTCGCCATTAGCAAGTCTGTCACTGAAAACTCCTGCAGATTACGCTCATGCGCTATCAGTGCATATTAATCATCTGAACCGCTCTGTAAAGGAAGCCACGGGAAAAACGACTTCCGAACAGATCGCTGCCCGGATAACTAAAGAAGCGGGCGCCCTTTTGCAACATACGGACTGGAATATTGCGGACATCGCATACAGCCTGGGGTTCGAGTACCCGTCGTATTTTACCAATTTCTTCAAAAAACACACCGGCATGTCACCCAACCAACTTCGTAATATGGTTGTTTGAATAGTGTAAGAATCCGTTTGATTGTTATAAACAGGAGGCTTTTCCTATTTCTACTTTTGCATAGAATAAAATTTAAGGATTATGCAATACAGAAATCTGGGAAAAACCAATGAACGGCTGTCAGCTATCGGCCTTGGCTGCATGGGTATGAACTTTGCTTATGGCCCGGCAGATGATAAAGAAAACATAGCCACACTTGAAAAGGCATTAGATCTGGGCATCAACTTTTGGGATACGGCTGATATGTACGGCAATGGAGCGAATGAGGAGCTAATCTCAAAAGTATTGGTCCCTAACCGCGAAAAAATATTCATCGCAACAAAGTTTGGCTTTCGGTTTAAAGATGGTGTAGCAGGGCATAGCGGAGCAGCAAATACATTTTTCGATGGTTCGCCTGCCTGGATTAAAATTGCCGTGGAGCAAAGCCTGAGACGCCTGAGAATTGACACCATTGATTTGTACTATGCTCACCGGGTTGATCCGAATGTACCGATTGAAGAAACGGTAGGTGCAATGGCCGATCTGGTCAAAGAAGGCAAGGTCCGTTATATCGGCTTGAGCGAAGCATCACCCGCTTCCATTATAAAGGCAAATACGATCCACCCGATTGCAGCCCTGCAAAGCGAATATTCATTGCTGGCCCGTGATGTAGAAGGCGAAGTCCTGAAAACTATAAGGGAGTTACAAATCAGTCTGATTCCCTATGCTCCCCTGGCAAGAGGGCTATTTTCCAATGTACTCGATCTCAATAGTCTCGCCGAAGATGATTTCAGACGAACATTGCCACGCTCTCATGGCGAGCATGCAGAAAATAATGCCCGGCTTGTTGCTGATTTCGCCCTATTGGCAAAAGATAAAAACTGCACTCCCGCCCAGTTGGCGTTAACCTGGGTACTTGCGCAAGGCGACGATATCATCCCGATCCCCGGAACCAAAAGGAGAAAATATCTCGAAGAAAATGCCGGTGCGGTTGAGATTAAATTGACCAATCAGGAGCTGGCACTGATTGATGCAATAGCTGCGAAATATCCGAATATTGGCGCCCGTTACAGCGAAGGTGCTATGGCAATGGTTAATCACTGATAACCTGATTTTCAAATAATATATTAATTAATGACAAAAAGATTTATCGCCAGTTTACTGCCGGTGATTGCACTCCTGCTAATAGTGGGTTCCTGGCAAAAACTGATGGCACAGGATCAACCAGAGCGATTTCTGACCGGCGTACAAAACCCGGAGGATCTGCTCCAATTACCAGGGACTCATTGGATCATTGTCAGTTGCTACAGTTCATCGACGACTAAATCCGGGAAGCTTATGGCTATTGATCTGGATAAACAGGGTACCGCGCCACTAGAAGTTTTTCCAGGCCAGACACCTCTCAAAAACGGCAATCTACCTGATAATAATCCTATCAATAAACTATTCAGACCACATGGAATAAATTGTCTTCAAACCGGAATCAATCAGTACCGGCTATTTGTTATAAGCCATGGAAGCGAAGAGACAATTGAGATTTTTGATGTTGATTTACGGTCCGAAGACCTGCAGATTACCTGGAGCAAGAGTATCGGGCTTCCAACAACAGTATGGGCCAATGGCATTGTGGTATCTCCGGACGAAACGGTTTTCGTGACCAGTATGTATGACCCGGCAGATAAAAAGTTCATTGACGAATTCGAAAAGGGCAAGCCTACCGGGCAGGTTTGGAAATGGACCTCTGGCCAAGGATGGCAAACGCTTAATGGCAAATTGCTATCAGGGGCCAATGGCATTGAAATATCCAGGGATGGACAAATTCTTTATGTTTCAGAATGGGCAACGCGCCGATTATGGAGGTTTTCACTGAATAGAGCCATCGTTGATTCCTATATCCAGTTGGATTTTCTCACCGACAATTTACGCTGGACGGAAAAAGGGAATCTGCTTCTGGCCGGTCAAAAAGCAAGTCCCGCTATTCTTTTTAAAGCGCATTCGCTCCAACAGGCAGTAGGCGGTAATCAATTTTCAGTTGCGGAAATTAATCCAGTAACATTTACCGCTAATTCCCTGATTGATGGAGGTGACCGGGACTTTGGATGGGGAACAGTGGCAATCGCCGTTGGAGCCGAAATTTGGGTAGGGAGCTCTCTTACCAGCAAGATAGCATGTTACAAAAGTTTTAAAACGAAATCAACAAGATGAAAACATTTTATGATGTTGTAAAACTTAACACATACATGACGGATTCATGTACACCGGAGTGACGTTCCAAAATTCAAAAAGGCATCGTTAAAAACGATGCCTTTTTATCAGTTATCAAGCACACCTCTCAAATTTTATCAATCATTTTCCCATGATCAAAAAATGGTGTTCCCCATTTTTATAGTAGCTCCATTCTTCCTTTTGCTTGCATCCGCCGCTTCCATAAATGCGATTATTTCCAGCGTCTCTTCTGGTTTTACCGGTACTATACCGGTGTCAAAAAAGGCGGCAATCTGGTATACCAGTGGTTTATAAGAATCGAAGTCGCTGACAGGAGCAATGGCCTTTTCTCCGAATACATGGCCTCCGAAGCCATAGGGGCCTTTTTTTATGGCGCGGAGCACACCTATACGACCATCTTCCCATACACCAGTTACCACATCAATGTCTGGTCCGGAGATGCGGGTTACCTTACGGCAGCCGGTGCCCATAAGGGTGAATAATACTTCTACTCCATGTATAGCATACCAAAAAAGATCAGGATGTGTTTTCTCCAGGAAAGCCGGTGTATATACATCAGCTCCGGTTACTTTACCAACTTTACCTTTCAGCACCTGCTGCACGCTATCCATGTAACGCAGGGCTGAGGAGGAGAAAACGGGCACCTTATATTGCCGGGCTGTTTTAAAAATGACCCCGGTATCAGCGAGTGAAGCGGCAACCGGTTTATCGATGAACATAGGCTTACCGGCTTTCAGCACAGGCAAGGCCTGTTCCAGGTGCACTCGTCCATCGTTGGACTCCAACAATATCATATCCGTTTTTTCGAGCAACGCAGAAATGGAATCAACTATTTCAATGCCCATTTCTTTTATCTCTTTGAGATAACCAGGTACCATATCCAGGCTGGATTTGATATCCCTGCTTCCCTGAGGGTATACTGCGGTTACACGAAAACCTTTTAATGCAGGGTCGGCATCGGGCGAGTTGAACATCTTAGTAAACTCAACACTGTGTGAGGTGTCGAGCCCAATAATGCCAATCCTTCTTCCAACAGATACTGGTGTTTGAGCAAACACACGGCTTAAGGTTCCACCGAAACCAAGTCCTATTCCTGCAATGGTTGCCGTCCTGATAAATTGTCTGCGGCTATTCCCTGAGGTTTCCATGATGCTGTTATTTTACAATTTCAATGATCTTCCCACTGTTTTTTTCTTTCAGAATTAACTTGGTGCTGCCAAAATGTGTCATCTCTTCTTTTATCAGAAAATGATGATCATCATAATCAATCAGTGTATTGGCCTTACCCGCTCCCATGAGTCCCCGCCAGACCTCTAGTTTAACCGGCTCCCAGCGGGCGCTGGCTGCTGAAGCATAAGCCGCATCTAATATTGCATTTACTACATACCCGTCATAAAAGGTCTCTCTTGGCTCCCTTTCTTCTTCCAATGCGTTAAACATGTCAGCAAACATATGGTTGTAGCCCAGATCATTCAGCTCATCGCCTACCGGGAATACCCATCCACTGTTACTTTCTGCCTTTTCCGCCACATAATCAGCTCCCTTCCCGGTGGTAAACATGTCAAAGCCGGTGCGTAAAAAATTGTTGATCCAGATGGTGCCTTCTGTGCCCATTACCTCATCGCGCAGATCGAGGCCGCCCCGAAAGGTCCAGCTTACCTCAAACTGTCCGATAGCGCCGTTCTCATACTTTATCAATGCAATGGCGTGATCTTCTGCATCAATCGGTTTTACTTGTGTATCCGCCCAGCACATTACTTCCATCGGCCTGATATTTTTGCCGATAAAACTACGGGTAATTTCCACACAATGACAGCCCAGATCCAGTATACAACCACCGCCGGCCAGCTCTTTATTCCAGAACCATTCGCTGTGCGGACCAGGATGCGTTTCACGCGACTTTGCCCAAAGAATACGGCCCAGCGCTCCCGCTGTCACACTTTGTAATGCCTTTGAAAACTTGGGCGTATATACCAGATCTTCCATGTAAGCATGAAAAACGCCAGCTGCTTCTACCGCTTCCAGCATTCGTTTGGCCTCTGCGGCATTACGGCCGAGCGGCTTGGTGCAGATTACTGCCTTACCTGCCATACAGCAGGCAAGTACCGCTGTTACATGCAGGTGGTTAGGCAGCGCAATACATACCACGTCCACATCCGGATGATTTACTGCTGCCTCCAGACTGGTGGAATAATGAGGTACATTATAATCTGCGGCAAATTTCCCGGCGCTCTCTTCTTTGCGGGAATACACAGTTGTGATACGGTCCCTGCTTCTCTGCCCCTGGATGGCATCTGCATAAAAACGAGCAATGAATCCAGCTCCAAGCATAGCTATTCTTTTTCCCATAAATATTCTGTTTAGATGTTACATTAATTATTTGTGTTGGTTATCTCTGAATAAAAAAGTAAAAAAAAGGATGCACACAGCAGTGATGCCCGCAGGCACCAGCCATATATTGCGCCATTGATACAGCAACGCACCGTTGATGTTCGTACTGCAGGCGCCTGTTGTAAAACCTGATACAAAAGAGCCAATAAGCATGCCTACACCATAGGTGGCAAAGGTGATCAGCCCTTGTGCCGAATTTTTAACTGCAAGGCCTGCCTGTTTGTCTGTGTATATCTGTCCGGTTACAAAAAAGAAATCATAGCAGATGCCATGCAGCAATATGCCCGCATACAGCATCCAGGCCTCGTGGTTATTGTTGCCCCATGCAAAAGCAAGGTATCGTAGCACCCAGCACAACATGCTCAGCAGAAGCATCTTCTTTACACCCAGGCGCGCAAACATCAATGGTATCAATAGCATAAACAGCAGTTCCGACAACTGTCCCATCGTCATTTTACCTGCGGCATTCCGCACACCCATATCGTTCAGGAAAGGGTTGGCAAAGCTATAGTAGAAAGCCAGGGGAATACAGATGGCAACAGCAGTGATGAAGAATACCGTGTAGGAACGGTTGTTGAAAAGCTTCAATGCATCCACTCCCAATATTCCCCGCAGATCCGCCTGTTGTTTTACAGGAGGGGTATCTGGTAACCAAAAGCTGTAGATGCCTAATAAGAAAGCACTGGCGGCGGCTATACGAAAAGTCAGCATACTGTTTTCGATATGCAGGCCACCGACCAGCAAACCTGCTATTATCCAGCCCACCGTGCCCCAAACCCGTATAGCCGGAAACTCCCTGCCTGCATTTGCCATCTGCCGGAAGGCAACAGCATTTGTTAAAGAAATGGTGGGCATATATAACAAAGTATACAACAGTATCAGCCACCAGAAGACATTAAATTCATGCACATAGCTGATACAGAAGAGGACCGCTGCCCCCAGCAGGTGCAGTGTGCCAAGCAGCCGCTGTGCAGAAAAAAAACGGTCGGCTACCAGGCCTATAAACAAGGGTGAAATTATGGCTGCAATAGAAAGGTTGGCATATGCCGCGCCTACCTGCACAGCACCCGTTTTCAGCGTCACCAGCAGGTAGGTTCCCATAGTTACATACCATGCGCCCCACACAAAATATTCCAGCAACATCATTACCGACAATCGGTATCTCACGGATAGTGGCATAAGGATCTCTATTTGTTTTTTGTGAAATAAATCCAATCAATATTGAAAAGATATCCTTTGTCGCCATGCGGACTTTTAAATTCAAAGTACAAGTCATGTAATCCGCTGATCTCATCCAATGTTGCTGTCACCTGTTTCCAGCCCGATTTCCAGTCGGGCGTATTTCCGGGAGGTATAGTGATCCTGCTTGCTACCGGTCCATTCTTTCTATCGATATGTAACAGGATTTCACCACCACTGCCCCTGTATTGCACATTGTACTTTATACTGCTGATGCCTGCCAGGTCAAGTTGTTTGTAGGCTACAAAATCCCCATCCTTTACATAGGCATAGGTAAGACCGGCGGTGGCAATGGGTTGTAAGCTCACCTTGCTGTCATCAAAATCTTCCACCTCCAGTAACGGGTTTCTTAATACAACGATAGCCTGCGATGTGAGAGGTGCTATATTATTGGCTCCTTTGTCGGCATAAGAAGCGGTAAGCAGGTAAACACCATTGTTTCCTTTTCCTTCATGAGCTTTCAACGCTAAAGATCCCCGCAAGGGTAATGACGGCGTGGTGGCTCCCAGCGAGATAATGTACTTCACTATTTCCCTGGCATCCTTAGGTAGCAGATCGGGATGGGAAGACATTGTGCGCGTGCCCCAGTTGCCACTGCCGCCGGCAATGATCTTAGCCGCCAGCTTGCCGATGTTATCTTCCTTACCAGCATAACGGTGTGAGATGTCCAGCAGGCTTGGCCCTACGGAGGCGGTGTTTTCTGTGTGACAGGCCTTACAGTCCAATGAATAAAACAGTTCATGGCCTCTTGCGTACTGTGGACTGGCACTGCTGTTGCTACCGTTTAATACCACCGCTAAGTCGCGGCCCGAGGCCAGATAATCAAAACTCACCCTGATGGCGGAAGAATCGATCTGCGGATCTTCATGATCGGTAACGCTTACCAGGTAATCGAGTGAGGTATTATCCCAATAAAAGCTACGGTTATTTTTGGTCTGTATCCGGACAACCGGCGGCGTGTTGCCTACTTCGAGCGTCAATGAGGCCGTATCTGTGGCGCCGTGATTATCCGTTACTGTTAAGTATATCCTGTATTTACCCGGCTGGTTAAATGTATGCGCCAGCGTTGGTCCGCTATAATTTTTGCCCTCCAGCTCCCAGTTGTATTGCAGCACATCTCCCTTATCGAAGTCGCCGGATGTTGCCGCCGAAAGATGTGCGGTAAAAGGCACGGCACCATAGTTGTTATCAGACCGGATGCTGGCAAATGGCTTACGGTTACCTTCTGCATAGGTTATACGTACCAGTCTCGCATCCATATTTTTTGCGAACCAGTTGGTGCCGTATTCCAGTAAATAAATCGCACCATCCTCACCAAACTTCATATCTATAGGCGCGGACGGATCCAGGTTTTCAAGAAATGGCTCCATGCGGAGATAATGATAATCTTTGTCAAATGTAACTGCCATGATCCAACGGCGCACCCAATCGTAAATAAACAGTTTGCCATCATAATACGGCGATAACCTGTATTTAGCATTTTTGAACTGATCGCTGTAAAAAACGGGACCTGTCATTACGGATTCACCGCCTTTGCCGACCAACGGGAATATGGGTGAACTACCATCAGCATACCAAATTATTGCCGGTTGAGCGGGCGGGAGGTTGCGCACTCCTGTATTATTCCGTGAGTTGTTGACCGGATGCTGCGGGTTCTGACGGGGGCGTTCTTTTTTTCCGGCGAAGTCCCATAGAGGATATGCTTCATTATTACCATTAAAATAAGGCCAGCCAAAGTATCCGGGTTTCCTGGCCTGATTCACTTCATCAAAGCTCAGGGTGCCGCCTTCAGCAGCGGGCACCTTAGTATCCGGCCCTATATCTCCCCAATAAAGAAAGTTGTTGTGCGGATCTACTGTGATGCGGAAAGGATTGCGGCATCCCATTACGTAAATTTCAGGTCTGCCCGCGGAGCCATCTTTAGGAAAGAGGTTGCCGTCTGGTATTTCGTAGGTTCCATCCGGCTTTGGCTTTATACGCAGTATCTTGCCCCGCAGATCATTGCTGTTGGCAGACGTGCCCTGGTCGTCGGCCAGTTCATGTCCTGGTCTTTCATCTACCGGCGTATAACCTTCGGTAGCCTCCGCGTTTGTATTATCCCCGGTTGAAAGGTATAACAGGCCGCCAGGGCCAAATTCCAGGTATCCCGCAGAATGACAGCAATACTGCCGTTGTGAAGGAATTTCCATCATGATCTTTTCTGTTTGCATCAACAGCTGCCCCTTCTTCAGCTCCAGTCTGGATAAACGGCTCACTGCCTTGCTGCCTGCCACCCCATAGTAAAAATACACCCAGTTATTTTTTTCATAATCCGGGTCCAGGGCCACGCCCAGCAAGCCATCTTCTATGCCGCTGAAAACGTCGAAATGCCCAATGGTTTTTATCTCCCTGCTGTCGTGCTCATACAATTTTACGCCCCCTTTGCGTTCTACAAACAATACGTCGTTGCCCGGCATGATGGCCATTTCCATAGGTTCATCCAGTCCCTGACCCAACATCGTATAGGCGTACCGGTTATTTTCAGGTATAGGAAGTGTGGCACAAAGTTTATAATCCGGCGCGGTGTTATCCCCGATCGCATATTTCACACCTTTTTCCAATACCCCTGCTGCTAATGGTGCCGGCGTCATAAAAATCCTGGCAGGCTTCTCTTCCGTAAATTCCCTCCGCCCGTTTAATGAATCCAGCCAGGGCCAACCTGTTGGGTGATGCAGTGTATCGGCTACTAACATCCACCCTCCGCCTGCTTCCAGGTAGCGCCGCAACGATACCACTTCGCGGTGGCCCATGCTATCGACATCCGACAGCATGGATACCACGGCGCTGCATCCGGCCAGGGAATCTTCCTGGAAAAAGTGCCGGTCTGTGGTAACCTGCAGCAGCCAGCCATTGCTGGCTGCTGCTCTTTCCAGTTGTTGCTTCAGACTGTCTGTAACAGCCGGAGTGGCAAACAATACAATCTTCTTACTACCCCTGCTTCCCGAACAGGCATATAAGCCCATTAAACAGCAGCATACATATGTCAGGTACGATCTCATATCACTTGAATAAATAAATCATCTAAGGTGCCGGGTTCCGGCAATTATATCCATAAAAAAATCAGTTCTCAGCGGCTGCGCGGTTTCATCGGCGGATAGGCTTTATTTTTTCTGCATACACAAAAAAAGTATTTTTGTATACAAAACTACAATATATTTGTATTCAAATAACATTTTATTCAACCAAACCAGGACGCATGTCATCAAAACTAAAAGATTGGAGCGGCTCCCTTATTCCAGGCATCATTACGCTGGCCGTTGTTTTTGGGCCAAGTAAAATGACTATTACCACTAAACTCGGGGCTGAATTTGGATATAGCTTACTATGGATTGTGGCAGTTGCCATATTCTTTATGGCCATTTACACATCTATGGCTGCCAGGATAGGCATGGCCACCAAACAATCGTTGTTAAATACTATTCAAATGAAGTGGGGCAGCAAATTTTCTGCGATCATAGGTATAGGAATTTTCCTGGTTACCGTTTCATTTCAGGCTGGCAACGCAATCGGATCCGGTGTAGCATTGGCCGAACTAACGAATACGTCCACCGGCTTCTGGGTGGTCCTTTCCAGCGCGATAGGCATAAGCCTGTTATTCTTTCGTCGTTTCTACAAGATCCTTGAAACAGTGATGATAGGCATTGTAATATCCATGCTGCTTTCGTTCCTGGTCACCTGCATCGTAGCGCGTCCTTCCTTGTCAGAGAGTCTGGCTGGTTTACGCCCGCAGGTCCCGATGGGATCCCATGGCCTGATCATTGCGTTTATCGCTTCCTGTTTTTCACTGGTAGGCGCATTTTATCAGTCTTATCTTGTACAGGAAAGGGCAAGAAATAACAAAAGCGGAAATGAGATCAGGGATAGAAGCCTTACAGGTATTCTTTTGCTTGGGTTAATGAGTGTCATTGTGATGGTCTGCGCTGCCTCTGTTCTTCATGTTAACCATATAAAGGTGAATACAGCCGCAGATATGGGCCGGGCGCTTACGCCCCTTTTCGGCAAGAAGGCTACTATGTTTTTCCTGATAGGCCTTTATGGCGCATCCTTCTCTTCCCTTATCGGCAATGCCACACTTGGCGGAACACTGCTGGCAGATTCCCTCGGCTTCGGCAGCAGCATGGATTCTCCAAAAGCAAAAAGCTTCATTGCCCTGATCATTATTATCGGCGCAACAATAGCTATCCTTTTCGGGCATATTCCACTTGAACTGATCGTTTTTGCACAAAGCATCACCGTATTGATCGTACCACTGATCGGAATAGCATTATTTGCGGTTAGTAATGATGCAACGATCATGGGCAAATATAAAAATTCAACGGCCGTCAACATAGCAGCTATAGCGGGGCTTCTTCTCGTATTTATCCTGGCCGGTCTGAATATTCAAAAACTCTTCTTTTAACTATCTCTATAAATTTCACAACATGACCGATATCAATGATATTTACAGTCGTCTTCTAACGCCTTCAGATGCGCTTATCGAAGACATTGCAAAAATTGACGGGGACATTCTCTTACTTGGTGTTGGAGGAAAAATGGGGCCCTCTATGGCCAAATTAGCAATGGACGCTATTGCCATTGCAGGTTTGAAAAAGAAAGTACTGGGCGCGTCCAGATTCTCCCAACCCGGCCTTCAGTCTGAGCTGGAACAGTATGGCGTTGAAACCTACCCGGTCGACTTACTGGAGCCTGAGCAACTGGCTTCTTTACCGGAAGTGCCTAATGTGATATACCTGGCAGGAACAAAATTTGGGACTACAGGTAATGAATCATTAACATGGGCGATGAACAGCTTCCTGCCCGGGCTGGTAGCGGAAAAATTCAAAAACTCAAAAATCGTTGTTTTCTCTACGGGTAACGTATATCCGCTGACTCCTGTTATTGCAGGCGGCGCCACAGAAGAAATGGCGGCAGCACCCGTTGGAGAATATGCACAGTCCTGTCTTGGGCGGGAACGGATTTTTCAATACCAGTCGTCGAAGTATGGCACTCCATTGCTGATTTACAGATTGAATTATGCGAATGATGTCAGCTATGGCGTGTTGCTTGAAATTGCAAAATGTGTGAAAGAAGGCATTAGCATTGATCTTCGTATGGGTCATGTAAATGTGATATGGCAAAAGGATGCGGACGAAATTGCCATCCGCTCATTACTACATTGTAGCACACCTGCAAAGTTCTTAAATGTTTCAGGTCCGGAAACCGCTTCTGTAAGATGGATTGCGGGAGAATTTGGCAAACTGTTCAACCTGCCACCGGTATTCAGCGGAGAAGAACAAGCCACTGCCCTGTTGAGCAATTCAGCGGAGGCATTTAATTTATTTGGCTATCCATCGGTGTCACTCAAGGAAATGATTTATATGATTGCCGAATGGCTGAAATACGGCGGAAAAATCTCCAATAAGCCTACTCATTTTCAGGAACGGGAAGGAAAATTTTAAAGATATGGCTGCAAAAATATTGAGCCCGGCAGTTAAAACGTTGCTGCACCAGGGTACTTTCATACCTGCACATCCACTTGCGCTTACCAGCGAATTAAGGATAGATGAAAAAAGGCAAAGAGCGCTGACCAGATATTACCTCGAAAGCGGATCGGGAGGTATTGCTATTGGTGTGCATACTACGCAATTTGAGATCAGGGACCCGAAATTCAACCTGCTGGAACGGGTACTGGAGTTAACAGCTGATGAGATACAGCGTTCAGCAGGCGGAAAAACACTTGTCAAAGTTGCCGGTATTTGCGGCTCTACCAGCCAGGCAGTTAAAGAGGCTGAACTGGCAGTTAAATATGGCTATGACATCGGTTTATTAAGTCTTGGCGGGCTAAACGACTGGACGGACGAAGCCCTGATAAAACATGTCAGGACAATTGCAGATATCCTGCCTGTATTTGGCTTTTATCTGCAACCTGCTGTGGGAGGCCGGATCCTTAGTTACGAATTCTGGAAAGCCTTCGCCGGAATTCCAAATGTGGAGGCGATAAAAGTTGCTGCATTCAACCGTTACCAAACGCTGGATGTGGTAAGAGCAGTGTGCGACTCCACCCGGATGCAAGAAGTTGCCCTGTATACAGGCAATGACGACAACCTGGTGGCAGACCTCCTTACCCCTTTCAGATTTGTAGTGAATGGGGCAACGGTTGAAAAAAGATTTGTTGGCGGTTTGCTGGGTCATTGGTCTGTTTGGACAAAACCGGCGGTTGAGCTGTTTAATAAAATAAAGCACTCCATCGCCAACAATAATGAAGGGATAGCAGACTTACTGGCTACAGGCGTCATGATCACCGATATGAATGCGGCCATCTTTGATCCTTCGAACCAGTTTCACGGATGTATTTCCGGGATACATGAAGTGCTCCGCCGCGAGCAACTTCTTGAAGGCATCTGGTGTCTCAATCCACATGAAAGTCTTTCTCCGGGACAGTCTTCCGAAATAGACCGTGTATTGCAGGCTTATCCATCATTAACCAAGCACTCCCGCTGATGCTCATAGACAAAATTAAAACACTATGCCACCAATTTTCCGGTGAAATCATTGCAGACAGACACTATCTGCACCGGCATCCGGAACTTTCATTTCACGAACAGGGAACAGCTGACTATATTAAAAAGCGGTTAACCCAAATGAATATTCCCTGGCAGGCATCTGCCGGCAACGGCGTTATCGGCACCATAACCGGAAACAAACCATCTTCAATAGCAGTTGCATTACGGGCAGATATTGATGCACTTCCCATTAATGAAGAAAATAATGTACCGTATAAATCTGAGAATGAAGGTATCATGCATGCCTGCGGACACGATGTACACACCGCATCATTGCTGGGCGTAGCGCGCATTGCACAGGCCCTGAAAGATGATTTTGGAGGACAGATCAAACTTATTTTCCAGCCGGCAGAAGAAAAATATCCCGGAGGCGCCAAAGCCATGGTGGAAGAAGGATTATTAAATCACCCGGGACTGGTCGCTGTTATCGGTCAGCATACTATGCCAGAACTGGAAGCAGGAAAGGTGGGATTGAAACCCGGAAGATATATGGCCTCAAATGACGAGCTGTATATTACCATCAAAGGCCGGGGTGGACACGGCGCGCAACCGCATTTAAATATAGATCCGGTGGTAATCGCCGGTCATGTAATTATTGCCCTGCAGCAAATTGTAAGCAGAATGGCCAACCCAGCGATGCCAACTGTTCTTTCAATAGGGAAGCTGACCGCCGCCGGATCTACTAATATTATCCCGGAAGAAGTATACCTGGAAGGTACGCTCAGAACACTTGATGAAACATGGAGAAAAGAAGTACACGCCCATATCAATAAAATAGTCAAAGGCATTTCAGAAAGCATGGGCGCCACTTCTGATGTGAAAATACAGGGATTTCCGGGAGTAGAAAATAATGAGGACCTAACAGCCCAGGTATTTCAATATGCCATTGAATACCTGGGAAAGGAAAATGTTTCTACCTTGAATATCTGGATGGCCGGGGAAGATTTCGGAGAATTTTCCCGGCTGGCCGATAGTTGCTACTATAGATTAGGCGTAGGAAACACCGCCCGGGGAATAAACTCTTCCCTTCATACACCCACTTTTGACGTTGACGAGCAAAACGTATTCAATATGAGCAGCGGCCTTATGGCTTACATTGCTCTGAGACGGCTTGCGAATAAATAAATAACTACAGGATGAAAAACAAATCGAATATTAACCGTCGTAATTTCCTGCAAACAGCAGCAACGCTGGGCATAGGCATAAGTTTATATCCCCGTTCAGCCTATGCAGCGTTCCCGGTACCACAGAAAGGGAAAAGAGTTGGTATCATTGGCCTGGATACTTCTCATTCCATTGAATTTGTAAAAACATTAAATGCAACGGAAGCTAACGATACTTATGGGGGGTACAGGGTAACAGCCGCCTACCCTTATGGAAGCCGCGAAATAAAAAGCAGCTACAGCAGAATCTCCGGATATACAGAACAGGTAAAAGCGTATGGCGTCACCATATCATCCTCCATCGCTGAACTTTTAAAGGTAACTGACGTAATAATGCTGGAAACAAATGATGGCAGATTACGATTGGAACAGGCAAAAATGATATTTGAAGCAGGCAAACCTGTATTCATTGATAAGCCGGTAGCTGCATCTTACCGGGATGTGGTCCGTATTTATGAATTAGCGGAACGCCACAAAGTGCCGGTTTTCTCTTCGTCTACTTTACGTTATGTTGAAAATATGGAAAAGCTGCAGAATGGCTCCCTGATTGGCAAAATACTCGGTGCAGAAACCTTTAGTCCCTGTGAAATTGAACCATCCCATACTGATTTGTACTGGTATGGCGTGCATGGAGTGGAAATGCTGTTTGCGGTAATGGGACTGGGGTGCAGCACAGTACAAAGAACCCATACTGCATCTACGGATATTGTTACAGGTGTATGGGAAGACGGAAGGGTAGGTATTTTCCGCGGAACCAGAAGCGGTGTTTATGCCTATGGAGGAATGGCCTTTGGCGAAAAAGGAAATGTGCCTATCACAGGATATCATGGCTACGAGCCATTGCTTCAAAAGATAATAGATTTCTACAGGACAGGCATATCTCCGGTTAATTCAAAAGAAACAATAGAATTGTATGCCTTTATGGAAGCTGCGGACGTAAGTAAAAGGCAACACGGGAGAGAGATATCACTGGCGGAACTGAAGTTCTGACCGGCAGCGTACATTACCCTGCAACGGTGTTGTTTTCCGGAACCATTCCAAGCATGGCTTTCTCTCCACGGTCCAGATGCATAATCAGCGTTTCCCTTGCCGTCTCATAGTCCTTCTTTTTTAAAGCCTTCACAATTTTTCTATGCTCTACATCCGTCAATTCATAGTCATTCATTTCAGACTGCGTACTGCCAAGTTTGAAATGAAACAAGGGAATATTGCTACTTTTATAAATATGTAAAAGGCGGGCATTTTTTGACCCCTCAATGATAGCCTCGTGGAATTTCACATCCGCTTCGCAGGCACCACTCAAATATCCGCCACTGACCATCAGTGAGAAATCTTCACAGATTCTTTCCAACTTTGCTATTACTTCTTTGTCATACCTTTCCGATAACAATTTTAATGCACCCAGTTCCAATACTTCCCGCAACTCCTTTATTTCCACAACGTCTTCTGCCGTAATGGATTTCACAAAACATCCACCTTTTTCACCAAATTCAACCAGGCTTTCACCTGACAACCTGATCAGAGCTTCCCTAACAGCTACACGGCTTACATTCAATTTCTGCGCCCACCAACTTTCCACAAGTCTGGATCCCCTGGTTAACTGATTAGACAGGATCATTTTCCTGAATTCAGCATATGCCATATTTGCTAACGAACCTTCTTTCATAAAAATAGTAATTTGTATACAAAAATATCCTAAAAATGCCTATTAAACAAATCAACCATCGTTCCCCGGATAATTTGTATTGAACATCAATTCGGCCCAGTTATTAATATTGTTCCAGTCGCTTCCGTTAAAAAGCAGGGTAACAGACCAATAGCAGACATTATCATTCTCCTTGATAACTCCTTTCATTGTATATGTTTGTCTGCCGGTAATTTTGAAATGATATATGCTTTCCAAACCAATGGTAACACCCAGGTGTTTTTTCACAAAACTGCAGGCCACTATCCTGGCCTTGTGTTCCTCCTGTTCTTTTGCAGATGTAACTGCTTTTGCAGTTACATCTGGCTTTCCGGCACTGCTGCAGGGCATACAGGCACCATAAAAAATAACCGGCAGGAACACTAACAGGAATACATACCCGCTTACTTTACGTTTTTCTAAACATTTCAACATAATGATCCGAAGGCCGGAATATTCCTCCGGCGGTTTGATAAAAACTATCATCGAGTTCAAACACTCCCTGTTTTGCATTAACCCATGATGCATCTCTTGCCGGAAGATATTGCTTCATGGTTTCCCAGCCCATGTAGTTCTCCTTTCCATTAGTCTCCATCATGCCAATTCCCAATTCCGGAAAAGGAAGCAGTCTTGCCGCCAGGTTCTTATGCCAGTCTACCAGTATAGGGTTTACCGTTAAGTCCGAGCAGAAACAGGGTATATGATGCGCATGCGCCACCTTCACGATCCTGAAGGTAAGACTTAACGTTTTGGCCACTGCCTTCAATACAATTGCTTTATATCCCTGCCGGATACGTTTCAGTGTATTTTCTTCATTGTTCGCACTTTCATCAGCTGCAATGCGCACACCGAGGTCGCCTACATATTCATCGTTTGTTTCCGGAAAAGGCTCTTCAATCAGTAATAAGTGATCCATCAGGCCGTTCCCTTTAATCTGTTCTATTAACTGTTGCAGGGTCGATTTCTTTTCGTATCTGCCATTGCAATCCAGCGTATACAGAATTCTGTTATGTTTTGTATGAGGTGTACTTTTCAACCGGAGGGCATCATGAATGGCTTTGATACGGGCGGCATCTTTTTCCACCATTTCCTGTTGCGTTCCCGGCTGCCCTGTTTTTATCTTAATGATAAAGTATCCCCCGTCTGCAGCCTTCACGATATCCTGTACAGGCATCTTATAAGATACCTGGAACATTACGCCTATTTTGCTATTACGTGTGCTTAGTGCCGGTCTGTATATTTCCGGGATCATCTGTTCATAATCCTTAAAACCATTCTCAGCAGCATAAACCAACCAGGCTGCGTTATCAAGGCTCACTAATGCGTTCAGAACAAAGTTTGGATTGATATCCTTCTTACCGGTTAATGATACTGCTTCATTTGTTACAGCCGGAAGCAGTCTTTCAAATAAGTCGACCGGTGTCCTGAAAGGGATATCTTTTGCCAGATGTAAGGCTTTTTCCGTCAATGCAAACATCAATGAGTTGGCAGCCGCTTCAGAATAGGCCGCAAACAGATCAGCATCTCCATACAATACGCTCTGTGTGGCTAACCCAATTCCGCTGACCCGGTCCGTTTTCAGTTGCACAGCGGTTTGCCAAAGCTCCGTTAGGTAGCCTCCTTTAAACCCGAATGGTATCCTTAATTTTTCTCTTTCAAAATTTGAAGCGGTTGCCGTTAACCGGATAAGGTCTGCAACGGAGGGGGCGCTTTTTCCCATACCTAGTGTTTTATAAACGCGGCTTCCAATGGTGAGGATAGCCGAATTTGCCAGAAATTTTCTCCGGTCCATATGCTCATCATTTTAGCACGGTACGAATGGCATTTAACAGCACAGATTCCACATCAGGAGAAACACCGGAAACAATATCGCTGGTTTCATATCCGCCTTTCTGAAAATAAGATGCCTTTGTTCCTATATAACCCGGCCCATATTCTTCGTATGCAGCAGTGCAAACAACATCCTGAGGCCGCATTTTTTGTGCTGCCAGCTGGTACTCCACAAATGCCTCACCCGGAATATTCAGCAACCAGATATTGCCCAATTTCAGTGAGGAAATATTAACCTTGTGCCCTTCGGTGCTACGCTGATACCAGGCCAGTTTTTCTGCCGCCCTGAATTTTTCATGAATATTGAGACTGTCGTTGGTCATTCGGTGGCGAAGATCTGCTTCAATGATGTTTGCGCCAAGTGGCAGTGCCACTTCTACGTTACTCCAGGCAACGGAAGCATTCCGGAGCGGATACTTTTTGGTATTCAGCCATGCTTTCTTCATACCCTCCTCTACATGACGGGCAAGGACAATACGCTGCGGGGCAGACCCATCATTATATTTTCCTGCAGCAATATTGCCGCTTGCGCCGTTAAAATGAATAGAGGGTATTCCCAGCTGCTTTTCTATGGCATTCCTCGCGATACCTACAAACTCACAGGTTACATCACCTGTACCATAATAACTTTGTGGATGTGTTGTGTAATAAGTTAACAGCGCAATTGCTTTATTCCCATTCCAGAAACTGATGCATTTCAGCCAGGGATCTATCAATCCTTCCGGTGCTGCACGCATGGCACTATCCTTTGTGCTGCTCCAGCGCGTGGTAATGTTGCCATCCGCATCCATTATCCTGCGATTGGAAGCTACACTATCCACTTTAGCCTGCCCCCATCCAACAGCTGTTACAACCTGTGCATTACTGATTGCCTTCTTTACAGCTGCAGCTGTTCTCTGGATCACGTCTGTAGTGAAAGTATTGTCAATGCTTCTTCCTCCCAGGCCATATTCCTCCATAATTCTTTCAATCGTAAAATCACAACGGGGGGCATCATGTTGATGCAGGGTATGTATAGAAACCCTGTCTATAGTTGTTCCGGCTGCGGCGGCCACCTGCCGGCGCCATCGATCCTGCCCCTCATTGGAAATGCCAATCCAGTCCACCACACACAGTACCACGGGCTTGTCTGCCGACAACACTACAATACCCCGCGCACTTAAGGAATCAGTAATGGAACGTGTAACCGCATAAGCAACCGGGCTGCCTATCGGCGGGGAAGCATTTACCTCAAAAACACCCACGCGGATTTTCTGGGAAAATGCCGTTACCGAAAAGCAAATTAATAGTAACAGGCATTTGCTGAATCTGAAAAAAATATGATGACTCACGGTTGATGCTTTATGTTTGAAAAATCAGATGCCTTTGGGCGCCCAGTAGGTGCAATATCCTTTAGGTGAAACCGGACCTTTGAATAAAGGGCAGGTATTACATGACTTCTCTCCCTGCGCCGGTACAAACAGCTTACAATTTCCACAACGTTTTTCTTTCATGGGCGTTTGATCCACATATCCCAATGCCTTCCGGGCTTTCAGGTCTTCGGCAGACAGTGCCGATGCATCACAGGGATCCTTTGCAGGAGCATCATTCTTTTCTTCTTTTGCTTTCCTGTCCCCCGTCGCATTTTCTTTCTGACTATTTCCGCAACCCAATAACAGTAAGCCTCCTGCTAAAAAGCTGGCTGAAAAAAGTATCCCGTTTTTGATGAACTGTCTTCTCTCGATTTCATTCATGATAGTTCTTTTTAGATTAGTTAGAAGAAGTTACCGGTTGTAATAGTTTTGCTACCGTACTTTTTATGCCCGGATCAGTTATGTTCGCTTCGTATTTTTTCAAGGCTTTCAACGCGTCTGCGGATAATGTTTTTTCCTCAGCGGTAAGACCTTCCAACAATCCTGTAGTAACCGCATCCGCCCATCCCGGATTTTTTACAATAACCGGGTCCTGTAAGAAGCTTGCCAGTGCAGCAATTTCTGCACCGTTGTTCCTCGCTCCATTGATATAGCCAAATGACTTTAAAAACTGTAGTTTGTATTTGCCAGGTGTTTCAAAATAATTCCCGCTATTTTTCAATGCCTGCAAAAACTTCAAAGATGTGCAGGGTTCGGCGCTCAACACAGCAATATTCAGTATTGAATCTGCGCTGTGTTTGGTCAGTGTCAGGCTTAATGCCTGTATTGCTTTATCAGCCGGCGCATTCCCTGCGCTCAGGGCTGCCTGAAATACAACATATGCCACACTATCATTTGTCAGTTTCAACAGTTCGGGCAGTAGTTCCGGAAACCTTTCAGACAAGATGGCGCCATGCTCTCTCACACCGGCGTCCACATC
The DNA here is from genome assembly GCF_037483205.1 of Chitinophaga sp. CCNWYY40. Taxonomy (NCBI): domain Bacteria; kingdom Pseudomonadati; phylum Bacteroidota; class Chitinophagia; order Chitinophagales; family Chitinophagaceae; genus Chitinophaga; species Chitinophaga sp. CCNWYY40. Next base: position 214,722 of record NZ_JBBHLF010000003.1, read on the forward strand.
ATTCATGGCACCCCTTACATCAGCTGCTGTGAGTGCCTGAAGGCCCTCCAGCGTATATAATGCCCGTAAACGATACCTGGCATCTGTATTGGAAACCAAAATAGCTCTGACAGCCGGCACTATGGATTGATCCTGGCGGTCAATTAACAGGCGTTGTGCCTGGGTACGCCACCAGGCAGCGGGATGTGTCAGCAGTTTCACCAGTTCCCCACTACTCAAGGCGTTCATCTGTGGTTTAACTACTTTCTTTCCCCCTTTTGGATAAATCAGGTGGATCCTGCCTTTGTCATTACCTGCATGGAAATCCATATCGGCTTTCAGGTCGTCAGGTATAGAAACTGGTGTTTCAATATGTTGACGGTACATATCAATCACATACAGGTTACCATCCGGGCCGGAATAAAACGAAGTGGGACGAAACCAGGAATCTTTGGATGCCAGAAATTCTTTCTTTTTTTCAAGTGGTCCGCGGCTGGCGGTATATAACGATTGATTTGGTGTACGTGTTAAAACATCTCTGTGCACAAGATTTCCGGAAACTTCTCCCGTAAAAATGGAACCATAATACTCTTTAGGGAAATTGTCTCCACCATAAAATGTGGCGCCCGAGGCACCTGTAAAATGTCCTGAAATCCACTCCACCTGGTCTAATTTCAGCGAATCATACTGGCGCTGGCGTCTTTCGCTCCGTTCTTTCCTCCAGTAAGGGGGTGGCGTTAACTGGAACATTTCAATCTCATGGTCAGATGGATTGTAGTCGCCGCTATAGGATGGCATATAGGCGTGCCTGTGAAGATATCTCCAGGCAATTGGATTCGTTTGTATATGCAGTGTATTCTGTGTATAAAAACGATGATTCCAGTCATTGATGGCCAGGCCATACTGCCCCGTTCCGGACTCCGCTTCAAACTGCTCTTTATCAAGTCTGAACCTGAAATCGTGACCACCCATTGATACCGGCGCCAGGTCAGGCCTTTTCAAAAATTTCACCTGTCCTGCCTGACCATGATTATTGGCGTAGATCCAGTTGTCGATCCCATATGTGAGACTGGTGATCTGTGCTTCTGAGTTTCCGGTAAAGAAGCCGGTGAATATGGTATCAATAACATCCGCTCTATGATCGCCGGTGGTATCCTTCATAAATAGAATGTTCGGGGCAGCCGTAACAAGGATACCCTTTTTGTAGGGAAGTACAGATGTGGCATCGGGAATCCGCTGTGCAAATACGTAAGCAGAATCGAACTTACCATCGCCGTCAACATCCAGCAGCATTTTTATATTTCCTTTTCCGGCTGCTGCATCAGCTACGAAAGGATAATCCTCCATTTCTACCACGTATGTATTACCATCCTCATCAATTGCCATGGAAACAGGCATAACCACCTGTGGTTCAGCGGCAACATTCTCAATCTCAAACCCATCTTCCAAAACAAAACTTTTCAGTTCATTTTCCACGGTTTTCGCCTCTGCATATCGCTTCTGTTTACATCCGGTAAAAAGTATACCGGCGGAGAAAATAATAAGCAATGCACCTGACTTTAAATTATCCATTTTTAGTATAACTTTTATGTGTACGGGAATTAGTTTGCTATGATGATGCGCTACTGCATGGATTTAAGCCATGCTTCAAGTTTTACATTCATTTTCAATTCAAAAAGGTACATCCAGTCTGAGCTTGTCTGCGTGGCATTTGCCAGCATTGTGTCGTAATTATCATCCATCAGGTACCCCGGTGGCCTTTCTAAAAACCTTGTTTCCGAAAACACCTGCTCATATTCTTTTCTCAAGTCTGCAAATCCGTCCGCTGCAGACCTGATCTTTAATACCGCACGCCGTCGGCCGTCTGGTGTAGTTTCTCCTGCATAGTCATCGAGCAGATCCAGTATTTTTGCATTATAGATCTGTAATTCATTTATCCTTTCAAAAAGGCGCAAGGCATAGTGATTACGTTTTGCCAATTTTATATTGTCTTTAATAATGCCGCGGGTTGTTTCATACCGTTTAATTTCTTTACGGGCAAGGTTAACCCGGTTCCTGTAAACGGTCCGCCATACATCTGCGGGAAGTTCTGAACCGGGAAGTTCTATGAGGTCAATTTTTTCCGGTACCGTGATCCTGGTGCTGTTTTTCACAAATGCGGTGTCCTGGAAATTCATTAAAAATTCCAGTGAATCCTGAAATTCAAATCTCTCATTACTTAAAGCCGGTCCATAGAAACGATGGCGGAATGCGGCATGTGCTTCATCCGGCCCGATATCAGTATATTTCCAGCTCAACCAGGCATAATCATATATCCCACGCCAGAATGTTTCGAAGTGAGGGGATGAATCATCCCAGGCAGTTGCCAGCATGCCCTCTAATCCGTGCGTAACAGCTACCCAGCTAAAATCTTTTATGGGGTTAAAAAGTGACTGGTTACGCGGCATCATGGGATGCATTTCCTGTACTGCGCTGGCGCCCATTACTTTCAGCTGGTGGGATTTAAGCCAGTTTACGGCGTTCTGATTACCCTGCAACCGCGGGTATGTATAGTGCCAACGCATGTATATGCAGTCTTTAGGAAAGAGATGCAGATATTGTTCAATTTTCGGTGCATTCTTCTCCCATAATAAATTGACGGAATCAGCTGGTGTATGGGTATCGTGCATAGACATATAAAGTCCTGAAAGGGAAAAGATCATATCATCCCAGAAAACAGGGATCCTGTTATGCTCCCGTGCATAGGCGCAAACTTTGTTCAGCCAGTACATTTGTAACTGGAAGGTAGTCATGCCCGACTTCCTGCTGGCTGCCGACTGCCCCAGATTATACACTTCATCTCCGCCTACATGCAGGTATTTACCATTGGGAGTTGCGGCAATTGCCTCATCGTATAACCTGAATTGCAAAGCATAAGTACCGGAATCCAGCGGATCAAACACCCAGTCTTTCCGCGGATCATCTCTCAAATCCACATATTCATCATGTTTCAGGATGAAAGCCACATGTCCTAAACCCTGTACCAACGGGCTGATCTCAATGTGTCTTTCATTGGCATATCTGCTGAGCGCCGCAAATTCATCTATTGAAATGGAATTCTCCGCTCCGATAACCGGCGCTGAACGATACCTTAACTTATCCTCAAATTCCAGGATAACTGCATTCACTTTAACGGCCGCCAGGCGGTCCATCATCCGGTAATAATAGTCAAGGTTATCCAGGTGGTACTTCAGGTCAAGGTGTACAGCCCTGTACGGTATGTCCGGAAAATCAGTTATAGTACATGCAGGAATCAGCAGTGACTGATCCCTGGCATCTTCCAGCAATTGCTGCAACGTCTGGCAACCATAAAAAATACCGGCCTCGCTTTTTGCTGTTATCACAACCTGCCTGGCAGTAACTTCCAGTTTATATCCTTCCCGGGAAGCCGGTAATGACGGATCGTTCTTTAACCGTAAAGTGAGCACTCCTTCCCCTGGCCTCTCCGCATCTGGTAGCGTTGACAAGGGCGCCTGCAATACAGGCCGGCGCGCGATGCCTTCCAGAAATATACTTCCCAGCGCATTGCAGGCTAGCCCTGCCCCTTTGGCGAGGACTATTTTTTGCGGCAACGGAACCAACCTGAAATGTTTAAGGAGATTTGCCTCATCGCCACCCGGAGGTCTTCCTGGCAGCGATGAAAATGCCGGCACAGGCACTATCAGCAAAATCTCAAAAAAAACAAACAGAAGTTTAGCTATGTTATTTTTCATTCAACCACTTTAACAATTTATCATTGAAGGCAAGTTCAAAAACATGCATCCAGTCGCTGTTATTTGTTCCATTCCCCAACATGGGATCATTGTTCTGATCTAGTATATATCCGGGAGGATTTGAGAGGAACCGTTGTTCTGAAAACACATCTTCATATTGCTTTCTCAATGCCGGGAAGGAATTAACCAGGCTGCCGATTTCCTTCTTTACCCTGTCCTTGTCCTTCGCCTGATCATAGTTTTGCAACAGCAATAATAGTCTGGATGGATAGATCTGTAACTCATTCATCACTGTTAATAACTCCAACGAATACCTGTTCCTGCGTACTCTTTTTTTATTCTCAGCTATCACAGTCCTGATATTTGAATATCGTTTTAATTCCAGCTGCGCACGTTCCACTTTATCTGCATATTTTTTGCTCCAGATGCCTGTACTGTCACTATGCGGCAGAGAAATAAGATCCATTTTATACGGATAATGTCGCCGGTGTCCCTGATTGATCAATGCCACGTCCCAGAAATCCAGTGCCAGTTCCAGAGAGTCCTGGAATTCAAATTGTGGAGCGGCCAGTTCGGGTGCATAAAACCGATGACGGAATATTTTATGAGCAGCAGCGGCATCCATATCCTGGTAGTTCCACGACAAACCTGCATAATCGTAGAAGCCGCGCCAGAAAGTTTCCATATGCGGAGAGGAGTCATCCCAGGCAGTTAATAACATGCCGGGCAATTTTTTCTCTACGGCAATCTCACAGAAATCTTTTGTTGGCTGATAAATAGAATTTTGTCTTGGCAACATAGCAGACATGTCCTGCGCGGCTGGTGCGCCCCACACCTGCATACCATTGGCCATAAACCAGTCAATGGCTTTAGTGTTTCCCTGTATTTTCGGGAAGTTATAATTCCATCGCATGTAAATACAATTCTTAGGGAATAGGCCTACATTCTCATCCAGCAGATGTTGTTTCTCTGCCCATTCCTTTTCCACCCAGGCAGAATCAAGCATTTTGTCGTTACGCATGGTTCCGTACAAATCGGAGAGTGAAAATACCATGTCGTCCCAGAAAATAGGCGTACGGCCATGCTCGGTTACGTATTTACAAACTTTATTTAACCAGTACATCTGCAATTCAAAGGGCTTCATGCCGGAACGTTTGCATAACTCCGAAGCGCCCAGGTTATACACCTCATCTCCTCCTATATGCAAATATTTGCTACCGGGTGTTGCCTCCATGGCATCATCATACATTTTGAAATGCAGGTCATAAGTTTCCGGGTTGAGGGGGTCAATTACCCAGTCTATCTTCCTGTCATCGCGCAAATGTGTATAAATATCGTGCTTAAGAATAAAGGACACATGCCCCAGGCCCTGCACCAACGGGCTGATTTCAATGTACCGTTCCTTTGCGTAACGGGATAATGCCGCAAATTCGTCTATTGACACCGCATTTCCCGATCCCACCTTATCTGCTTTTCTATACCTGAGCTTATCTTCAAATTCAATGATCACCGCATTTACTTTTATGCCCGCCAGCCGGTCCATCATTCTGTAGTAATATTCCATTTTTTCAAGATGGTACTTCAGATCCAGGTGCACGGCTCTGTACGGGATATCCGGAAAATCTGTAATCCTGCACGCGGGTATGTCTATACGCTGATCCGTTGCATCTTCCAGCATCTGCAACAAGGTTTGACATCCGTAAAATACCCCTGCATCGTCTTTACCGGAAATAGTTACTTCGCCGTTCTGTATCTGAAGAATATAGGATTCATTGGAAGCCGGCAGCTCTTTGTTGTTTGAGATTTCCAATGTGAGTATCCCTTTCCCCGGATGATCTGCCAGCGGCAGGTTGTCTAAGGGATAAACCAATGCGGGTCGTTTCAAATCACCTTTCAGAAAAATCCCCTTCAGTTCATTGCTTTTCAAGCCTGTACCATTATTCCATTCCACTTTCTGTGGCGCCGGCAACAGGCGGAACTTACCGGCATTCCCGTTATCGCCGGCCTGTGCGCCATAGCAAAAAATAACAGGCATGCATATAACCAGGATGGTGAAAATTCTTTTCATTATATGTGATTATCTGAAAGCAAAAATTTATTGCATAACTCCTTCCCCTACCAGTTCCAGGATGTTTTGATTCAATTCCCTGATATAGCTTGCAGTAGAAGCATCCGGTGTGTAAGATGCCTTGCGGACATGGCTGTTTCTCAATATTCCCCGTGCCATTAGTAATTCTTTTTCCGCATAGTGGAACAATTCCATGTTCTGCAGAGAAAAGAATATCTGGGGCATTACCTTCTCGAAAAGCCGCATTGCCTTATCATTATCCCCTCCTTTTCTCAACAGAAAAACCTTCTGTAATATATCGGATACTCCTAAGCCGGGCATCACGCCGGTAATACCGGTAGGTATCAGCTCCAGCATATATAAGCCTCCCCAGCCTTCAAATAGCCCGATATTTCCATTTGTAGCATCAATGATTTCTTTAAACTTGGGCGCACAAAGGGGTTCTTCCAGTTTGAGGTATTTGAAGTTGCTATGTTCTTTCATCAGGTTGCAAATCATTTCCACACTGATAGACTGGCCACCGGGATTAAAATCCTGCACCAGTACCGGCGTATTGGGAATAGCTTGCATAAATTCACCCAGGTATTCCTCAATGGAAGATTCCGGCAGGTTAAAAATACGCGGTACCGCCAATGAGATTACATCTGCGCCGGCTTCCACGTTCGCCTGTGCTAATTTAATTGCCAGTTTCAGTGATGCATGATTGGACTGGCCGATGATCTTAATCCTTCCCGCTGCCTGATTCACAGCTATCTTTACGACCCTTAGTTTTTCATCATCTGTCAATTTATAAAATTCGCTTGCATAAGCGGGCAAACACGCCGCTTCCACACCTGCGTTAACAGCAAAATCCACGAGATTCCGTAAACTTTCTTCATCGATCTCTTCTTCTTTTGTAAACGGGGTTGGTATAATTGGTACTACACCTTTCAAGGGTTTAAAATTTTCCATTTTTTAGTTTTTATGATGGCTGTATGATTACTCATTCGATAATCTACAATAGTGACGATTAATGTACCTGCCAATACCAGCATACCACCGGCAATAGCATAACCACTGAGTGCTTCCCCCAGCCAGATAGCTGCAATTGGTAATCCCATGAAAGTGATCATATAATTGGAGAGGGCCACCTGCATGGCATCCAGCGTTTTGAGTGCTTTGAAAAAGAGCACCATGGATAAGAAATTATGAAAGAGTGTAAGCAATGCTAACCCCGTCCATGTCTGCACAGTGAATACACCAATTCTTCCGAACACTTCCGGCTCATAAAACAATACAAGCGGTGTCAGAAAAATGATCATGACAACATATGTGTAGAATACCATTTCTATTTCAGAATAGCGTGAGGCTATGGCCTTACAACCGGTATTATAATATGCATTTCCCACGATTGCCAGGAAAATGAGCAGGTTCCCCACTGTATAGCCAGCCGTAAAATCAGCCTGTCTTATATCCCCGAACGTGCATAGTACGACACCTATAATGGCTACCGCAAAACTGACCCACCTTACCGGGTTCATTTTCTCCTTCAGCATGAGAAAAGCAAAGAGCGTCGATATTACCGGCAGACTGAGTGTTAATACAGCGGCATTGGTGGCGGTAGAATATTGTGTTCCCCAGGTCATCAGTACCTGTGCAGGGAAAGCCCCCAACAGGCCCAGTCTCACAAAAACAAGCAAATCAGATACAGATCTCTTCTGATCATTACGTTCACGGAGAATAAAAGGCAGCAGCAATAAAACGGCCATTGTCATAGGCGCCCATACAGTAAAATAGGGTCCAACCTGATCCTGCACCAACTTAATGCAGGTAAACTGTAAAGCCCACATCAGGTTACAAAGCAACAGTAACCCCCATGATATGATGATCCTTTTCATTATTCTTCTGCGGAGTTATCTGCGTTATTAATCCGGTCACCAATATTGCCCGGGTATTTTTCAGCGAGCTTGCGTATATCAAAACTAAAGCGGGTGAAACATCTTTCCCACTCTTCAGCAGATGCTTTGGAATAAGGATAAAAACCGTGTGCATTTCTCACGCCCTGTGCCCCGGCATCTGCCAGTTTACGCATCGATACGGGCATTTCGGCAGAATTGTCCAGTTCGGGAAACAGTTCTTCCATTACAGTTGCATAAGCCTGTATCCCGGTCAGATCCATAAAACGGAACGGTCCCGCAAAAGTAATCCACGCGCCAAGATCGTTGCGGAGAGAACGATCTACATCTTCATAAGTAGCGTATCCCTTGTCCACCAGGTGAAACGCTTCCCTGATCATAGCATACATGATCCTGTTTGTAATAAATCCACGGATATCCTTCCGGAGAACAGAAGGTTCCTTACCCCAGTGTTCAGCCAGTATTTTAATTCTTTCCGCGTTTGCCGGATCTGTTTTATCGCCACAGATAATTTCCATGAAACGGGTGATATGAGCGGGTTCCGCCCAATGTATACCTAAAAACCGCCCGGGATGATTTAAACCTGCCTGTAATATAGAAACCGGTATAGCAGAAGTGTTGCTGCCTATGATGGCATCCGGTTGTATGTACTTCTCCAGTTCACCATAAATCTGTTTCTTGGCGTGCGCATCTTCATATACAGATTCAATGACCACCGGCATTGCAGATAAATCTTTCAGTGAGTCAGTGATGGTCAGATTATCGGCCAGTTCAGCCGGTGACGCCGATAAAAGGCCTTCCTGCTGCATTTCATTCAGATACCCCAGGACTCTTTCCCTGGCCGGGCCTGCCTCATCAATGCTTTTCACAACGGAAATTACCTGATGTCCTGCCGCCAGCAGACACGTAACGATACTGCTGCCCATTAGTCCCAGACCTACTGTACCTATCTTTATTTTTCCGTCCATTGGAAGATATTTATTTTAGCCAATAAATGCTACCGCATCGATTTCAATCTTTATCCCATCTGACAAAACAGATTGTACGGTTGTTCTTGCAGGTTTTATCTCCGGAAAAATAGCGGCATAAGTTTTATCGAAACGATCAAAATCATTGATATCACTGAGATGAACCGTACACTTTACAATATTTTGCATGGTCCCTCCTGCCGCCTGCACAATTTCACGTATATGGGATAACGTTAACGCTGTTTCTTCTTCAATTGAACCGCTTATAACCGCTCCGCTTTTAAGATCAAGCGGTCCCTGACCACTTATGTAAAGCCAGCCATTTACCAGGACAGCTGCTGAATATGCTCCTGTATCAGCCGTTTTAACAGTGCTTTTTACTTCGACGATATTCATTAAATACTATTTAAAATTGTATACAAAAACATTGGTTGATCTGGCGGGTGTGAGGTATACTCTAAGCTTCTACCTTTTGACTTCCTACAAAAGTAAACAAACATTTCTAATTTTGTATACAATTTAAAGTGTTTTTTGTAGATAATATTTCAAAATCATGGCAAATTGGCCTCCATAAAACGCATCCAGTTACCATAGCATATATTATCAACGTCTTCTTCACTATAGCCACGCCGTAGTAACAGACTGCTTATTTTTTGCAGGTCTGCAATTGTATCGAGGTCGTAAGGACTTTGTTCTGTTCCATACATACCATCGAGATCACTGCCTATGGCGCAATGCAAACTATTGCCGGCCAACTGGCAGATATGGTCGTAATGGTCTATTAATTTCTCCAGCCCAACCTGACGTTTTAACGGATCATCAACTCCGCGCACCCAGTTTTCAGCCAGCATCCAGTTATCCAATGCACCGCCGATTACAGCCCCTCTGTCTATCAGTATCCGTAACTGATCATCAGATAGTTGTCGCTGACCACTGATAACCGCCCTGCAATTATGATGACTGGCCCAAACAGGGCCTTTGTACCATTCAACCGCTTCCATAAAACCCTGGTCCGTTAAATGCGTTACGTCGAGGATCATATGCAGTCTATCCATTTCACGAAGTAATTCGCGGCCGATGCCGGTAAATCCGGATTCCGTTCCGCTTCCACCGGCATACCTTCCCTGACCATAGTGAGACACCCCAATGGCACGGAGTCCATAAGCATATGCTTTTTCGAGGAAACTCAGGTTTACCAGGGAATCGGCCCCTTCCAGGCTAAGAATATATCCTACCGGCTTATGGTTATTGTCCGCACTATCTCCTTTCAGCCAGGTGTCCAGATGCGCGCGCAACTCTTTCTTACCGGTGATCTGTACCATTTCTCCCAGATCTTCCATTGCTTTATAGTAGCTACGCTGTGCCTGTGTGATACTCCAGCATATTTCCGGCGAATTCCAATACGGGTCCCCATCATCGGGCCGTCCTGATGGGATATATCTTGCCAGTTGAGTGGCTACCACCAGTCCAACATTGCCCTCCCGCAACGCAGGCAGGGATACGGTATTCTTCCCCCTGTCCAGTTTATCAGTCATACCGGATTCCCGTTTACGGATCTCCTGCACAGATAACCGGAGGTCACGATTCCATTCCACTGCATTCATGCCCAGGTCCAGGTGGGCATCGATAATTAACTTTCGCTTATGTTCCATAGCCTGCTTAATAATTAATCATTCTGTCTCTTGCCACCACCTTCCATGTGGTGGCCATTCTTTTCTTCTTCACCACGTGTACTCTTTCATAAAGCGCCAATGTTGGACAAATATGCCAGGGCACACCATATAGCGTATCTCCGACATTAAATTTTTTTGTATCCGGAACGGAAATCACCATATGTTCCTCACTCTGGGAAACAGGCACAACTTCCGGCGCCCACGGAAACACTACGCGCTTATCCAACGGGTTCTCTGCCGAAACCGATTTATACCCCAGATCAATGCATAGCAGGTTGTTATTAATAATTGATACTACCCGGCAAAGCAATACCGCTGCTACCTTAAAAGGTAAATCCGGCAACAGCTTATGATACCCGGCATCCCATAAGGTAAATGTACCGGGACTAACCTGTATGGACTTATCATCTTTCTTTCCTGCCATCTCACTATAAACGGCAAAGGTGGGAGAACCACCGATTACCAGTTCCAAAGTTTCCTTTTCTTTCCATTCTATGTCTCCTTTAAGTGCCATTACGGCTGCAAAAATAGCCTTCGCCCGTTCTGTTCTTGTTATTGGATCTGCATCATCTACATGCCCGTCGTAGGCGTGTAATCCGGCAATCTCAATATTCTGAAGTTTACTGATCTTCATATACAGCATAAAAGCGCCCCCAACTGGGATACCGGTTCTGTTCATCCCTACATTCAGGTCTATATACACAGTCAGCTTCTTTTCACCAACCAGGAAAGAAAGCATTTCTGCCGATCTGAGATTATCTACGAGACAGGAAAATCTGGTTCCCGGATATGCCCGCATCAATGCAAAGAGCCGCTGCGCTTTAACAATAGTAGGCTGATAGGCAAGCAATACATCTTTAACACCCATCATAGCCAACATCTCTGCCTCGGCAATAGTTGCACATTTGTATTTATTAATACCTGCATCCCTCATCAATTGAATAATCTCGGGTGTTTTATCAGTTTTTACGTGTGGCCTCAGCGTACTTAAATCACCGGTAAGTTCTATGATTGCTGATATATTCCTGCTGATATATTCGGGAAAAACCAGCAATGCCGGTGAGTCTATCTTTGATTCGTTCTCTACCACGAACCATTCCTGTTGATCTGTCATTTTTATTCTGCTTTTCTAAATAACACATTCACTAAGAAAACCGGGGGTATAGTTGTGCATCTGCGCCCATTCAATAGCAGCAGTCAGTTTCTCCCGGTAATCCTTTTGATAATTTTTATAATCCGGATAAAAATATTGTTCGTGAACAAGCAAATCCACATATGGCGGGATAATATTGTTTTCACCGTAGTTATCCAGGAAGCCCTTAATATGTTGCAACTTAACGGTATCAATGATAATGCTGCTTTTCACGAAAATAATTTTCTCCTTATTATCTCTCCAGATGAATCTCTTATTGATATGCCGGCGGTGAGGAACATCGAGATAATAAGAACATGGCGGCAAATCATTATCTACATTGAAGTCACATACCTGTATCTTATATCCCTCATCTCTTAAAGCCCGGCACACTTCTACCGGCACCTGTCCCCAATGAAGCGTTGTTGTATTATCCATTACCTCTTTCCCGGCGAAACGTTGTATCTGGGTCCTGATGGCATGGCAGTCGCGGTACATTTCCCCATAGCCTGCATGAATATATGGGTCATCCGGAAACTCGGCTTTCGCATGCACACTCAGTCTTATCCAATCTGCATTCCGTGCCCATTCCTTTTTGAACTTATCTGTCATCTGCGACAGATTAAAGCCGTCCGTTTCATAAAACAGGTTAATATGCACCTTTGTGCCATATGCTTCATGAAGACTTCGCAGCAAACCCATAAACGGGTTATCAAAAACCGATGTGTATACAGCTGCGTTAATGTGAATGTCTTTCAGGAACCAAATAGCATCATCTACAGACAGCCGGTACTGATTATTCAGTTTACTCAGGTAGAAAACGGTGATAGTGCTTTTGCGGCCGGTAAGCGTGTCGCACACGCTGATCTTATTCTCAAAACCCTTCAGTATAATATCAGCCGTATAAATACCACTCTCTTCTTTGGCTTGTATATTATTAATGGTAAGGTTTATTTTTCCCGGAGCAACAGGTTTAATTTTCACCTTAACCCCAACACCGTTTTTCAACTGTTTGCCGTCCCGGACATGCAGCATATCTCCATCAATCGGGGATATGAATTCTACAAAATCGCCGCTACCGGGCGATTTCCATGATATTAAAGGCAACATACCCAACCCCGCGCCCAATATTGCGCCCTGCTGAATAAAAGACCGCCTGCTCCAATTTGTGTTACTCATGTTTTCATTTTAATGCATACAAGGGAATCGTAAAATGACTCCGTCACTGAATTTTATATTCATATAAAGCATAGCTATCAGGAGCGGGAAGGGAAAATTTAATCCGTCCATCATCTCCTGCCACTGCAACAAACGCCTTCCCTTTGCCTGTCAGCGGCTTAAAACTTATGCGACTCCCCATGCTAAAGAAAGTTTTAAGAAATGCAGCGTTCCTGCTGTTATCTTCCCTGTATACAATAATATAGCCCCGTCCTTTCTGAATAGATTGAAACCCGGTCCAGGAGCGTCCATCAGGCTCCTCACCAATGGGGAAAATGTTACCTGCGTGAATGTCGTGCTGGTACTTCCTGTACTTTGCCACTACAGGAGCTATAGCTGCCAGCTGTCCTGCGGAAAGACGATGGGCTTCCAGCCACGCCAGCGGTTGAGCCATCATGGTAATCGCAAAAGTATATTCAAATGGAATATGCCCTGGCGCAAAAACATCATCAGCAGAATACTTATCCTTGTTCCTTTCTGTATTCAGAAATTCTATCAATAACTTCTGCAAAGGGAAATACCGTGAGAGATTCCAGGCATTGCGTAACGTCTGATAAGGATAATAGTTACCCCAATCGGTATACCGGTTCTCGAGGAAAAAATTGCCATACTCATTGAAATAATGATAGCCATTCCTTCTTCCTGCTGTGATATCAATATTAAAAAATGCTTTGTTACCGGTGGCAGTCACTACGGAGTCGAGCAACTTCCTGAAATTGATCTCTCCTTTTTTTGAAGTTATCTGAACACCGTCTATCTTATAGATTTTAATCCCGTATTTATTATAAATCCGTGTGAGTATCCCGGCATCCCTTTCCCAGTGGGCATAATCATCTTCCGGATCCGGTTCATACCAAAGACTTATTTCCACATGATTTTTTTTGCCAGCTTCAATCAGGGGCGCCAGTCCGTTTGGAAATTTTTGTTTGTGGGGAAGCCAGAAAGAGTCCATATTTTTAGTTCCCGCCTGATACCACCCCGCATCCAGCTGGAATACATTTACCCCTAACCTGGCAGCAGTACGGATTTCATTCAATGCAAAAGCTTCATTTAAATTTTCCCCCTCTCCCCTTTCTCCCCATGTATTCATCATCACCATATCATCCCTGGCGGGAACATACTTCCTGATATGCCGCTGATATTCCCTCAATGAAGTCAGCTGGCCAATTTCCGAACCGTCGCTTACCCCAAAAACAAAGCCGTAGCCCCTTATCCATTCGAGCGTATCTATGTCTTTTCCTTCGACACCTGCTCCGGTCATTTGAAATGAACCCGTTTTTACTGAGAAATCAAATCCGGGATATGCATGCTGAACGGAAGGCGAGGGCCCCTCCTTTAACCAGAAGAGCCCTTCCTTACCTATTCCACTGTTCATCAATAACAGATTACCTACCAGCTGGTTTCCAAAAATATAGGCCAGCTGATCTGTGAATTTTACGGTCGTTGTATGCCGGTCAGTGATATCAAAAAACTGCACAGCCCTTACCTTCCAGTGATTACCGGATAAACCCATTCTATCCAATCGCATTACCGGAAGCTGTTCTTTGTTGACTTCAGAAATATTCTCCACGTTCACCAGATCTCCCGGGCTGGACAAGCGGAGCTGAACCGTGCTATCCATGGTACCTTTGAAATAATAATCGCATGCAATGGCGGGTGTTTCCGGATAAATCCGAAACACCCGTTTTACTTCAAGATCATTCACCTTTGTAAGTACTATTGCTTCCAGCCGGCGTTCCCGGAAATCTTCTTCCCTGCCGATCTTCGTTTCCAGTGAGCCTGCTCCATCCCTGGCGTGCATCTTACCGGGTAATGAAAAATCAGTATCCCTGTTCCCGAACACCGTTCTCCGTCCTGTTTGCCGGTTCGTAATATCCAGGGAGATCAGGTTGCCATTATTCCAGAGAAATCTTCTTTCTATTTTTGAGTTCCCTATTGTTAGTGTATCCGAAACCAGCAATACGCTGCAATCTTCAAACCTCGTCCGGTCCTGCGCGAAGCTGTTATTTACGATTGGCTTAGAGAACAAAAGCACTGGCAACAGTATCAAACGTCGGGTTATGGATCTCATCATCATCAGTTTTCAATTTCTTCTTATCGATAAAATACTTTCTAACGTTCCTGTGCCTTGAGTGCACATTTGAGATCGCCCGTAGGACCAGTCATCGAAATGATCTTGATTAGTCCTTTCTTACCCCACCTGGTTTTGAACAATACCACATCATTAAGTGCAAACCTGATAGAATCATTGGCAGCAGCTGGTTCCAGGAGTCTAAAATCCCTATCATCCGCCATCGCATCAAATTGTGCCGGAGTAAAGTTCGTAGCAGCGAATCTTGTTCCCACGTCCGGCAGCTCATTCCCATCTGCATCGTAGCTAAAAAACGCCGAGCGGTCAAAGAACAGATCTACATAACGACTGGCGCCGCTCAAGGAGCCATACCCATATACTTGTCCGTTATCAGCATCCAAACCGCTGCCATTGGCCCCATCCCATCCTCCAAGCCATACTTCATCATATGAGTCCAGCAGGATCAGATCTTCCGATTTATCCTTTTTACATCCTGGTAACGCAAACCAGGCAAATGCAGTAGCGATAGCCAACGTAAATACTTTCCTATTCATAGTGAGTAAGTTAAAATGAAACTGTTTTTTTGAGAATCTCATAGCACTGCGATCTTGTAATCAAAAGTGACGCTGCCTGATGGCGGGAAAAGCGTTATGATCTTAACAAGGCAATCATAGCCCTCTTTTGTGTGAACAAATATCACTTTGCCTGCAGACAGCGGAACTGCATCCTGCGTAGCTTTGAACCCGTAAGCTTCCAGCGCGCTTTTTGAATTGAGGGCATCAAATGCTGCCGGCGTAAGATCAGTGACGAGGAATTTACCTCCGGTAAAAGCATTACCGGTAAGGGGGTCTGTATTCCAGAATTTCCCCTGATCAAATATCAGATCTATACTGGATGATCCACCCGCCAGGTTCTTGTATGCATAGGATACAGCAGCTGCCAGCCCCCGGCCACGGGCGAGTGTAACACTGTCACTTCCTCCCAGTTTAACCTTGGTATATGTGATGAGCGTAATATTATTAACACTATCTACCTTGGGCTGGAGACTGCTGTGAATATCAGTTTTTTTGCAACCCATGATGCATGCCATCGCGAGCAATAGCGCTACTGATAATAGAAAGCCTGATTTTTTCATCTCTTAAAATTTTATTAGTTCCAGTTAGGATTTTGCACAAGATTTGGATTCATACTGATCTCAGTGAGCGGCAAGGGCCAGAGGTAATCTCTTTGCGGAAGGAAAGTGCGCATGTTACCGGATTCCGGCATAATGTAATTATCCGGATTCAAATTCGGCGTCAGGGAATATCCCAGCGCCAGGAATTCATCTTTAAAAAAATAAGCGCCCAATACGGGTTTCGGCAGTTCAGTTTCTGCCGTCTTCCAGCGTAACAGATCCCAATAGCGGAAGCCTTCCATAGACAGTTCTACTCTGCGTTCCCGCCTGATCTCTTCACGGATATTCAATCCATGCGCAGTTGCAAATGCGTTGGTCAGGTGGGCTACTTCACCGCGGTCACGCAACTGGTTTATTGTGCGGTCAAGATCGGCGTCTGTAATACCGGCATCCAGCTCATATTTGGCCTCAGCGTAATTCAGCAGCACCTCTGCATAGCGGATAATCGCATAATCTATATAAGATCTGGATTTACCCATGTCTTCCTGAATAACATACTTCCTGTAATTATACCCGGTAGAACTGGTGGAAACCACAAATTTTCCTGTAAGACTAAAATTATCACCTCTTTTCATTACCGTTTCACTCAGTCTTTTATCCCGGTTATTGAACACATGGTTCGCTGAATCCGGTGTATTATAGAGGGGCGATTTATCAATTGGTAATCCATCTTTCATTAAATAAGCATCAACAAGGTATTTGGTGGGATTTACCACACCGCCGGAAATTATTGCCATGGGAATATTGTGATAACTGATAATATTGGCATCGTTTGCCCCATAGCGTCTTACCATAACATTCTCTTTATTACCCATGCCTTCCGCCTGGTATTGATACAGGTTGAAATAGCCTCCTGTATACAAGCTATGCTCGCCGGACTGGATCACTTTTTCGGCTGCATTCTTTGCCCTTTCCAGGTGGGTACGCCATTCGCCTGCATTGTGAAATTTATTCCAGGTGCCTTCAAAAAGCGCCGCCCTGGATTCAACAGCCCACACTGCGGTACGTGAAATCCTTCCGTAGTTCGATTCTCCCATAGCAGAGGGCAGTTGTAGTTTGGCCGCTGCAAATTCAAGATCTGCATAGATCGTATCATATACTATTTCGCGGTTTGTTCTGGCCGCTGTCAATTCTTTGGCATCACTGGCAAGCGGGGTTGTTACGAGGATAACATCTCCATACCGCTTTACAAGATTGTAATATGCCCAGGCCCTGAAAAATCTCGCTTCCGCTACATATTTTTCTACAATCCCAGGATCCACTCCCGCCGATGCAGCCCTGGGTGCTTTGGCAATAATGTTGCAGGCAGCCCTGATCAGCTTGTAAGCGTTTGCATAATCATCGTCCCAGTTAGGTACGGTCCTTGTTCCGTTACTAACTTCGTTCGGATAAACTGCAAAACCATCTATAGACATATTATCGTCATATACAGGAAGTGAAGGAAGGAACGTATACAGGTAATTGGCTGCCGAATTAAGATCTCCTTCGCTTCGCCAGAAAGTAGCATCACTTAACTGCGTTTCCGGAACACGGTCTACTGAACAAGATCCTGCACCCGTTAGCATAACTGCAAGAATCAGATATTTAATGTATTTCATCTCTTGAATTTTTACTGGATTAAAAAGAAAGATTCACCCCAAAGGAATAGGTACCGAATAAAGGATAATTGTGTCCTACACTGTTCATACTTTCAGGATTGAAAGTATTTGAGAAAATACCCAGCTTATCCCAGGTCAGGATATCCTGTGCGCTGAAAAATAAACGAAGCCGGCTAACATGTACTTTCTCCAGTAGCTGCTTAGGCAAACTATATCCTACCTGGATGTTCTTCAGGCGCATATACGCTCCGTTCATTGTCCATTTATCAGAAGTCAGGTAGCTGGCAGTGCCGGTTCTGGGGCGGGGGAACGCCGCATTCCTGTTATCTTCCGTCCAGTAATCAAGATGCATTTTCAGCGGAATTATCCAACTGCCGGTAGAGGGATGTATAGCATCTGTTTCAGCCAGGAAAGTATTCTGCAGCACTCCCTGCAGGAATACCTGGAGATCAATTCCTTTCCAGCCAACAGAGCCTGTCCAGCCAAATGTATAACGTGGTTGGTTGGTACCAAGATACACCAGGTCGCCCCGTTTGTTAACGGTTCCTGCGCCGTTATTAAGGATACCATTACGGTCTTTGTCTACATATTTCACATCGCCGATGCCAATCAGGCTGCTGTAGAAAGGTGAATTATCGAGATCTTTTTGATTCTGAATATATCCATCGGTCTGATATCCCCAGATAGTATTTAAAGGATATCCTTCCAGTAACGAAACTGTTCCCAGCCACACGCTATTGTTATTGTTGTATTTAAGCAGCTTGTTCTGGTTGTCGGATAAGTTGAAAGAGACGCCGTAATCGATACCACTTTCTGTCCTGTCTGCATAGGTCAACTGCACTTCCCAGCCCCAGGATCGGAGCCGGCCTCCGTTGATAACGGGGGCATCGATTCCTAATATCACCGGTAATTGCTGGGGCACCAGCATGTTGTTATTATGTTTCACATAATAATCAAAGCTGACATTCAGTTTGCTCCTGAGCAATCCCAGATCAACTCCTATATTGGAAGTTTCCAGTGTTTCCCAGGTTAATGTTGCCGACGGAATGGCGCCATTATAGAAATAAGTGGACTTTGTTTCTGTGTTTCCTAAAACAACATTGGAGCCCTGAGACAATTTATCAATAAAATCGTACTGTCCGATGATGCCACCTTCAGCGCTTCCGAGTCGGCCCCAGGAACCCCTGATTTTAAATTCCGAAAACACGGACTTCATCGTTGCGAACCAGGGTTCATTCTGTAACTTCCATCCGGCAGATACTGCAGGGAATACCTTTGTTCTTCGTCCAGGAGAGAGGCGGGAGCTTTCGTCTGACCGAAGCGTAGCTTCCACCAGGAATTTGTCCCTGAATACATAATTAAACCTGCCAAATACAGACTGAAAGGCGGAGGTGCTGATATAATCCGAATTACCCCTGGTGAGACTATTTCCCAGGTTGAGGGTACCCAGATCATTGCTCACCAGGCTGCTGGCCGAAGCGCCCAGATATTGATACCGGTTATCATTCCACTGGTAGCCTCCCAACAGATGAAAACTATGATCCTTTCCGAATGACCAGTCGTAATCAGCCAAAAACTGCACATTACTATTCCAGCTACCTGAAACGCTTCGGTCAAATGAATTGGGGTCCTGGAGTTTTTCTCCCGGCACTGATCTGAACCAGGTTTGTACTGTTTTATAGAAACTTGCAGTTTCGTTATTGTAATATTGTCCGCCATATTTCACCGTAAGGTCCAGGCCTTTAACCAGCCAGTCCTTTGACTGCATCGTAAAAACCCCGTCCAGGTTCCTGCCCAGTGATTTAATCTGTCCGCCTGCATCCAGGATAGCATAGGAGGTGATACCCGAAGCAGAATTGTCGTGATAACGGCCTTCAGGTGTCCGTAAAGGATTACGGTTGCGGAACCGGTAAATTACGTTTAACAGGCTGGTGCTCCAGGTACCATCAGGTGTAATCGTAGGTTGCAACATATCCGTAACATTAAAACCCACCCTTGCATCAAAAGTTATTTTATCGGTGATCTGGGTGCCAACGTTTATGCGCGCATTATACCGCTTAAACTTATCGGGACCTATTTTAAAGAGCCCATTCTGATTAAATAACCCGAGAGACATCAGATAATGTGTTTTCTCTGTTCCTCCTCTTACGGAAAAATTATGGGTAGACATAGCACTGTTATCACGAAGTATCTGACCTATCTGGCTTTTGGAATTATAATAAACATACCGTGTGGTGTCATTGGGGTCTACATAATGCTGTAAGCCTAAACGGACGCGGTTAATATCGGTGGAGGAATAGCCAGGGCTTCCGCCTGAATTGGCGGCAGAAACGTTCACATATAACATTTCTTCCAGCAGACTTAATTTTTCCGGAACGTTCTGTGGTTTCTGGGCGGAGAGCAGATTGGAATATTCAAACACAGGCTTCCCGGCTTTCCCTTTTTTTGTAGTAATGATCATAACACCGCCGGCTGCCTGTGCGCCATAAATGGATGCAGCTGCGGCATCTTTCAGCATAGTGACACTCTCAACATCATTAGGGTTCAGTGTAAGTAATACGGTAGTTGATGCTGCGATTCCGTCCAATATTACCAGGGGGCTTACGCCTCCATTTGCTGAGGTGGCTCCCCGGATCTGAATCCCAAAATTTTCTGCGCCGGGTTGTCCTGAAGTCCTGGTAATCACCAATCCTGCAGCAGATCCCTGTAATGCGCCTGCCAGTGTTGTGATGGGCCTGTCTTCAATCATTTTAGCGTTAACTGTAGATACGGCGCCTGTCATATTGATTTTTTTCTGCGTGCCATAGCCTACAACTACCACATCATTCAGGGTGGATTTAGAGGCGCCTAGTTTAGCAGCAATAAAAGTCTGGTCTTTAACGGGGATCAATAAGACTTCGTACCCGATAGAGGTGAACTGCAATATATCGGAAGACAATGCTTCAATTGTGAACATCCCTTCCTGATTAGTTGCAGCACCGGTCTTTTTATTTTGCAGACGCACGGTTACGCCGATTACAGGCTGGCCGGTTTGAGCATCTACTACTTTCCCCCGGATGGTATGAGGGACATCCTGTGCTATTACATAGCCTCCAAGAAATTGAAAGAATACGAGCATCGGCATAAACGCCAACAGGCGGAATAGATGTTTTTTCATGATCTATTTATTGTTGAATAAATACTAGGTATTGAAGAACAGTGCTTGCTGTTAAAATTCTGGCCGTTTTTTTTCTGCCGGACATACTATTCCCGCAGGCCTGATTACAGGTTTTAAATTGTACTTGAGACGTTGGTTGATGCTTTTAATTACAAACGGATCGCGATCCTCTTTTGTCTAACATTCATCTATTGCTTACAAATATAATTTACTTTTGAATACATTTTTAGTTTTTTATAAATAAATCACATTATTTTTTACGTTATATATTCTCCGGTACAGAAAGACCTAAAAAGCCATTAAAATTGGCTACACGTCTGCTATAGCCCATAGCACAATCATAACAGCCGGTGCTTTTGTGCTATAAAACAATACTTGCCATCTATGGAAAAACAACACTTTTAATTTGTTTGGCCATTAATTGTATTCATAGTAAATTTATTTTTGTATACATTTATAGTCAATAATCACATACACAATAAAAGCCATCCACATTACAGTTACCTGGGAGGCATTAATAATTTATCAACCATAATATTTTATATGAAACTTATCCGCTTTGGGGAAGCCGGTAAAGAGAAACCCGGCATACTAGACGAGAAAAACATCAGGCGGGACCTGTCAGCCATATTCGAAGACTGGAACCATTCCTTTTTCCAGCACGAGGGCATACGTGAATTGATGGCGATACAACAGAAAGACAATTTCCTTTCTTTCCCCGTGGTACCTGATAGTGAACGGTGGGGAGCCTGTATTGCACGTCCCGGCAAGGTGATATGTATTGGGCTTAACTACTCGGATCACGCCATGGAATCAGGTATGCCCATTCCGGATGAACCCATCGTTTTCCTGAAAGCAGCCAACACTGTGGTGGGGCCCTATGACCCGGTTTTTATCCCACGTAACAGTAATAAAACAGACTGGGAAATAGAAATCGGGATCGTCATCGGCAAAAACGCCACCTATCTTGAAAACGAAGAAGATGCAAAATCACATATTGCCGGATACTGCATCTCCCACGATGTGTCTGAACGGGCATTTCAACTGGAACGGGGCGGACAGTGGACAAAAGGGAAGTCCTGCGACACCTTCAACCCAACAGGCCCTTTCCTGGTTACTCCACACGAAATAACGGACCCTCAATCCATATCCATGCGTCTTATGGTTAACGGAGAACAAATGCAGTCAGGAAATACGTCCAGAATGATTTTTTCCATGAATCATATCGTTCACTATCTCTCTCAATTCATGACACTGGAAGCAGGAGATCTTATTTCTACAGGTACACCTCCCGGCGTGGGACTTGGACTTAAGCCCCAGCGGTTCCTTAAAGCCGGGGATATTGTTGAGTTATGGGCAGAGGGGCTCGGATATCAGAAACAAACACTCATTCAATCATAATATATGAACACAAGATTTAACAACCAGGTAGCATTAATTACCGGTGCTGCAGACGGCATTGGCAAAGCAATTGCAGCACGTATAGCATCAGAAGGCGCCACCGTTGTGCTGCTGGACATTAACAGATCCCTGCTGGAAAAAACGGCAGCGGAATTTCGTGAGGCGGGTTATCGTGTAACTACACAAATCGCGGATATTGCCAATGAAAATGAAGTGAGTGATGCCATTAACAAGGTACTACAGGATCATGGAAAACTGGATATCATGGTGAATTCCGCCGGTATCGTTGGTCCAACCTCTACTCCTATTGCAGACTATCCTGCAGATGCATTTGACAAGATATATAACATTAATCTCCGTGGCAGTTTCCTCATGACGAAATATGCAGTCCAGGCAATGGAAAAAAACGGGTATGGCAGGATATTGCTCATGGCGTCTATCGGTGGAAAAGACGGAAATCCTAACATGTGCGGCTACTCTTCCATGAAGTCAGGTGTAATTGGCCTTGTAAAAGGTGTGGGCAAAGAATATGCTACCCGTAACATTACCGTAAACGGATTAGCGCCTGCAGTGATTAAAACTGCCATGAACGAAAACACCTCCCCTGAACAACTTGCTTATATGACTGCTAAAATACCCATGAACAGATTGGGCACAGTGGAGGAAGTAGCCGCCATTGCAGCGTGGATCATTTCGCCGGAAGCCAGTTTCAACACGGGGTTCATCTTCGATATTTCAGGAGGCAGAGCTACCTATTAGTCGTACTCCCCTGAGATCGATTCATCTTCAAAAAGGAAAAATATGTCAGAAAACAATTTGTCCAGACGGAACTTTCTCCGGATCAACTCTCTTGCGGGTGTCGGCTTAGCACTCAGTCAGGCAATACCATTCTCTGCACTGGCTAACAACCTGCAAACAAATGCCGGCCACAAACCAGTGCGTTATTTTGATGCCTTTACGTGCATTGGTCCCCGTAAATACAAACATCTTGCTGAGCCCTGGAAACTTTCCGAACTTATTTCGGAAATGGAACACTGCTCGGTATCGGGCGCACTGGTGTCGTATACCATGAGTACTTTTTACGATGCCATGTATTCCAACCTGGAGCTGAGCAATATGCTAAAGCCATACTCTCATTTATTTGCCGTATGGAATGTTATGCCCGCTCTTACCAATGAATTCCCTTCTGCGGAGGAACTCGGCCGCAAAATGCGGGAACATAATGTCCGCGCCGTTTCCATTCATCCGGCCACAAATGGCTGGAACTGGAAAGCAACCTATCAACAGGATATTCTTCGTTGGCTGAATGAGCAACAGGTGCTGACCATTATACAGCTATCTGAAATTGGTGACTGGCAAGACCTGGAGGAACTGCTTCTGCAATTCCCAAAAATACCGGTACTGATAACGGGCGTTTACTGGAGTGATCAGCGGAACCTCATTCCGATGATGGAAAACCATTCTAATCTGCATTGCACATTTGATTGTTTGCAGAACATGTACGGAATCGAATACATGTATAGTAAAGGACTGGTAAAGCAGATGGTGTTCGGCACCAATGCCCCTATCATGTCTGTTGGCGCCCACAGGACATTTATCGACTATGCAGAAATTCCGGAAGACGCGAGAGCCCTGATCGCAGGAGGCAATCTTACCAGGTTACTGAAAGGCCAGCAGCCTGAAAAAGAATATGTGAACAAACAGGAAGATGAACTGATGGCCGCCATCAGGCATGGCAAGCCAGTGCCTTCACCTATCATAGACATGCATATGCATATGCTCCATGAAGGAATGAATGGCGCAGGCTGGGGCTATACAATGGAAAACGGGGACCCTAAAGGAGTTTTCGCCCTTACCAAAAAACTGGGTTATGCGGGCGGAGGATTCATGAGCTGGAACGGCGTGGTAAGCGTTGATACACCAGCCGGAAATATCACTACCGGCAAAGCATTGGACATAGCTCCTCCGGGATACTGGGGACTGGCGAACTTTGACCCCACGCATTATACGCAGAATGAATTAAGTAAAATGATCCCGGCCTTGTATGAAAAGGACGCACGTTTCATTGGCATGAAGCCCTATCACTATATTGGTGTAAACTATGACGATCCTTCCTGGGAGCAGTGGTGGAAATATGGCAATGATCACCATTTCTATGCCCTGCTGCATTCCCAACGCGGTGACATGGGAGAATATGAAACCCTGGCGGCCAAATATAAGAACGTCAGGTGGCTCGTCGCACATTCCGGGCAAAGCTATGACTATGCAGATAAAGTAATTGCCGCGATCAAAAAATTCCCGAACATCTATGCGGAGATCACGCTAACCTCTGTTCCTTCGGGCATCATTGATTACCTCGTTGCGGGCGCCGGAGCAGACAAGGTATTATATGGCTCAGATCTGCCAATGAGAGATCCCAGGCCACAACTGGGATGGGTTGTTTTTTCCCGCTTGCCTGTTGCCATCAAACGCAAGGTACTTGGCGAAAATGCCATGCAGGTCATAAAACCATGTATGGACAGACTTCCAAAATACAACAGACCGGTTATAAATAACAAGTAAACCTTCCACACAACATGAACAGAAGAAACTTCTTAAACCAGACCGGAAAAGCAGGCCTTTCTATAATGGTTTTATCCCTGGCCGGCGACCTTGCTTTTGCCGCTGAACCGCAAACAGGGAAACCTGTGCTGGCTGGCCAACCATGCCGCAACTTCAATATCCTGGCCCGGACTTCCGTGATAGATCCCAAAGACAACCGGGAGAAATTCCTGCTTTCCAACTTTGCGGATGGTGAAACAGGCAACATTATCCTCATAGATGTTAAAACCGGAAAGGGTGAAAATTTCCCGTTACCTGTAGGAGCTGGCGCCTGGGGACTTGTTAACTGGCATGATAATAAAATCATTGTCGGCACCTGCACCGAACAGGCATATCTTCACGTATTTGATCTGAAGAAAAGAAAATGGGCAGAGCCGATTATTTCAAAGGGAGAATCATACTTCTGGCAAATGGGCCTGGCATCAGATGACAAAGTTTATGGCGGCACCTATCCTGGTTGCACACTAACGCAATATGATCCTGCTACCAACGAATTCAGGAACCTGGGTAAGGTCAGTAACAATCCTGAAAACCAATACAGCCGGCCGGTGTATTGCCAGGCGCCAGGATATGTGTTTGTCTGGTATGGTTTCAATACGAAAGGCATAAAAGTATATCACATCAATTCGGGGAAAATAGAAGACTTCGGCGAACCGGATGATACGATCAAGGAAGTGAACAGTGAGTTCATCTGTGTTGAGAGAAAGGCAGGGTTGGCATTTTATGATGCAAAAACGCTACAACCCTTACCAACAGAAGTCTACGAAGAAAAAATGGAAAAAACACATATAAAGATTCAGAATGGTGAATGGTGTTCTTTCATTACTTTGAAAAATGGCCGGCTGGCCGGGGTGCGCGGGCAGGACTATTTCATTACCGATGCTCCGAAAAATAATGCAGACTATTCCACTCCGGTTAATGTAGCACTAAAACGCATACCAGTGGAAGCTCCCCCCACAACCATCATGTCTCTGACACATGACGAAGACGGCAAGATATGGGGCTCCTGCGGTTTTGGCCAAACCATTTTTTCCTTTGACCCCAAAACAAAAAAATACTGGAACTCAGCGGCAGTTTGCAAAAATGGAGGGGAAGTCTATGGAATGGTTTTCGCCAACAAACAACTGCACCTATCCGCCTATGTAGGAGGTGACCTGATGATTTATGATCCCAAACAACCGTGGGATCAACTGGGTAATAAAAACCCAAAGCTGGTTGGAAGCGTGGCGCCTGATCTCATAAGACCTGAAGCCAAAAGTGTCCTCGGGCCGGATGGAAATGTCTGGACCGGCTGGTCGGCCAAATATGGCGTATACGGAGGAGGCTTGTCCAGCGTAAATCCCGTTACACAGGAAGTAAAATCATGGTACGACCCTATTCCGGAACAACAGATAACCGGCATCACTGCTGATAATGAAAATATCTATTTCACCACTAACGGACATGCCAGCGGATTGCCTTATAACGAAGGTATACAATGTCATTTTGTAGTTTGGAAACCAGGTACCGGGATTGTAAAAGACATCCCTTTTGAAAAAGGTGTTGCCTTAAACAGGGCACTGCTGGCTATTGATGGATTGGTGGTCTTTTCACATAAAAAGGAATTAAGTATTTATGATCCGGGCAAAAAAGAGATCATAAAAACAATCCCGATTGAAAACTATACAGATCTGCTGATCAGATTAAGCAAAGACACCGTGGGTATTTTCACAAATGATGCGCTTATTTCCTTAAATGTAAGAACCGGCGCAATGGCGGAGATATGTAAAGTTCCCGGCGAAGTAGGAGCTGCTACAGTATTACCGGATGGAACCGTATACTACTCTGCTAAATCAAAGCTGTATTGCCTGAAACAAGGATAAGAAATTCAGTTAAAATTCAATCTGCCTATTCAAAAAATGTTTTTATGAAATATAATTCTGACAGAAGAGATTTTATTGCAAAAGTTTCTGCCGGCACACTGGCTTACCTGGCAGCATATAGCATTCCTTCTTTTGCGCGTACCTCCAATGATCCGGACAAACTTGCCATACTGGGAGGCGTGCCGGTGAGGGATAATATGACCTGGCCACAGTGGCCATACCGGAACCAGAAAATGATAGACAACCTGACAGAAACCACCAAAAGTGGCATCTGGAGCCGTATTGACGCAGACAAAACAAGAGTATCCCAATGGGAATTGGATTTTGCTGCCATGACTGGTGCCCAATATGCTGTTGCTACCGGCTCCGGTACACAGTCCCTCAGTACCAGCCTCTTTGCCTTAGGCATTGGGCCAGGGGACGAAGTAATCACCTCTCCATACACGGATATGGGCACCGTTTCAGC
Source organism: Chitinophaga sp. CCNWYY40 (assembly GCF_037483205.1). Lineage (NCBI taxonomy): Bacteria > Pseudomonadati > Bacteroidota > Chitinophagia > Chitinophagales > Chitinophagaceae > Chitinophaga > Chitinophaga sp. CCNWYY40. The sequence continues at coordinate 241,737 of NZ_JBBHLF010000003.1, forward strand.
TATCATTACCTGTCACGCCCTCCCTGTATTTGCAGATCTTGATCCCCTGTCTTTTCAGCTGAATGCAAAAGATGTGGAAAATAAAATAACGACGCGGACGAAAGCAATTATACCGGTGCATATGTTAGGCGCACCTTGTGAAATGGAACCAATTATGGCCATTGCAAAAAAACACCGGCTTTATATAGTAGAAGATGCTGCGCAGGCGCACCTGGCGTCTTACCAAGGTCAAAAGGTGGGAAATATCGGTAACCTTGGCTGCTTCAGCTTTCAGGGGAGCAAGCAGGTATCCTGTGGCGAGGGCGGAGCTGTTATTGGCAGCGACAAACAACTGATGGACAAAGTATATACCGTGATGAATCACGGTACTGCCAGAACCCCGATGGTGGACGCTAATGGGAAAATTCTCGGCGATCATGTGCGTATCGGTCCAAAATACAGGATGAATGAATTTCAGGCCTCCGTATTAAATGGCCAGCAGGACACCATCCAGCAACGCTTTGACATACGAAATAATAACGCCATCTATCTCCGTGAGCAATTAAAGGATTTCCCGGGGCTGAAAGTGCAAAAAATGTTTGAAGGAACAGATAGTGCCTCTTATTACCTGTTTGGCATGAGTTATCAGAAAGAGCATTTTAATAATGCAGACAGGAGCCTCTTCCTGAAAGCCATTGGAGCAGAAGGCGTAGGTCTCTCAGGATATATTTCCCAGGGATTACACAGAGAACCCTGGACCGGCTACATTATGGAGCAACAGGGATATAAATCAATGTTTGGAAAAAAGAGGCTGCAGCAATGGAAGGAAAGCCTGTATCTGCCGGAATGCGATAAAGCATGTGGGCAGATGGCAGGGCTTTATGCTGTTGGCACATTGCTGGGAACAAGAAAAGACATGGATTCCATAATAGCAGCGATCATGAAGGTACATAAGAATCGTGATCAGCTGGCCAAACTGGCCTGAATTAACGCAATGCCGTACCAAGTCTTGCGTACAATTACGGGCTTTACATCCATAATAATTAACAATGCTCTAAAACAGCTTTCACATGTCAAGTCAAAAATATTCCAGGCGGGCATTCATCAGGAAAAATGGCCTGGGGGGATTGGGCTTATTAGCTGCTTCCAGTTTGCTCTCCAATACAATTATCGATGGCACAAATATTAAAGGAAGGCCAGCAATACTGGACGGCAGCGCAATAAGAAAAGGCAAAACCTGGCCCGACTGGCCTATCTGGAACCCGGAAACAGACAGCAGCCGTATTGATGCAGTTTTAAAAAGTGGGGTATGGTCGCGCGCAACTGTGGTGAGTGAATTTGAAAAAAAATGGGCGGAAACAGTAGGCGCCAGAAGATGTGTAACCGTTGTAAACGGAACAAATGCTTTAACAGTAGCACTTAATCAGCTTGGTGTTACTGTGGGAGATGAAGTATTGGTTCCACCCTATACTTTTATAGGCACTATCGTTGCCATTATTAACAATGGCGCAATGCCCGTATTTGTAGATACCAACAGGGAAACCTTTCAGATAGATGTCAGCAAAATTGAAGCAAAAATCACCTCCCGGACCAAAGCTATTCTGCCTGTACATGTGCTGGGATTACCGGCCGATATGAGTGCGATAATGACTATTGCACGAAAACATAACCTGTTTGTAATTGAAGACGCCTGCCAGGCGCCATTGGCAGAAATCAATAACCAGCAGGTAGGTACATTTGGAAATGCAGGCTGTTATAGTTTTCAAAATTCTAAAAATCTGCCCGTGGGGGAAGGTGGCGCTATTGTGAGCAATAACGAAAACTTCATCGACAAATGTTATTCGTACCACAATTTCGGCTATCCGTATGGTTCGGTTACCGGGGCGCCGGACGCCGGCGCCCTGAGACAGGGGAACAAATTGAGATGGACCGAATACCAGGCAGCCATCGGGCTGGCACAACTGGTCCGCTTCCAGGAACAAACCAATCTCCGCAACACAAATGCGGCCTATCTACGTTCAAAAATTGAGTCCCTGCCTGGTATTATCCCTTATAAGCTTTCACCTGGTGTTACGCGTCCTACTTTTCACCTGTTTGCGTTCCGGTACCAAAAAGAAGCCTTTGGTGGTTTATCGCGGACCGGCTTTATCAATGCGCTGAATGCAGAAGGCATACCTGCTTCCGCCGGCTATACACCGTTGAATACACAACCTTATCTAAGCGAGGTATTTCAATCGTCGCTTTATAAAAAAGTATATCCGAAAAAAATGCTGAACATTCAATCATATAACAGCAACAACCATTGCCCGGAAAATGATATACTATGTAATGAAGAGGCGGTATGGCTGTTTCAAAACCTGTTGCTGGGAAACAGGTCAGATATGGACGATATTGCAGCAGCTATTGAGAAAACGCATGCCAATGCTGAGCAAATAAAAAAAAGTATTGGTTAACAGATGGAGTAATTCCCTGAATTTCCTTCAGAAGTATGTTAAGATGGATGAGTAACGTATTATCCATCTTAACATAAATTTCCGAGATTCACTTCGCCGCAACTACACTACTTTTCCACCCATGAAAACATGGGGTGTATAATAATTTTTTCGCCTGTTCCCACATTGCTGATCCATAGATCATTCCCTTTACGTATAGTCGGTTTCCCCGCCGTTTCAATTTCTCCGTCTTCTGTTAACCGCGTAATTACACCCTGCGGCTGAAAGCCGGCATCCAGCAGCGTAGCACCTTTATACAAAGCTGCAAAGGGAAGCGTAGTTTTCGTATAAATCTTCCTGTTATCTATGCTGTCAGCGGTTAATCTGCCAATTAACAGATCATCTGAAGTTTTAATCTTCAATATACCGTTCCTGTATTCAGCGATGGCTACAGGATGTACTGTTTTTCTATAAGCATTATAAACGTGCACAATTTGCTGCTCATATTTCGCGGCATCTGTAACGGGCCTGCCGGGCATAATACTGATAGTATTATTTTTAACGTCTACAGCAGATATAATACCTTCCACCACAGGTGATCTGAACACCCGGTTTTTCCATTTAAGGAAAGTACCGTTTGTATAATATACCCGGTGTAGTTTTTTCCCGGCGCCCAGTGTTACTACTGCAGTAGTAGCATCTGTTTCTATGTCTAACGCAGGAATATACTTCACAGCATTACCGGTATCGTTTATAACAATTTCAACAAAATGATCTCTGTTTATTTTCACAGCACGGGCATCTCCGCCCCGAATGGGCAGTTTCTCCAAATGGCTGATAAAGGGAACAGTAGCAAATGGCTCCCATACGCTTGTAAAAATACTTTTCAAAGTGTCCTGTTCGCCGGCGGATTTACCTTGTACCAGCAGGTATTTAATAATATAATCTTTCGCACGTGGTTTGTTAAAAGCATCCGCTTTAAAAACCCTTTGTTCTTTGTCGGGCAATACATGTATACGTAACCTGGCGCTGCTATCTTTGATATGTGCAAATTCTGTAACAGAATAGTTACTTTTCAGCTGCTGCACATTAAACAAGTGCTGATAGCCAGATCCCCGGTATGACCCGTAACTGCCGGTATATCCCGGCGCATTCATTTTTTGATTGTCATATATTTCACCAGGCTTTATATCTGGTCCGGCAAAAGTTCCCGGCTGTATTCCACTCCATTTTCCCTGAATGGCTTTCTCCGTCCCGGGAGGTCCGTGTAAGGAGTAATCGTGCTGATGACCTCCGGTTACTCTGAAAAAATCAACAAAATAACTCCTTCCGGTATCGGCATCCACCATAACAACATTTCTACGGTACTCGCTGACCTGGCCGTAAGGCAATGTTGATGCATCCATACTTCTTGCAAAAGTACCATCAGAAAAACTATGCAGGCTTCCTGCTGTGTTAAGGTATTGCTCCTGTGCATCTACCACCACAGTACTATGAGAAACGGTATTCGTGGACCAGGTATAAACTTCCTTTACAAATTCATTCATCGCATCCGGATAACCCAAATCAGGCATCATTTTCTGGCCATTTGCAAACAATTCCACATTTAAAAAATCCCAATGATAATGCGTTCCTTTATACCCATAATTAAATGAAACACCTATGTTATCATTTTTATTATTAAGAATCCCCATGCCATATCCTGCCAGCAAACGGGTATTCTCCGGAGCAAGCGCTACTTTTTCCCGAAGCGTGTCTTTAATTACATGTCTGAATAACGACTGGTAGGAATTAAAAGAGTTATCACCGGTTTTATCCATAAACTTCAACCAGTTTAAAAATTCAGATGTTCCGTAATTTTCATAAGCTACCTGGTAAATATTACTGTTTAATCCTACAATGCCGCCCAGGGTACTACCGGAATCGCCGATATCGGGCGTATATTTTTTTGCGACCACCATCTGCAAAGGGCTTTCAAACATCATTCTCATCCTGGTTTCTCCAAACAGATCTTTCCCGGCCCTTTTTAACAATGCGCCCAGCACAGCAAGTTTCTCCACTGTTAAAATATTATAACCGGGAGATTCGAGTGGCGTACCATCCCTGAAAATCATATTGTACAAAGCATATCGAATACCGGTTTGTACCCGGCTTACGCCTGGCTCGTCGACCATTTTATGGATATACTTTCCGGTTTCCATAAACTGCCGGGCAAGCAACACATATAATAATGCCGCCTGATGCATACCATAATTACCCTGTATCTTAAATTCCTGGTATGCGTCCACCGCTTCTTCCAGCACATTAGCTTCAACAGCGGCCCTTATTTGCCTGCCCGATTTACCATACAGCTTTTGCAGGGCAACATCGTCATCAATACTATCCCATACGGCGTCATAGGCTTCTGCAATATTTTGTATAAACCCGGTTTCCCAAATGAGGTTAAAAATTTTTCCGTTATATACTCCTCCCTGCTGCTTTAATATGTAACCATACCTGGATTGATTCGCGTGGTCCATCGAAGGATACACTTCTGCCAGTCTGTATAACATTACGGCGGCTTTATGTGCATATCTTTTATCTCCGGTAAGCAGGTATGCCCGGCCCAGGTTTAATATTGCCGGTTCAATGTAACTTTTCCATAACCAATGATTAGCATATGCTACAAACCAATAACGTTCACCATCCGGCGCTATCCAGCCCCAGCCACTGTCAGTATAGTCGCCATCCCATCCTTTCTTCTGAGTAAAACCACTTTTATAATATGCTCCATAGTCGTTAGACGGATAGGTCTCACCGCCAACAGGACATTTAACCTTAAAGGGCTCGCGGGGATCAATTATCCACGGGTATGTGCCTCCCTTTTTGAATACGGCATCGCCATGCTGCGGACAGCCCAGGGGATTTAAATCAAAAGCACGGGGAACCACTGCATCTGTCAGCAGCGACCTTAAATCTTCATCCTTCCATCCCAGCCATTGATTTGCCTCCTGTACAATTCCATCTCTTATATTACCAGCTTTAACATAATGCTGTATGTTGTTCAAAGCTACCTGCACATCTTTCTCTGTGTAAATCATCCGGTTTTGCTTCAACGGGTATCCGGGCTCACGTTCAGGCTTTGCAACATAGGCAGGAATCTCCGCCGGTTTTCCTTTCTCCTGCGCCAACACACAGGCAGGTATCAATATATGCAGTCCAATAAGAACACTATAAAAAAAACCGGACTTAATCATTATGCTTATTTTTTTTGCGATATGTTTAATAAGAATACCTGGCATAAAACTAATTATGCCAGGCGCTGATAAGAGAAAAATTATACAATAACTACCAATTCGGATTTTGTACCAGGTTAGGATTAAGCGCAAGTTCATTTACAGGAAAAGGCCACAAATAATCTCTCTGAGAGTTAAATGAACGGGATGCTCCGCTTTGTGCCAGAATATAATTGTCGGCCGTAAGTTGTGGAGTGGCTGTTCCAAATCCTCCCGGAAAAAAGTAGCAACCTAATATTGGTTTTGGCAGTACAGTTTCTGCAATTTTCCAACGGATAATATCCCAATACCGGAAGCCTTCCATAGCCAGTTCCACTCTGCGTTCCCTTCTTATTTCTTCCCGCATACTGAGGCTATGGTCAGCCACAAACGCATTTGTAAGATCAGGCAGGCTTGCCCTGGCTCTTAACAAGTTGATGGAAATTTTCAAATCGGCATCGGTAATATTTCCATTCAATTCATAGGTTGCTTCTGCATAGGTCAACAACACTTCCGCATACCTGATAACAGGCAGGTCGATAAAAGACTGGTTGTTATTAGGCGGCAGCTGATCTGCTGCATTTACGAATTTGCGATAGCAGAAACCGGTAGTTTGATACACCAGCTGTGGAAAAGTATATGGCGTATTTTGAAAATACTGGTCTCCTTCCTTCATAACAGACGCAGCTAAACGTGCATCGCGATTTACGAATATTTCGGAGTGACGGGTTGGCGCCACGTATAAAGGAGATTTATCTATAGGCAAACCGTCTTTCATAAGGTAAGCATCCACAAGCGACCTGGTTGGATTACAGGCGCCATTGATAATAACACCGATATTGTGACTGAGGATCTGGTCGGTCATGGAGCTACCATATTGTCTTACCAGAATATTCTCGCGATTCTGTCTTCCTTTTCCCGCGTATTGAAACAAATCAAAATAATTGGAAAATAAATCGTGCTCACCACTTTCCATTACGGCTTTTGCTGCCTGCACGGCAATGGTAAGATGAGCGGTTGGATTACCGTAGCTATGAAATTTAGCACGGGTACCTTCATACAATGCCACCCTTGCTTTAAAAGCTAAAGCAGCCGTTTTTGAGATGCGGCCATAGTTAGATCCGGCGCCCAGCGCAGTGGGAGTAGGTAGTATTGCGGCGGCCTCGCTCAGGTCTGAATAAATCAGGCTCACAACTTCTTCACGCGGGGATTTGGCGGCCGTAAGTTCTGCTGCATCCTCTTTCAATGTAGTTTTTATCAGGGGAACATCTCCATATCTTTGTACCAGCGAAAAATATCCCCATGCCCTAAAGAACTTTGCTTCAGCTATATACCTGTCAACCGTTTCCTGTACCACGCCGGCAGCAACAGCATTAACCGATTTTTCTATGATGTTATTAGCTGCCCTGATTAACTGATATGGTGTGGTAAAATCTGATGACGTAGCCGGGGGCTGCCATGTTCCTGAACTGATTTCGTTGGCAACCATTGCAAATCCGTCGTCGGACATATTATCCGCCGTAAGTGGCATGGTGGGCAGAAAAGTATACAGATAGTTGGCTGCCGCTTTGAGATCACTTTCACTTTTCCAAAATGACGCATCACTCACCACATTTTCCGGCATTCTATCAATATTGCATGATGAGAGCAGCGCCAAAATGAAAAGTATATTTCGAAATTTAAGTAGTTTCATCTTAATGATTGTTTGCTTAAGGAAATACATAACCAATGATCCTAAAAGGTGATATTTAAACCTATAGACATATTTGAGTACAAAGGATATTGGTATCCTTCCTCATTGCTATATTCAGGGCTGAATGCACCTTTGAAAACTCCAAGATCTGACCAGGTGAGCAAATCCTGACCTGTTACAAATACTCTGGCATTGGATATTTTTATTCTCTGAATAAATGTAGTTGGCAGGGAGTATCCGATCTGCAGGTTTTTCAGGCGGACATATCTTCCGTTTAACACCCATTTATCCGATTTCAGGTAGTTATGTCCTCCACCCAGGAACGGCCGTGGAAATGCAGCATTCCTGTTATCCTCTGTCCAGTAGTCCTTTTGAAAAGACATTGGATTATTCCATTGTGCATCCTGGGGGTTGATGTATTCGGAACTGGGATAAAAGGTCCTTGAGCCTACTCCCTGGAAGAAAAAGGAGAAGTCAATTCCTTTCCAGGCAAATCCACCGGTAATACCAAAAGTGTATCTCGGCTGGTCTGTTCCCAAATAAACCAGGTCGCCATGATCTTCCGGGGTTGCCTTTCCTACATTAATTAATTTATCACCGTTGATATCCACATATTTAACATCTCCCGGACCTGTTAACGCATTTTGAAATGCAGCGTTGTGTACCTCGTCAGCAGACTGGAAATAACCGTTGGTTCTATATCCCCAGATAGAATTAAGCGGATATCCTTCCAGAATATTTACAATGCCGGCTGATATTACTTTCTGCCCTGCATAGTGTAACAGCTTGTTCCTATTGTCTGACAGGTTAAATCCAATATTGTAACTGAAATTTTCATTAAGCTTATTCTTATGCTGAACTTCTAATTCCCAGCCCCATGATTTTAATTCGCCGTTATTTTTCCTGGGCGTGTTTACTCCAAATGTAGAAGGCAGCAATTGTGGGGTAAGCATGTTACGATTGTACTTAACGTAGTAGTCAGCTGAAACGGTCAATTTGCTTCCAAACAAACCCAGATCCAGACCGCCATTGGTCGTTTCCACGGTTTCCCATGCCAGGCTGGAAGAAGGGACTACATTTTGATAAAAGTACATAGCCCTGGTGCCGCCTAAAACAAGCGAGTTGGCCCTGGCGAGCATATTCAGGTAATCGTAGTTGCCAATAATACTGGCCAACGCGCTTCCCAGCTGCCCCCATGATGCTCTTAACTTAAGTGCCGAAATCAGTTCTGATTGTGGAAACCAGTTTTCTTTGTTAATGTTCCAGCCTGCGGAAACGGCGGGAAATGCTTTTGTTCTTAATCCGGGTGCCAGTCTTGAGCTTTCATCCACCCTCATTGTAGCCTCAAAAAGGTATCTGCTGAAATAGCTATAATTCAGTCTGCCGAAATAAGACTGATTCGCGTAAGTACTTATAGACTGACTATTGGTTTTGGTAGCGTCATCTCCGAGATTTAGTGCCGGAATATCATTGCTCGCGAGGCTTCTGGCAGTTGAATATACCTGTGAATACCTGTAATCTTCAAACTGATAACCACCCATTATATGAAAATCATGATTTTTCCCGAGGTGTAAATCATAATCCAATATCAGCTGCACGTTCTTATTGGTAGTTAAGTCATTTGTTACTTCATATGAGTTGGGGGTATTCAAATAATAGGTAGGCGTGTAACGCTGCCAGGTGGTTACAGTTCTATTAAACAAGTCCCTGTCTCCCCTTACATATTGTCCGCCTAATACAGCCCTGGCTTGCAGCCCTTTTACTAAATTAGCCAGCTTAAAGGTTACAACCCCGTCAAAGTTGTTGTTCTTATAGTTATTATAGCCACCTTCTTTCAAATACGCATAAGCCATGTTGGCGGATCCGCCACCAGCGCCACTAAGCTTTCCGTCCGGAGTAAATATAGGCCACCGCTGCCTGTAACGTAATGTCATATTCATTAAGTAAGAAGCGGGTTGCGAAGAAGCTTCCTGATCTGAATTTGAATAAGCCATCCTCGCGTCCATGGAAAGATAATCGGATAATTGCGCGCCAATATTGATACGTGCATTATATCGTTTCAGCTTATCGGGGCCAATTTTAAAAGCGCCATTCTGATCCATAAAACCAAAAGAAGCCATGTAGTTTATCTTATCCGAACCCCCACGGGCAGAAATGTTGTGTGTTTGCATAGTGGTAAAGTCGCGGATTAACTGATCCACAAAGCTCTTCTGATTGAGATAGATATATTGACTGGTATCTGCCGGGTTAACGAAATATTCGATACCCTTCCTGATATATTCCAGTGTAGCTGAATCGTAAGAAGGGCCGATACCAGCATTTTTGTTAGACAGGTTTGCAAAAGTAGCTTCATCCAGCAAAGACATTCTTTGCGGAACATCCTGCATCCAGCTTTTCCCATATCTGCCGGAATATTCAAAAACTGTTTTCCCTGATTTACCTTTCTTGGTGGTAATCAATATAACGCCACCGGCAGCCTGCGCTCCATATATGGCGGCTGCGGCGGCATCCTTCAGCACACTCATGGTTTCAACATCTTCAGGATTCATGGTTTGCAATGTGCTTATAGGAACCGTTACTCCATCCAGGAGTACCAGTGGGTCAACATTACCATTGGCTGAAGTAGCGCCTCTGATCTGCAGAGCAACGTTTTCGCTTCCGGGCTGTCCTGACGTTCGTGTAACAATCAATCCGGGCGAAGTTCCCTGCAACGCACTGGCAAGGTTACTTACTGGCCTGCCTTCAATAGCTTTAGCATCTATGGTGGAAACAGCGCCGGTAAGGTTCACCTTTTTTTGTGTACCATAGCCGACTACTACTACCTCTCCTAAAGCAGATTCTTTGGAAGACAGCACAACATCGATTACGTTTCTTCCACCAACCGTTTCCAGTGCGGTGCCATAACCGGTAAAAGAAACAACTAATACGTCGTTCTCCTTCAGTTTTAATTTTAACTGTCCTTCCGCATTGGTGGTACCACCCGATTTTGTACCCTTTACGATAATGTTCACGCCCAAAAGTGGGCTCCGGTTGGCTCCATCTGTTACCCTCACGGTGACTTCTCTTGAAGTTTGTGCAAACGTGTGGAACGGACTACAGATTGCCGCAAGGGCAATAATGATTCGAAATAAACATCTTTTTGACTTCATCATAAGTCATTGGTTTGGTTGATAAAAAAATAATTACAGATCTCGACTCACAACATTTTACTTAGGAATGCAGGCGCATAAATAATTAGACGGAATTACTTTAGTCTGGCGAGATTAAATGTAGTCAATTTTTGCTTACAAATATCATTGTATTTAGTATGCAAAATGTGTTATTTACATTAACTTATTCACACATGCGTTTAAAACGAAAAATCAAACGGCTATTGAAAAACAAAGCAAAAAAGCAGATTCGACCAAGACATCTCATGACTTTTTCATGACATATATTCACTGAAAAATACTTCCTTATTAATTCATAAGGCTATATTACTGTACTCATTTCTAAATTATTTTTGTATACTTTATTAGACTGATTAGCCAAATCAGGAGTGAAGATGACCCAGTAAAGAAATGCAGGAGTATAACGTGAAGCCAGTGGAGGAGATAAAAAAGCACAAAGCTAATCTTCAGAAAATAGTAAAAAACTGGATAAAGATAATGGACAGTTAAATGCGCTTTTACCTTAGTATATTGCCGTATGTATGAACAGCTGACTAAATATATTACAGACAGGGTTCAATTAAGTGAAGCCAATTTGCAGAAGGTGCTATCCTGTTTTAACCTCCTGAAAGCAAAAAAGAATGAGCTGGTAGGAAGAACAGGAGAACCATCGAGACGTATGTTTTTCGTAAACAAAGGATGCTTACGGGTGTATTTTATAAAACCCGACGGAAGAGAAGCCACACGCCGGTTTGCTTTCGAAAACTCCTTCTCTACTTCGCTAACATCTTTTATTGATGGTACATTGCTCAAAGAAGACACACAGGCTATTGAGCAATCGGAATTGCTGTATATCCACCGCGAGGATTTTTACTCCCTCCTGGATACTATTCCCGGTTGGGAAATATTTTATCGTGGTTTTCTTGAATCTGCCTATTTAACCAATACCAGGCGACTGGAAGATCTTATTACACTAAATCCACGGGAGCGCTATCAATTGCTGCTGAAAGAAAATCCCCAGATGGTGCTCCGTTTACCTAATAAGCTGGTGGCAAACTATCTCAATATTACCCAGGAGGCCCTCAGCAGAATAAAATCCGGCATACGATTATTTGATCAGGATCAATAATATACCTACTGAATAGCTGGACTTTTGTAGCTCAATTCAATCAGCTATGCGTATTATATCATTAGAAGAACACATTGCCTTACCTGAGTTTGCCCATGAGATACAGCAATGGCCGCTACCTAAGCAGGCAGTAGAGCAACTCGCCGACATCAGTGACACCCGCTTAAAATCGATGGACGATAACAGTATTGACATGCAGGTATTGTCTGTAGTAGGCAGGGGCGCAGAAAGTTTACCAACACGGAAAGCGCTGAACTTTGCCTGCAGGTACAATGATATCCTTGCCGCAAAAATTGCCGCCCATCCTACCCGGTTTAAAGCATTCGCACATCTGCCGATGTCTTCCCCGGAGGCGGCGGCAAACGAGCTGGAAAGAGCAAAAGAGGAACATCATTTCTGTGGCGCCCTGATCAACGGACTTACAAATGGTAAATTCCTGGACCTCCCGGAATTCAGGCCATTGCTGCAAAAAGCGGAACAATTACAGATGCCCCTTTACCTGCATCCCGGCATGCCGCCTGAAACGGTGGCCGAAGCCTATTACAACGATCTGCCGGGATCAACAGGAGTTATGCTCGCATGCGGCGGTTGGGGATGGCATGCTGAAACAGCCCTGCAGGTACTACGTTTAATTATCACCGGAACATTAGACCGGTATCCCCGGTTAAAGATCATCATTGGGCATATGGGAGAAATGATACCGATGATGATGTCCCGGCTGGATGAAAAATTCAATGTTAGCAGCACAGGTTATCACCAGCGTTCTGTCAGTCAAACCCTGCGCGACCAGGTACACATTACCACCAGCGGGATTTTTACATTACCTCCACTGATGGCTGCACTGGGAACTTTTGGTATCGATAATGTCATGTTTTCAGTAGATTATCCTTTCAGCACAAACGAAGCAGGAAAGCAACTGCTGGAAAGCATTCCGCTGCCTCCTGAAGAGGTAGCGAAGATAGCGGGCGGAAATGCGGAGAGATTGCTGGGGCTGTAGATTATTTCGCCTGCCCGGGTATCACCATCAGTGAATCGAATCTTTCGGCAATCGCCGTGGGATCAACTCCCCCGGCGAATTCACTGACCAGGTGGTGCCGCTCATCGTTTGGCGCGAAACGCCACAAATTCGTTCCGTCTTCGAAAATATGGTTATACCCCCGTTCTTCCAGCCGGAAATAAGGCCGGGGGCCTTTAACCGCTACATAAACAGCAATGAGATCAGCGCTGTGATGCCAGTTTCTTTTCCAGCTTTCAAGGAACAGTTTGTACGCATGAGCCATCGGGGTGTGTTTATATTTTTCATTGAAAAAAACTTTCCCGGTAGGCACGCTGTCGGCGAAAGCGCCACCGCCGGTGAAATATATGCGGGTGGGCCATGCTGCAGCAACATGTTGGGTAGAACGCGGATCGGACTTGAAATTCCCCCAGGGTCTCGGGTCCTGGTCTGCGGGGTACCTGCCTCCCATACATACCAGGTGCTTCACTTTCTTTCTTACCAGGTCAATTCCTTTCAGGCTGCTAAACTGGTCTGCTTCCGTTTCCAGCAGTTTGGAAAGATTGGTCAGATCGCCCACCGTCACTACCACCACACTTGTATCCGGTTGTGATGCGAGGATCTTCCGGTACAGCGTGGTGGCTTCCGGCATATCCTCGCCCAATTTGGCGTTTGGCTTAAATTCTTCGCAAAGCCGGCGGGCATATTTTGATTTATGGTACACGCCAAACCGCTGCACAGCACCGATTGGAATCTCCGGCCTGCCGTAATAAGTGTTGATCACATCCACTGCTCCCGGCGACCACGGATTGAGACTGGACACCATCACCGCCAGTATTTCCGCTTCCCCGATATTGGCGAAACCGTGGAGCATCGCCAGGGCGCCCACATCATCCACATCGGAATCCATATCAGTATCGAAAATAATTTTTACGCGTTGCGCTGAAGCGAGGAGGCATAGCAGCAGGCTAAGGATCAGCAATCCAATATGTTTCATTTGTTTCATCTTTTCAAACGTGGCATTTCGTAAAAACAGACGTGCAACCGGGCATTTAGGACCTATCAGCAGAAAAAATATTCAATTCAGTAAAAATGAGCGGCTTTTGTCAGGATTGGATTGTTTAATTATCTTCCATGTTTGAAACAAAACACAATGGTATCATATCAGCATTAAGCGAATGAATAAAAGAGCGTTGCTTTCTATCTGTCTTCTCCTGGTTTCTATTTCCTGCCTGGCGCAAAACCAGGGAGCCTTTGTGGGGTTTGGTAATCTTCCGGTAAAAACCCCTGACTCGTTATTGCAGCATCTGAAGCAGGCCGGTGATATTAAAGCCAGAATGCTTGCCACACAGTCTTTAACGGCATTCCATGCTGCTCACGGAACAACAGACTCGGTTATCTTTTATTCCCGGCAGATGATCGATGCGGTAAACAATAGTGCGGTGAAGGATCACGACAAGCTTTCCTATCAATCCACACTATATCATACTTTAGCGAAAGCTTATAGCGAACAGGGCTTGCATGATGAAGCGCTGCGTTATTACCTGGAAGGGATCAGGTGTGCAGAAGCGTTGAACGATAATGCGGCTGTTAACGAAAATAAACTGGGCATAGCAAATGTATATTTTGCGCGGAACGAATACAACAAAGCGATTGAAGCATACAACGATCTGCTGAATACCTCCCACGATGAGCAACTGATACATATTGCGTATCAGCAACTGGGTATAATTTACCTGGAGAAAAAAGACCTGGCCACGGCGAAAGCGTATACTGAAAAGGCGCTCTTATTTTTCCGGCAGGAACACCAGCTAAAAAACGAGCTTCAGACAAAATTGGCCCTGGGCATTATCGCTGAACTTAATCAGCATACGGAAGAAGCATTTTCCATATACAACGAAGTAAAAAATAATGCAGAAGCCCAACAGTTTTTTGATATCTATATTAACGCAGGACAACGACTGGGTGATCTGCTTATTATCAACAAGGAATATGAAGATGCCAAACGCTTACTTTCACTGGTATATACAAATGCTATCCAGTGGAACGACATGAAAGCACAGCTGAAGGCATTGAACAGCCTGCGAACCGTGCATGCAGCTACCGGCGACTATGAAAATGCCTATGCCATCATGACGCAGTATATGGGCATCTCCAGGGAAATGTTAAACCTGCAAAATAAAAAAGAGATCAATGAGCTGGAAATAAAATACCAGACTGTCCAGAAAGAAAAAGAGATATTAAATAAAGAAAACGAACTGCAACACCAGAAAACAATAAAATATAGCCTGTTAATTGGATTCCTGGTGATCCTGTTACCCGTTATCGGCCTGCTGTATATGTATTATCAGAAGTTGCAGGCACAAAGCAAGCTGAATGCAACAATGGATGAAATGAATCAGCAAAAAATTGCGGTGCTGTTAAAAGATAAAGAACTGGCACTGCTGAAAGCTTCTGTGAGCGGACAGGAAAAAGAACGAAAGCGGATAGCGGAAGAATTGCATGACAGTATTGGCGGGAACCTGGCCGCCATTAAGCTTCGCCTGTCGAACCAGGGTAGTGTGAATGGATTAAAAGAGGTAATAAAACAGATTGATGACACCTACGTCCAGGTGCGTGATCTTTCGCATGATCTCATTCCGCAGAAATTCAACAATACAGGATTTACAGAACTGATTGCCGGCTATCTGAGGCAATTTGATGTTCCGGGGAACGCTAAGATATCTTTCCAGGCTTATCCCAGGGAAGAAATAGACCTGATTGGCACTACGCTGAAAGTGGAGATCTATAAGATAATACAGGAACTGATCACCAATACACAAAAGCACAGCCAGGCATCGAAAGTTGAAATACAACTGACGAAGATCGATGGCTTGCTAAAGCTGCTGTTTGAAGACAATGGCAAAGGTTTTTCTGTAGAAACAACCAAACATGGCATTGGGTTCCAGAATATACGGGAGCGGTTAAAATTATTCGATGGGGCGCTTTCTATTGACTCATTCCCATCGAAAGGCACAGTAATAGATATTGAAATATCCTTAAAACCAGAGTGGTATGAAGCATAATATTATTCTAGCAGATGATCACAAATTATTCCTGGAAGGTCTTATCAGGCTCATAGAAAAAGAGAGCGACCTGCATGTTCTGTATTATGCACACAATGGCAAACTGGTGATGAACTACCTGGATCAACATCCGGAGGAGCAGGTAGACCTGGTAATCACGGATATCAGTATGCCGGATGTGGATGGCATAACGCTTAATAATCACATCAAAGAAAAAAGACCGGAAATCAGCACACTGGTGGTGAGCATGCATACGGACAATAATATGATTGATGCCCTTATTCAGCACCAGGTAGATGGCTTTTTATCAAAAAACGCAGATTCAGACGAATTTCTTAAAGCGATTAAAATGATCCTGAAAGGTGAAAAGTACTTTTCAGACGCCGTAAAACAGAGTTACCTCAACAGTGCTTTCTATAAGGAAAAAGAAACCCTTGAAATGCTTACCTCGCGGGAAAAGGATGTACTGAAATTAATTGCAGAAGAATACACCACCCAGGAAATTGCCGATAAACTCTTTTTAAGCAAACACACCATTGAAAGCTACCGCAAAACACTTATCCTCAAATTAAAAGTACGCAACCTGGCAGGACTCACCCGGTATGCCGTTAAGCTGGGACTACTCAGCTAACCCCCTGAAAACAGGGTATTGATTTTCACTGGAAACCATGTTGTTGCCCACAACGTGCAGGTCTACCTTTGTTTCAAATAAAACAGCATGATAGTTTTTTTTGGAATAAGGGAAAAGAAGATCAGCCTGGAGCCTGCGCATCAGCACTCCTGTAATCATTGTTCACAAAGGAAAAGTTTGTACATACAAACGAGCTGCGTTTACTTCCATGTGTTCTGGATCCCTGCATTCCCCGTTTATAAAAAAACTTACAGCATTTGCAGCAATTGCCGGCAGGCCCTAACCAGCAACGAAATGCCGCCTGACTTACATGCAAAAGCCGGCGACCTTAAAAAACAGGCAAAGATCCCCTGGTACCTGTTTACAGGTTCCGGCCTGGTAATGCTGTTCATCATTTTCGCAATTTTCATTTCTAATACTAAAAAATAATAACTATGATTTACGGAATCTCATTGATCTTATTAAGCATCATCGCTGTCCCTTCCCTGTTACTGTCAAGAAAGCCCAACGCAAAGGAACTGCTGGAAAAAGTGGAACCATACCAGGGATGGATAGGAATTATTTTCTGTTTCTGGGGAATCTGGGGTATAGTAACCGCCGTACTGCATATGGGCTGGCTTACAGCAGCACCCATCTGGTGGGGAACGTTAGTGGCTGGCAGCCTGGTAGAAGCCTGCCTGGGTTTTTTACTCGGATATCCGCTCATCACCAAATTATTCCTTTCCAAAAGTGAAAAAGCCATGGAAAAGGCAGTACAGATCAGGGCGAAAATTGCTCCAAAACAAGGGAAACTCGGAATACTGGGCATTATCGTAGGTGTATGGATGATCGCAGCTTCTTTAATATTTACGATCGCGTAAGTATATATTTTCCAGTAAGTCAAAAATAAACCAATGAAAAAAATACTACTGGCTGCAATGATATTGGTTGCAGCATTAAATGGCTACTCCCAGGAAAAGGAAAGCTCTATCGAAGTGAGGGGTATTGCCAAAATAGACCGGGAAGTTGAATCCTACCTGATAGATTTTGCAATAATAGACGAATTGAGAGAAGATGATGGGAAGAAAACTTATGAAGATATTAAGAAGGCATTCTTTGCCCAGGCTAAAGCAGCAGGTTTTGAGGAAAGCCGGTTTAAAGAAGATAAAATGGGTTATCAGACGTTGCAATATTACAGGGAAGGCAGCTTATACACATTTGAAACACGCTCCAAAGAAGAACTTTTGAAAGTTGCAAAATTGGCAAACGGAGTTGTAGTTAATATAATAAGCACAAGGTCAAAATTTAAGCCTGTTAAAGACAGTAAAAAACTATATGAGACCGCATTTAGCGACAGCAAAGAAAAGGCCGCCAGCATTGCAAAGGCAATCAATAGAAAACTAGGCGCGGCTATTACGGTTACAGATCTTAGTTCTCCTGAACCAGGATCTGAAGAAAACCTCACATATAGACCGGTTACGGATCAATACTACTATCTGTCTGTTAAATTTTTGATAGAGTAGCCGGCCTGTCATTCATTTGTTATCCCAAATAACTAAACATAAAGAAAGAAGCTACCTCATTTATTAACGAGGTAGCTTCCTTTTACTTACTTATTTAAAGATTCCTGCCAATCCTGCTTCGCTAGAATATAAACCGCAACCCCAGCTGCGTTTGCCAGCGGCTTAACAAATCCGGGCTGGCAATAAAGGTTTCTTTCAGGGAAGGATCGAACTGGTAAGTGGGTACTCCATTGGTTACGCCCGTTACAGATATCGGCTGGAAATACCCCGAGTTGCTCGCATACTTCCGGACGCCCCATTTACTGCTGATCAGGTTACCGAGGTTAACTACATCCAGGCTGATTTGCACTGTCCTGATTTTCTCCCCGGTTTTAAAATAAAAGTCCTGTAATACGCGCATATCCACCTGGCTGAACCAGGGGCTTACTCCTGCATATTTTTCGGTATACATGCCCCGCCGGCTTCTCAGGTAATGATCCTGTTCGATGAATGCTTTATACGCTGCTTTCTGGGCTGCGGCATTCTGCACTACACCGTTTACGTCAGTAAGGGGCGCAAATTGCATTAAGTCGATTTCGCTATTCTTTGGGACGTAGAGCAGGTCGTTGCTGGTAGTACCATCGTTGTTGATGTCTCCTCCATAGATATAGGCGAAGCGGTTGCCACTGCTCCAGTTACCGAAGAGGGAAACGGTGGTGGCATATTTACCTTTTCCGTAGTTGAACTTTTTGCTGGCGGCTACTACGAATCGGTGCGTGTTTCCATAGAGGGAAGGCGTATTCCTGGCCTCGTTGGCGTTATTGAGGATAGGGTTCCGGTCGAATGCGTCGCCGCTGATCTCTGCTGAAATAGAGCTTGCATCGCGCGACACCAGGTAATTATAGGCGCCGTATAAAAACAGGTTGTTGCTGAACGTTTTCTGAACGGTAAAGCTGGTATTGAACTGATCGCCTGTTTTTGTATTGGTGAAAATATACGCATTCACAGCGCCTTTGTCGGTGTCTTTATAAATGCTTCGTGTATCACCGATGCCGCTGTTCAGTGACCCGGTAGGCGTACCCAGTTTGTAGTTTCTTACCATCATGGCGTTTACATCTTTCGAGTAGGCTACATCCACACTGAAGATGGTTCCCAGTCCGGCTCTAATATCGGCGCCGATGTTGGTCCGCCAGATCTGCGGCCATTTAAAATCGCGGTCGGTGGCACAATAAAAACCGGAAGTGGGGTTACCGATCTGGTTACCAATCCAAACAAACGGAAAGCGGCCGGTAAAGAGACCGGAACCGCCTCTTAACTGCAGGCTCTTGTCGGCTTTTACGTCCCAGTTGAAACCAATCCTCGGGGATAACAGGGGCTTGGACGAAGGAAGCCTGGTATTATCCAGTTGTTTCCCCTGGCCGTTTGTAACCGGTTCTCCGTGTTCATCAAAGAGGGTCAGGTTATCATTATTAGGAATGGTTGGCGAAGTTTTTTTGCCGTCCGGCGATTGAAAAGAGGAATTCATATAAAGCGGAATATCCATCCGGAGACCGAAGGTAACGCGCAGGTTATCGGACGCTTTCCATTCATCCTGCAAATAGGCTGATAACTGTGCCACAGTGATGTAATACCAGTTCCATTTATCGGCGGCGCCTGCGGCTCTTGCGGCCGCTACATCAACATCCAGGGGATATGCGCCAAAAACATATTTGCCGCTCACCGGAACGCTGTCTTTGAAAACCTGGATATCGGCATCACTGAAAAGGGTGGCGCCATAACCGGTGAGGTTAAACGAGTTCCCGAATTTAAAGGACTCATAAGATCCTCCAACCGTAATAGTATGTTTTGGAAGAATGATATTGAAATTATCTGTTACCTGGAAAGCATCCTGGTTCAGCCGGTTGTTGATGGAAAACGGTTCATGCCCGGCTACGATGTACATGGTACCATACTTGGTGATATTCAGTACAGGAAAGGGTTCTGAGAAAGGCGTTCTCTTATCCTTGAAGGTGGTATACACCGCTCTCAGCTTATTGGCGTAGTGGTTGCCGAAGTTGGACTTCAACTCGGCACCGAACGACTGCAATCTATTCTCGATTTCATAACCGGAATTCCTGAATTGCAAGGTTTGGTAATCGGGGCCACGATCGCGGATGGCGTTGGGATGGGCTGGTTTTTCTTTCGTTGCCTGCAGGCCATTGTAGGTAAAAGCGAGGCTATGATTTTCGTTGATCACCCAATCCAGTTTTGCCAGCCACTTATAATTTTTTTGCTTGAGATTAAAGCCTTGCCAGGGACCGGTTTCATAATCGAATTTATCCCGCAGGATATCGCTTACGGCTATCAGGTCTGATTCCAGCACACGGGAAGTATTGTTATTGTTGCCGTTGCTGGCGGTGCGTGCCACATAGCTGCTGGCGGCATCTTCCCGTTGTTCCGTTTCAAAATTGGCGAAGTAGTAAAGCTTGTTTTTAACAATGGCGCCTCCCACTGCAAAGCCGGCCTGTAGCTGTGTGAGGTCGGGTACCGCGATTTTGTTGCCATCCACTTTTTTGCCGGTCATGCCCTGGTTGCGATAAAAACCATAAACGGTACCGCCAAAAGTATTGGTACCTGATTTGGTAACGGTGTTAACGCCGGCGCCGGTGAAGCCCGCCTGGGTTACATCATAGGGCGCCAGGTTCACCTGTATCTGGTCAATAGCGTCCAGGGAAATGGGTTGAGCGCCTGTTTGTCCGCCGGGTGTAGGCGCATCCAGGCCAAAGGGATTATTGAATACGGCGCCATCGAGTGAATAGTTGTTGTATTGCCCGTTGCGGCCGGCGAAAGAGGTACCGTTGATCGTTGCGGAAGCGGAGGGAGTAAGCCTCGTAAAATCGTCCGCGGAGCGGGAAATGGTTGGCAATTGACGCAATTGCCGCGAACTGATATTGGAAGAGGCGCCTGTACGCTGGTTATCGAAAATTTTGGAACGGCCGGTAACAGTGATGGCCGACAGGTTTGCAGAGCTGAGTTCCAGTTGTAAGTCCAGCGCTGTGTTTTGCCCCAGTTCAAGGAAAATATTCTCTTCCGATTTTTCTGAATAACCCACGAAAGAAGCGGTCACTTTGTAAGGCCCGCCTACCCGGAGGTTAGGTACCTGGAAGGAGCCATTATTCTGGGTAATAATGACTTTGCTGATGCCCGCTTCCCGGTATTCAATTTTTACGGTGGCGCCGGCCAGTGGTTTGCCTTCCTTACTTTGAATAGTACCACTCAGGGTGGCAGTGGTTACCTGCGCATTGGTTAATATGCTTATAAACAGGCATAACAGAATAAGGCATCCGGTAAGAACTGGATTTCTCATAGCAGCAGTTGATTTTGGTTGACTATGAATGTATCGTTTTTTCGTAACCTTTTATTAACAAATTTTACACAGGATAGCTATGGGTACTCATCTTAGTAGTAAATAAAAACCGCGAAGTGATACCACTCCGCGGTTTTTATTCTATTGGCAGGAAGCCTGATTGTATTTAATTATTGCTGGTTCGCCAGTGTGATCATGGCTGATACTTCTGCTACAGCCACATCGTCACCACCACTGAAGCCGGTGAAACGGAAGCGGATATTACCTTTGCCATCCATAACAAACTTGGTGGGGAGCCCCTTCACCTTGTAGCTGTCCACTACTTTGATTTCAGTTTCAAATGCCCCTTATTCAGAGAAGCAGGGCGAGGTACATTGGCTCTGGCACCCGCAATCCTCAATACAATAGTCAGATGTACTACCGCACCATCCTAAAGCGCTACAACATAGTCCATCCGGGCATAATGCTCCGCCTCCCTGCTCACCACACTGCTCAAAGCTAGATTGTCCACCATAAACTTTTTTTAATTGTTCTCTTGAAAGCTGTCTGAAAGGTAATTTTTCCATGATGTCTAAATTTGAAATCATTACTAAATAGAAAATCGGAAATCCTATAATTTGTAGAAATTTGGGAGCCTATACCCTTTAATAAAATATAACGAGTATATTTTAGACTAATATGCTTGCACCATTCTTTCTTTTATAATTGCAACCATATCTTTGGGGGCAACTGCAGACTTACGGGCTTTCAATTGCCCCCATAAGATGTCTAAACTAGCAGTGAATACAAGGCCCGCTTTGACAGCCAGGGGTGCACGAATCCGTTCCATATCCACAATACGGCACGGTATCGCCACACCATCCATAGCCGCTACAGCATAAGTTACCCGGGCACGTTATATCTCCACCGCATTGATCAAAGCTC
This sequence comes from Chitinophaga sp. CCNWYY40, assembly GCF_037483205.1. NCBI lineage: Bacteria > Pseudomonadati > Bacteroidota > Chitinophagia > Chitinophagales > Chitinophagaceae > Chitinophaga > Chitinophaga sp. CCNWYY40. The sequence goes on from NZ_JBBHLF010000003.1 coordinate 263,814, forward strand.
GATTGTCCACCATAAACAGTTTTTAACTGTTCTCTTGATAGTTGTCTGAACGATAATTTTTCCATGATGTTTAAATTTTAAATGGTTATTAAATGAAAAATCGGATATCTTCTAATTTATAGGGTTCAGGAAGCTTATGTCCATTAATCAAAATGTATGGGGTGTATCTAAGTCTAATATACTTGCACCACGCTTTTTGTTTTTCTATAATAATATTCGCGTTGTTGATTTCGTTTGTGGGATACAATGCAGCCCAGGCCGCGTAATTCTTTTGTTTCTGTTCAAACCAGTCACTCAGCGCTTTTGTGAGCAATGTTTTATTATCAATATTCAAGGATATAATATGCCTGGTAATTTCCGAGTCATTGCTATCAGCATGCGAAGCAAGAACAAGCTGCAGTTTAAAATCACTGCCTTTATCAAGCCACTGCCTTACAGTTTTATAGGCTTCAACACAACGAGGGCAATCCAGGCCAAGCACAATGGTAATTATAGTATCTGATGTAGCATTACCCATTATTACTGAATCAGCCTCGTGAAGCAAAATATGCTCTTCTTGCTCTGCCAATAATTTAATAAATATTTCCTGGTTTGATTTAAAGCTTGCCAGTTGCTGTTTTAGGGGAGATACCTGTTGAGAAGTGAAGATAAATGGTTTAATAAATACCCACAATATTACAGGAGACAAAAAGCTTAGCAACAAATGAACCCATTCAGTGGTATTGGGGAAAGTATATGGTTGTAAAAGGGAAGGAATCAATAAAATAAATTCAAGCCATAATAAAGCTTGTATTGAACTGCATAAAATACACCATTGTTTTGCAACACGGGCTTGATAATAGATAGAATAAAAAGTGTAGGGAAGAGCTAAAATATTAAATATTGCCATCAATTGCATGAGTGCTAATGAGCTGGTATTAAACAGGAATAATAACAATGTGCCTGAAAAATAGAAGTATCCAACTTCTGACCAACTTAATGTTCCTCCCAAAAACTTAGCTGCTTTAGATGCCAGTATTAGATTGCAATTGCTTTTTTTACCTGAACAGAATCGCTGAATAATAGGGTTATTTGCATCAACACTTTGAATAAGCAATAATACCGAAACAATTAGCCCCGTCATTTTAAATACAGACACAAGGGAGGTTTGCCACGTGAGATCAGCTAGATAAGTAGAGTAAGAGACTAAAGAACAGAGCAGAATGGCGAGAAATCCAATCAGTATAAAGGGCATGCGCAGAGAATTGAGTATCTCTTTTCTTCTGTTTTGAGTATAATCAGGATCTCCCGCATTTGGCGCTACTCCAGCTACTAATATATGTCCTGTAAAATCCGCATTAAATGTTTCAATAGGGATCCGCCTTTCTTTGTTCTTCTTTTCTTCGACTGTAACATACTGTCTATCAACTTTTTTGATAAATATAAATTTGCCGCCCTGATCAGAGAGATGGGCAATAAATGGAACAGGGACTTGTCCAATATCAGTATGATAAACCCAGTAGGCTGCATGGGGAATCTCCCATGTTTTAAGTACATCACTGACGGCTAGTAAACTGGGAAAATCAGGATGTTCTTTCAATCCCTGTTTGATGCTGGTAGCAGTTACAGGAACCTGCAGATGCCGTATAAGCTGCATAGTACGGGCAATAGGAGTCTCCATAGGTCAACAATTTGAGCTTTTATGAGTACTGTATTGAGTTAAGATATATGGAATTACTTACCCGTGAGCGTAGAAACAAACATCACTTATCGGTATGGGATCGCAACGGATTGAGTTAACTTTTTAATAGCAGTCAATTTCCACCACTGTATCTAATATAGACGATAATTGAATAAATAACAAATTTTTATTTTTTCAATACTGGGCTTGAGGAATGTTTTATCGATCAAGCTCCAATTGATTTTGCACTAGTTCAAAGTATCTTCCTTTTAATGCTGATAATTGCAAATGCGTTCCTTCTTCCGCAATCTTGCCTTGATGTAATACAATTATTTTATCTGCATTTTTTACCGTGCTTAGGCGATGCGCTATAACTATTACTGTTTTGCCTTCAAAAAATGTCTGCAGATTGTCTATAATCACTTTTTCATTATTAGCATCTAAAGCATTGGTGGCTTCATCAAAGAATAAGTATTGTGGATTTTTATAAAGCGCGCGTGCAATCAATAACCGTTGTCGCTGTCCCTGGCTAATCCCCACTCCTTCAGATCCCAGCTGGGTATTAAATCCGTTTGGAAGAGATGTTATGAAAGGGAGTATATTGGCAATTTCAGCACATGCTATCAATTTTGAATGTTCAGGAACTTTTTCGCTTACAGCAATGTTCCGGGAAATAGTATCATTAAAAATATAGCCGTCCTGCAATACTGCGCCACATTGTTTTCTCCAGTAGGATGGTTGAATACACCGGAAATCACTTTCCCCAACTTTTATCTCTCCTTTATACTCGTCATATACCTTTAAAAGCAGTTTTAATATAGAGGTCTTGCCACTACCACTCATACCAACAATAGCAGTTACTTTTCCTTCTGGAATATGTAAATTGATATCGTTTAATACAGGTGTATTACCGGCACCGGGATAAGTGAAAGAAAGATTGTTTATATAAATATCTTTGCTCCCAGGCGGTGTGATATATGTTGTATAACGGTCTTCCTCATCTTTCCTTTGATGTATCTCATTTAATCGTTCCAAACTGATCTTGGTATCCTGCGCACCCTGGATAAATGTAATGAGCTGTTCAATTGGATTACTTAGCTGACCAATGATATATTGTACAGCCAACATTACACCAAATGTCAACTTATCTTGTATCACAAGCTGAGCAACTGTAAAGGTGATCACAAAGTCTTTTCCCTGGCTGATTAACAATGCACCAGCCTGCTGAAATTGGTTATATATAAGACTTTTTTTATTCAGCTTAAATATATCTTGCTGTATTTCTGTCCACTCTTCCTGTCTTAAATGTTCGGCGCTGTTTAATCTTATCTCCTGCATGCCCTGTACCAATTGCAGTGTTGCGTTATTTTCCCTTGCAGATAGGTGAAAAGTTTGATGGTTGATTTTTTTACGAATTCCAAGAAATAGCTTTATCCACAGAATATATAAAATACTGCTGATGCAAAAAATAAAGAATATTTTAAAACTGTATGTAAGCAATACAATAGTAAAGACAGCGAAATTTAATAGCGAGAATAACGTTGTTATTGCTGAACCAGTCAAAAAACTTTGTATCTGTTTATTATCGTTGAGTCGTTGCAATGTATCACCTGTGTGGTGGTTGTCAAAATAAGAAAGCGGCAACCTTATCAGTTTTGCCCAGAAATCAGACAGAATAGATAAGTTGATACTTATAGAAATAGTCAACAATTGACGGCTGCGTATAAAGTCAACTATGGTGCGACTAAATACGAGTGTTAATTGGGCAATTAATATAAGGGTAAGGTAGGAGAAGTTTTTTGCGTTAATGCCTTTGTCAACAATGCTTTTTGTAAGGAATGGAAAAGCTAATTGTAATAAAGAGGTAATCAATAATGCAATAAACACCTGCGCAATTTTCCACCGATGTTGCTTTAGGTATTGCAGTAATTGTAACCATGCAAGTTTAGACTCTTCTTCATGGTCCATTTTTGAAAACGTAGGCCCTGGTGATAATAATAATGCTATACCAGTTTCTTCTCCATTTTCTGTCGAAGAGATCCAATGTTGCTGAAATTCTTTAGCTGTATAGGTAGCTATTCCGGTTTCAGGATCCGCAATTCTTATTTTCTTGTTGCTTTTCGAATTGGAGTTTGAATATAAGACAACGAAGTGATTTTGATTCCAATGCAAAATACAAGGCAACTGAACATCTTTTGTAAGTTGTTCGTAAGTTAACTGTACGCCAGTCGTTGTAAAACCAATTTCTTCCGCGGCTTCGCTGATACCCAATAATGATACTCCTTCTTTATTAAAGCCGGTTATCTTTCGCAAAATTTCCGTGTTATAGTGTTTACCATAGTAATTGGATACCATGCGTAAGCAGGCCACACCGCAATCCATTTTATTCAGTTGTTTATAGAAGCGGAAAGGGGACATAGATCAATAATATTTTAATAGGGTTAACCATTTCAATGGTATAAAGTATATTGTACTCCAATAATAATATAACAATAAACTTAAATAAGCAAATTAGAAATAGAAGGGCGTATAAAAGTGGGTCACTTTTTTTTTATCATAACAGAGCGGCAAAATTAATCCTCGTAGGAAGGCACCGCCTCTATATCCAGCTGTTCCCGCTTTTCCCACAGCCATGCAAAAATGTCCTGTACGATATCCATACAGGCGGCCTGATCGCGCAACAGGTAGTAAGCAGCCTGGTACAGGCCGGACCAATGACGGCCATACAGCAAATCGAATGCAGTCACGTCGCCTCTCTTCAGCATGCTTATCAGTTCCAGGTCACTATAGGAATTATCCCTTATCAAATTCACTCTTTTTCTGCCACTAAATTAAAGAAAGCAAAGTAGATTCAGCATACATATGCTACAATCGATATGTAATTAACGGGAATTACGCGCTGAATACAGCGTGCTTAAACATTGACTATAGGGTGCTTCATGGTTACTTTGCATACGCTTAGCATATACTTAGTACATGCTTAATACATGGAGATAACCCAGAGGGGACGTGGAGGGGACGTGGACTTGATCACAGAACCCTTTACCACAGGGCTTTACAGACGAAAAAATATCCGGCGTTGTAGACTATACGACCCCATAAGTGAAACGGGGGTGCTAAAAGTGAGTGAACGGCATTCAATACCTCATTACATAAATGCCGCTCACCTTTTTAAATTATTTAAGGAATAGCAATGGTAAAAAGCCTTTTAATTTCACTCTATTTTCCGGAATTCATATAAAAGAGCGAAAATAAAGCCAATTTTCCAGGGAAATACTATTGCCAGTTAAACACCCGTACAAAATACGGCCGGTACCTGTCTGCACTACCAGGACTGTTGAAGTTGGTAGAAAAATCAGTAGGATTGATATTGTAAGAAATTACCAGCTCCCCTTCCCTGCTTAATGCATGATGCACAAACGAATTATAACTGATGAAACCTACGCTGTATTGATCCGGGATATGGTACAGTGTCCGTTTATTCGTCCACGGTCCTACCGGCGTATTTGATTCAAGAATATAGATATCCAGTCCGAAGATAATTTGCTGTGATACGAGGTAATACTTACCATTTTTATAGAACACATTCGGCTGGCTGATGTCATTACAAACATTATACTTTACCGGGGTGGTACTCCATCCGGTTCCGTTGTAATATTCCCAGGTTCCTGTCAGATCATGATTAGCGGCGCGTGCTACGTACATAGAGGAGGTGAGAAAACCATTTTCGGTGCTGTACATATACGTATAGCCGTCGGGGGCTTTCATGCTGCCGGCGCTGTAGTTGCTGAGTACATCTTTATCCTGGATCAACTGGTTCAGCTGCATGGAAGGTAAATCGAAAATGGCGAGATCTGTGCTTACGTGTGCAAAATCCCAGGTGCCGCTGCCGGTTTTCTTAACATGACTTAACAGCATTTGTACTTTATTATTATATACCTGTCCGGCGCCGGGCCAGTACCAGTCCTGATCTTCGGGAGCGGTGCCATATTTGATCCAGGTTTGACTGGCATTGCCTGAACCTGGGTTAAGCTGAACAAAACTTTGCAATGAGGTATCCAGTTGCAGGTGTGCAGCGTTGCGGAGCATCACGTTGTTGGTGCGGTTACGGTCGGCGCTTACCTGTCCGAAGAAGCTATCCTGGAATGACCATAAGAGACGGCCATCCGGCAGTAATACCGAGTAGCAGCCATCGCCGCCGTTCCACCCCTGGTAGCGCGTGAGATAATCGTTGTAATCAAGATCGCTGTATACCGTTACCGCCGGGTTCCACTTACCATTGTTCTGCAGCAGTTGCAAACGCGGGCCGGTTGTGGCCTGGTTCTTTTTCAGGATGCGCACATACCAGTATTTTTGCTCCCCTGATTCGGAAGTAACCCGGTAAGCATAACGGTTATTGTTAGCAGAAAAATCCACCTTTACGCCCGGCGCCGGCAGTACCGTGGCGTTTTTAGACACCATTACCAAAGGACTGACGGCGCTCAGGTCCGCATCATCTTCTACCCAAACGGTAACGGTAGCAGAATCTGCTCCGTTTACTATCTCTGAAGTACCCACCTGGCCTTCCGGCAGCCGGAAAGAGATGATGGCGCGTTCCTGGCTTTGATAACCACTGAGCGGGTTCTTCACACAGGAAGTGAAAATGCCGCCGGTGATCAATAGCAATAGCATCTTGTTCATAAGATTATTTATTTAAAGCTGATTTGGAGACCCAGGTTTATTACGCGCTGATTGATGTAGGCATCACCGGCGGAATTGCTTGCCACTTCGGGATCCTGCTGGTATTTATCGTAGTTGGTCCATGTAAACAGGTTATACGCACTCAGGTACACACGCGCATTATTCAACCGGCCCGGCAGCCAGCGGCTGGGCAGCTGATAGCCCAGGTCCACCGTTTTCAGCCTTACATAGCGCGCATCTATCAGCCAGAAATCCGACATATATGTACGCGCACTGTTTACGGTAGTAGGGTTACTGGTGAGTCGCGGGAACTGCGCTTTATCTGCATTTTCCGGTGTCCATCGCTGCTGGTGAATTGGCTGGAACTGGCTCTGGAAAGTTTCAATACCAGTGCCTACAACACTAAAGCTGTATCCGAAAGAACCCTGGAACAGCAGGTTGATGCTGAAGCCTTTGTAATTGGCGCCAAGCGTAAGCCCCAGCACCGTGCTGGCCAGATTGGGTTTGCCAATAGGCCCCTGGTCGTTGTTATCAATTATGCCGTCGCCGTTAATATCCTTGTATTTGAGATCGCCCGCCTGGATGGGATATTCGCTGAGTGGTGTGGCGGGTTTATCATGCGTATTGGCCTGGATCTTCTGAACATCTTCGGGTGTGTAGAAACCAATAAAGGTGTAGCCGAATGGCTGATCTATGGGTAGTCCTGTTTGCCGCAGCCAGGGATAGGCGGGCTGTGCTTCATCTTTAAACAGTACTTTATTTTTGAAGTATTGGAATACGAGGCTGGTATTAAAGTTCACCTGGCGGATATTTCCCCGGTAGTTGATCTGCCCGTCGAAGCCCTGGTTGCTGGTTCTGGCCACGTTGGTGGGACTGTAGCCAATGCCTATCATGTTGGGTACAGAGCCTTTACGTACCAGCTGATCGAAGCGGATATCGTGAAAATAATCTACCGTAAAAGATAGTTTGTCTTTAAAAAGATTTACATCGATCCCTACGTCTGCCTTTTTTGCTTTTTCCCAGCTCACGTCCATATTGCCAAGATCGCCTTCATAGATGGAGCCGGATTGCGTATCATTCTCCCCAAAAGAATAACCGCCGCCATTGATATATTCCTGGCGGTACAGGTAACGGTTACCGGAGGTAACATCGGAACCAACCACGCCGTATGATCCACGCACTTTCAGGAGACTTACAAAGCTGTTGTTACGTTTAAAGAAGGGTTCTTCCGAAATGCTCCAGCCCACTCCCACAGCAGGGAAGAAGCCGTTGCGTTTCTTCGCCTGGAACCTGTCGGAGCCATTGTAGGCGCCATTAAAATCGAGCAGGTATTTCTGTTTGTAGTTGTAGCCTGCCTTAAAGGAGAAGCCCCTGAAGTTGGCAGGAATATCTGCCTTCGACGTATAGCTTTGCCTGTTATACAGCGCTAACGCGTTAAAGGTATGATCGCCGAAAATACGGTTGTAGCTAAGGAAAGCCTGTGTATTCACATTCCGGCTGTAGAGGTCAGTATTACCTGTTACCCTGTATTTCTGCAGGCGGTAGTTGCCGCGGGGATCGAGCGTGTACGACTGATCCGCCGGGTTATAATAATACGACGGCGGTTCTGCTTCGCGGAATAAATTTCTTGCATACTGTTCGATGCCGCCGTATGCCACACGGCCTGTGAGCGACAATCCTTTCGTCAGGAAATCGAGCTGCTGTGTGATGTCGTACAGCACATCGAAGTCCGTTCTTTTGGTGCGGCTGTAGCCGCCGTTGGCCAGCCGCGCGTTGAGTGTGGGCAAAGCATCCTTTGTATCCACAGCATAAGCGTAGCTGCCGTTGGGGTTCATTAATGGTGCGGAGTAGGGATGTATTTTTTCAAAGTTGTATACTTCCGATACCACGTTGGCTGACCGCGGCTGGTTAATGTCACCGAAACGGGTGGTGAGATTAAGCCGCATGGTTAATGTTTTGGTAGCACGCATATCGAGATTGGAGCGGAAATTATACCTGCGGAAGAAGTAGTTTGTATTCACTTCGTTTCTTGGATCAGAGAAATCTTTTACCAGTCCGTTTTGTGTGAGGAACCCGCCGGAGATAAAGTATTTCACGGCTTCTGTTCCACCGGAAATATCTACGTTGGTATTAGCCTGGTAAGCGTGTTTTTTGAATACAGCATCATACCAGTTGATATCCGGGTGTCCGTAAGGATCGGCGCCGGTTTTGAATAATTCAAGGTCCTGGGCGGTAAACTTCGGCGCTAATCCGTCGTTTTTGTAAGCTTCATTTACGAGTGTAGCGGCATCATAGGAATTCAAAAACCTGGGCGTTTTAACCGGCGACTGCTGCCCTGATTCCACGCGGAGATTTACCTGCGGAAGTCCCACTTTACCGCGGCGGGTAGCCACCACCAGTACGCCGTTGGCGCCTTTGATACCATATATCGCCGTGGTGGAAGCATCTTTCAGGATAGAGATACTTTCAATCTCATTCACGTTGATCTGTTGCAGCTGATCGTAAGAATATTCGATATCATCTACAATAATCAGCGGTTTATTACCATCGCTGTTAAGCGAGCTAACGCCACGGATAAAAAAATCGGAAGCATCCTTTCCCGGCTGACCGGAACGTTGTTGCGAAACAAATCCCGGCAGCTTCCCCATCAGTGCATTCTGCACATTGGCGGTGGGTACGTTCCTGATTTCAGCGCCGGTAATAGCGCTTACCGCGCCGGTGCTGGTGATACGTTTAGCGGTATTGAACCCTACCACCACTACTTCATCGATGCCTTGCGTGGAAGACTGCAACACTACATCCACCGCATCGCGGCCGGCTATATCTACTTCCTGGGCGGAAAATCCGATCAGTTTTACGATCAATGTGTGAGAACTACCTTTCAGCGCGAGTTTAAACCGGCCATTGGCATCCGCTATCACGCCGTTAGTGGGTACGCCTTTTTCCGAAACAGAAGCGCCGGGCAGTACCCCATTCACATCTTTCACGGTACCACTTATATTTTTTTGCTGGGCCGTTGCGAAGAATGGTGCAACAACCAGCAGCAGGAGAAACAGTATAATATTTTTCATCTTCAGTCAGTTAAATTTCTTGTAAGGAATATGACTTTACCAGCCCGGATTCTGACGCATGTTATCATTCTTCACCACTTCATCGTATGGAATGGGATACAGGTACATTTTGGGCGCTATAAACACGGGTTTGAATACTGCTGCCACGTTGTAGTTAAAGGCTGGTCCATCCTTGATGATGTTCATGCCATGCAGTGATTTTCCATACACCTGCTGCGCAATTTTCCAGCGGCGGATATCCCAGAAGCGGTGTTCTTCAAAGGCCAGTTCTATCCTTCTTTCGTTGCGCACGATGTTGCGCATTTCATCTGCTGTCATATTTTCTTTAAGTCCGTACATACCATTACTGCCGGCTGCGACACCTGCACGTGCGCGCAGGTCTTTCAGCACCTGGTATACTTCTGCCGTGGGGCCGTTAGACTCATTTTCTGCTTCGGCAAAATTGAGCAGTACTTCCGTGTAGCGCAGGATGATCCAGTCGTGGCTGGTGTTGCTGTATTGCGTGGCATTTTCAAAGTTGCCCATGAACTTGCGCATGTAATAAGATGTTTGCGTGCCGGGTTCTGCGCCGCCCGGTCTGTGCTGACCGCCCTGAAATGTTTGCAGTTCTGTATTCAGCCAGCGTGCACCATTGTACAGGATGCTCATGGCCAGGCGCGGATCGCGGCGGGCATAGGGATCATTGGAGTTGTAGCCGGATGCAGGATCGGTGATGGGCAACCCGGCATTGGTAGGGAAGGCATCTACCAGTTCCTGGGTGGGGTTGGTGCGCCCTCTCGCTACCGCGGCAAAACCTACCGGTCCGTTGGTACTTTCAATTTCCGTAGTGTTTCCCCCCTGGCGGAAGAAGATAACCTCACTGTTGTTTTGGGTGATGAATACGTCTTTGAAATTGGGCACCAACGAAAAAGTTCTTTCATTGATCAGTTCACGGGCGGCATCTGCAGCCTGTTTCCAGCGGGCTTTATCATAACTGTTGTAACCTGTCAGCGGATTATTGCCCTCAATATTTTGTCCATTGAACAAGGGACTGGCCGCGTATAGCAACACGCGCGCTTTTAAAGCCAGTGCAGCGCCCCTGGTAGCACGATGGCTGTTCAGCTCCGGCGCCACAACAGGATTGGGCCGCAGGCTGTCTTTGATGGCATTGCATTCGCTTACAATATAGTTTACACAGTCTGAAAAAGAGCTGCGTGGTATCTGTACATCATCTCCCAATTCTCTTACTTTATCTCCCATCAATGGTATACCACCATAGCGTTTCAGCAGTTCAAAATAAAACAGGGCCCTGATAAAGCGGGCTTCTGCTTTCCATGCGTAGCGGATAGAGGCGCCGTTGGGTAATTTTTCTTTTACGGGTGATACATCGATGTTGGATACAAAAAGACTCGCAGCACGAATGGCGGCGTAGCAATTGTTCCAGGGCGATTCATCTGCGACAGGCGCATAGGAAGTGTACGCGCCTGTTGCCAGCTGCGATACCGCGGAAGTACCCACCAAACCGGAAATGGCATCGTCCGATGCGGCGTCGAGCAAATCGCCGCCCACGCGGTTGTAGCCACCGGGAAGTTTAGAATAGATACTGTTGAGAAATTTGTTGGCATAGGTACCCAGTGAATCATCCTGGTCAAATACATACTCGATGGTTACCTTTTCGAGTGGAATAACTTCGTAATCTTTTCTGCAGCTGATGATAACTGTCATACAGCCGGCCAGGAAGATCAATATGCGGAAATGTTTCATGGTGCGTTGTTTAGATGGCTGACTAGAATTTTATGTTGATACCGGTGTTCAGTACCCGCTGGATGGGATAGGCTCCCACGCCTACTTCGGGGTCAACGAAATCGTATGCAGCATGTGTAAACAGATTTTGCGCATTGGCAAACACCTTTACGCTGCCGAGCCGCACGCGGCTTGTCCAGCTGTAAGGGAGATTGTAAGCGACGTTTATATTTTTCAGGCGGAAGTAATTACCATTGCGCACCCAAAAAGAGGAGCTGAATTTATTGTAGTTATTATTCGCGTCGGCAGTTAACCGCGGATAGGTTGCGGTACCTGCTGTTTCCGGTGTCCACCGGCCGGTGATCTGCTCATATGCCTGCCCGTAGGTAAAGTTCTGGAACTGGAAACCTGCTTCGGTGGCAAAATTGTCTACATAATTAATCCTGTTGGCAACGCCCTGTAACAGTACGCTTGCTTCTATTCCTTTCCACGAAAAGCCGATGTTAACGCCATAATAAATACGTGGCTTATAAGTACCGATAGGCGCTTCATCAAACTGGTTGATGACGCCATCGCCATTGAGGTCTTTGTAACGTATGTCGCCCGGCAGTGGCTTGTAACCGGCGATGGTAGCGCTGCCGGCGGCTTCTTCCGCTGATGCAAAAAAACCGTCCGCTACATATCCGAAGCGCATGCCTACCGGCTGACCGGTTCTTTTGTTCCAGTCGTAATCGCGGCGTTGCTCATCCATAAATATCACTTTGGTTCCTTCTATACTTCCGTTGGCAGTAACAAAAAAGTTAAGCTGCTTTATCCTTCCCTGGTAGGTGGCGGTGAGTTCTCCACCCTGGTAAAGGTTAATGCCGATATTCTCCGGAGGATAAGCGGCGCCGGAGAGCGCAATACTTTTTCCACGTATCTGCAGGAGGTTTTCGTAGCGGTCGTGGTAGTAATCGCCTGCTATCTGCAACCTGTTATTGAAGAGTGACAGGTCCATTCCCACATCCAGTTTGCGTGCTGTTTCCCAGGAGATGTTCACATTGGCCAGGCCGTTCTCTTTGAAGCCGGAAGCCGGGGAGCGCGCCGTTCCCTGGGAGTATATGCCGCCGCCAATGCCATTGTCTTCGCTAAAATCCTGGCGCCAGATGTAATAGCCGGAATTATCGATACCGTTGCCGGTGTGTGCATAAGTACCTCTTAGCTTCAACTGGTTTAACCAACCGTTGTTTTCTTTAAGAAAACTTTCCTGCGCAAGATCCCAGCCGATACCACCGCCAAAGAAGGTACCGTATTGTTTACCGGGCAGATACCGGTTAAAGCCGCTCCTGTTGAGGGCGCCCTCTATGAAATATTTATTGGCGTAGTTGTACGCTACTTTACCTGATATGTTGGTGGATTTACCGGGCAGATCGTAGTTAAAGATGGTTTGCCTGGTATCGGCCAGTACTACGGCATTCACGCCGTGGGGACCAAACTGCCTGTCGTAGTTCAGTGATACCTGTCCAAAGAAATACTGCGCGTTAAAAACGGAGATGAAATTATTCTGCTGCGCCACGGCGTTACCGGCTTTGGTATACAGGGTATCTTCATCTGTTATCGTTACCCGGTATACCAGGTCATTTTTACTGCGGTCTATTGCATTCGCTGATTGTATAGACAGGTTGCCTTTCCCTTTTACGGACAGTCCGGGCAGCCAGTCGCCGAGGTTGTAGCGCAGATCCACATTTGCCATTACATCTTTGCTGTTGTCCTGTATATAGCCGCTGTTGATGGTTTGCGACAGGAGGTTGCTGGTGAGGTTACTGGTACCGCCCCAGCTGCCATTAGGGTTGTAAACGGGATATGCGCCATTGGGTGTTCCCAGGAGTGTTTTCAATATATTATTCGCTCCTGCGCCCGGCTGTGTTCCTTCCTGGAGGCGGCCAAAGAGCTGCATGCCTACATTGAAGTTACGGGTAACGTCGATGTTCACATCGGTATTGATCAGGTAACGCTTTAATCCTGCGTTGGTGTTATAGTTATTATCGGAAGAAGTTTTGAAGATACCCTGCTGACCGGTGTAATTGAGTGACACAGAATACCGGGCCACATTACCACCGCCGTTGATGTTGAGGTTGTAGCGGGACATTGGCACGTTATCTTTCAGAATGGTATTGTACCAATTCACATCCGGGTTGCTATAAGGTTTTGTATGATCACGGAATGCGAGGAAGTCGGCTTCCTTGTACAGCGGCGCTTTACCATCATTCTGCAGCGCTTCATTCAGCAGGTAGGCATACTGCCATGCGGGTAATGGCTTTGGCAGGCTAAGGGATTGCTGGATACCTGTTTGTGCAGTAAAGGATACACGCGGTTTGCCGGCGCGGGCCCGTTTGGTGGTAACCAGCAATACGCCGCGGGAGCTGCGTTGGCCGAGCATGATGGTAGACAATCCATCTTTCAGTACTGAAATCGATTCTATATTTTCAGGATCGATGGAAAACACATCCCGCTGAATTCCGTCTATAATCGTTACCGGTACCTGCCCACGTAATGATAAATTCATTTCGGTGTTATCATTGGGTTCCGACGCACCTGGTTTAGGAATATTCCCGATGAAGATGTCTACATCGAAATTATTACCCGTACCCGGATTCCGGAATCCGCTTACCTGTTGGGTGTAGAGTCCTGCCAAACGGCCCGGTAACGCATAGGCATACAGTGTAGCCGGTGTAGTGGACAGTTGATTGGTGTATACCGTAGCGATGGAGCCTACTGAACTTTTGGGGGAGGCTTCTCCATAGAGTACGGGAATACGTTGTGGTAAAGGGATAAACAGTTCATCCATGCGCAGTGTGAGCGCTGCGGTGTCGCGTATTTTTTGTTCTATTGCCTTGTAGCCGGGATATTGAATAACAAGGGTGCTGTTCAGTGCCGCATGGATACTGAATGTACCGTTGGTACTGCTGCTGGTGGTGTCGCCGGTATTTTTTACGGAGATGGCTGCCCCCGCAAGTGGCTGGCCATAGTTATCAATCAGCCGGCCGGAAATGATACCGGTTTGCTGTGCCTGCGCATTTGCGCAAATTGCAAGTACGCCACAGGCAAGGGCTGAAATATATTTTTTGATGTAGCTGTGAGCCATTGTTATTGACATTTGAATGTGTACACAAAAGGAGCAGCAGTATTGCTAAATCCTACTTTCACCGTGCCGGTGGCATCTGTAAAAAAGTATTCGATCTTCTCCAGCGTTTGTCCTTCCTGCATGTTGAAATATGAGCGGGGCCAGATAGTGATAGCAGATTTATTGCCGGTATAACTTTTCAGTTTTGAGGTTTCCGTTTGCGTGCAAACTTCGAGGACATGTCCGTCGCTGGTATATCCTTTTGCGCAGAGGTAAATATTGCCTACGCCATTGAGCGCTGTGGGCACTACATCCGGGTCGAAGCTCAGGGTGAGGAAATCATTGTCGGTGGCTACGCCGGGACTTACTGCCGCTATCTGCGGATTACAGAAATCGATGATATCGCCCTGACCATCTGTAATGGAGAAGCAATCTTTGAACATGCATTTGTATACGTTGTTGGAACCGAATACATCGTTAAGTCCATCGCTGCTGGTGCCGAGGAAATAGCCCGTTTTAAACTGTATATTATCCGGACCGGGTTTGATCACCATTGTTACATCGATCTTATCTTTTACGCCTTGTGGTACATTATATGCCTGATCTGTCCAGAACACCACCCATTCGAGGTTATCTGTCATGTAGTTGCCGCCCATGCCGAACCTGTTTTTCAATGCAGCGGGCCAGGGCAAGCCTCCAACAAGAACAGCAGAAGGCACGGGCACCATTTTACCGTTGCCATATGAAGTGGTGGTATAGGTGATGGTAGAATTGGCTGCGGCGGCCCAGCTTTTGGGCGCCAGGAAACCGATGATCAGTCTTACGCCAGTGCGGCCACCATCCGCCACATCGATCCGGTTGTGCATGGTGATGGTCATTTCCTCACCGGCTTTCGCAGCGGAGGGCTCGTCTACCCCATCGAGGAATACGCAGCCAACCAGCAGCAGCAGGAACAGGACGATACCGTATGTATAATTTTTCATAACGTGTTGTATTGTGTTGGATCAGGGATTCAATCTTTCAAGTGTGTAGTCGTATGTGTTGGCGGCGCAGCCGGGACTGAACGTAAAATTGATGTTCCGTTTCCCGTTCACCACCGGGTAGGTGAAGGTGGTGCTGACCGGGTTGCTGATACCTGTTTGACTGAAGCTGATCCGGAAAGGATACTTAGGATCATCCAGTGCATAGCTGCCGTTTTTGCTGACTATAAAGGGCAGTGGATTTTCAATGGTGTATTGAAGATCTGTGGTGAACCGTATCCTGAACTTCGTGAAGTCCGTGAGGGTAGTGATATCTACGCCGTTGCGCACTGCTTTCACGATGCGCCATTCACCGGCAATATCTTTTACCGGTTCGGGCACCAGTATTTCACTGCGGTGGCAGGAGTTGATAAAGAGTACCAGTATTGGCATCAGTAAACATATGTGGAATCTTGATTTCATCATGTTGCTTTTTACCAGGATGGATTTTGTTTTAACTCAGGCGATTTCGCGGTTTCTCCCTGCGGGATGGCCCACAGGTACATGGCCTCGCGGAAATTGTGTTTGCGTACGGGGAAGATGGTATAGGTAACGTTAGCGCCGTTGCGTTTTACTTCCATGCCGGTCATCTGTTTATTCTCCGTTTGCGCGGCTATCTTCCATCTTCTTACATCCCAGAAGCGGTGGCCTTCAAAAGCCAGTTCCACTCTCCTTTCCGCACGGATGGCCTCTCTCATCTGTTCTTTTGTAAGTGCTGCGGGCAATTCATACGGCGATAGCCCTGCGCGTTTACGCACCAGCTCCACCGCATTGTATACTTCCTGCACCGGGCCGGCGTATTCGTTCTGCGCTTCTGCGAAGTTTAGCAGGACTTCTGCGTAGCGCATCAGCGGAAAGCAGCGTTGCGAGCCGTGGATAAAGTTGGCCGCAATATTTTCATCGAGCATTTTATTGGTGTAGTAACCGGTGGGGGTTCCGGCGTGTACTGCATCCTGACTGATACCTTTTCCATCGGGGCCGAGATAAATATTGACAGGTTCTTTCAGGCCGGTGTTCTGGATCAGCAGCGTTTGATCACGGATCACGGAATAGGCCAGCCGCGGATCGCGGTGGCTGTATGGATCGGCTGCATTGTAGCCTGATGAGGGGTCCGTAATAGATTTGCCGTTTGCCATGCCGAAGGCGTCTACAAATCCCTGGTAAGGAAAGCCTCCCTGGGCGCCGTTCCGTGATGGTGGTTGCCAGGCGCTTTCGAGTTCACGGTTGCCGCCCTGCATCCTGGCGAAGATGTATTCCGGGTTCACCCGCAGGGTAAATAATTTGTAAAAGCCATAACCGGGTGCGGTAGTATTGTCTTCATTCAAAGAATAAGCGGCGGTATTCATTACGGCAGCAGCAGCATCCGCAGCCAGTTTCCAGCGTTCCGGAACATTGTCCGGATACCCGGTAGGAGCATCCTGCGGGTTGATGCCGCCACCATTAAAGAGCGGGCTGGCAGCGTATAGCAACACTCTTGCTTTCAGCGCCAGGGCTGCGCCTCCGCTGGCCCGGCCATAGTCTTCGCGGATCCGCACCAGCGGTAATACGGCGGCTGCGGCATCGCATTCCGATATGATGTAGTCCACACACTCTTTATAGGAATTGCGCACTGCGGGGATCTTATCTTCTACCTTATACACAGAATCGCCGAGTAGCGGAACGCCTCCGTAGTGTTTCAGCAGATCGGCATAATACCATGCTCGCAGGAAGCGTGCTTCCGCGGCCATCACGTTGCGGATAAACGACGGGATGGGTGAGCCGGGCAGGTGTTTCAGCAACTGGTTCACCCTGCGGATATTGGTATAGGGCAGGTTCCAGGCATCGGCGCTGATGATGGAAGGATTGACGGTACCGGTGGCAAATTGTATAGAAGTGGTGACGGTAGCGGATTTCTGTGGTTCCGCCTCATCGCAGGAGGCGTCGAGGCCGCCGTTGCCGAAGCGGGTGGCGCTTTCTGCAAAGCCAATGTCTACGTAAATGTTGGTGAGGAAAGCGACGGTGCGGGCGCTGTCGGCAAATACCGTTTGCTCGTTCAGGTTAGTCGTTTCCGTCTGATCCAGGAAGTTTTTTTTACCGCAGGAAGCAAGGGTAAAAATTCCTATGCACAGGCATACAGGAGCAGTGAACGCGAATTTCATTTTCATAACGTTAATACGTGTTAGCATCCAGCTTTTGGTGATAAAAATTTACATACGTGGCATGACATCGCCTGTCTGTAAAAGCAGTCTTCTACAGTGGCTTGTGCTGCGGGATCTTTTTTGATTGGTTACTGTTTGTCCCTATGGTATGACACCTTAAAAAGACAGTACCGCCATTCTTCCGTTAAATTTTATTTAATTCCCCAGTTTTGTGCCGGTTGGTTACCCATTTCCAGCACCAGTGTACCGCCGGCAGTGATATCGGCATGGTTGATATAACAGTGTTGGTATGGTTTTCCGTTTAACCATGCACGCTGAATATAGCGGTTGGCTGGCGTGTTATTACGAGCGCTGATGGTAAACGTTTTGCCTTTGGCGTAGGCCGGATCGAGGGCGATGGTAATGTTATCAAACACCGGGCTGGTGATCTCGTACCGCGTACTTCCGGGGCATACAGGATGCAGTCCGCTGGCAGCCAGCACATACCAGGCCGACATCTGTCCTACATCTTCATTACCCACCAATCCTTCTACAGAATTATGATAGGCACGGGCACAGATTTCACGGGTCCATTGCTGGGTAAGCCAGGGGGCGCCCAGGCGGTTGAATAAAAACGGTACATGATGTACCGGTTCGTTGGCGTGGTTGTAATAATCGTTCCACATCATGTTTTGCGGTACTTTGTCGAAGAATGTAGTCAGATCTGCCAGTACCTTTTCCTTTCCGCCCATGAGCGCCACCATGCCTGGTACATCGTGCGGCACAAACCAGCCCTGCTGGTAAGGACTGCTTTCAATAGTACCGTATCCCTGCTGCATGCGGCCCTGCTCCGGCCAGGGTTGCCAGGTGCCGTCGTCGTTGCGGGGACGGAACCACGCTTTGCCGGTGTCAAATACATTTTTATAATTGGCGCCGCGGGCCAGGTATTTTCCGGCGTCCTCCATTTTGCCCAGTGCGCCGGCCAGTTTGCCGAGGCACCAGTCGAAATAGGCGTATTCCAAAGTCAGCGATACGCTTAACCCGCCGGTGGAATATCCTTTGCTGCCATTGCCGAATTTCTCTACAGAATTTTTGGCGAAAGTGTATCCTTTATTGATATCAAAGTTACGGATCCCTTTTGCCCATGCATCTGCCATCACCGACACTGCGGGGTTGCCGATCATACAACCGCTGTAGGCGTTGAGGAATTCCCAGCGTTCCAGGTAATGGTTACCGCTTTCATCTGCCAGCGTTACCAGCGAATTTACCATATCGTTTACCACGCGGGGATTGATGATGCTTTGCAGGGGCATCTGGCTGCGGAATACGTCCCAGCCGCTGAAGATGGTGCGTTTGGTGAAGTTTTTCACGGCGTGAACTTTTCCATCTCCCCCTATATATTTTCCATCCGCATCAGAAAAATTGCGGGGATCTATCATGGTATGATACAGTGCCGTATAGAATATTTTCTTCTCCTCTTCTGTGCCTCCTGCTACGGTTATTTTGCCGAGGGCCTTGTTCCATGCGTCGAATGACTGTTGCCTGATGGCATCAAAGTTCCAGTCCCTGATCTCTGATTCCAGGTTATTTTTTGCACCATCGATGCTCACGAAAGAGATACCTGCTTTCATCAGTACCGCTTCCTGTGCGTTGGTAGCAAATTCCGTGTAGAAGCCAAGATGTTTACCTGCTTTTTCTTTCGCGCCGGGTATTACCGTTGCCTTTGCGATCTGTTGCTGATAGCGGGCACTTTCAACATCTTCGCGTTTCCGTGACCAACCATCGGGGATGTCCGCACTCCACACGCCATATTTAGAAAGCGGCTTGCTGAACTGCGCATAGAAGTATACGGTGTAATTGCCTTTCCCATCGCCGTTTCCCCAGCCGCCGCCTTCCGGCGTACACTGCATGTACCCGGCAATGGTGCTATCGTTGATCACTTTTACCTCCTGCCAGGTGGAGGTACCTCCTACCCTGCGGGCCAGATCGATTTGTATACGTGATTGCTGATTGGCGGGAAATGTAAAGCGCATGATGCCGCTGTGTGGAGCAGCGGTCATTTCTGCGGTGATATTATTTTCAGTGAGCTTAACAATGTAGTAACCTGCGGTGGCTTTCTCTTCTTTTTTTGAGTAGGTAGAACGATACCCTTCTTCCGGATGTTGCCGGCTACCCGCGGCGGTTTGCAGCGGGCCGGTGGCAGGCATTACCAGGAAGTTACCAAGATCACCATACCAGCCGATGCCGCTCATTTGCGTAAAAGCAAAGCCTTCGATAGTGGTATGTTCATAGCTGTACCCGGAGCCGTTGTCGCCGCCGGTAATGGTATTGGGACTCAGCTGCACCATGCCGAAAGGCGTGGCGGCGCCGGGAAATGTTTTACCAAGACCGTGATAGCTGCCGGCCGCATCTTCACTGGTGCTGGCGCCTATAAAAGGATTTACATAAGCGGCGGGACCTTGCGCCTTGCCGGTAGTTGCAACAAAGAAGAGTGCCGAAACGAATATGGAAGCAGTGGTTTTCATCTTTAAATTTTAACGATCTCTATTTTATGAATCACCGGTTTGTTGATAGTGTAGATCAGTTTAACGATGGTATCGATCTCCTGCAGCCAGGCGGTACGCAGTTCTTTGTACATGGCTGTTTCATAATTTTCTTCGTGGTAACGCAGCATACCATCTGTTTTTGCATAGGTGCGTACACTATCTAATGCAGCTGCGTCATCATGCAATAATAAATTCTTTTTATCAAAAAAGTTGCCCTGTATCCAGTAGTAGCGGCGTAAACGGCTCTCCAGCTCTGCCCGGCGGAGGTTGAGCTGCATGATGGAAAATGCCTGTTTGTACTGCGGCGTTTCGGTTAATGTAGCGAGGTTAATACCTTCTGCAAATGCGGCCGCCGGCCATTTACCCATAGCATGACCATCTATCAGCAGTGTATAATCCCCGGAGGATAGTCCTGCTACCTGTAACATCTCCCGGTTAAAATCTTCCGTAAAAGGAATCCAGTTCAATGCGTCAGATTGTTTCTGCGTATTGCCCCAAACGCGGGCCACTGTATCTATAGGGAAAGGTAATGATGCGGCCAGGTAACCGAAGCTTACTTTGTTGTTGGCGGCCGTGAGCTGACTGATACTGCAATTCACTGCCTGCTGCAATTTACCGGCACCTGCGTTGATGCTTACTTCCGCAACCGGTTTTCCGTTCAGTCCCTGGCTTTTCAGGAAGAGGGATGCCATTACCAGGTGTCCTGCGTTGCCGGGATGGATTCTGTCCGGGCCAATCATGGTGAAAGTAGAATCCTTTTGCTGCAGTTGTTCATTCAGCGCTTTCATAGGCCGGAACAGGTCAGTAAAAGGCCAGTTGTTTTTCTGTGCGGCCTCTTCCTGGAACTTTATTATTTCCAGCATCGCCTGCTGTTTTCCAGGGAAATAATTTCCCGGGATCTTCGCGGTTTCATCGTATGGCGGCGACGACATCATTATTTTTTGTATCGCCGGTAATTTGAGGAGCCGTTGCTCTACTTGCCCGTAACTGCGGCGGGAAGCGGCTATGCGCCCGGCGGCAGTTTTAGCGGCATCGCTGTTATTAAACTCGTAATAGCCGGTATCATTCATGCCAAAAGTAAGCACCAGTACCGTAGGCTTTTTAGCCAGGATATCATAATCCAGGCGACGGTATATATCCGAAGCTTTGTCGCCACCAATTCCACCGTTGAGGATCACCAGTTTTTTTCCGGGGAAATGGGTCATGTAGTAGAGATAAATATACGAGACATAGGCGCCTGCTTCGGTGATGCTGTTGCCTACAAAAATCACGCGATCATTTTGCTGAAAGGGTTTTACCTGTGCCTGTGCGAACAAGGTGGCAAGACATAACCCGATAGAATACACGAACTTTTTCATATAGTGGTTTAATTATTTACAATTACATTTTTTAGCCGGATAGTGCGGATACCGAAACGGGGTATTGCCAGGCGGATGACTGTTTTGCCGGCCACCTGCCGGCGTTGCAGGGTTTCCACGGCCTGGCCATCCAATTGTTCTATCACAGCCTGCGTGGCTTTACCGTTGAAAGACAGTTGCTGTTGCCCGCTGTTTCCACCGGTGTTATACAACCTGATGAGCAAGTCTTTTCCATCCATGAGCAGGGTGGATACCTGCCAATGATTGTCCTGCACGGCGAGCAATGAAAAATCTTTTCCTCCGGTGGCAGGCAGTACCTGCAACGGTTCGCACCAGCGCGTTTCTTCGTTGCTGATGCTTCCTGATTCCCAGTTACCATTATGCGGTACGATGGCATAGTTTACTTCCGTAGGTCCGGTGATATCGTAGTTACGCCCCCAGAGCGCACGGCCTGCATATTGCAGCGTAAGGCCCAATGGATAATCCTTCCCATGCACGTAGCTGGTAGTATGATCGGTAAACAGGGCCAGGCCGGTATTGCCGTCGGTTACATCCGCCCAGTGAAGGATCACATTATTTTTGATGCTGTCCCAACTACTGAAGAAAGTATTCTCCAGGCGGCTGTCTGTTACATCAAATGGTGCGTCTTTACTGAGTTTTTGCTGAGAGAGGGAAAGCGGGAACAGTACCTGCAGTTTGCAGCTATCGTTATAAAATGCTTTGCGATATGCTTCCGTGCTATAATTATCCGCCTGTGAATATGCGCCGATACCGGGGTTCCCTTTCCAGTTTATTTTCACTTTCAGATCTATTCTCCGCTGGCCATTGGTGAGTGTAACCTGTTGCGTAAACGGATGACCGGCAATAAAGCCGTTGATTTCCACCGACACGCGGGCTTTGCTATTTTCCGTGATGCGGATCCTCGCTGCAGTGTCCATACTGGAGCGCCAGGTGCCTTCCTGGTAAAAGTATCCCCGGAGTTCATTGAAGCCGCGGTTGTTTTTTGTGTCCACCATTTCTTTGCCGGTGGCTTTTACAATCAAACTGCTGATAACGCCACCCCTGGCGGGATCTATCGTTATGCGGTATAAGTCTGTTTCCAGGGTTTCCGGCGTGATGTAATTTTCCCCGCCTGTTACCGGCTGCAACCTGTAAACGCTGAATCCCATTGGCGGCACGGATACTTTAATGGCTCCCGGCACTGTAGGCACCTGTCTTCCTTTACTATCTGTTACTTTCCAATTACCCTGCAAATCAATCCACTCCTCACGGGGAAGTGCCGTGGTGTTCAATACGCGTATATAAGTGGCGCTATTATTTTTTTGTAAGATGCTGTCGCTTACGGCGATGGTGTTATCTGTCCAGTGCTGCACTTTATCGATCCAGGTATCATTGTAAGGCACAATCCAGCAGTCGTGGTGCTGGGCCAGCAGCAGCGATTTCCAGGCGGTATCCAGTTTTTGCTGCGGCCACGGAACATGATCATATAAAGCAGTAATAGCGGCATATTTCTCGGCGGCTATCAATTTATTTTCCGCGGCTCTTACCTGCTGCGCAATGCGTTGTAATACCTGTGCGCCCCATACGAGGCTTACCTGGATATCTTCCTGGCTCACCCTCCACGAT
Source organism: Chitinophaga sp. CCNWYY40 (assembly GCF_037483205.1). NCBI lineage: Bacteria > Pseudomonadati > Bacteroidota > Chitinophagia > Chitinophagales > Chitinophagaceae > Chitinophaga > Chitinophaga sp. CCNWYY40. The sequence continues at coordinate 286,716 of NZ_JBBHLF010000003.1, forward strand.
GGCACATTTGTTTTGTTGGCCACGTTGCCGATATAATTCCGCCACGTTTCATACTGTGCATTACGTTTCAGCCAGGGACCGTTGTGCCAGCCGGCATCCTGCAGGCACATGCCAACAGGATTGGTGATGCCGGCCGCGCGGGCGGATGCTAAATATTCTTTGCTGTTATTCCACGCAGTAGTTTGCCAAGTAGAATTGGGTAATAAGGCTTCTGAACTATATCGGGGTACGGTTAGCAACCGGCTGCCATCGGGGCCTTCCCATTGTACCAGCTCACCGCCAAATGCGCGGGTATAGCCGCCCCAGCAGGTATTGGGATTTTTCAGGGAGGCGTATTTAAATCCGAACGAGCGGAGCACCTGCGGCAATGCGCTGGTAAAACAGGGTTCTTCACTTGAATAGGTGGTGAATACGGCGCCGGGGAAATGTTCCCTTACTTTTTGCATGCCGTAGCTGAACTGGCGGATCATGCTTTCGCCGGAGCCGGTGTAAAGGTAACTCTGGCCATATCCCGGGTTCACATATTCTATGCGGCCGTTGCCGGATTGATCGGCAAACAATTGCTGGAAAACACCATACGCCTGCGGTTCGCGGACCTTCACCATATCCCAGGTTTCGGGTTCTATTTCCAGGTTAATTTTCCAGTATGGATTCGCCTGCAGCTGGCCGGTGATAAACCGGGTGTATCCTGCGGGATAATGTCCGTAAACGCCGCCGTGATAGCCATCGATAAAGTGAGGCTGCTGGGCAAAAGATTCCTGTGCCGCAGCGGTGAGTAAAACCGCCAGGCAAATATTCATTCGTTTCATGCTGTTGTTAAAGGGCCAAGTCCGGGTTTTTCTGAACTTCAGCTAATGGTAATGGAAATTGAAAATCAGTTTCTTCGAAGCTCCGCAGGTGATTGGGGGCTTTGTATCCAACCAGGTTGATCATGCTGCCATGCGCCACATCAAAGGCTTTGCGGGTGCGCAGCATATCGTACCAGGTCTGGAATTCAAAACACAGTTCCCAATATCTTTCCTTCAGGATATCATCTGTTGTTAAAGTTGCTGGTTTTGGCGCCGTGGGAAATGCCCGGTGGCGCACCGAATAATACGCGTCGATGGCGGCGGCATCCGAAGTAGTACCACCATCGATCACGCTTTTTGCTTCTGCACATAAAAGCAGTACATCTGCATAACGTATCAGCGGGAAGTTAGCTCCTGAGCGGCCGGTTTTCTCTGCTTCCTCATCCCAGAATTTGAAGATGCAGGGTTCGGAGAAAAAGATGGTTTCGGCCGGATTGCCATAACGCGGATATTTTGTGTAGAAAAAAGCCTTTTCCTGTTTGCGTCCATCATCTGCTGCATATGAATTATAGAATGCAGGGGCCGGCGCCATTGCCCCGCCATAAGCAGGTTGTATAGAAACCGGCTGACCGGGATATGGAAGATACGCCCAGTGAATGTTGCTCACTGCCACAGTAGGATGACGTTGCAGCATAAAAATATGTTCCCTCGTATTTTGCACGGCGGGGTTGCGCAGATCGCTGTATTGCTCAAACAGGGAAAACTGGTGGCTGTCGATCACTTCCATCGCTTTATCATATGCCATCCGGTAATAGGGCATTCCTTTCTGCAAAGGATAGCCCGCCATGGTGATGTATACTTTTGCCAGCAAAGATTTTACGGCGCCCAGGCTTACATGCCCGCTCTGATCCGTCCAGGAGAGGCCGGCATTTTCTGCTGCTGTAAGGTCTTTCACAATCTGTTCATACACGGCTTCTTTCGGCGAGCGGCGAATCTTCACGTCATTAATATCTTTTGTAGTGGTCAGCTTCAGGGGGATATCACCAAAAAGCCGTACTGCCTGGAAGTAATACCATGCCCGCAGGAAATGCGCTTCACCGAGATAGCGCTGCTTTGTTAATTCATCTACTACCAATGTTACGCTCACGTTTTCAATAACGCTGTTGCAGTTTTCCACCGGGTAATAGGTAGCGTTCCACCATGCCTGTAATTTTGAATTGGCATTATCGAGCCTGTCTAACCGCAGGAACTGGTCGTCCTCAAAACCTGAGGGCCGTGGCCGGCGGCTGTAGCCGGTGATATATTCCAGTGAATACACAGGGCTTACGGCTACGCCGATGTTTGCTACGAAAGGAGTAGCAAGACCGTCGTATGTACCGTTTACCGCGGCGCTCACCTGCTCCCGTGTTTTGTAGTAATGTGTGAGGCTGAGAGAACCCGAGGGTTCTTCTTCCAGGAATTTGTTGCAGGAAGTAATCAATATGATCATCCCCAACAGGACCAGTTGTTTCATATTTCAATTCCTTTATTCAGAATGTAACATTTAATGTGAACGCCAGTGTTTTCGCTTTCGGGTACTGATACATATCCACTCCCTGGTTAAAGTCGCCATCGAATGAGGAGGCTTCAGGATCATATCCTTTGTACTTTGTAAACAGAAAATAATTTTCTGCGCTGACACTGATGGCGGCGGACTTTATATGATACCTTGCGAGCCAGTCTTCCTTCAGCCGGTACGCCAGCGCGATATTGCGTATACGCAGGAACGTGCCTTTCTCTATGTAGTAACTGTCCATCTCATTATCCAGTCCGTCCTGTGGCAGCCGCAGCGCCGGGTTCATGCCTCCCTGCTGTTGCGGCCTCCAGGCGTTGAGGAGGTTGCGGTAGCTGTTGGTGGTGGGCGCTGCATTTTCCATGAGCATCCTGGTAAAATTTGCCAGGCTGTGTCCATAAATCGTTTGCACATCTACCAACAGCGAAAAATTTTTATAGGTAAATGTATTACTCAGGCTTGCTTCAAAACCGGGCATGCCGTTGCCCAGTACCGTACGGTCGTTGGCATCTTTCACTTTATTATTGTTTCCATCTTCATATTTCACATCGCCTGGCTTTTTACCATAGGCAGCCGCTTCGGACGCTTCAGCTGTTCCCCAGGTGCCCAGCCGGCGGTAGCCATAAAATTCGTTTAACGGGCGTCCTTCCATGATGCGGCCGCCCCAGGGATACATAATATCGCCATTCAGTTCCAGCACGCGGGAGCGGTTCATGGAATAGATCAGGGAGGTGTTCCACGAAAACTGTTTGCGCCGGATGTTGTTGGTGACCAGCGACAGTTCAACGCCTCTGTTGCGGATAGAACCGATATTGTCAAACACGCCCTCGTAGCCGGTAGTAGCAGGCATCAACCTGTAATACAACAGGTCTTTTGTTACGCGGTTATAAACGTCGCCGGTAAATTGTATCCTGTTATCCAGCAGTGAAACATCGACGCCGATATTCAGCTGATGGGCTTTTTCCCATTTAAGATTTTTGTTGCCCAATGCTTCCAGCATCACGGCCGGCGCAGCCTGACCATTGAATGCTACCTGGCCGCTCCTCAGCCGGTCCTGTGTTACATAATCGCCGATATCCGCATTGCCTACAATGCCGTAGCTGCCGCGTATCTTCAGGTCGTTGATGCTGCGCACATGCCGGAGGAAAGGCTCCGACGACAACCGCCACGCGCCTGAGAAACTGGGGAAATAGCCGTACACGTTATTGGCGCCGAAGCGCGAAGACCCATCTGCGCGGAAAGAAAACCCGAACAGGTAGCGGCTGTCGTAGTCATAATTAAACCGCATATAATAGGAGTTCATCGCTGTATTGCTTGTTCCCGACTGTGGCCGTTGCGGCACCAGCCCTGTTTGCAGGCTGTTGTAGGAAAAGAAATCATCGAAGAAGCCTTCGCTTCCTGCCTGGGTGCTCATGTTCCCGAAATAGTACCAGCTGGCGCCTGCCACGGCGGTGACTTTATGTTTGCCAAACTGGTTGTTCCAGGTCAGGTAATCTTCCGAAGTCCAGGAGCCGGAGTTTCCATTTGCCCTTGTGGCTACACCCTGTTGTGTATCAGAATATCCACGGATATCCCGGCCGGAATAATACAGGTTGTAGGTGGCGCCTGTTTGTCCGCTCAAACCTGCTGTGATATGCAGTTTGCTGTTCAGGCGGATGGTAGTGATCAGGTTGCCCATTGTGTACGTGCGGCCGGCCACCGACTTCACTTCCCGCATGAGTCTTACCGGGTTTTCAGAATCCTCTGCACCCGGGTAATCCCCTTTGCGCGAATACGTGCCATCGGCATAACGTACCGGCAGGAAAGGCAGAAACTCATAGATCTGGCGCACAGCATTCAGTCCGAATGTATTGATGTCGACATTATTTTGTTTAGCCGCGCCGCTGTTGATCACCGCCTGTACGTGCAGCCATTTTGTGACATCCCAGCCGAGATTGATAAAGCCGTTGATTTGCCGGGAGTAGCTGTTGATCAGGATTCCCTGCTGGTCGTTGTAAGAAAGATTGACGAGGGCAGAGAAGCCATCCTTTCCCGCAGACAGCGACAACGAATGTTCGTGGGACACTGCGAGGCGACTTGCTTCCTTTTGCCAGTCCGTATGATATTTAGGCGCACCATCCGCATTGAAAAGTTCTTCCTTCCGCGGAAACTGCCAGGAGGCATCGAGATGCGGTGCAGTGCGGCCGGGAAGATATTCATACTCCCGTTTAAACATCTCCAGTGCTTCTTCTGCATTCATCAGCTTTACTTTGCGGGCCAGTGAGCCAAAGCTGAGGGTGTTGCGGAATGAAATAGCCGGGCTGCTTTTGGTTCCTTTCCTGGTGGTGATCACGATCACGCCATTGGATCCCCTTGCGCCATAAATTGCCGAAGCAGCAGCATCTTTCAGCACATCTACCGAAGCCACAATATTCGGATCAAGGATCAGCGGATCGGCGCCCACAATCCCGTCTACCACATACAGCGGGCCGTTGTAGGCGTTGATGGAACCGGTGCCCCTGATTTTTACGATCGGGTTACCGCCGGGTTTTCCGGAGTTCATCATCACGCTTACGCCGGCTACTTTTCCGGCCAGTCCCTGCATGAGGTTCATGGTAGTAGCGCGTTCCTTTAATACATCGCCGCTTACGGTGCCCACGGCCGTGGTGAGCATTTCCTTGCTGGAAGTGCCGTAGCCGATCACCACTACTTCTTTGAGAGAAGCATATTTTGCCAGCAGGGACACGTACAGCATATTCACTCTTTCCACCGGCACTTCCTGTTCGCCAAAGCCCGGAAGACTGAAGCGCAGGGTATCGCCCGGATCGGCATGGATGCTGAAGGAGCCGTCCGGATCTGTTACGATACGGGGTGGCAACCCTTTCTTCATCACATACACACCCGGCAGTGGGTTACCGTTGGTATCCGTTACCTTTCCTGTTAATACCGAAGCCTGGTTCAAAGGCGGCGGTTCCTTCCGGGTGATGAGGAGGTTCCTGCCACGCAGTTCATATTGTAATACAGCTGGCAATAATTTCAGCACCTGTTCCACCGGAATATTCTTTTTATTGATCGTTACTTTTCCGCTTTTTGCTATTTCCGACGGGTTATATACAAACCGGAATGTGGTGGCTGCTTCCACCTGTTCAAACACTTTATCGAGTGTTTCATTCACAACGTATATATCTACCATAGTCCGTTTCAGTTCTGTTGTTCCCGATTGGGCCGTGATCCGCGGCGGGTACAGGCAACACAATGCCAGCACCAGGCAGGCAAGCCACCTGGGCGTCATGTGCACGCACTCCGCTGTTTTCACTTTCATAACTTGAAATTATCACGCCTCATGGCTGATCCTTCCGGATTATTTATTTGGTTGACTTTTTTTGTAAACCAGGTATTCGTTTTTGCCCGGCGTTTGCCGGTAGCTAAACCCATAGATATCACACAGCATACCCAGTACGTTTTTAAACGGTACGTTGGCATCGAACCGGGCGGTGAGCAATGAGCTGGCAATTTGTTCGCTGGCAAACAGGATACGTACATCGTACCTGCGTTCCAGTTTTTGTGCAATATCACGGAACAAAGCTTTCTTAAAGATCAGCTGGCCCTGTGTCCAGGCGCTGATATCGGCGGCAGCGATGTTGTTTGTTTCCAGCTGATCTTTTGCAGCGTGGTAAATGGCCTGCTGATTGGCCACCAATGTAGTGTGGCTACGTTGATCATTACCAATGGCTACTTTTCCGCTGGCTACCGTTACCGTTACTTTTGCCTCCGGCGTATAGGCGTCGATGTTAAAGCTGGTTCCGAGTACGTTAATATTGAGTGTACCGGCATGTACCAAAAAGGGAGCGCCTTGTTTGGGCGTTACTTCAAAGTAGGCTTCTCCATCCAGCCAGATCTCCCGGCCTTTAGTTTCTTCATACCGGATCTTACTGTCTATATTCAACCACACGATACTGCTATCCGGCAGGCTGATCTTTTTTATACCTTTTTTAGTTGTTTGTTCTGTTACGCTTGCTATCGTTTTTCCCGGTTGAACCGGTTGTTTACGGGTCAGGAAGAATGCGCCTGCGGTAATGAGCAAAGCCACTGCAGCAGCGGCAGCCCACCAACGAACAGACCGGTAGCTTACCCGTGGCTCCGCTGCGTCTACCTGGCGACTGATACGCAGGAAGATCAGCTGTTCCAACGCAGCGCGTTGCTCCGGGCTGAATTGCGCGGTGAAGGCCGGATCATTTTCGAAAGACCTGTACCAATTGTCCACCTCACTGATTTCAACTTCAGTGGCTGTACCGTCCAGGTATTTATCCAATAATTCTTTTAACCGGGTGTTGTTCATATCCATAGTCTCTCTAACATTAGACACCTGAAAAATGGCTTACCGCCATCACGATTCAAAATAGTTTGACATTTGCCCCCACAGCAGCAACAGGGATACCACGCACCAGAACACGATGTAGTGGTATTGTTTCAGGTGTGAGCGCAGTATTTTCAGGGCTTTCACCATATGTTTCTCTACGGTGTTCACCGAAATATTCAGTTGCCGCGCGATGTGCTGGTACGACAACTGCTCTCTCCTGCTCAAGTAAAATACTTCCCTACATTTTTCGGGCATGCTGGCGCAGGACTCCTCTATATGCCGCTGCAATTCCTTTAATTGCAGGGTGCTGGCGGCATCGGACGCATAGTGGCTGCTGTCGCTCAATACATGTTGCTGATAGGTGTTACGCACCAATTGTGAACGGATGGTATTCAGTACCCTGTTTTTCAGTGACGTGTGCAGGTAATTGCGGAGCGAGGTGTTCAGAGAAATGGTTTCCCTTTTCAGGTACAGGTCTACCAGCAGGCTTTGCACCAGCTCCATGGCGGATTCCTGCACTTTTACGCGCCGGTAAGCGGCATCCAGTAACTCCTGCCAGAAGCGCCTGTAGATATCCTCAAACGCATCCTTATGCCCCTGCTTTACAAACAGGAACAACTCTTCATCTGTATACGTGGAAAAATCTTTTCGCATCGACATGAATTCGAACTACGGGCTAATTTAATCGTTTCAGTACGAAATTCTTAATGTCGGTACGAAATTACCTGCAGCCGTGTTATTACCGGCTGCTTAACGAAAAAGGTTTATCCTCGTTTGTGATGCCCCGGCCGGTAGCAGGTTTGTTGCCCATTTCCAGCAGCAACACGCCGCCATTAACGATATCAGCATGCCGGAGCCAGTTATGCGGCCAGGGTTTGCCGTTGAGCACCGCCGACTGGATATATACATTTTCCGGGCTGTTGTTGCGGGCTTCCACAACAAACCGCTTCCCGTTTTCCAGTGTTACCGTCATTTTCGGAAACAGCGGGCTGCCGATCACGTATTGATCCGTGCCGGGGCACACACTGTAAAAACCCATAGCGCTCATCACGTACCAGGACGACATCTGCCCCTGGTCCTCATCACCGGGATATCCATTTTCACCCGCATTGTAAAGTCTGGTCATTACATTCCGTACGTGCGCCTGTGTTTTCCAGGGTTGACCGGCATAATTATAAAGATAGATCATGTGTTGCACGGGCTGGTTGCCGTGTGCATATTGTCCCATGTTGGCGTTTACCATTTCCGTCATTTCGTGGATCGTTTGTTTGTAAGCGCCGACATTTACTTTATTGGGGGCGCTGAAAACCGAATCCAGTTTTGTGATGAAGGGCGTATTTCCACCCATCAGGTTAATCAGTCCCTGTACATCGTGGAATACCGACCATTGCCAGTGCCAGGCATTTCCTTCTGTGTAGGGGCCGCCCCATTCATACGGATCAAAGTTTTCCAGCCAGGCGCCATCCAGCTTACGGCCACGCATAAACCCGGTGAGACTGTCGTACTGGTTTTTATAATTATACATGGTGCGACCAAAAACGTACTGATAGAAATCGTTGCCGGTGAGCTTTGCCAGTTGATAGCCACAAAAATCATCGTATGCGTATTCCAATGTTTGCGAGGTGCTGCCGTGCGATTCCGGGAAACTTACGTAGCCCAGCTGATAATATTCCTTCCAGCCTGCACGGCCATTGGCGCCGCCCCAGGGGCCTTTGTTCATGGCTTCGTGGAAATAGGCGTCCAGCGCCTGTTTGGGGTTGAAGGTGCGGATACCTTTCACCCAGGCATCGGCCAGCAGGGAAATGGCGTGATTGCCGAGCATACCGCCTGTTTCGCCGGGGAAGGACCAGGCAGGGAGCCAGCCGCATTGTTGCTGCGCATCCAGCAGCGCCTGCATATAGCGCCCTTCCATAGTGGGGTGCAGGATGGTGTTTAGCGGGAACTGTGCGCGAAAAGTGTCCCAGAAGCCGTTGTCGGTGTACATGTACCCGTTATGTATCTTTCCGTCGTATGGACTGAAGTAATAAGGTTCTCCTTTGCTGTTGTATTCAAAGAATGTATGTGAGAAAAGATTGGCGCGAAAAAGACAGGAATAAAAAGTGGCTTTATCTTTTTCTGTTCCACCTTCCACCAGCACCCTGCCAAAGAGGGTGTTCCAGATTCTGGCGGCAGCCGCCCTTGTTTGTTCCAGCCTGGCGAAGGGTTTGAGTTCCTGTTGCCAGGTAAGTTCCGCCTGTTGGGTACTGATATAGGAAGAAGCAACCCTGGCCTGTACCACAGCGCCGTTTTTAAAACGGACAAATGCGCCTACCCCTTTTCCTTCGGCGGATAGCGTATCTGCAAAGATCCGGTTGTTTGTATTTTCCCAGGCGCCGCTGGCTTCAAAGGGCTGGTCGAACACGATCACGAAATAGTTCCTGAAGCCTTTGGGAATAAAGCGGCCATTGGTGACGTAGCCGGTAATTTTTCTTTCTGACGGAAATATTTGTACGCCACTCAGGGCATCATAGCCGTCCAGCACGATGTAGGCTGGTTGCTTTGCCGGGAAAGAAAAACGCAGGTGTGCACCTCTTTCTGTAGGCGATAATTCGGTAGTGATTTTATTGGCGAAAGTTACCTTGTAGTAGTCCGGGCGGGCTATTTCATCCGCATGACTGAAAGCCGTAGCGCGCTCCTCTTCTCCAACGGTGAGCTTTCCCGTTACCGGCATCAGGCTGAATACGGCATAGTCGCCCACCCAGGGGCTGCACTGGTGCGTTTGCTGGAAGCCGCGGATGGTAGTGGCTTTATATTGATATTTCCAGCCGTCGCCGTTTTTGCCTGTTTGTGCAGACCAGGCATGCATGCCAAAAGGCAGTGCTGTAGAAGGATGCGTATTGCCATTGCTAAGTGAAAATTCGGAATTGGTGCCCTGTAATGTATTGGCATAGGCGACCAGTTCTTTTTGTTGCGCAGCTGTGGCGAGGGAGAAGCTGCAAAGTAAGCCGGTGAAAAACCGGCGGGCGTTTCTTATACGTGGTATCTGCATTGCGTGATGACGGCTTTTAGAGTAGACACCCTGCAAGATAGTTACCGCCATTTGCCGCTTGTTTTTTTTGATGACTGCTGCTTCAGATACGCCAATGCTGACATTCAGGAGCCATTTCCGGCGATTGGGCAATAAAGTGGACACTTTCAGCGGGTAAAATGCAACATTTGCCGGATTGAACAGGGACTCCTGCCGGCCGGAGATGAGCCGTCAGGAATTTATTCGATGTACCTTTACCGCGTTTAACTTTTGATAAAGGACCACATCTTTCTACAAAATTTAAAGAACATATGACTAAGAGGGAAACATTTTTAAGTAACAAAGGGAAGCGGATTTTATTCGTTTTTTTTGCTTTCATATTAATGTACCTCGTTTCCTATGTGATAGATCCTTATGCATCTTTCTGGAAGAGTTACTTCGACAGAAATATTTTCACGCTGTTGGCAGAGTGGCTGGTTTCTCTCATTTCCTGCCTGCTGATTTCTGAGTCAGGTATTGCTATTCATGCCAAACTCAATAAACTCCTGCCGTGGCCCGAACATCCCGGAAAGCGGCTGGCAATAGAAACCAGTCTTAATATGGTGAGTGTACTGTTGATCATCATGGCGAATTTACTCTGCTATAGCCTGGTAAACGGCGAGTCTGTTACAAGATATGTTGACTGGCCTATTGAAGAAATCAGGGGGCTTATTCAATGGGTTGTCACCAGCGTTATTATTTCATTTGTGATCATTGCCATCCATACGGGCGATTTCTTAATTTTAAACTGGAAAAATGCGGCGATGGAGGCGGCAGAATATAAATTCAGTGCTGCCACACATAAACAGGCGGCCACAGAGGCCGAACTCCAGGCGTTGAAGCTTCAAATTGATCCTCATTTTGTTTTTAACAACCTGAGTGTACTGTCTGAACTCATTCTCGAAAACCAGCAACTGGGTTATCAGTACGCGGAGAATTTCTCCAAAGTGTATCGCTATTTATTGGTAAATTCCAGGAAAGACGTTATTCTTCTTTCAGATGAACTAAAATTTTTAACTGCCTATATTTTCCTGATTGAGCACCGGGTAGGCAGCGGTGTACACTTTGAAATTAATGTGGATACCAACAACAATAATTTACATGTACCGCCCCTCACCCTGCAGTTGCTGGTTGAAAACGCCCTTAAACATAATAAGACCGTAAAAAATAATCCGCTCATCATCAAAGTATATCTTAATAATGAAAATTTAGTGGTGGAGAATACCCTGATCCCCATTGAGAAACAGGTAAGTTCTTCCGGTATCGGTATACATAATATCATCAGCAGGTACCAGCTGCTTTCCGACAGGATGCCGGAAATTGTGCATGATGCAGATTCATTTAAAGTAATTATTCCCTTGATAAAATTATGATCGAAAAAGTATTAATTATAGAAGATGAGAAGCCCAATGCCGACAGGCTAAAGCGGCTGATAGGCAACATCCGGCCGAAGGCCTCTGTTTTGGCGGTGCTGGAAAGTATTACCGACAGCATCAAGTGGTTTGAAGAAAACGATGCACCGGATCTGGTGATGATGGACGTAAGACTCTCTGACGGTTTAAGTTTTGACATTTTTGATGCCGTAAAAATAAATTGCGCCATCATCTTCACCACAGCCTATGATGAATATGCCGTGCGTGCTTTTAAATTTGACAGTGTTGATTACCTGTTAAAACCTGTGGAAGAAGAAGAGCTGGAAGCGGCTTTTTCAAAACTGGAGCGCTACACACAGGTAGATCTCAATAAATCAATAGCCGGAATTGCCAATTTCCTTCGCCCCAAAGATTACAGAAGCCGCTTTTTGTTACCGTACCGCGACGGCTATAAGACAGTGCTGGTAGAGGAGGTGGTATATTTCTATTCCGCACTAAAGATCACCAGGGCCAGGCTGAAAAATGGAATGGAAGAAATTCTTCCACAGAGTATGGAAGAACTGGAGCTGCAGCTGGACCCTAAATTATTCTTCCGGGCCAACCGGCAATTCATTCTTCATATCGATTCCATCCAGCATGTGCATAACTACTTCCACGGGAAATTAAAAATCATGATTAAGAAACATCCTGATGTGGAAGTGATTGTGAGCCGGGATAAAGCGCATTTAATAAAAGCCTGGTTAGATTCCTGATCAGGCGTATCAGTTTCCGTATTCTTCCTTCAGTTTCTTTTCAAATATAAAGGGTACAAACGGCAGCAGCGATCCCACGAAAAAGCCGGCCACCCTAACTATGCTCCACCTGTATTTAATCCAGCAGGAAAGCAGGAGCGCAATAAATGCGATAAATAATACACCATGCAGCCACCCAAAATACTTTACCGGTTCGGGAACAGAGAAGATGTATTTCATGGGCATCGCCACAAATAATAATATCAGATAAGATACTGCTTCGATCAATGCTGTTTTACGATATAGATTTATCATCTCAAAAGATCAATTTATCACTTGTTAGAATAATGAGGGCAAAGATAAGTGAAGATCAGCTCTTTCATCGATAAGGATGATACTGATTTGTAAAACCCTGCGCCTGAACCGTTAAAACAGGCGCCCAACCCACCTGTATCTCCCCCGGATCAGGTAATACCGTCATCGGTTCAGCTGTCAAAATTCACGGTTCAGTTGATTTCAACCATCATCCCCCCTTATTAACAGCTTCCTTTGCTCCGGAAATTAATTTTTTATGAAGATGACACATCAAATTATAAAGCCTTTCAATGCGGTGAAATTCAGGGCACTAACCGGTATAATAGCGCTCGGCCTACTTGCTTCCTGTGGCTCCGGCGGGCAACAATCAGGTGCCTGGCAGCAGGGTGTGCCTGAAGTTGCCTTTATCCAGACTTCTGCAACCGATGCTACTGTGGAGAAGAAATACCCGGGGCTCATAGAAGGAAGTGTGAATGTGGATATCAAAGCCCAGGTGTCTGGTTACCTGGAAGCCATCTATGTAAAAGAAGGGGATTTTGTAAACAAGGGGCAGTCGCTGTTCAGAATCAAAGGCGATGTATTTAATGAACAGGTGAACAGCAGCCAGGCTGCGCTGAAATCGGCGCTGGCCGCCCAGGCGAATGCCAGCCTGGAAATAGAAAAACTAAAACCACTGGTAGCCGGCAAAGTAGTATCCGAAATGCAGCTAAAAACTGCGCAGTCGGCCTACGATGCAGCCACTGCGCAGGTGGCACAAGCCGCGGCTACGTTAGGTTCTTCCCGGATCAATGCAGCATTTGCCATCATAAAGGCACCCGTGAGCGGTTACATTGGAAGAATCCCCAACCGTACCGGCAACCTGGTTACACCTGCGGATGCCGTGCCGCTGACATCCCTTTCTGAAATCGACCAGGTGTTTGTTTATTTCTCTATGAGTGAAGCGGAATACTTGTCCTATGTGAAAGAGCAGCAAACCGCTGCCCGCAACACCGTGGAACTGATCATGGCAGACGGCAGTGTTTACAACCACAAAGGCACACTGGAAACCGCCAGCGGGAACATCGACCGGTCTACCGGGAGCATTTCCCTTAAAGCCGTTTTCCCAAACCCGGATAAACTGCTCCGTTCCGGTGGTTCAGCAAGGATTGTAGTGAATAAAACCCTCTCCGCCGTGCTGAAGGTTCCAATGGCCAGCGTAAAGGATATCCAGGACAAATTTTTTGTTTTCGTGCTGGCAGACAGCAACAAGGTTACGATGCAGCCCATTGAAATATCCGGAAGAGTGGGTGAAAATTACCTGGTGCGCAATGGCATCAGGCCCGGTAGCAGGATTGCCGTAAACAATATAGAAACACTGGGCGACGGCATGCCGGTGGTGCCTAAAATTGTTGCGCCAGCCGTTGCCAAACAAACCTCTGCTCATTCTTCTCAAAACTAATCAGGATGTTAAAAAAGATAATAGACAGGCCCGTATTGGCCACCGTGATTTCCGTGGTACTGCTCATACTGGGTATCATCGGGATTACGCGGCTTTCCGTAACAAGGTTTCCCGATATTTCGCCACCTACCGTAATGGTAAGCGGCTCCTACCCCGGCGGTAATAGCCAGGCTGTGATCCGTTCCGTGGTTACACCACTGGAAGAACTGATCAACGGCGTGGAAGACATGCAGTATATCAAATCCACTGCAAGTAACGATGGCTCCTTTTCCATCAGCGTGGTATTTAAACAGGGCGTGAATGCCGACCAGGCAGCGGTGAACGTGCAGAACAGGGTGCAACAGGCCACGCCACGACTGCCGCAGGAAGTAGTACAAATGGGGCTTACTACTTCCAAGCAGCAGAACAGCATGATCATGATCTTTAATCTTTATACCGATGATAATACGCGGTATGACGAACTGTTTCTCCAGAACTATGCGAACATCAGCCTGATACCACAGATCAAACGGATCCCCGGTGTGGGACAGGCGCAGGTATTTGGCTCTAAGGATTATTCCATGCGCATTTGGCTGGACCCGAGAAAAATGGCCAATGCCGGGCTGGTGCCCGACGACATCAGGTTGGCCATAGCAGATCAGAGCCTGGAATCCGCCCCCGGCAAACTGGGAGAGGAATCCAATGCAGCACTGGAGTATGTAATGCGCTACCAGGGCAAAAAAGATCTTCCTGAACAATATGAAAATATAGTGGTAAAAAGAAATGGTGGTAACCTGTTACGTTTAAAAGATGTAGCCAGGGTAGAATTTGGGGCCATCACTTATAGCGGCGATAATAAATCGAACGGTAAAAATGCGGTTACGCTTGCCATCATCCAAACTACCGGCTCCAATGCCAATGAAATTGAAACCGGTGTGCGGAATGAACTTAAAAAACTGTCGAAAGCATTTCCGCCGGGCATAAAATACATCAGCCTGATGAGTACCAAAGAACGGTTGGATGAAGCCACCAACCAGGTAAAATCAACTTTAATAGAGGCATTTGTACTGGTGTTTATTGTGGTGTTCCTGTTCCTGCAGGATTTCCGTTCCACCATTATCCCGGCTATTGCCGTACCGGTTGCCATTGTAGGTACCTTTTTCTTTTTGCTGGTATTTGGATTCACCATTAATATCCTGACGCTGTTTGCATTGGTACTGGCCATCGGTATTGTGGTAGATGATGCTATTGTGGTGGTGGAGGCCGTACACAGTAAAATGGAAGGCACTCATCTTTCCGGGAGGGAAGCCACCCACAGCGCTATGAGCGAGATCACCGGGGCTGTTATTGCCATTACACTGGTAATGTCGGCAGTGTTTATCCCTATTGGGTTTATGACAGGTTCCTCCGGTATTTTCTATAAGCAGTTTGCCTACACATTGGCGATTGCGATTATTATATCTGCGTTGAACGCATTAACGCTCACGCCTGCACTATGCGCTTTGTTCCTCAAAAATAATCATGCCGGGGATACGAAAGCCAAAACAACTTTCCGTCAGCGTTTCTTTACCGGGTTTAATTCCGGCTTTACCAACCTGACCGGCAAATATGTAAATGGCGTTAGGTTTCTTGCCCGGAGAAAGGGGCTGGCAGTTGGTTTCGTGGTGCTGATCAGCGGGATAGCTATCTGGCTGATGATTTCCACGCCCAAAAGTTTTGTGCCGATGGAAGACGATAATTTTATTGTTTACAGTGTTTCCATGCCGGCAGGTACTGCGCTTGACCGCACTACAAAGGTGGTGCGGGAAATTGATACCCTGCTGAGTGATATCCCTGCGATTGAAAATAATACAACCATCACCGGTTTTAATATCCTGAGTAACAGTGCCAGTCCGGCTTACGCGATGGGATTCATTAAACTGAAAACTAAAAAAGAAAGGGGTGCTGTTAAAGATATTGACCAGGTAATGGGTATTATCAGTGGTAAACTGGCCGCTATCAAAGAGGGATCGGTGATGGCTTTAAGAATGCCACCGGTAGAAGGATTTGGTGTGAGCAGTGGTGCGGAGATCGTATTGCAGGACAAAGCCGGTCGTGACCTCGGCGCTTTAAAAGCAACCGCCGACAAACTGATTGGTGAAATCATGCAACAGCCCGGCGTTCAATACGCATACACGTTGTTCCGCGCGGATTATCCGCAACTGGAACTGGAAGTGGATGAAGACAAAGCAAAGCAAATGGGTGTGAGCGTGAGAAATCTGCTGAATACCGTGCAGACTTATTTCGCCGGCGACCAGTCGGCCAACTTCACGCGGTTTGGCAAATTCTACCGGGTAAATGTAAAGGCTGATGGCGTGTTCAGAATGGACGAAGATGCCTTTAGTGAAATATTTGTGAGAACCGACGACGGGCAGATGGTACCAGCCAAATCGCTCATCACCTTAAAGAAAGTGTATGGCCCTGAAACGGTAGACCGTTATAATCTTTACAATTCCGTGAGCATTACTGCTGTTGGTCTTCCTGGTTACAGCAACGGGCAGATCATGGAAAACATTGAAAAGGTATTAAGTAAACTACCCGCTGATTATGGTTATGAATGGACCGGGTTAAGCCTGGAAGAAAAGGCTGCCGGTAACCAAACCTTTATCATCTTCAGCCTGGTGCTGCTTTTTGTTTACTTCCTGCTGGCAGCGCAGTATGAAAGCTACCTGTTGCCGTTGTCGGTGATTCTATCTATTCCCACCGGTTTACTCGGCGCCTTTTTAGGCATTAAGCTCGCGGGGCTGGACAATAACATTTATGTGCAGGTGGGGCTGATCATGCTGGTGGGCTTACTCGCAAAGAATGCAATCCTGATTGTGGAGTTTGCGGTGCAGCGGCGTAAATCCGGGTGGAGTATCATCGACGCTGCGCTCGATGGTGCCAAAGCGAGGCTGCGGCCTATCATCATGACTTCCCTGGCCTTTATTGCAGGGATGATTCCTTTGATGATTGCGCAGGGCGGCACCGCTGCGGGCAATAAATCGATCAGCACCGGGGCGGCTTTCGGGATGCTATCGGGCGTAGTATTCGGAATATTTGTGATCCCGTTGTTGTTTATGCTTTTCCAATACTTACAGGAACGTATCTCTCCAAAAACCGGGAATGTTCATGCTATAAATCATGCGTAATGAAATTTAATATCAAAACCATAGCGATTAGCCTGGTAGTTGCGTCGCCGATCTTTTCATGTACGGTCAGTAAAAAATATACCCGGGCATCGCTCAACATGCCTGCTACCTTCCGCCAGGAAGTAGCAGTAACAGGCGATACCATCATACTGCCGTGGCGTACTTTCTTCAAAGATCCGCAACTGACCGGCCTGATAGAAAAAGCGCTGGACAAAAATAACGAGGTGGCTATTGCCATGATGAATATGGAGCAGTTAAACCTGGCCTATAAACAGGCTAAGCTGGGATTACTGCCTGTAGCCGATCTTAATGTTGGTGCAACCAGAAATTATCTCTCAAAAAATTCATTAAATGGTTCCCTTACCGACCAGATTTTAGGGACCAACTATATGGATGATTTCAGCGCAACACTCCGGCTCTCGTGGGAAGCGGACATCTGGGGAAAAGCAAAAATGCAAAAAAGCGCTGCCAGGGCTGATTTTTTTGCACAGAAAGAAAATCTGTCGGCTTTAAAAACCGGCATCATCGTGCAGGTTGCGCAGGCCTACTATAACCTCCTCACCCTTGATGAACAGTTAAGGATTGCGAAGAATAACATTCAGCTCAGCGACAGTACCTTGTCTATGATGCAGCTGCAATTCAATTCAGGACTGATCAGTTCTTTAGCGATAGAACAGGCGGAGGCGCAGAAAAAAACCGCCGAACTGTTGGTGCCGCTTGCCTTACAGCAAATTGCCGTTCAGGAAAATGCGCTGAGTATTTTATGCGGCAGTTATCCCGGCAGTATTGAGCGCACCGGAAATTTTGCGAACCTGGTTAGCGACGAGGCATTTTCTTCGGGTGTTCCCGCACAGCTGCTGAGTCGCCGGCCAGATGTAAAGGCCGCTGAATATGCGGTGATGTCAGCCAACTCAAAAACGGGCTTAGCCAAAGCAGCCATGTATCCCACATTTAGCTTAACTCCTTCCATAGGCGCTAATTCATTCAAGTTTAACACGTGGTTCAACTTGCCGGGTTCGTTGGTGAAGAACATCAGCGCCAACATTGCGCAGCCTGTTTTTCAGAAACGCGCATTAAGAACCTCGTATGAAGTAGCTGCTATTGAGCAGGAAAAGATGGTGGCACAATTTAAACAGCGGGTATTAACGGCTGTTGCCGAAGTATCCGATGCAATGGCGAAATCGAAATATGCGGACGAGCGGCTGGAACTGGTCAATCAGCAATCTGCTTCACTCCGCAAAGGAACAAGGGATGCCATACTATTGTACCAAAGCGGCAAGGCCACCTATCTTGAAGTAATTACGGCCCAGAACAACTCCCTTCAAAATGAGCTGGAAACGATTGCTATCAGGCGGGAAAAATTAAATGCAGTAACGGATCTCTATAGGGCGTTAGGTGGCGGAATAAACTAAAAACAGTAACTCATGATATTAATTACAGGAGCCACCGGCCATTTAGGCACAGCGGTGATGGAACATTTGTTGAAATCCGTTAATCCGGATGAAATAATTGCACTGGCCAGGGATGAAAGCAAAGCGGCAAAATGGAAAGAAAAAGGAATAAATGTGCAAATTGGTGATTACACCAATATAGATTCATTGATCAGCGCTTTCCGGGGTGTGGATAAATTACTGTTGATATCTACCAATAGCCATGATGGATTAAGAGAGCATAGTAATGTTGTAGAAGCAGCGAAAATCGCTGACGTGCCGCACATCTTCTATACAAGTGGGGCATTGAACCAACAGGTGAACCCCGTTAACCCTGGTCAGATGCAGGATTCTTACCGGTTAACGGATGATATCATCACCGGCAGCGGCTTAACTTACACTATATTCCAGAACTGCCTGTATGCGGAAACTATTCCATTTTTTATTGGGGAACAGGTACTTGACAACGGTATTTTTTTTCCTGCGGGAGAAGGAAAGTCTGCTTTTGCGAAACGGGCCGAAATGGGAGAAGCGATTGCCAATGTGCTCACATCAGCGGGTCATGAAGGCCAAACCTATCTTATTACAGGAAGCAAGTCCTACTCTTTCAGGGACATACTTGAACAGCTTTTGGGTCGGGCGCCTGTTTCGTTAAAGGATTATTTGAAAGAAGTGTATCTGAAGTAGATTACCTGGGCTTGTTATAAAAAGGCACCGGCTTGCGCTGGTGCCTTTTTTATAATGCGTTTATTCTATCTCCATCTCACTATCATGATCAAAATAACTTTCATCAATACTATAATATTCCAGATGTTTCTTCTTTATAATAAGATTATTAGCAATCAGCATATCAATTAGTTTCTCCCCGTTGATGAGCGTTATGGGTGCAGCTCCTTTCTCATAAGCCGCATCCCTGGCTCCTTTGGCAAAATCTGACAGCGTAATAATTGTTCCCTGGAAAGCATCAAACCGGTGGAGACTTCCTCTCAGGCTATCCAGCACCGGCCTTTGCACGTTGGCTTTAGTAAATCTTTTTACCTGGATAACTTCCTTCACCGTGGTGATGCCCTGCTGACTTACGGCGGTAACATCCACCCCTTTGTCGTTTGTTATAGCGGTGACTTTAATATCTTCATAACCCATTGCATTGAGCAAATCCCTTACCAGTCGCTCGAACTGCACAGGAGTGGTTTTCTCCAGGTAGGTACGAAACAGGTCACGCTGTTCTTTATTAAATTTTTCCACATCTCTGCTCAGTACCGTTAATCGTGATAATGTAGTGTCCTGGTTATTTTCATTGACAGCTTTAAGATATGCCAGTCCTTCGCCGGTGATCGCATAGCTATTACCTTCCCGGCTCAGGTAAGCCCTGCTTTTCAGGTTAATCAACCTTCTGCGCAGGTACTCCTTCACTACATTATCTTCTCTCACATTACTATTGGTATCGAGGTAACTCTTCCACTCCCCGAGGAAGTCGGCCCTTTTCCCTTTATCCAGTGCAGCTGCCTGTAGTAATAATTGAATCAGCCCTTCCTCCTTGTCAATTTCCCGGGCAATAGCATTATCTTTTTTGCTGATAAAAACCTTACCTCTGTCGGTGAGGCTATACAACCCCGACACTTCTTCAATAAGTTTATAACCATTAATGAGAAACTGATCGCCACGGATCCAGCGGGGGTTTACGGTTTTGTTACTACCTAACCAGATATTAAGCGCGGTTGCTTTATCGGTTCCGCTCAGGCGTTCCTCGATCCAGGCATCGGGATCAGTCCAGGTTACGGAGTTTTGAGGTGTGCCGGTCAATTCCCATATGGCGTTCCACATGGATTTAAATGAGGCAACGGTGGTTCCGTTCAGGAGTTTGAGCAATGCTGCTACGGTTGCGTATTCAGGGAAAAGAGGGATCTTCAACATGCCCTAAATTAATATATTTTAAAAACATTTGAGCCGTTTACGGTGTTAAAATTGTTTGTATGGAACCATAACAATATTTATCTTCGCGCCGTAACCTTGAATGCAGTCATTAAGTATTTAACCCTTTTCAACAATAAAAACCTTTATTATGTCTGTTTACGCACGATTCGGTTTCGTATGCGCTTTGACTATGTCATTTGCGTTAGCCTCAAATGCACAATTGAAATTAAACGCAAAAACACTGGGCGCCGGCGCCAAAGCAGTGAAAGCAGCCACCCTCACAGATGATGATGTGATCAGGTATACCAAAGAGTATATCCAGTGGATGGATGAGCACAACCCCGTTGCACCGGCTGATGATCCGATGGCACAGCGGCTGAAAAAGCTCACTGACCATGTAACCAGCTATGAGGGCATGAACCTTAACTTTAAAGTGTACCTGGTAAGGGATATCAACGCTTTTGCCTGTGCAGATGGCAGCGTGCGTGTATGCGCCGGGTTATTACAAACCATGACAGATGATGAAGTGATGGGTGTAATAGGACATGAAATCGGACATGTAAAAAACAAGGATTCCAAAGATGCGTTCAAAACAGCGCTGATGACCTCTGCACTGAAAGATGGTGTTTCTTCACAGGGCGGTACTGCCGGTACCCTGAGCGATTCACAGCTCGGCGAATTGGGAGAAGCAGTTGCTAACTCCGCGTATTCCCGCAACCAGGAAAGCCAGGCCGACAACTACGGTTATGAATTTCTGAAAGCAGCAAAGCTCAATCCGTGGGGCATGTCTATGGCTTTTGAAAAATTGTGGAAGGCATCACAGGAAAGCAGTGGTGATAAAAAGAAAGGTTCCCAGTTATTCTCTTCTCACCCTGATACAGAAAAAAGAATGAATACAATGGCGGAGAAAGCGAAGAAAGATGGGTATGAGAAACCTGTTGTAGCAGCGAAATAATTATTTTTTCAGGAAGATGTAAGCCAGAAAGGATGAATGTAATCCTTTCTGGCTATACTAAAACGCCTGCCAGGTTAAGCCCCCGGACGTTTTAACTCCTGTTGCATGGCTCTTTTGGTTGCCCTATCGATCAGCTTTTCAGGCAGCAGGGATATCAAAAAAGTTTGTATGGCATGAGGCCAATAGGGCATAATACTCTTTCTGCCACAACCCACAATGGCCAGCACATGTTTTGCATAGGTGGCCGCGGCCGGCCTCATAAAGGTGACAGGCTTTTTATTTGTCCCGGTGTTTACACTACCGGTTATTATTGAAATCACTTCCACATTTTCTAATTCACGGGCCAGCGAAATGGAAAAGGCATTGTTATATGCCTTTGAGCCTGCATAAACCGCTAAATAGGGAGGTGGGAACAGGCCCGCATACGACGAAATATTTAATATAAGCGCCTGTTTTCCCAGTTGTGGCAGCAAACTACGGGTAAGCTGTGATGGGAAGGCCATGTTAAGCGTAATTGTTTCATCAATTTCGTCAGCAGAAAAATCAGCGAGTGCATTCATCGGCCCTATCCCTACGTTATTAACCAGTACCGTCACAGGTAAATGCTCAATTTCTTCCACATTCACCCGGCTTTTCCTGCTTCCATCATGTAACAGGAGAACTACCCTACACTGCGGGTTATCCGTTTCAATTTCCAGTTTCACCGCCTGTAATTTCTCTTCGTTCCGGCCATGTAAAACGATATTAAAGCCTTTCTTTGCCAGTGCCATAGCGATAGCCTTCCCGATTCCGTCGGTTGCGCCGGTGACAACAGCAAAGGCTCCCGGCGTCAGGTACTTTTTAAGATCCGTGCGACGGATATAAGGATAAACAAACTTTATCCCCCTGAATAAAAGCCATAGCAGGCATACTACTCCTACCGTAAGAATGATGTGGGTTCCCATTTGTTATTTTCCTGCAAAGTTATCAGCAGCTATTCACCCGTAAAATGGATGGATAAGGGGAACTATTGGATTATTTGCGGCAATTGTGTCGGAATTGCAATGGCGGCTGGCCTTCGGCATTAGAAAAATAGCGGGTAAAGTAAGCATGGTCAGTAAAACCCAACTGCCAGGCTATTTCCTTAACGGATGCATTTGTTGCATACAATAGTCTTTTTGCTTCTGTAATGATAGTTTGTTGTATCCAGAAACTTACTGTGAATCCCGTTGTCTGTTTTACGGCATCGTTCAGGTATGCAGGGGTTATATTTAACAGGGTAGCGTAAGCAGAAGTAGTTTTATGTGTTTTAAACTGTTGCAAAAGTAACCGTTTAAATTGCTGTGTTAAAAGATGCGTGCGTGATAAAGATGCATCCCTATTTTCCTGTCGGCGATAAGCAGAAGCGAACATTCCAATACCGGTGCTGATTAATGAATACATTACCTGAGGCATAAAATTCAATTGCCGGCGGTTTTGCGCTATGGACGCCATCAATTCAATACAATCATTCAGGGAAGCACTTTCTAAGCCGGATAAGGCTAATGGTGTGTTTTGAAAATAGTAATCATCAAAAATTCTCCTGTAATCTTCCTCCACAAAATTAGTATCAAGTGTGATCAGCCATGCTTCAGTATTATTATCTGCTGTAACGCCATAATGAATTTGTCCGGGTAACACGCACAAGACCATACTTTCAATTAATTCCACTTCTTTAAAATCAATAACGATCGTACTTTTGCCTTTTTTTTGAAAGATAAACAGGTAATGGTCATCCCTGCGATGTGCTGCTTTTTTGTAAAAATCTTCTTTATTCTGCGTTCCAATAAATTTGTTGATACTTATCTCCTGGTCCGTAATGTCTTTTAACGATTGTGTAAGAATATTATCCGTCATCAGCAGCTTTTTAAACGATTAAAGCTATGATAAAAAGCTCAACCGGTATGCTAAAAATAATGATGAAAGAAGACAAGCCCTGCCCTGTTGCCGCAGCAGGTAAATACCCACTTCAGGGAAAAAATACTGCAATCTGATCACCCTCCTCCACAGCGCTGGCGCTCCTGCTTTCGGCCGGCACCGGCGAAAAAGCTGATCATCAAAATACAGGTATCATTTATGCAGTGACCTCAAAAACGCCACGAAGTATGTTTATAAAAGCAGCATTAAATGGTTCCAGGTCCAAAGCCGATCATCCGGATATTCCGGTTACCACAGCTGAGCTGGTGGCAGCCGCCACAAGCGCTGTTCTTGCCGGGGCGGGCGCTATCCATTTTCATGTACGTGACCACAACGGTAAAGAAACCCTGGAACCACAGTTTGTGAATGAACAGGTAAAAGCCGTAAAGGCAGCTGTGCCGGAAATCCCGGTAGGCATCAGCACCGGCGCCTGGATAGTACCCGATATCAGCCAGCGGCTTGCATATATCCGCGAGTGGGAAGTACTGCCCAACTTTGTGTCTGTAAACGGGCATGAAGCTGGTTTTGAACACATCATACAGGCAATACTCGATAAGAAGATAGGTGTGGAAGCGGGCCTCAACTCCGCACAGGCAGCCACTAATTTCAGTAGCAGCGGGTTACTGAAGGAATGTTTCCGCTTGCTAATTGAACCGGAAGAGCAGGAGCTGACGGCAGCACTGGCAACGGTGAAAGCCATTGAAGATAAGCTTACTGATAAGCAGCCGCATCAAACCGTGGTATTGCATGGTTTTGACAGTACCTGCTGGGAAATACTGAAAGTGGCTAAATATAAGGGCTACGACCTGAGGATAGGATTTGAAGACACCTTGCTGGACCCATCCGGCGCCATTGCAGAAAGCAACGAAGCGCTGGTGAAAGCAGCCTTTCACTGGAGTTGATTATTTCTTTTCCAGGCCGAGCCTATTACTTTCATAATAATAGGCACTGCATTTAATATGCCATCTGTACTCCTTCGGAGGTCATGATAACCCGTTTCATGGTATCGTCGGGATTATAATGCAGATAGTCGATACACACCGAGCGCCTGTGACTTCCTCCATTTTTCAGTCCGCCGTTGTGATAAATAAAATAAGATCTGCCTTTGAAATCCAGTATTGCCGGCCTGTTTGTTTCGCAATTTCCGGCCAGTTCATTTAAGATTCCCTTAAACTCCCACGGACCTTCCATACTCCGGCTCATGGCATAAGCCACCCTTTCCGGCATCTGGTAGCCATAGGAAAGATAGTACCAGCCGTTGCGTTTATGCAGGTGTGTGCCTTCTTCAAACCCCGGCAGGTCCAGTGTGTTTATCGGCCCGTCCAGTTCAGTGAGATTGGGTTTCAGCTTCGCATAAAAGCACTGTCCGTTCCCCCAGAAAATATATGCCTGCCCGTTGTCGTCGATCATCGCGGTTGGATCCAGGTTAGCTTTTTCATGAACGCCTGATGGCAGCATATCAAGGGTGATCAATGCCGATCCACGGGCATCTTTAAACGGACCAGCCGGATTGGTGGCCTCTGCCACACCAATGGCCGAACCTTTAATGGTAGCATGTGCTACGGCCACATACCAATAAAACTTATCGTTGTGTGCGATTACTTTTGATGCGTAAGCATTACCGCTGGCCCATGAAAAGTCTGTTGCTTTTAATGGAACAGGATGTTCCGTCCATTCCGTGAGGTTGGTGGATGAGAAGCACAACCACTCGTTCATTACGTAGGCTTCCGCTCCTACGGGTGCTTCGTCGTGGCCGGTGTATAGGTATATGGTATTATTGTGGACTATTGCGGTGGGATCGGCAGTGAATTTATGCCGGATTATTGGGTTTTGATGAGATAGCATGATCTGTGGGTTTGGTTTTCAGCAGGTAGGTTATCGAGAATTGTGCCATGTGACGCAAATTAGTCTATTACACCTTTTTCCTTTGCCTGCCTAAGCCAAATGCCAGCAATTCTTTCATTTCTAGGTATCCCTATTCCATAGTAGTAACATCTCCCAACCTCATATATTGCCTGATTATTCCCAAGTAATGCAGCATTTAAATAACAATCAAATGCCTTCTTATAGTTTTTCTTAACTCCTGTTCCGCTTTCATAACAAATGCCTAAATCAAAATATGCATTACTGTGATTCCCTTCTACAGAACTCATAAAATATTCAACAGCTAAAGAAGGATTCTTTTTCACAAATGTTCCATATAAGTACCAAGTGCCTATAGCGTAAAGTGCCTCTGCATTTCCCTTATTTGCAGATTGTTCCAAAAGATTAAATGCAACCCCTAAATCGGGGGATTCTTTTTGCATTTCAACAAAAGCTTTTCGAAGTAAAACATTTCCTTTTGCCATTTATTTAATTTTTATCTAATATAACACATATCACTCAGTCGTTGATGGCTTCGGTGGTGTTTCCGCCGGAGGTGTTGGTGCCGGTGTTGGTGCAGGAGGCTTTACTAGCTTCACTGGCTTTGCGGGCTTTGATGTAAATGTTAATATGATCTCTGATAAGAATAAGGTGAGTACCAATACCTACTGGTCCGGTTGACGGAAAGATGTTCTGGGAATAGGTAAAAGGACTTGCAAGAAAAGCACAGAAAAATAAAAAACAATACTTCATAGTCAAGGCTATTACGGTACAGGGTCGATAAATAAAAATGATAATCAAGACTAATGCTGCAGTCCATCGATTACATCATTATCTGTTGATCAGGGCTAACGTTTATAAAAAAACGATTTAAAATTGGCTAACTATTCTCTTTCACATAAAAATCTGGGTAACACTTTCAATTCATTCACTAAATTATGATAAAAAATTAAACCTCAAAATCTTTTTAAACATTCCATATCTACAAGCCGTATTCTAAATATTACTAACATGTTTTTACCGGGCATAGTGTATAGGGAGTGTATGGGAAGTGTATCATGAGTGTATGGGGAGTGTATGGGAACAGTATGGGGAGAGTATAGGGACTGTATAGGAACTGTATAGGAACTGTATAGGGAATACGACACATATACGACTCCTAAGTATCCAAGAAGTAACTGAGAAGTATCCAAGAAGTAACCCACACATCCGCCTGCTCTTCCTTAACAAACCGGAAAATTTAATCCCGGTCTCCATTTCTGCCGAAATTACCCCAAATTGCAGCCTTATCCAGCAATCATAAACATTGAACGCAACAAACGAAAAAACTGAAGAAAAAAGCCTTAAAAGAGGATTACAGAACAGGCATATCCAGCTGATTGCCCTGGGCGGCGCCATAGGCACCGGCTTATTCCTGGGCATAGGCCCGGCAGCCGTACTGGCAGGACCCTCTGTTATTTTGGGCTATGCATTGGCCGGCATCATTGCTTTCTTTATTATGCGCCAGCTGGGCGAAATGGTGGTGGAAGAACCGGTATCGGGCAGTTTTAGTCATTTTGCCTATAAATACTGGGGCTCATTTGCAGGTTTTTCTTCGGGATGGAATTACTGGATTCTTTATATCCTGGTGAGCATGTCGGAACTGACTGCCATCGGCGTATATGTGCATTTCTGGTGGCCGGAGATCCCGTTATGGTCTTCCAGTCTTTTTTTCTTTATTGCTATTAATGCGTTAAACCTGAGTTCTGTTAAAGTATATGGAGAGGCAGAGTTTTGGTTTTCCATCATAAAGGTAGTGGCGATCATCGCCATGATCGTTTTTGGCATTTATTTACTGATAAGCGGAAGCGGCGGCGCCCAGGCCAGTATTCAGAATCTCTGGAACGACGGCGGATTTTTCCCGCGGGGATTATTGCATGCCGACGGTAAAGGCGGTTTCCAGGGATTGTTTGCAGCCATTGCGCTGATCATGTTTTCATTTGGCGGGTTGGAACTGATTGGTATCACCGCCGCAGAAGCGGACCAACCGGAAAAAACAATCCCAAAGGCCACCAACCAGGTGATTTACCGTATCCTGATCTTTTATGTAGGCGCGCTTGTTATCCTGTTTTCTTTATCGCCGTGGAAAAGTATTACTACCGACAGCAGTCCTTTTGTAATGGTATTTGAGAGCCTGAAGGGATTCCAGTTTTCTCTTTTGGGCAAAACCATCTATTTCACCAGCCTGATTGCAAATGTGCTGAACCTGATCGTTTTAACCGCGGCCCTTTCCGTTTACAACAGCTGCGTATACAGTAACAGCAGGATGTTGTACGGTTTGTCGAAGCAAGGCAATGCACCCGCATTTCTATCTCAACTAAATAAAAATCATGTTCCTGTAAAAGCGATTCTCGTGTCGGGGTTGTTTGCTGCGATCTGTATTGTGGTAAATAAAGTGATCCCTGAAAAAGCGCTGGAGGTGCTGATGTCGCTGGTGGTGTCTTCACTGATCATCAACTGGCTGATGATTACCGTGGTACACCTGAAATTTAAAAAGAGCAAACGGGACGCGCAGATCCAAACAAAATTCCCTTCCTTTATTTACCCGGTGTCCAATTACATCTGCCTGGTGTTCCTGGTGGGTATCCTGATCCTGATGTGGATAACGGGGATGAAGCTGCCGGTAGAACTGATCCCGGCATGGGTGGTGTTTTTGTATGTTTGTTTTTTGCTGGTGAAGAGGAATAAGGTCAGGAAGGTGATACCATCCTGACTCATCACTACTTCATCACCTGGTTAAATCCGTACCGCAAATTGATACTCGCTATAAAAGCGCTGAAAGGGTCTTTCTCTTTCAGGTAATTATCAATGCCTGCTTCCGCCACAATCCAGATGCTTTTCGCAACCCTGAATTCAGTGCCGAAATTGAACAGCAGCGACTTTTCCAGGTTATCATAGTTTTGATACTTAAACTGCGTTTCCGCAAATCCCCTGAAGCCGGAGGTGCCCAGGTAGTAGCGGACATTCACCGTTGCATTGATGAAAGTACTGTCTTTAAACTCCGACCGGGGCAGGCTAAAACTACCACCCAGCAACAGCTGACTGCTTTTCCCGATGCCCAATGCCCAGGTGAGCCAGGTGTTGAAGGAGGCGAAGCCGGCATTTTTCACCAATGAGTCGCGGGATTGCCCTATCCATGCAATGGCGCCATCCAGGCGGGTAGCGTTCCAATGTTCGCTTTTAAACTTTTCTATCAGGTCATCTACTGCTGCGTAATATTTCTTTTTATCGGTGTCGTATCCTTTTTTAAAAGCATCGTAGCTGGCCTGTAAAGCGGAATCGGGATTTTCTTTGAGATATGCTTCCGCTTTATTTTCTGCGAAATCCCAGAACTCTTTATCGTGCTCTACTCCATACTGTGCGCGCTCTGCAGGTGGCACTTCCTTATGTACAATAATGATCCAGTTATTTTTAAATTCCCGGAGCGCTAACTGTGCCTGTTGTTGTGCAACAAAAACAGCTCTTCTTTTTGCAGCATTCAGTAACAGGTCGTCTTTCTTCCTGACAATAGAAAACCGGTAGCCTACGGCCAGTTTAGAGGATACATTCCCGGAGTCGACAATCGCACCGATACTAAAGGAAGAGTTGTACCAGAACTTCCTTTTGCCATAATCTTCCAGTGTCCAGTTTTTGCTGGCCAGTTTACCGGGGGAAAATTCCACCGCGAAATTTCGTGGGATCACGCCCGGGCTGTTTGAATAAAACGGGGATAAACTGAGCGCAAATTTTTGAATATCCGATGGGCGCAACAGGTTAGAAGGATCTGCTCCCAACGCTTTAAATGCCGGCATGTCCGGCACAGAAAAGTTTAGCAGGTAATGCTCGGTGCTGTCTGTTTTAAACTGCGCAGATGCCTGAAAAGAAATCAGGGATAACAGCATACATATTTTTCTCAGTGCTGACATACATGTGTTTTAAATCAATCCTGTTTAGCGATTAACTGCAGTAAAATATCTTCCTGTTTGCCGGTAACGTCTGCACCTAATGTAGCGGTGGCGCCATAGCCAACCTGATCGCTGCCTATTACTTTGGCGGTATTGAAATCGTCGCCCTGCAACACACTTACCCTTAATTTATAACCGTTGTCGTCCTCATACTTCCTTACCCTGAAGGAAATATCCAGTACTCTTTTATCAAAATTTATTAGTGGTTCACCGGGTTTGTAGTCGTTTTGAACGAGGTAATAATCCGGTTGCGGCAGTTCGTTGCTGTTTTGCCGGAGGGGCTTTGTTAATATGGGCAGTTCATCGGCGGTGGCCGCCCACATCTGGTAGATGTAAGTAATAAAGTAGATGCCGGTCATTTCTATCCTTATCCAGATTTTTCCGCCATCAGGTTCATAGGCTACCTTTTTCATGATATACAGATTAGAACCTAAAAATAGATATTCTGGCGAGACAATGGTATAATTCTTACTACTTCTTAAAAAAAAGTGCTTAACAAAGGATTAACCAATTACACTACTCACTCCGTTGTAATGCCTATAAATACTGGATCTCCGGGAAAACACCGGCTCCATCCCCTTCCCCCAATAACAACGCCGGCTACTATTTTACCGGCAGGAAAAAAATACTTCCAAAATGTATTACCCAAAACGATAATTGATTTGTCTTATTAATAACGATACACTTTTCCGGAAGAGAGGTCTCGAATTAAAAACGCTAAATAATAAAAAAATGGAAAGTACAGTGCGTCAGCAAGTTTCTATTATTGAACATTATCTTAAAAATTATAAAAAAATCAACAAAATGATTTTAAGAGTTCTGACTTTTCTATTGTATATTTTTTTTATCTCCAACGATGCTTCGCGTCTATCAATTAAAAACCCAGCTGATTTTACCGTTGTTAATGATGATCATGAGGAGGTTTCTTTCTATTTAGACAATATGTCCGGTATAAATTCCACTATTACATTCAGTCCTGCAGCAGCAACGGAATTTAGTACAACTACATCATTCAATATAAACAATGAAATAGAAATTGAGTGTATCAAGGGGAACAGTTGGAATTCAAAGCGGGTATACCTGATAAAGTTTAAGCGAGTCGTCAATAAACAGATGCGTTTACAGGTAATAAAAGATAATAGTGAGTTATATAGAGACAATAGTGGGCTATACAAAGATAATTGCGAGTTATGTAGGGATAATAGTGGGTTATGCAAAGATAATAGTGAGTTATTTAGAGATAATAGTGGGCTATGTAAAGATAATAGTGAGTTATGTAGAGATAATAGTGGGCTATATAAATATAATAGTGAGCTATGGAAATACAATAGTGAGTTGTGCAAAAACAAAATCGGGTTATATAAGGCTAATATTGGATTATGTAAAAATAATAGTTGGCTATATAAAGAATCATCTTGCAAAAAGATACTCAAACAATATAAAACAAGGGACAACAAATCATTCAATCTGATCACACATAGATTTCTCACCGTTTAGTCAGCATTAAATAATGCTAAAAAACAATTGATTAATTATTCACTTTAATTAAACAGGGAATCATATGTCTGACCACAACAACAACTTCAACGAAAGTTATGGAGAAATAAAGCTGCGGATTGAAAAACGTTTTCCCAGTTTCGACCCGGAAGATGTAAGGGATGCGATAGGAACCGCTATACTGGGCATTTTCCTGAGAAGAAATGACGAGGTTATTAACAATTTGGAAAGCTATCTTATGAATGCAACAAGATTCAGATTAATAGGTGAAGCTAAACGTAAAAAAGAGAATAAGGCAAAAGAGCGCTCAGTAACCCAGGCGATATATGATTCGGAAAACCCAAAGGTAGAAATAGATCCCTGGGACCGTGCGTATTATACAGAATTTATACGGGAAAATATTCACAGGCTAACAGACCGGCAGCAGGAAGTGATCCTGCTTACATTGGAAAATAAGAGTATAAAAGAGATTGCCGCAAAGCTAAAGGTCAGCAGAAATACAGTTAAAAAACATAAAGACAATGCAAAGAAAATCCTTTATTCCATTTTCAAATCGAAAGAAGCCGATTTCTTCACTCAATAATATAATCCTCCATTTATGCTGAAAATTTCAGATCTCGCAAGCTTGCTGTTAAAGTTTCATCAGAACAAATTAACAGATTACGAAAGGCAACTCCTTGATGGCTGGAAGAGCGAATCTGCTTTTAATCAACAGAAGTATAACGAAATCACTAATCCGGAACTAGCTGAAAAGAAAATGCAACTATTACTTGACACAATGGGGAACCCACGCCCTTACCCGCCTGGGAAAAGAAAACGCAGTTATAAAACAAAGAAGAGTAAAAAATGGGGCTTCCATATGTCCTGATCACTCAAAATCTTTGTGCGTTCTTTTTGTGGAACCAGCCCTGCTAAAAGTAAGAACTGTATTAAAGGCAACAGTACGCCTTTAATACAGTTCTTTTGTTTTATGTTTAAAATGCCCTGTCCGCCCCGTTTCCCTCCAAAATGATTACCTTTTTATAAAAAAGCCCAGATTTCTTTTTCTGCTGCTGACATAAGGTTGTCATACCCGCCTGCTACTTTTACATCAGACAATAAAAATTTCATCCTAAAACAATCCATATGAGCAACACAAACATTTTAAGAGGATTTGCCACACTGACCTTTTACGCAGCAGACCACGAAGCCGCAAAAAAATGGTACACTGAGTTAACCGGTATTCCTCCTTACTTTGAAAAGCCCGGCTATGCAGAGTTTCGCCTGGGCGACTATCAGAACGAACTGGGTATTATCGACAGCAAATATGCGCCAAAATCAGCCGGCAACGGACCCGGCGGCGCTGTTATTTACTGGCATGTAGATGATATCCACGCGGGGTTGGAAAAATTACTGCAACTGGGAGCTACCGCCTTTGAACCTGTTACAGAGCGGGGACATGGATTTGTTACAGCCTCCGTGGTGGATCCTTTTGGCAATATACTGGGCATTATGTACAATCCTCATTATGTGGAGGTATTGAAAGCCAACGAAAAATAACACCACCGCCGGTTAGGGCCTTTTTCCCAACCGGCTTTTTTTATTTATAATTATTTTCCGGGAGATAGACCAGCAGCAGTTATTGCTGTAATGCAATCACAGCACTATCTTTTGTAAAGCGGGTGTCCTTTACGGCGCCGGTGCCATTGAACCGGTACTGCACACCAACAATGCCGGAAGGCGGATTGGCGATCGTGAGTGCAGCGGCGGCGCTGTCGTTTACAAAAAACTGCATATGCCTGTCTTTTGCCACCACACGGAGTTTGACCCATTTTGTCAGGTCGGCGCCAAATTTTGAGAGGTCGGTATTCCTGCTGTTGATGGCAGTGCCGGCGGCAAACAGGGAGAGATCCCCCACGCATCCGGGAGCGCACAGCGGGATGGAGATCAGGTCATTTTTGCACAGGATCAGCACTTCTACCCGCTGACAGGCAGCTGTACCCTGCTGAAAATCGCTTTTCAGGGTTGTTTCAAAAGTAAAGTGATCCGTTTTTATGTCGCCGAGGAGTTGTACATTATAGAAGCGCAACGCGGGAGGAACGGGTTGCAGCAGAACGTGATACGCCGACAACAATGCTTCGCTCACTTCTATTCCGTTTCCTTTTGCTACTTCGCTTTTCCGGAAATACAGCGGCGTACCCGGCTCCTGTTCTATCATGGCGAGCCAGCCACCGGAGCCGATCATCAGGTCGTGTTCCTTTATGATCTGCTTATCCACCATTAATTTTGCCTTGAAATAACCCGGCTCGTAGTAAATAGCCGTGTATGTTTCTTCTTTTGCAGATACGGGTATTTTCCTCCTGATATCCCAGGTTTGTGCAATGAAAACAGAATCATTCCCTGCTGCTGCGGCGTTATAATTGAAAATAACAGAATTGGGTACGCCATCCGCTACCACTTTATTGGAGCTAAAGGAAAAAGCGGTTGTATCAAGCGGTTTCCCCGGTTTGGTATTGGATAACAGTAAGGCATATACGAGGATTCCCAGCGGTATCAGGCCCAGCAACCAATAAGTCCATTTACTACGTTTCCGCGGCGTTGCGGCGGAGGCATCGCCAGGCGCCGTATTTACAGACGTGATATCATCACCTGGTAAAAGCCCGGTGGTTTCATCACCGCTTGCCGCAATAGTATCAGGTCCCGGCAACAAGGTAACAAGGCGTTTAAACTCCCGCCAGTCCGCATACCCGGCAAACTGCGCCAGGGTGTTCAGCGTGGTGGTGGCAGGCATATTGGTGTACTTCAGTTTTCCCCACAGCCGTTTCAGGGTGGTAACACTCAATATTACCCCGGTGGCTTCTTCTATAGCTACACTTAGTTTTTCAAAATCATAGCTGGTCCATTCGCTGGCGTCGCCCCGGTTTAACCGGGCTTCTGCCAGCTCCAGACATTTTCGTATGTAATTAATCTCAAAACTATTATTCATTCCCTGGTAGTCTGTTACAAGCTTGCACGGATTTGCACACACTTGATGCGCCAATGATTCGTCCTGAAATTAGTTATTATTCAGATTTGCTGCAGCATTTAAAATTAAAAATACTGGTCATGACAAAAATCCGCATCGCGTGCTTATTCCTATTGCTTCCATTATGCGTAGCAGCACAAAAAAAGAAACCTGGCCAACAGGAGGTTATCAAGGTACCGCTGGAAGCCGGGCACTGGGCATTCCAGCCCGGCACCGTGGAATTTATCACCTATAAATCGGTGCCGGCCATGAAGCTGTTGCACTCCAACGACACTGCAGTGCTGAAAGATCTCGACTTTACCAACGGTACCATTGAATACGACGTACAAGCTACCTCCCCTTTCACGTCGTTCTATTTCAGGCGTATGAGCCGGAAAGAGAATGAGTGTTTCTATTTCCGTATGCCCTCTTCCGGTAAAGGCGATGCCGTACAGTATGCACCGCATATCGATGGTATTAACCTGTGGGATATGCTGGATCAGTACCAGTCGGTAGCCTGGTTTTCCAACGACGACTGGAACCATGTGAAGCTGGTTATTTCCGGCAAACAAATGCGGGTATATGTAAACGATACCTCCCGGCCGGTGCTGGAGGTACCGCGACTGGAAGGCAACACCTGGCATGGCGGCCTCGCATTCGACGGACAGGCAATCATTGCCAACCTGGTGGTAAAACCGGATCAAACGGAAGGATTGCCCCCCGGTGAAGGCATTGATATCACCAACAATGATGCTTCCTATCTCCGCACCTGGCAAATTTCCCAGCCAATGAATACCCCCGAAAAGATTGATTTCAGTATGGCATGGAAGCCCGGCACGGATGCACCCTGGGAAACCATCCGGGCCGAAAGAAGAGGACTGGTCAACGTAACCCGCAAATTTGGCAGCGCTGAAAACCGCGCCCGGCGCATTGTGTGGCTGAAAACAAATATCCGCTCCGCCGTAGCGCAAACCCGGCAGCTACACCTGGGCTTCAGCGACGAGGTATGGGTTTTCATAAACGGAAAGTACCTGTATGTAGATAAAAACCGGTACGGTTCCCCGCTGCTGAAGCAACCGGATGGCCGTTGCACCGTGGATAACGCGTCCTTTCCCCTCCCATTGGTAGCCGGCGACAATGAAGTACTGATTGCCCTGGCCAACGATTTTTATGGCTGGGGAATAATGGCCAAACTGGATAAGTTTGAAGATATGACCTTCGACAAATAACCACTCCTTCCGCCAGGCAGCCCCCGTGAGGGTTGCCTGGCTTTACGGGGATTACCGCATTCCCCGTCTCTCCCGGAAAAAAATACCCGGAAAACACCGCTCCAAAAATATCATGCAGAAATAAGTACTTAAATAGTGGAAGTTTATTTTGTTTCCAATAACTTTAGGTACCATGAAACAGACATTGGCAGATACTGAGCTGACCGGGCCGGTACAGCAAATGAAATATGCTACCACAGACCCCGATGGCAAATATTACGGGTACGAACTCTCCTTTTTTGATGAAAAAGGATTATTGCTCAAATGGGAAGATTATACCGCCGGCCACGAATTGGATAAAACCCTCGTTTATACTTTTGACGACCAGGGAAACCTGCTGGAAAAAGCGCTGACCTCCGCAGCGAAAGGGCCTATCTACAAAAACAGCTATTTTGAAAACGGCACCCTGAAAGAATGCATCGAATATTATGGGGAAGATACCTTCTACACCCGGTATGATGAAGCAGGTAATGTGCTGGAGCAACTGGAAAACAACGATCCCCTGCCCGTAGAGGAAGATCCCTACAATGAACAATGGGAAACCAATACCAGCACAGATGACGATGGCTGCCGGACAGAAATTACCCGCTACTATTCTTTTGATGCGCTGATGGAAATCACTAAAAGTAAGTATAACAGCCGGCAGCAATTACTGGAAGAATACAAATTCCAGGACGCCGACAGTTTGGCCGGTAACCAGGCAGTAGAAACCATCACTTGCCAGTACAATGAACACGGACATCTGATTGCGAAAATATCCGACAAGGTTACCGCCACCGGTACCGTGGAAAGAACGGTGCACCGGTACGAGTTTACCTACGACCTTCATCATAACTGGATAGAAAAAGTGGAAATCATGAACAACAGGATAACGGATTATAAAGACAAGGTCCGTTTTATCCGCCGGAGAGAGATTTTATACGCTCCATAAAATTTGCGCACATGCTATCTAACCGTCACCAGATCTTTATGGAAGTGGCCCATCAGAAAAGCTTTTCAAAGGCCAGCCAGGCGTTGTTTATTTCACAACCGGCGGTAAGCACACATATCAAAGGGTTGGAAGAACAATATAAAACCAAATTATTTGAAAGAAAAGGTTTGCAGATAGAACTGACAGACGCCGGTCAGCTGCTGTACAACCGCCTGCTTACCGTACGCCATATACAACAGGAAACCGAGTTCGACATTTCCGTGATCCACGACCAGCAGCAGGCCACCGGCATGCTCAACCTGGGCGCCAGCACCACCGCAGCACTGTATATATTACCCAAAGTAATGTCGGCCTTTCACCGCGAGTACCCGCTGGTGGATATTTCCCTGCTCAACCGGAACAGTGAAATTGTATTGCAGGCACTGCTCGACAAAGAAATTAATATAGGCGTTACCGAAGAAAAAGGACAACTGAGCAATATTACCTACCAGCCTTTCCTGAAAGACCAGATAGTAGCCGTATGCAGCCACGACAATCCCCTGGCCCGCAAAAAGAACTACCCGCTGAAAGAAATCCTGCAGATGCCGGTAGCCATCCGGGAGCGCGGCAGCGGCACCCTGGAAGCGCTCAAAAAAGGACTGCAGAAAAGCAAGATCCGGCTCAACGACCTGAAAATAAAAGTCAGGCTGGGAGGCACCGAAGCCCTGAAAAACTTCCTGCTGGAATCCGGCTGTGTAGGATTCCTGTCTACCCGCTCCATCGCTAAAGAGCTGCAACACGGCGAGTTAACCATCCTCTCCTTTGAAGGGCTGCGGATAGAACGTAGTTTTTATTTCATTCAACGCAAAGGCGAAACCAGCGACCTCAACAAACGCTTTATCAAAATGGCCAGATCCATTTATAATTATTAATTATAGGTCATAATATTTTCATATAGCCAGGATTATAAGCTATGGGCTACATTTGAACCATACAAAATAACCTGTTGACATGAACATGCTTTTTTATTACGACGAACTGTACAAAGCGGCTGTAGAAAGAATTAACAAGCTGGTAGATATCTCTGTTACCCAGAAGAATGCGTTAATCCAGCGGCTGAAAAGCCAGGCCCCATTTCTCGCCACCACTACCGAAGATATAGACCTGGTTGCCCAAAGAATGATGAATTCCCTGGGAATGGTATTATGTCCGGATGCTGCGGCAGATTTTGCAGGAGGCAGCAAGCTCCTCGAAATGGAGATGCTGAATAATGGTGAATAACCTCCTGCGTCCCGAACGGAATATTACTGTACCGGCGGAAAAGGCTCCGCCATTCCCCGCTCAAAAGGTGTGAACGGTTCCCCTGCGGCCACACGTGCCGGCCAGTTTGGATTGGCAAGTGCCGCTTTTCCGAGCGAAATAAGATCCGCATGTCCTTCCGTTAACGCCCTTCCGGCCACGGCCAGTTCTTCCATGCCGCCGTTGGCAATTACCGGCCGTTGAACAATACGTTTAGCCATGCCCGTAAGTGTTTCCCCATGTGCATAGGCGCCCAGTTTTTCCCAGGTGCTGCCTTCCCCTGAAATATGAATATAATCCGGTGATACCTTTCTTACTTCTTCAAGTAGTGCTGCTGCCGTAACAGCGCCATCCGGCCAGCGATACGTGAAGTTATTCACTTTGCCTTCCGAGAGACGCAGCCCGATAATAAAATGCGGAGGCACTGCCTGCCTGATCGCAGTGATGATTTCCGCGATAATACGGAAACGATTCACTACAGATCCGCCGTATTCATCCTCCCGCAGATTGGTGTATTCCGTTAAAAACTGGTCCGGCAGATAGCCATTGGCGGCATGCACTTCTATGCCATCAAATCCGGCGGCCACGGCGTTGACAGCCGCCGCGGCGTATCCTGCCACTGCGGTGGCGATGTCTCCGGGTGTCATGGCGGCAGGAATCGGGAAAGGACCATCGCCACCACCGTAGGAGCGCAGCTTACGCCCCAGCGGCGTTACCACAGAGGGCGCCAGCGTATGCGATAAATGCTGCGATAACGCGCCGGCATGCATCAGCTGCGCAATGAATAAGCTGCCGTGTGTTTTCACTTTCGCTGCCAGCTCCTGCCAGCCGGCCACCTGTTGTGGCGTTACCAGCCCCGGCTGATGCGGATACGCCTGGCTGGCCACCGCATCGGTATATAATCCTTCGGTGATGATGATCCCAAAACCACCGAGGGCAAAACGTTCGTAGTAAGCGTGCATAGCGGCAGTAGGAATGCCCTGCAATGTAGCGCTGGCGCGACTCATAGGCGCCAGCACCACCCTGTTCTTTACAGATTGCTGCGCCAGCATAACAGGCGCCAATACCGGGTGTGTTGTCATATCTAAAACTTTAGTGCAAAGTTGTGCACGCAGCCCCTTCAAAACAATAACAAATGGTAAGAAATCTATAACGGCTCCTTTGCTATTTTACGACGTAAACGGCTTAATGACTCAGGGGTAATACCCAGGTACGCCGCTACCTGGTGCTGGGGCAGGCGTGTTTCAAGAAAAGGGTACCGGCTTACAAACCCGCGGTACCGCTCTATGGCAGGCTTCTGCAGCGACAGGATACGGCGCTGCAACGCGATGTAACCCCGCTGGGAAATAATGCGGTAATACCGTTCCACTGCCGGGATATCGTTAAACAGCTGCTCCAGTTGCTGCCGGGTGATACGTAACACCTCCCCTCCTTCCAGCACGTCAATATTAAAGAGGGATGGCTGACCGGACAGCATACTGTCCAGATCCGTGATCCACCAGCCTTCCACGCTGAACTGCAGCACATTTTCTTTCCCCGTGGCATCTTTTTCATACTGACGGCAACAACCTTTCAGCACAAAAAATTCGTAACGGCAAACATCGCCCTCCCGCAACAGGAACTGGCGGCGGCGTGTGCGCACGGATTCAAAATAGCCCGGAATACGTTTAATATCAGCGTCGCGCAGCGGTACATGTTGGAGAATACTATCTGTCAGCAATTTCATGCTCCTTGGTTATTCTTCAAAGATAGCCCTGTGCAGGAACGTCTCAAAGAATAATCTTTTGCGGTCCCATCTTCCCGAAAAAATACTGGAAACTGATCATTACATAACGCTGTAAAGCATTTACCTGTTTTGTTTCTGCATAGGTAGCCGTAGTGATATTGGAGATATTGGTGTTATTATTAAAAAGATCATTCACCCGGCATTTCAACTTCATCTGTTCTTTCCTGCCAAAACTATAGGCCACCGCGCTGTTACAAACAAAGTAACGGCGTTGGTCCGGCGCCGTTACCTGCGAATTATAATGATACACCATATCGCCGGACAGCTCCAGCCGTTTAACGGGGATCAGCTCCCACTGCATGTTAAGGCGTTGCGTGTTATAATTAACGTTATCAATACCAGGCAGCGAATAAACGGTGCTATTCACATCTATATTTACAGCAGGCGATATGGTCAGCCATTCTTTATAAGCAACGGAAAAATAAACACCGGCGCCGGCGGCCCACCCATTGGAAATATTTTTTTCACTGGCCACCAGGCCAACACCCCGGTTCCTGTTTATGTTAACATTAATACCATTATTGAACGTCCAGTTGTTCTTTTTCTTTTGGAGATTGATATTTCCATATACCATCATTCTCCACGTACCATTCACATTCTGAAAGGTACTGATTTGTCGTCCCAGGGAATCATAACGCTGATCCGCCACAATTTCATTACGGGCAAGGGACCCATTGCCGCTAAGATTGAAACTAAACCCTGTTACCGGCTGATAAACGAAAAACATCAGCGACAGATTTTGGGTAAAAGTGCCTTTCAGCAAAGGGTTGCCGACCTTCATGAACAAGGGGTTGGTGTTATCCACTACGGGCGACAACTGCTCTGCCGAAGGGGCGGAAGAAGAAATGGAATAGTTGGTAAACAACCGTCCGTATTTACTGACGGAATAATTTAATTGCAGGTTGGGCGCAAATTGTTGCTGATGGATCTTAATCACGGAGTCCAGCCACAGCAGCCGGTTTTCCTGTTGCAAAATCCGCATACCGGTATTCAGCGCTATGCTGAGGCGGTCGCTTTTCCAGGCCAGTTGCACAGAAGGCGTATGGGTAAAACTCGAGTTTTTATTACTGCTGGATAACGCACTATCCCGCATACCATATTTACCGGACGCGGGATCTTCTTCAAATACTTCCCGGAGTTGTTTGTTGTAAGTGGTACCCAGCGTGTAATCTAATGCCAGCACAAAGCCATGCCCAATGGCCGCCGACAGGTTAAATGTAAAATTATTATTAAAGCTGTTTTCCCTGGAGCTGATATATTGATTTAAAGAATCCCGCTGACTGATGCTATTGTTGGTATAAAAATTATTGACCGTATTGTTATATTCAGTTTGTTTTTTACTGCCGGCATCAAACCGCCAGGTGGTGTTGAGGTTCAGCTTGCGGTTACGGCTGGTTTTGTTGAAATTGATTTCACTGCCGCCGTTGCGCGTATGTGCTTCCCCGTTATTCCGAGAAAAGAGCGTATTCAGCAGGTCGCCAGTGGGGGTTTCCGATAAGGAATGCGATTGCAGGGTGTTGCTGTTTTTCCCGATAGCCGCGTTGGTCCTGAATGTCCAGGTGGTTAGTGAATCCTTTTCATAAACAAGACTGGTATACAGCTGATGCTGGCCATTCCTGGTTACTTCATTATTGGTACTTTGATTACGGAAACTGTTATCCGGCAACAAATTGAGCCGGTCGGTGGCGGCTGTTTTTGTGTTTTTAGTGTTATTATAGCTGTAATTACCGTCCAATGTGAGCTTTTTACCGGCTTTTGTGTTGATGTTGATGCTGCCGTTTTTGTATTCCGGCAAGCCTCCTTCTCCGCCGCCGCCCATGCCAGTGGTGGATATCGCTGTTATGCCGCCCGGCTGATCAGCAGCATTCTTTGCAGCCGCCATCACGCTGATACGTGTAGGATTACGCATAGAGCTGATCATACCATCTGCAAGGTAACGGTCACGACTACCCGCACCGGCAGTTATGTTTCCTACGATGCCGGTATTTTTATCTTTTTTAAGCACGAGGTTAACGGTCACATCTTCCGCCGGGGCTTTCACTGCAAGGGAACGCTGGGAGGCGAGGTCTTTGGTGGCGGTTACTTCTACCTTATCAATAATTTCCGCGGAAAGGTATTTGGTGGCCGCTTCTTTATTATCTCCAAAAAATTCCCTGCCATCTACTTTTATTCTTGTTACTGATTTTCCGTTCACGGTAATGCTGCCGTCACTGCCTATCACCACGCCGGGAAGTTTTTTCAGCAGCTGCAATACGCTGGCATTTGCAGCCAGTTTTATGGACGAAGCATCAAATTCCAGGGTGTCGTTACGAAGTGTAAAAGGTGGTTTGGCAACGGTTACCTCTACGGCTTTGAGTCCAATAATTTTGGGGTGCGTGGTATCGGAAGCTGTTACCGGCAGGCTGTCCGCAGCCCGCCCCTGTGCAATTGCGCAAGGGGCGGTTACGAAACATCCGGCAAGGAAAAATGCAATCCCGGCGGCGTATAGTGTTTTCACGTTTGTTTAGTTACTTTCCGGTACCAGTACGGCGCGGATATAGTTAGCATTGTTAAAATATTTCACAGCGGTTTGCTGTAAAGTTTCCGGTGTGATTTGTTGTAGCCGGTCCTTTATATCCGGCTGTTGCAAAGGTTCCTGGTTCAGGAGCGTGGAAGCGATATAATTCAGCCAGAATCCGTTTTCTTTAAACGCCCGTTCCACGCTGCTTTTATAGCCGGCTTTATATTTTACCACATCATCTTCTGCCACGCCTGTTGTTTTCAACTTCATAATTTCACTGTTAACGCTAAGGATCAAGGTTTCCACGTTGCGCGGGTCGCAGATAAAATTAATGCCAAACATATATTCACCGGAAGGTACTTTGCGGGTATTGGCATTTACATTAACGCTGTATACGCCTGCTTCCTGTTCGCGGAGCCGTTCTGTAAGACGGATATTAAGTACCCCTGCCAGTGCTTTCATCTGATCGCTGGTGGTGATATCATACGGAAAGGAACCGCTGAAAGCGAGGGTAACAATTGCCTGCGGCTCTTTACCAGCTACTACTTTTTTCACTACCCTGCCCTGCGGATAATTCAGCTGAAGATCCTTTACATCTTCCTGTTTATGTAAAGCCGGCAATGATCCAAGGTACTTAACCAGCAATGGTTTGATGCTATCGGTGTTAAAGTTCCCAACAAAAGTGAAAGTGAAGCCGGCAGCATCTGCAAACCGGTTTTTATAAATGGCCAGCGCCTGATCTGCATCGAGCAGGTTCAGTTGTTGCTCCGGCAGCTGCATCTTACGGAAGTGATAATTAGCCATTACAGCGTTGAGGGTGTCGCTGTATAGTTGCCGCGGCGCTTTGTTGGCATTGGCGTACGACAGCCTCGCCTGTTCAATCATATTGCTGAACATCACCGGGTCTTTACGCGGACTGGTAAAATACAGGTATACCAGTTGCAGCGCGGTTTCCAGGTCCTCATCGGCAGCACCGCCGGAGATGCCTTCTGATGTTTCGCTGATGAATGGTGATACCGACACATTTTTCCCGGTGAGTAGTTTGCGTAATTCCGTCTGGGTCATATCTGATACGCCGCTGGCGCTAACGAGTGAAGCAGCGATGCTGGCGTTATAAAAATCAGCGTCACTTACCTGTGATAAACCTCCGCGGCTGAAACCATTAAACAAGATTTCATCTTTTTTAAAGCTGGTTGGTTTCAGCAGCACTTTCAGTCCGTTGCTGAGTTCCAGGGAAGTGATGCCCAGGTCTTTGATCACTTTCTCACTGATGATAGTACCCGGTTGCGGGGCACTGTCGAGCAGCGTGGTACGCAGTACTTTTTTATCTTCATAGGCAGCGATGGACGCGGTGGCAGCTTCGTTCATCCATTGCAGCACGGTGGCTTCCGAAGGAAGGGAGTCTTTCTGTTTGTCGTTGGCCACCAGGATAAGATCACGGTCGGTGTCCTTAAAGTAGGATTGTATAACAGCATTAAAACCCTTCAACGTGAGCGTGTCGGTAATGGCTTTGTACAAGGCGGTTTCATATGCGCTGCCCGGACTTGCTTCACCTTCCAGGAAGTGTTTTACATATTCCCTTACATACGATTCCGAAGGGGTTTTATCCCGCTCCTTGTAGCTCAGGGAAACGTTGCTGAGGAAGGAGGTTTTTGCCCGTTGCAATTCTCCTTCGGTGAAGCCGTATTTCTTTATCCGTTGCAGTTCTGTCCACCAGGCTTTGATGCCTTTTTCTGTTTCACCGGGCTTGAGTACTACCCTGCCGCTAAGGCCGCTGAGATTGGCCATCATTTTACCAAAGCCTGCACCACCACTGAGGAAGGGGGCATTTTTTTGCCGTGCCACTTCATTCATGCGATCGCTGACCATGCTGTTAAACAGGGATTGGATGAGGATATTGCTGAAATCCGTTTTTGTTTTAATGGTGGCTCCCGGCTGTTTGATGGTGAGTTCCAGGCGGGTGGTGGCCACTTCCGGATCTGTTACCGCCAGGAACTGGTT
The DNA here is from genome assembly GCF_037483205.1 of Chitinophaga sp. CCNWYY40. Classification (NCBI taxonomy): domain Bacteria; kingdom Pseudomonadati; phylum Bacteroidota; class Chitinophagia; order Chitinophagales; family Chitinophagaceae; genus Chitinophaga; species Chitinophaga sp. CCNWYY40. The sequence goes on from NZ_JBBHLF010000003.1 coordinate 329,771, forward strand.
TTTGCCGGTGAGCGGGATAGTGGTGTATTTACGTTCTTTCGGCTGTGCGGGTGAGCGCAGATCGGCGAACATAGCGCGGATGGATTTTTCTATCTGCGCCACATTTACATCGCCCACTACGATCAATGCCTGCAGGTCGGGCCGGTACCAGTCTTTATAAAAAGCGCGGATCTGTTCATGCTTAAAGTTTTTCAGTACTTCTTCCGTGCCTATCGGCAAACGGGAGGCGTACAGCGACTGGTTCACTGACAACGGCATTACTTTATCCTGTATGCGTTGTGCGGAACCCAGGCGTTGTCTTTTTTCTTCGAGGATCACGCCTCTTTCATTATCTATTTCCTCATCGCTGAGGGTGAGCTCCTGTGCCCAGTCGCGCATGATCTGCATGGCATTACGGAAAACGGTTTTATCTTCCACGGATACCGGCAGCTGGTATACGGTTTCATCAAACCCCGTGTAGGCGTTAAGGTCTGCGCCAAAACGCACGCCTGATTTCTGGAGATAATTTACCAGTTCATTTTTGGGATAATGAGTAGTGCCATTAAAGGCCATATGCTCCAGGAAGTGCGCCAGGCCGCGCTGTTCGTCTGTTTCCAGGATAGACCCGGCTTTGTTCACCAGGTACATTACCGCTCTTTTTTCCGGCGTGGTATTTTTCCGGATATAATAGGTAAACCCGTTGGGGAGTTTACCTATCGTTACTTCCGGATCCATCGGCACTGTTTCACCGGTTTGTTGTGCATGGGCTATGCTGCCGGTAACGACAGACAATAGCATCCCCCATGCTGCAATGCTGCAACAAAATTTTATCATGATAACCGTTATTTTTTTTAGAAGATGATTATGGCATCCACCAGATTTTGCTGGTGAAGATGTCGATAGGACCCTGTGCCAGCAGGTTTTCCTTGTTCTGTACCATTTCTGATACCGGGTAAGGACACCGGATAGGCATGATATTGCCCACCCTGGCGGGGTCGTAAGACAATGGGATTTCCGGGAACCTTCCGTTGCGGCGGTAGTCCACCCATGCTTCAAAAGGTTCAATACCGTTAAAGGCCATGTATTTCTGGAACATCAGCAGTTTGTATTTATCCGGTGCGGCGGCCCAGCTCACCTTTGGATTGACGGCAGCTGTTTCCGCATTGTACCAGGTATTGAAAGCATCATCCGACAGGGAAGGCACCGTGGTGTTGCCGCCTACATTGAGCCAGCGGAACGATTCTTTCACGGCGTTCTTATAAGCCGTTTCGGGATCACCGGGCAACCATCCGCGCTGAATGGCTTCTGCCTGAAGGAACATGCTTTCGATGCTGGTGATGATCCAGCAGGGCATGTCATAGCCTTTTATGATACCGGTCGATAAAGGCGATACAGGCGTACGGAAAGTGCGTACGCCGCCAACCTGTGACACATATTCCGTACGGTTGTAAGGGTACTGTTGTTCATCTACCGGCAAACCGAATTTATTGCCCCTGTATTCCTGCGGACCAGGTTGTGTAAATGGTTCCACTGCATTGGCAGGCAACGGCACACGGGCGGGTGAGTAAAAGAAACCGAGACGGGGGTCGTGATTTTCTTTCAGCATATTCATGGCCGTTACATTGGCAGAAGCCATCTGCCAGTTCGGTACCATTTTGTCACCGGCAGCGGTATAAAAGCGGTTATATACATCATACTGTGAATATTTTGCATAATACCTGGATGGCTTCTGATCGGTAAAACCGGGATTTATATCCGCATTTTCTCCACTGCTTAAAAAGCCGGAACCTTGTGCTACAATCTTCGCTATTTCTCCTTTGATGTAATCGGCTCTGCCGGGTTTGTTGGCCTGGTGTACCAGCAACCGTAGTTTGAGGGTATTGATAAACTTAAACCACTTTTGTTTGTCGCCATGAAACATAATATCCGCAATGGATATACGGAGCGCCTTATCCTGCGGAGCGTCCCTGATCAGGATAATAGAGCTGTCCAGTTGTGTCATCAGGTCTTCATAAATAAACTCTCCGCTGTCGTACTTTGGCTTGCGGATGCTGGTATTATTGGCCTCGCTGTAAGGCATATTGTTACTGTTATCCACCGCGCGGCTCCATTGCAATGCCCTGATCACTTTAGCGATACCGATGTAATAGGGTTGGTTATGCAACCTGGCATTGGCTTCCCATAGCAGGATAGCCGGGTCGGGGGAGCTGGTGCCAAAAAAACTATCGCCCAGCCGGTAATAGGTAAGCACAGTGGCTCCGGAAGAATATTCTGCAAATGTCCAGTAGCCCATCCATTGCGCTTCCGTTTCGCTGTTCACACCGGATATGCTGTTGAACAACATATCCGGCAGCATAAGATCCGGTGTGGCATTGTTTTCTGTGAGCTGCATCGGATTGTAGTTAATGTCGATCCAGCCCTTCTTACATCCGGTGATGAGTGTGGCGGCAGTTAGTAAAGCTCCCGCTAAAATGTGATATCGTTTGCGCATCAGTTTAATTTTTTTGTTGTTAGAAACTCACAGTAGTAATCACCCCATATTGTGCAATGCCCGGAACGGTAGAAACGCCGGAAGCCGATCCCGAAAGGTTGTCGGGGATAGTCCGGTAGCCTCTGTCGCCAGGACCTTTGATCAGCTGCGGATCACCTGATTTATTTGCTTTTGCATAGAAGTTGAACACGTTTCGGCCATATACACTTAAGTTGAGTTTCTTGATAGTTTTTGTTTTAAAGAAGCGTTCGTAACCTATCACCACTTCCCTTATTTTGAAGAAATCTGCTTTGGTCAGGTAATTGGTAGAAGCATTGGTAAAGTGGCTGTATAATTCCTGGTTGGCACTTTTCGTATATACACTGGTGTTAGACACGTATTTACCGGTGCCATCATCATATGATGAGTTTGGATAAATAAAAGGCTTCCTGTCGTTATATGTAGTAAGTACGCTGAATCCGTACAGCACATCATATTCCATCACTTCAGAGTAGTGCATGGCGCCGGTATTGAATTCTCCCATTACCGCTAAGGTGAATCCCTTAAAGCCGAAGTTCAAACTCATTCCACCGGAATACTTCGGTAAGGTACGACCACCATAAATGGGTTTGTTCACATCCACATCCGGCATACCGGTTTCTTTATCTACGACCACCCTGCCTTCTGCATCTCTTTTTAAATCATACACCTGATATTCAAAGGCGCGTTGGCCGGTGCGGGCTACTACACCGTACATGTTGCCGTAGTAGGGTATTTTCAGCGGAAACAATCCATCATAGGCATCGCTGATAGAGATGACCTTATTATCGTTCATGGCTATACGTATATCAGCACTGAGGGTAAAGCCGCTTCTGGTTTTAATAATGGGATCAAATTTCAGGTCTGTTTCCCAGCCGTAGTTGCGCATCACGCCCAGGTTATCTATGGTACTGCCACCACTTAACCAGGGGATCTTTACTTTCATGATCACCCCGTTATTACGTTGTGTGTACCAGGTAAAGTCTGCTGATACGCGGTTTTTCCATAAGCTTACACCAACGCCATATTCCTGGCTAAGGATCTTTTCCGGTTTCAGGTATGGGTTAGGATTACCTTCCATGTATTTATAGGCAATGATGCCTTCATCTGAAGTGCCCGGATAAGGAAAACTATTAGCATAAGCCATCTCTAATGTCCTTTCAGACTGATAAGGCTCAATGTTCATATTGGCCGTGGTATTGACCGCTGCGCGTACCTGCAAACGGGATAGCCAGGTATAATTTTTCAGGGAGGAAATTACTTCATTCAGGATCACCGAAGTATTACCGCCTATATACAGATCTTTACCCCTACCTACTTTTGCACGTTTGGAATCCCAGTCATTACGCGCCATCAGCTCCACAAATACTTTGTCTTTATAACCAATACCAGAAGTACCAAAGAAGGAGTAATTGCGGGTGAGCAACGATTCTTCGCTCCCGGAAGGCAGGTCACGGGAAAAGGCCAGGTTAAACACCGGTATGATGGGATTACCGGTACCCATTAATTTCTTGTAATAATTTTCTTTTACAGAACTTCCTAAGGTGGTGCGGAAGTTAAAATCGCCGGCACGGTTTAAGGCTGTTATCAGCAGGTCGTTGTTAAGGGTAGTAACAATGCGGGATTCCTCGCTCATTTGTGTAAGCCGGTCGCGGAAACGGTTATAGCCACCATTTATTTTTGCAAAGTCAGAAAAGTTCTGCGGCTTTATGACGGCTCTTTCATAAAATCCGTCATATACAATACTCGGTTTATCCGTTACCGTTAGCCAGGGCAATACTTTTCCTGTCAGGACCAAACCCGCTATCACCGCATTATCTGTCCCTTTTTTCCTGCGGTTTGCTGCAGCCTGGTAGGGGCTCATCACATCATTGTCATTCCAATAATGGTTAAGATCTGCCCACTTATTATTTTCATAATCTTTATAACTAAGGATAGGGATAAAAGTGGGTGTACTCAGCATATCAGTGAACTCAGGTCCTTTATCGGTATTGGTGCGGGAGTAGTTCAAATTCAACTGTACATTCAGTTTGCCCAGTTTACGGCCGGCGCTGAAGAAGAGGTTGACGGCATCCTGTTTATCGCCGGGTACCATACCCGTTTGATTCACGGCACTCAGGCCGAGATAGAAATCGGAGATGGCATCTGATTGCGAAACAGACAGGTTATTTTGTACGGTACGGCCTACATGGAAGAAGCGTCTTGCGTCCTTTTTATCAGAGTAGGTCACCATCTGGTAGTCGCCGTTTTCATCGGCTCTTCCAATCGGTACCAGCCGGCCATCGTAGGCGGGGCCCCAGCCGTTTTTATCCAGGCTGCTGTAAATACCGTTTCCTTTGTCATCTACCAGCCCGCTGCCGGTGCCGAAGCGTCGTTGTTTATTCTTATCGTTCCGGAAATCGAGGCGGGAAAAGTTTACGCTGTTGCGGAAGTTGATAGCGGGTTTACCTTTTTGTCCTTTTTTGGTGGTGATAATGATCACACCATTTACTCCTTCCGGTCCGTACAAGGCCGTACCATTCGCGCCTTTCAGCACGGTTACGTTTTCAATATCCGCAGGGTTGATGTTATTGATAAAGTCCATGATCATGGCGGCGGAGCCATTATCCGATCCAAAAGACAATGGCGTACCATTCAGGATAAACAGCGGCTGGTTATTACTGGTGGTGCTAAAAGAGCGGATGCCGCGGATCAGTACCCGCATCTGCGGGTTCATGTCGGCACTCTGTACAGCAATATTTAACCCGGATACTTTACCGGCCAACCCCTGAAGCAGGTTGCCGGAATTGGCGCGGTTGATATCTGCCCCGCTCACTTTGGCTACGCTGTAACCCACTTCTTTAGAACTCTTTTCTATACCAAAAGCCGTTACTACGGTTTCATCCAGTTTGGATACCGCGGGATTCATCAGCACCGTGAGTGCAGGCTGATTAGGGATGATCTTTATTTCCTGTGTTTCATATTGCAAAGAAGTAATGACCAACACATTGCCGGGTTCTGCATTCAGCACAAAGTTGCCCTGTGCATCGGTAATAGCGCCCCTGTTCTTTCCTTTTATTTTTACAGATGCCGATGCAATGGGCTCTTTATTCACCGCATTCAGCACGGTTCCTCTCACTTCTATAAAAGCACTTACCACAAAAGGCAGTTTTCCTTCCAGTGGCGGTGGCTTTACTGCAAGTGTAATCACTTTATCGGTGATGGTGTACTTCAGCGGCTGGTCTTTAAAAGCCGTTTCCAGGAAAGCCGCCAATGGCATCTCTTCCGCCGCTACCGTTACCGGTTTCGCTGTTTTCAGCAATTCGCTGTTGTAAAAAACTACATAGCCTGTTTGCTGCTCGATAGCAGTAAAAATTTTCTTCAGGGAAAGATCCTTTCCTGAAAGTGTGACACTTTGCGAAAAAGTTGATGCATGCACACTGAGAAAAGTAATGGTCAGCAGTAAAAAGGTCAGCCTCATTACGAACAAGATTTTGGTAATGTAACGATGCCTCCACCATAACAGGTGGCCACAATAAGCATTTTTTTGCATAAATTGCATTTGGTTTGGTTGATAATAGATTCTCTTACGGAAAATTTAAAACGACTGAACTACTAACCGGAAGTGGGTCCAAGCACTTCCGGTTTTCGTTTTTTATGATTGGTTTATTTAGGTTGTATGATGAGCTTTCCTCCCGGTTCCAGCCTGAAGTGAATGCCGGCATCGGTCAATATTTTGAGCAATTGCGTCAGGCTTACATTCCGCACTATTTTTCCGCCAAACACCACATCCGGCACTTCCTGGTCGTACACTACCTCGATGTTGTACCACCTGGCCAGTTGCCGCATTACCTCCCGCAGGTGTTGTCCTTCAAAATTAAACAGCCCGCTGCGCCACGCCATTACCGCGCTGGTATCTACCCCGTTCACCACCTGCGGCGTTTGCGTACCTGCCGCTAAAACAGCCTGCTGTCCTGGCTGCAATACCACCGCCTGCGCTGCGCTGAAGCGGATACGCCCTTCCAGCAAGGTAGAGCGGATGGCTGCTTCATCGGGGTAAGCGTTTATGTTGAAGTGAGTGCCCAGTACATCAATATAGCTTTCCTGTTTGCTGATCTTTACCCGGAAGGGTTTGTGTGCGTCCTTCGCTACTTCAAAATAGGCTTCCCCACTCACTTCCACCAGTCGTTCCCGGCCGGTAAAAGCGGTAGGATAGCTGAGTGAAGAGGCGGCGTTCAGCCATACTTTGGTGCCGTCGGGTAATACTACCTGGAACTGGCCGCCGCGGGGCGTTGTGAGTACATTGATACCGGCAGCTTCCCCATTGGAGGAAGGTGCGTAATTCAACTGGCCGTTTACCTGTTGGGCGGTGGCATTGCCCAACTGTATCTGCCGTTTGGCAACGCTGTCGAGTGTGATTACGGAGCCGTCGGCCAGTTTCAATACGGCTTTGCTGCTGCCGGGCGCCACGTCGTATTTTGCTGCCAGCTGCTGTTTGCCGGCTTGCTGCTGCCAGCGGAAAATACCGGTGCCAATGAGTAGCAGCAGGGATGCCGCTGCTGCCCACCAAATCAGGCGGCGCGGTGGTTTATCTGTTGCTTTTGATGGGATGGCTTGTATAATATGCGCGTACATTTCCGGCAGGGGCGCCTCCTGTCCGAATGCCGAGTGGTCGGTATCGGCAAGCGCCGCCAGCAAGCTTTCCAGCCTGGCAGTGTTGCGCTCATCCAGGAGCATCACCCGCCATTGCCGGAACTCTTCCGGTGTCATGGTATCGTCCGTATACTTGCGGAACAGTTCATCAAATTCCTTGTCGGCAGGTTGCATGCATTTAAATAATAATGGTTGATGTTGTTACTACCCTTCGCTACTATAGACGTAAATACATCCGGGGGGTAATGCATACTTTCTTAAAAAAAAGCAGAAAATAATGGCGTCAGGTACAAAAGAGCCACCAGTGCAATTTCCGGGAAGTTTTCTTCCAGGTATTTACGGATAATAGCCAATGCCCGTACTAAATGACTTCTGGAGGTAATGGGTGAAATATTCATGCGTTGAGCTATTTCCGTATGGGTTAATCCCTGGAAACGACTCAGCATAAAAGCGGTTTTTAATTGAGGGGAAAGTTGGTCTACCGCCTGTAAAATGGCCCCTTCCAGTTGTTTCAGCGCCAGTTGTTCTTCTACGGAAGGCGCTGTATCGGTAAAAAAGCTGGTCAGGTATTCTTCATTTTCCGGAGCCGCTACTTTTTTCCGCAGGTAATCCATCGCCATATTGCGGGTAATGGTGTTGAGCCAGGGTCTGAATTGCTGTACAGTAAGCAGGTGGGCTCTTTTCACCCATATTCTTACAAAAACTTCCTGGGTAAGGTCCTGTGCTATCTCCGGCGATTTCATCAGGCGCAGGGCAAGGCCGTACACATGCCTGGCATAATGTTCATAAAGTACACTGAATGCCTCCTGATCGGCGTTGGCTACCCGCTGGAGCAATTCCTTCTCATCTTCTAACTGGTGCATTCCATAAAAATCTAGGCGCGGAGAGATCGGTGTTTTGATTGATATCGTAAAAATAGAAAAAAAGCCGTCATTCGTTCTTCTTTTTATTTACAGATATCTTTTCTCAGCACTTCCCCGTCTTTCATGCCGCGTGTATTGAACTCAATAATTTCCACGCGTGTGCCACCAGGATAATGGAGGCGGATTTCATAGTCGGTATCTTTTTCCAGTGTCAGGGTAATTTCCCTGCCGGCTTCCCCGATAAAGCACCAGCCGATTTGCCGTTGTTTGTTATAGATGTAAATACATGTGGCTGCTAATGACGGGCACACCGTACCGGTGAATGGGATTACGAGTCCCGGTGTTAATTGGGTAAGTGTGTAGGCGGAGGGTGTGGTGATGGAATAAATATCATCGCTTCCTTTGCCGCCGGTGCGGTTGGAGGCGAAGTAGGTATCTCCGTTGGCGGCGGCTACAAAATAAAAATCGTCGCCCGCGGAATTGGTGGGATAGCGAAGGTTTTCCGGTGTACTCCACTGGGTTTTACTACCGCTGCTGTGGAAAATATCGAAGCCACCCATGCCGGTCCATCCTTTACTGGAAAAGTACAGGCTGCCATCGGGGGCTATGGTTGGAAACTCCTCTTCTTCCAAAGTATTAATACCCGGGCCGCAGTTTACCGGTGCGCTCCATTTGCCATCACCTTGTTTTTCGCTGTACCAGATATCTGTGGCTCCCTGTCCGCCGGGCATGTTGGCCGCAAAATAAAGGGTGTTGCCATCATTGCTGAGAGCCGCGTGGCCCAGGGAATATTCATCGGGTTTATTGTAGGGGAATGCCGTTAGTTCGCCCCATTTGCCATTTGCATCTTTTTGGGCGGAGAATAACTCCAGGCGGCGATAGCCGTACTTCACTTTATCTTCTTTTACGGCAGGAATGCGACGATCGGCGTTTGTCATGGTTACATAGGCCGTGCGGTAATCTTTGTCAAAAACGGCGGGGCCTACATGGTATTTCGACCAGTTAAATGCCGGGGAAAAATCTTTGATGTATACATTGCCATAGTTGGCGGTATCTCCAATATAAAGGCCCTGAAAATCAGTGCGGGTGCGGCCATATACATTCCTGTTAAAATGGCTGCCGTTTTCCAGCTGGTTGCGGTATAGCGAGTCGGACACGAATACGATGCCGCCGGGATAGTAAGTAGCGCCCCAGTCGGAGCCAATGGTGTTAAGCCGTTCCACATTGCGGATGGCAACAGGCGTGGGTGTTTGTATCCATTCCTGTGCAGCGTCGCAGCCGGCGATCCTGTTCTTTACCCGTTCCTGGTTACCGGTTTGTGCATATTGTGTGTAAGCTGCTTTTGCTTCGGCGTATTTACCTAAACTTTTGAGCATATCGCCGTAGTATAAACGGGCATCAGCAGGGGCATCGGGGCGGGCCAGCATTTTAGCATACCAATCGGCGGCCGCTGCATATTCATTGATATGCCGGTAGGATTCTGCCAGGCGTTCCAGCACAAGGGTTTTTGTTTTGTCCTTTCTCTTTGCGGCAATCCTTTCATACAGGGAAGCCGCTTTTGCGTAGTCGTATTTGTTGTAGTAAACAGCAGCCTGTTGGTCCAGCGACAATTGTTCCTGTGCCTGTAAAAACTGTACCGATAAGATGAGTAGAATTATACCAGCATATTTTTTCATAGTGTGTATTTAAATGAATACCCTGCATTAGAAATATCTCGGACTGATCACCCTGGCTTTTTTGCCGGGGAATAAAAACCCGATGGATATTTCATGTGATCCGCTCTGGAAAGAAGACATTTTGCTAACGGTAAGATCGTACGCATATCCCAACCTGAACTGATTGGTGATATTAAACTGTACCAGTGCACTGGCGGCATCCAGTTGTTCCAGGTTTTTATCCAGCGCGGGTTTACTCCAGATCTTCACCCCGGTGCGGTAAGAGCCGCCAACCCAAAGGCGGTCGGCTATAAAGAATAAAGCGGTGAGGTCTACATTGGTGGGTCCCTTAAAGTCTTCTTTTACCAGGATAGATGGCTTGAACTTTACCGTTTCTGACAAGTCGAACATCATACCGGCGTTTACATACAGGTGTTGTGTTTTACGGATGGTTTTATACTGGTATCCTTTCCAGTAATAACGGGAGGCATCTGTATAAAGGGAAAAGAGATCCATTACAGAGGCGCCTACGTAGAATTTCGAGGTAAAGTAATAGATCCCGAACCGTGCATCGGGTACCCAGGTAGATGCCCTGCCCATAGGAATGGTAGGATCATTATCATCGTTGTACACAAGCGCGTTGCCGTCGATGGCATATTGCGTAACCCCGGCTCCTACTCCCAGGCATAAACGCTTATCGCCGTCTTCATTCAGCGGAATACGATAGGAGTACATTCCATAAATGGAGGTAGCGTCCTGGGGGCCCAGTTTATCGTACATTACCTGCAGCCCCAATCCTACGCGGTTATCGCGGGAGGCGTTCAGGGCGCCGTCTACAGATACGCCGCCGGTTTGAGGCCCACCGGGGAAATTAACCCATTGCTTTCTGTAAATGGCATTGGCAAACAGCTCTTCTTTGTAACCTGCGTAAGCCGGGTTCACGCTCAACATGTTAAAAACATATTGGCTGAACTGTAGATTTTGCTGCGCCTGTATTGCTACCGGCTTATACAGCAGCCCGGAAAACGCTAACAACAGCATTAACTTTGATTTCATGTTTATGCTCATACGAGATCCTTTAAGATGTCAATAAGTAATGATTACCGAAGTAATTTGACTTCCCCGTTAAATCCCTGTCAGTTTGTGCTGTACATCATTTCAGTATGTAGAAGTAAATACTTTTATTGAGGTGTTATCACGAAACAATCGTTTTACCATTTCCGTCCGGGGTACAATAAACTCCATGATCTTATTCACATTGCGTGGTGGTAGCAGGATACAGTGCCGCATAAAGGATATGTCAATGTTATAACCGGACAGACAAAAGGGGGTTGCACGTGCGACGGGCACGTTTTTTCCCATAGAATATGAGCTACAAATCAGTTTTTGAAGACGGTCGTGAAGGATACCCTTCCTTATCTACATACATCAATAGCAACCAGAAGGGTATCTCCCAGCCTTTATCAACAATAAAAATGGTAAAAGGTTTACTAAATTTTATCATTTGCAGCAGAATAACATATGTGACAACATAGGAATCCTATCTACATGGGGTTACAGCAGGTACAACAGCATCGCTGTAATAGCGCCAAACAAGGTATTGCCGAAATTCACCGTATCATTACCGATGATGTGTTTGCGTTCCAGTGTGGCGCCCAGCAGGGAGTCTGCCAGGTTACCGGCAATACCGGCAATGGCCACAAACCATACGGTTTCGTCCATACCAAAACAGATACCGTAAAGTAAAGCGAGGATGCCGGCTCCCGCAGCGCCCAGCAGGGTGCCTTCCAGGCTGACTACCCCATCCTGTCCCCTGGCCTCTTTTTTAAAGGTGAGGATATTATAAAAGTTGCGGCCGTATACCATGCCCAGTTCGGACGACAGCGTATCGGCAGTAGCCGCAGCCAGGCTGGCGGCCAGCATCATCTGGTACATATCGTCGATGTCAGGGCTTATGAGCGCCAGCAACGCCATGATAGCGGCCACTCCGCCATTGGCAAATACCTGACCAGCCGTGCGCTGTTCGGGATGGTTTTCTCCCGGAAAAATTTTCAGGTGCTTCTTATGCGAAGTGGCGGTTATGCCCATGATAAAAAATGCGCCGAGCAATAACAGTCCGCCGTAGCCGGTTCCGGCGGCTACCAGCAGGGCTACTGCCGCTGCCATCACGCCACCGCCCGGGGTGAGCTTACGTTTTTTTACACACAGTACCGCAATGGCAATAATTGCCACCAGTATAATAATCAGTTCGAAGAAAGAAGATAGTTGCATAACAAGCCGCAAAACTATACAAATATCCCGTTCCTGATTTTTTAAATGTAAAGGGCGGTCTTTTCTTTTATAAAGGCATGATGTGCGCTCCAGCTATCCCATACTGCCTGTGCCCATTTTTTCATAGCGGCATATAGTTCCTCTTCCGTGGTGGCTTTGAGTACATCCTGTACGGTGAGTGCGCCGGTGGTGGCGGGCGGTTCCAGCTTCTCCCAGGATTGTTTGGGGATAATGCTGTGCACATGCTGTACCTGCCGCCCGGTATAATTCTTTTCCAGTGCAAGATACAAGCCTATCAGTGCGTAGGCGGTGATGATGTTCCGGCTCACGCCACCGGCATGTTGGGCGCCGTAGGCATCTACCGACAGCTGATGATGGAAATCCGGATGTTTAAAAGCAAAGGTACGGTCGGCGAGCTGATTGAAGAGGTCCAGGCATTCACCGGATGCATTATATCTTTCGGAGGGGGCTAATTGCTGGTATGCAAGATGTAGTTTACAGCCCGGGCAAATGATGTTGTTTTCTGTCATGTGCTGCTGAAATTAAATGCTGGTGTAAATACTAAAAATAAGGATTTTACACCAGCATTCTTTCAGCGGTTGTTATTTCGCATACCAATCGCGCAGTCTTACTTCAATTCCTTTATTACCTGCGTCTACCAGGCTTTTGAACTTATTCACATCGGCGAGTCCGCCTTTACCGCGGTAATGATAAGGGTATACTATTTTTGGAGCAAAGGCCAGTACGGCATCTGCTGCTTCCGTTACATCCATTGTATATGGCAGGTTCATGCAAACAAAGGCTACATCAATATTTTTCAGCGCCCTCATTTCCGGAATGCCCTGGGTATCACCGGAGATATAGACAGACTTACCCCCTACCTTCAGCACATATCCATTACCCCTGCCTTTGGTATGCATAGCGGTGGCGCTTTCCGGCAGGTTGTACATGGGAATGGCGTTGATGGAAATTCCTTCCACGGTTTTGGATTCGCCGTTTTTCAGGGTGATGACCTGGCTGGCAGGTATGCCTTCCAGTTTCGCTGTTACCACTGCCGGGGCAACAATAATTGTATGGGCCCTTTTAACAGCATTGATAGTAGCCGGGTCAAAGTGATCGCCATGAATATCGGTTACCAGGATGATATCCGGCGCTGCCAGTCCTTTATGTGGCTCCGCTCCACCGGCAGGGTCCACGTAAATGGTTTTGCCTGCCACCGACAACAGGAGGTCGGCGTGGTTAATGGGCTGGATAGTAAGATTGCCTTTGGAGGTGGAGATCACATCCGGTGTCACTCTCTGCGCAATGGCATTGCCTGTGGCCAAAAGTACCAGGAGGGCAAGGAAACAGTTTCTCATAATTGCTGATTAATGTGATCGTAAAGTTAAACAATTCCGGCGCTGCTTCTTCTTAAAAATACTACTTTCGTGCTCTTTGCAAAGCACTTAAACAGATGGGATTCCGGCTTATATTTCTTTTACTGGTTATTTTCTCGCCCCGCTTACAGGCACAATCGGACAGCAGCCTGCCCGTTGTAACAGACAGCAGCCGTCCGGCTATTAAAGCCAGCGACACCTTAATACGGTACCGCATAAACGGCGTTTACCTGGGCAGTATCTGGCGGGACCTGAAATATACGGTGGCCCGGCCTGCCCACTGGGAGAAAAGAGATTACATCCGGCTGGGTGTGATAACCGGGGTAACCGGTATCCTGCTGGGAGGGGATTATGGCGTGAAACAGTTTTTTGTGCGTCACCAGTCGAATTTTGTTACCAGCGTAACAGACCAGATAGAACCCTTTGGCAATGCCTATTCCCCGTATCTTGTAGCCGGCATGTATGTGGTGGGCGTGATTGCAAAAGACCGCAACCTGGAACACGGCGGACTGATGGCTGCTAAATCGCTCATCATTTCCACCGCCATTTACGCTACCATTAAGAGTATTGTGAGACGCGGACGCCCTACCTATTACGATTCCCCGTTTAGCTTTAATGCTCCCTTCAGCAAAGATAAACAGCATACTTCTTTCCCATCAGGACATAGCCTCACCGTGATGACAGTAGCCACCGCTTTCGCGGAGCTGTATGGAAAAGATCATCCGTGGGTGCCGTGGGTATCCTATGGTATTGCCGGCCTCACCGGCGCCACCCGCCTGTATGAAAACCGGCACTGGAGCAGTGATGTGTGGGTAGGTCTGGCTCTGGGACATTTTGTAACCAAAAGCGTTTTCCGGCATCACCGGGAACTGGAGCATAAAAAAGCTATGCAACTCATGATGGCCCCCTGATCTGAAACCTGCAGGAATTAGAAATAAATAGCTAATTTAGCAGCGCCTATAACGCTATGTCATATATGAGTATTCCCTGCTTCCGGCTCGCTGCGCGGATTTGTATTGTTTGCATTGCCTGTTTTATTTATTTCACCCCTACTGTGAGCGCACAGTTAAACGTATTCAGCCCCGCCAGCCCGGACGAACGCCTGCTAACCAGCCTGGAACAACAGTTTGAAGCCGGTTACAAAGCCAGGCTGGCTGCTTTCCCATCCAAATACAAAAAAGAATTCCAGGCTATTTACGATCAGCGCTGGGAAAATATCAAGTCCAAATTCGACAAAAAAGAAATCTATACGGCCACCGGTGCCAAACAATATCTTGATAAGTTATTACAGGAAATTGTACAGGCAAACCCGTTACTACAACATCAAAAAATATACTGCTACTTCTCAAGATCGGCCGTTCCCAATGCCAGCTATATCGGCGAAGGCATTATCCTGTTCAACATGGGCTTGTTTAAGCAACTGGAAAATGAGAGCCAGGCAGCTTTTGTATTGTGTCATGAACTGGCGCATTACTACCTGCAGCATAGTGAAAATGGCATTGCCCGTTATGTAAATACCATGAACGGGAAAGATATGCAGCAGGAGCTGCGTAAGATCAAAGCCACGGAATACGGCAAGCGGGAGCAACTGGAAAAACTGATCAGGGGCGTTACATTTAACAGCCGCCGGCACAGCCGGGACCATGAATCGCAGGCTGATTCTATGGGGCTGGTATTCCTGCAACGCACCCGCTTCAGCGTGAATGGCGCGTTAACTGTAATGGCCCTGCTGGATACGGTAGACGTAGATACGATGAATACCGCCGCCAGGTTACAACAACTATTCAACGCCAAAGCATATCCCTTCCGCAAAAGATGGACAGCCAAACGCGAAGGGCTACTCGGCGGACATGCACAGCTGGAAAAAGACCAGGAGATGGAAGATTCTCTCAAAACACATCCTGATTGCAAACAACGCATCAAGCTGCTGGAAGCAATGACAGGCGCCGGTCAAAGGAACAATACCGCGCTGAATATTATTGACAAAGCCACCTTTGATTCCCTGCGGCATGCTTTTAAATATGAAGTGATCAGTTATGCATTTGAAAACGACCAGTATTCGAGGAGCTTATATTATGCGATTTCCCTGTTACAGGAATATCCCGATGATCCTTTCCTGGTAACACATATCGGGAAAGTATTGAACAGTTGTTATGATGCACAGAAAGCGCATACGCTGGGGAAGCTCACCGACCTGCCAGCACCGGTTTACACCGATAATTACAATGTGCTGCTGCAGATGATCCAAAACCTGCACCTGGATGAATTCCCGGCCGTCAGCTTTTATTACCTGGAAGCATATCAGCCGAAACTGAATACCTATACCGCTTTTATGCGGGAGTTTAATAAATCGCGTCAGTTAATCCAATAATAAAAATTAACGCCCTAATACCTAAACATCATGTACAAAAAAATGTTCGCAGTAGTACTGCTCTTTCTCTCTGGCTGGTCTGCATTGCAGGCGCAGGGTAAGTTATCTATCGACAATGTGTATTCCGCTTATTTGCGTAACAGCGGTACCATTATGGAGAAGCAACAGATCAAAGGATACTTCTTCTTTTATCTGAGTGATAAAGTAGATAGAAAAACCAATGAGTATACTTTACAGATCCTGGACGAGAATCTCAATAAAGTAAAGGATATCAAGTTCGAGGATAACAAAAACGTGAATCTCCTGGAAGCCGCATACAATGGTAACAGTCTCTCTTTTCTTTTCCAGGATGAAAAGGAAAGAAAACTCACAATGAAGATATATTCTATGGAAGGTAAGCTGCTCCGTACCTATATCAATGAATACAGCCGTAAAACGGAGGAGTTCATGAAGATGTACAACAAAGACCGTGCAGACAATGAAGCTACCAACCAGCACGTATTTGATGTGGGAGAAAAAGGGTTTGTATCTGTAATGCCGGTGAAAGACGGAAAAGATTATACCTATGAAATGGATTTTTACGGATCCCAGAAAAAAGCTTACTGGAAGTACATCCCGGATGACAAAAACCGGTTTGCCGTGGCAGAATACCTGGGTAATACCGATAGTCTTATTATCCTGCAGGTACTGAGCAGAAGACGCCTGCTCAGCAATGCCATGAAACCACACCTGGTAGGTATCAACTTTATTACTAAAAAAGTGGCATTTGATCTTGAGGGAGATGAAGATGAAGACGAATACCGCATACTCCCTACCAGCATCAAACGTAAAAGCGATGGCACCTTCCTGGTAATGGGGCCTTATTGCGATAAGGATGCGAACCCGGTAAAGTCCGCCAGCAAAGGGCTTGCTGTTTATGAAATGAATACAGCAGGGAAAACTCTCTCCAGAAAATACAACAGCTGGGAAACTGATTTTGCCAAATACCTTCACACTTCCGGCAAAGGAAAAATAGATGAAATAGGTTATCTCTGTATTCATAACCTCATTCTCACAGCAGATGGTAAACTAACGGTAGTAGGCGAAGGCTATAAAAGGCAGGTTAGCGCCGGCGGTACAGCCCTGAAGGCATTAAGCATTGCAGCGGGAGGAGTTGATGCATTTAATGCTACAAAAATCACCATCACCGATATGGTGGTCATGACATTTGATGAACATTTTAATGTAACCGGCGCCCAGATATTTAATAAAACGAATAACGCCGCCGCTACCCCACCAGGTATAGATTATGTAAGTCAGCATATGATTGCACTGGCGCTCAAAAGCACTGGCGCTTTTGATTATGATTTTACTACCAGTGATGAAGATAACGAAACGTTCTCTATCTGTTACAGTGACTATGAAAGAACCGGTGATTACAAGGGCCAAACGTTCAATACCATCCATTATAACGGCAGTAAATTCAAGCAGGATAAGATCAAGTTAAAATCCAACGCCAGCAAGCTGAAAGTATTCCCCGCAAAGCCTGGATCTGTAATGATCCTGGAATATTTTAAGAAAGAAAAACGTATTGATGTGCACCTGGAAAAGATCAGTTAACAATACATTCATCTTAATGAAAAAGCAGCGAAGGTTTCTTCGCTGCTTTTTCATTATAGCAAGACCAGTTCTGCTGAATTGTTTGGCAAATACCCGCACCTGTTTTATCTTCCCTTAAATTTTTAATTTTCATGAAAAAGATTGTAGCAGTTCTCCTGTCAGTATTTGCTTACAGCGTTTGTTTTTCCCAGGAAGATGGAACATGGGTTGAGCCCAGCAAAGAAAGCCAGGCTTATCACGAATACCGCCTGAAAATAAGCAGACCTCCGGATGGATTGGGAAAAGTACTGGCCCTGATTGCCAAAGCCGGTCATGATGAAGACGAGAACACTTCTTTGCCCCAAAAGGAATACATGGCGTTATCTATGCGGGAAAAGCTTACTTATCACCTGATCCACGCAGAATCGTATAGCCAGAACTGTGATGCCATGCCACCGGTTCCGGATGAGCATAAAAAGATTTTCGCACAATTGCCGGACGCCTTCGGGGAATACAGCTGGAGCCAGCGTCAGCAGAATTTCATGAAGGCTAACCGCGACTCCGTCATTGCGTTAATGAGCGCTTCCATCCAGCGTAGTAACCGGGTTGGCGTTAACTATAAAAAGGCGATCATCGACATCAATGGCCGGGAAATGATTCCCTTGCTGATCAGCACCTATAACAGGGATCATAAGGATCATGATATCCTCACCCTGCTGATGATATTAATGAAGAATAATGAGTATGCGCCCTTCCTCTCCTCTGCTTCCTACAAAAAGCTGTACGCCGATGAAGGAACCAGTTACCAGGCATTCTTAAATTTCAATACCGCCAATGAAGCGTTGATCATTGAACGGGCTACTGCATTTTACAATGGGCTTCCTAAAAAAGGTTAGTATTGGGTTGCTGGTGCTGAGTGGCTATGCCAGCTCCGCGCAAACGCCGGGCGGATACGTATTGGTACCCGCCGGCACCTACCGCATAGGTGGGCCACAACATACGCTTAACCCGGAAAGACAAGCGAGGGTAGATAGTTTTAATATAGCCGTATATGAAACCACTAACCGGCAGTTTGCCGCGTTTGTGGCGGCCACCGGTTATATAACCGATGCAGAGCAACGGCACGATGCGCTGGTATTTGTACCGGGATTGCGGGAGTTTGAATGGAACAATGACTCCACCGCCTGCTGGCGTTTCCCCAATGGGGTGAGTGCCGGTGGCATTGAAAACAAAATGGAGCACCCGGTTACCTGTATCAGCTATAAAGACGCGCAGGCTTATTGCCACTGGGCAGGCGTAAGACTTCCAACGCTGGAAGAATGGGAAATTGCTTCACGTGCCGGCGCCCGCACCACTTATTTTTTTGGAGATAAAAAAGCGCTCATCGGCCGCTATGCCAATATCTGGCATGGGAAAGACCACCTGCAGGCTGATAGTTCAGACGGATATATGTATACAGCGCCTGTTGGCAGTTTCCAACCCAATGCCTGGGGGTTGTATGATATGTATGGCAACGTTTTTGAATTCTGTTCCGGTCATATAAAGCCCGGTGAAAGCCCAACCCTGGCCCATGCCCGCGGCGGCTCATGGTGGTGCAGCCAGCGCTCCTGTTCCTTCTTCAACTCCGTAGATATTGGGCGTGTTCACCAGCGGGCTTCTTTCAGCAACCAGGGTTTCCGGACGGTAAAATAATTATGGCTTCACTTCTACCGGCAAATCTGTTTTGATGGCTTTGGCCGTCATGCTTTGCAGCAATACAGCCGGTTTAAAAGGCACCTGCCACTCATTTCTATTCAGCTTTACGTCTTCACAGCCGGTGAGCCGGAAAGCAGGCCGTGGTGCGCCCTGTGGCAAATAGTCTTTCATCCAGGAAATACGGTTACGGGTAAACGATAAGTTGCCTGTGCTGCGGGCTGTTAACACCGGGTAATCGTAAACCCTGAATTCATTATCTTCTATGCGGATGTTATGATGCACCATATAGCCTTTCAACAGCTGGTGGTTTTCCGGCGCTATGGCAATCACATAATTATTATCGGGCGCCAGGTTATACCCGCAGCCTTCGAAGGTGTTGCCGGTGATCAGCACATCCTGTACCGGGCCGGATTCAAACCAGCTGGCGGCATCATCGGCGATGAGGATGGCGTGCATACCTGTTCTGTAAAACCGGTTATGTTCTATCACTACTTTTTTACGGGTGGTTACCAGCAGTCCTCTTGTATTCACGGCTTCAAACAGGCAATTCCGTATCGTCAGCGACGGTGTCCAGGTGATGTTTTCGAGGCAGTCGCCGGCAACAATCCCTTCCGGCAGATCCGTGCTGAGCGTCACTTCCATTTCCCTTTCACTGAGCATGCGCGCGGCGGCGATCCGTCCGTTTGCATATCCCTGTAACGTGGCAGCATGTACGAAACTGATACTGTCGCCCGCAAAGAAAGCCTGGAACCCATATGTCTGATGATGCATAAACCGCAGTTTCAGTACCCGTGGCGCCACTTTCTCCGCAATTACCAGGTGAGTGCCGTGTACATTCACCGGGTCGTCGTGCAGGCCCTTGAAATGCGAATCTGTAATGGTGATGTTTCCTTTGCAGCCGGAGAAGTGCATGCCATCTGCAAAAGCGGCCATTATGCGACCACTCTTTTCGCCTGGCATGATCTGTATATGGCTGTAGTGAAGATCTTCGGAGAACTGGGATACAATGCCGAGGCCATGCATGTAACGCATGTTGATATGCTCCAGCTGTACATTGCGGCAATGCTGAATAAAGGCGCCTACCTGGTCACGGATGCCATCCCTTATCGTAAGCACGTTGCCAGGCCCGCCTTTGAAGCCGGAGAAATCGCCGGTAAACTGTACGGTATTGGGAGCAATAGTGGTGGCCGTACTTTTTTTAAATGGCGCCCAGGAGGAATAAGTGTATACACCTTTGGCGGTATCCGCCAGCACTGCATGGAATATTTTCATGCCCCATTTGGGACCATACCATTCGAGGCGCTGATTAATAATAGCATACTTTGAAGCGGGGTGTACAGCCGCAACAACCATTTGCGGCGTAACCGTTTTCAGCGTCATTTCCGACATGGAAGGGCGTTCCATATCCACGGTCACATGGCGCATGGTGATGTTCTCACACTGGTCAAAAACCCAGGTGGTCATCTTTCCATGAAAAACAAACTCCGCTCCATTCCCTTCAATGGTAAGGTCTTTGAAGTTTTCAAAAAACAACCCGATGGTTTTTGTTTTCTCCGGCACTTCTGTTTCGCTGGAAGTGTTGGAAATAAAATATACTTTCTTCACGGCGCTGTCGGGGTAAAAATCATAACGGCCGGGCGCAAACTCCAATATGGCGCCGGGTTTGTTCTTACACGCTGCAATTGCCTGCTGTACCCGCGTAGTGGCATCTGTGAAGGTATTGGGTGCAAGACCAAAACTATTTACGTGTATCCGTTCCTGTGCGGCAGCGGTGAAAGTAAAAACGATTCCTGTGCAGGTAAATATCTTTCTGAAAATATTCATTTGCTGATGATGATAAAAATTCTTTACGTGGAATGATGATGATACTGTTTTGCTGCAAACGCATACTATTTTAAAGCCATTTTCTGCGCTGCTGCAGGCAAGAGGAAAGCTACTAAATATGCCGGTTATGAGGTAAATAATTTTCTGCTGCGCCAAACAAAAGTGGCGGAAAGGTGTTCATAAGGGAAAGGCATAATTATGAAAAAAGTATTGCTGTTTCTTTACTGCCTGCTTCCTTTGCCGATAAATGCACAGCAACAGGTGTTAATTAACAATGTGCAGCTGTTCAACGGGAAGGACAATAAAACCGAAACCGTTAATGTACTGATCACCGGCAATGTGATCACCCGCATTTCCAAAGATCCGGTTGCTACCAATAAAAGCATGATGGTGACCATCATCGACGGGCAACAGCGGTTCCTGATGCCGGGCATGATAGATGCCCACTGGCACAGCTTCATGTGCGCCAATACCATGACGGATATGATGATGGGCGAACAGAGCTTCCTGTTTATCCGGGCGGCCAGAGAATCGGAACAAACCCTGCTGAGAGGCTTTACCGCTGTAAGGGATCTGGCCGGGCCGGTATTTGGCATTAAGCGCGCTATTGACCAGGGTCTGCAGCCTGGTCCCCGGATTTATGCCAGCGGCGCCATGATTTCCCAGACTGCGGGACATGGCGATTTCCGTTTACCTACAGATCCTCCCCGTATGTCGGCCCGGGAAATATCCAGACCGGAAGCGCTGGGCGTAGGCATTATTGCCGACGGCAGTGATGAAGTGCTGGTAGCCACCCGTGAACAGCTGCGGCATGGCGCATCACAAATAAAACTCGCAGCAGGCGGCGGAGTTGCCTCTCTTTATGATCCGCTGGAAGCGACCCAGTATTCCGTGGAGGAAATGAAAGCGGCGGTGCAGGCGGCGGCCGACTGGGGCACCTATGTTACTGTGCACGCCTATACGACAGCAGCCATTAAGCGGGCCGTTGCTGCCGGTGTGAAGTGTATTGACCACGGGCACCTGATGGATGAGGAATGTGTGAAACTCCTGGCCGATAAAGGCATCTGGCTCAGCATGCAGCCGTTTGGTGGTCCCAACAGCAATACCTACAGCGATCCCAAACAGGCGGCAGACAGCAAAATGGTAGGAGAAGGTACGGATCACATCTACCAGTGGGCAAAAAAATATAAAGTAAAGCTGGCCTGGGGAACAGACATGCTTTTTAACCCTGCGGCAACAAAAAACCAGAATCAACAGGTAATCCGCATGAAAAACTGGTTCAGCAACTTCGAAATCCTTAAAATGATCACCAGTGATAATGCACAACTGCTGGCATTGTCCGGTCCGCGGAATCCTTACCCCGGTAAGCTTGGCGTACTGGAAGAAGGCGCGCTGGCAGATATGTTGCTGGTAGACGGCGACGTATTGAAAAACCTGGAGCTATTGGGCGATCCGGAGAAAAACCTCCTGCTTATCATTAAAGACGGGAAAATATTTAAGAACACCATTCCCCGTCCATGATATCAGAACAGGAACCAGATCATGGCCACTGCCGCGGCAGTCATCAGTAATAGTGTGAGTCCGCCGAGGATATTGGACAACTTTGAATTGGTATACTCTTTCATGATCTTTTTATTGTTGCCGATATGCATGATCATCGCAATCAATACCGGCGCCGTAAGGCCATAGGCAATGGCGGTATACAACAGCGCTTTAATGGGGCTCACCCCGAGAAAGTCGAGCGATAAACCTACGAGCAGGGAAAAGATAATAGATACATAAAACGGTTTGGCCTGGGAGAACTTCTTATCCAGCCCCGCCTTCCACCCGAGCGTTTCCGCGAGCATATACGACTGTGAACCCGCCAGCACCGGGATGGCCAGCAACCCCGTTCCTAATACACCCGTTGCAAAAATCAGGTAGGTAAGTTTTCCTGCCAGCGGTTCCAGCGCTTTGGCGGCCTGATCTACCGTATCTATCTCTCTCATACCAGCCGGAAATAATACGCTACCCGCAGTGAGGATGATGAAGAACATCACGATATTGGAAAACAACATCCCCGTGTTTACATCTGTCTTCATTTCACTCAGCACCCTTTTATCCACCACAATCCCTTTGCCGTTATGCGCCTGGTCTTCCGCTTCCATAGTCGTTTGCCAGAAAAAGAGATACGGTGAAATGGTAGTACCCAGTATTGCAACAATGATAGAGAAGAAATCTTTGTTATATTGAATGGTGGGGATGAAAGTATGTTTTGCTATATCGCCCCAGTTTTGTTTTATCATAAAGGGCACCACTATGTATAACAGCAGCGACATACAAAGCCATTTCAGGATCATGGCAATTTTTTTGTAAGAAAACCGGATGATCACATACATCATCACGGCGGTGATTCCCACACAAAAAACGGATACCGGTATTGCCGGGAAGACCATATGGCACACCGCTCCCATACCCTGGATATCCGCGCCTATATTCAGCGTAATAGCCGGAAAACTGAATAACAGCATGATGTAAAGTACCGGCCTGGGATAATTCTTTTTTA
The DNA here is from genome assembly GCF_037483205.1 of Chitinophaga sp. CCNWYY40. Taxonomy (NCBI): domain Bacteria; kingdom Pseudomonadati; phylum Bacteroidota; class Chitinophagia; order Chitinophagales; family Chitinophagaceae; genus Chitinophaga; species Chitinophaga sp. CCNWYY40. The sequence continues at coordinate 353,069 of NZ_JBBHLF010000003.1, forward strand.
AGGTAACCGTTAAGCCCTCGCAGGTAACGAGCCCGATGCGGGCGCACATGCCCTGGATAGCCGCCATCAGCGGAAAAGTGAGCAACGACGTCCATAAAGTGGCCAACCCGAACTGTGCGCCTGCCTGCGAATAGGTAGCAATACCAGACGGATCGTCATCGCTGGCGCCGGTAATTAAGCCGGGACCCAGCTTTTTAAAAAACGAGATGGGTTTATTAGGGGCGTCCTGTTTATCCATGAACCTTGTCATTAATGGGTATATGGTAAGTTAATGGAAATCCGGGATATATAGCTTCCGGCGTCATCCATTGTTTTTACCAATCATGATGATCTGATAATACTATTTATTTAATTGATGACTTCATCCGACCTTTGCCCAGTTATAAAACATTTTCATATGGTCATTAACCGCTTAGATCATTTGGTGCTGACAGTAAAAGATATATCAGCCACCTGTCGTTTTTATGAAACAGTACTGGGCATGGAAGTGATCACCATTGGTGATGACCGTAAGGCACTGCGTTTCGGACACCAGAAAATAAACCTGCATGAAAAAGGCCGGGAAATAGATCCTAAAGCGCTTACTCCCACTATGGGATCGGCGGATCTGTGTTTTATTGCGGATACTGCAGTGGAGGAAATTTTAGTTGAGTTAACCGCGCTGAAAATAAATATCCTGGAAGGCGGGATTGTAGAAAGAACCGGCGCTACCGGCAAGATCCGCTCCATCTACTTCAGGGATCCCGACGGCAACCTGCTGGAGGTAAGTAATTATATTTCAAAATAAACATTCCGGGTAATATTGTTTTTATGCAAAAAACGGTATATTTTTATGCAGCTAATGAGAATCATCCTGTTTTGTTCAGCTTTGACCCGCTGTAACCGGACATGGACCCTATAACCAAAATTTGAACATGCTATAACTGACTTGTTTTTGCTAATCACGACGCTTAATTATTTTATCTAAATCTGTACTGTAGGCCCAACGACTGTAGCATAGCCAACTACATACTGGTTTTTATTAACCTTTTACACAGCAGATGTTGCGATGGACCCCGGTCCGTCCAGAGGTGGTATTTCTATCAACAACAAAATCTTTAATAATGTTACAAGCCTTTATGGGCTTATCTATTCTGTATATATACTTTAAACCAAAATCTGTATAACTATGAATAAAGCAGGCGTCTGCACCTTTCAAGACCCGATTACTTATTAGACCAAAATCTGACGCGTAGTCGCCTGCCCGCAACATTTTCTTATATATCTAAACCAAATTGAAACCGTATGAAAAAAGGTTTACTACTATGGCTTTTGCTGGCCATTGGTGTGGTGCATTCCTATGCCCAGACCCGAACGATTACTGGTAAGGTAACAGATGCACAGGACGGACAGGATCTGCCCGGTGTATCTGTAATTATCAAAGGCACCAAAACAGGTGTTGTATCAGGCGCCGATGGTAAGTTTTCCATCCAGGCGGATGCCAATACCATCTTATTATTCTCTTTTGTTGGCTATGAAACGAAAGAAGAGAAACCCGGTAACCGCCAAAACATCACTGTTGCTTTATCTGGCAGCAATAAAGTATTGAGTGAAATACTTGTAACCGGTTATGGAGAACTAAAAAGAAAAGATGTGACTTCCTCTGTGAGTCATGTGTCAGCCGGACTTGTTAATAACCGCCCTGCCACCAGCTTCGACCAGGCGTTAACAGGCCGTGCTGCCGGTGTAAACATCAGTACCAACTCCGGTGTGCTGGGTGATAACGTAAACATCCGCATCAGAGGTGTTAACTCCATTACCAACAGCTCTCAGCCATTGGTAATAGTAGACGGTATCCCGGTAAACTCTCTCAGTAACCTGAACGTTTTTAACAGTGGTAATGGTACGCGCTATAACCCGCTTGCAGACATCAACCCCAACGACATTGAATCGGTGGATGTGCTGAAGGATGCCGCTGCCAGTGCTTTGTACGGTTCCCGCGCTGCTGCCGGCGTAATTATCATTACTACCAAAAGAGGTAAAAACGGTACTATCAATGTAAACTATAACGGGTATGTGGGCGTGAGCAATGCGGTGAGATTACCTAAACTGCTGAATGGCGACGACTTCACTATTATCCAGAATGAGAAAGCAAAGAACGCTACTAAAACAGGCGGTGTTACTCCCATCCTGGCAAAAGATATCGATGTAAACGGCGATGGTAAACCAGACAGAACTGACTGGCTGGATGAAGTGTTCCGCACCGGTGTTATCCAGAATCACCAGTTATCACTTACCGGTGGTACGGAGAAAGCAAAATTTTATGCGTCCGGTGAATATGCTGATCAGCAGGGCATGGTGCTTGTGAACCGTTTACGCAGGGGTAGCATCCGTATGAACCTGGATGTTACGCCTAAAAAATGGCTGAAATCAGGTATCTCTTTATACAGTTCCAAATCACTGAACAACGGCGTATTGTCTGACGGATACCTCGCAGGCTCCACCTTCTCCGCTTACAACGCCATGCCAAATGTACCGGTGTATGACAAAAATGGTAACCTGTATATCAAGTCCAGCAACGGGGATCTGGCGGATGGTAATAACATCACTACCAATAAACTGAACCGCTTCTTCCACCCGCTGTCCAACTTACAATTCGGAAGAAATGATAATACTGCCACCCGCGTATTATCCAGCGCTTACGTGGAAATTGAGCCGATCGCCGGTTTGAAAATAACTTCCCGGTTTGGCGTTGACCTGGTGCAGAACTTTGAAGACCAATACAGCGGCCCGTTACAGGCAGGTTTGGGATTGGGCAACAATGGCCTGGTACAGGAAAATCTCTTCAGACAAAACCTGTGGAACTGGTCTAACTTCGCCACCTACACAAAAGCAATTAACAACCTGCATTTCATCAGCGCTACCATAGGTCAGGAATCCCAACATACAGAACAGAAACAATTATACACCGGACAGGGTAACCTGGCAGATTCTTATTTTAAAGAAATCTATGACGGTTTATTTGCCGGTTCTGATAACAGCTATACCGGTGGCGGCAGGGTTGCCAACTCGTTTGAGTCTTACTTCGGTAAAGTAGGTTATAACTACGGATCAAAATACTATTTTGATGCGACCCTGAGAGCGGATGCTTATTCCGACTTTGGTTCCAATAACCGTCGTGGTTATTTCCCTGGTGTATCTGTAGGATGGAGAATTTCTGAAGAAGGCTTCTTTAAAGATAATATTTCTGTGATCAACGATCTGAAGTTCAGGGCCAGCTATGGTATGGTGGGTAACTCCAACATCCGGGCATACGCATTCCGTTCCCTGTATGGCGGCGGACAGTATGGTGATGTCAACGGATTTGGCGTTGCACAGATCGGTGACCCTAACCTCCAATGGGAAAAATCAAAGAAACTGGATATAGGCGTGGACGTTACCCTGCTGAAAAACAGGATCACTTTTGTGGCAGATTACTTCCACAGTAATATCGACCACCTGATCCTGGATGCGCCCATACTGGCTACCGTTGGTACTCCCTGGGATCCTGTTACAGGTGCGGTGGGTTCCATCCTCACTACCAACATTGGTACCATGTGGAACAAAGGACTGGAACTGACCTTAAATACCCAGAACATTTCCACCAGGGACTTTACCTGGAATTCCAGCATCAACTTCACCATTATTAAAAACAGGGTGACTGCTACTGCCGACGGATCTGATATCATCAAAGGAAACAACCGGGTTAGCGTTGGCAAAACCCTCGGCGTGTTCAAACTCATCGAATGGGGTGGCGTAAACCCGGATAATGGTAATCCAATGTACTACAACGCCAAAGGCGAACTGGTGATGTACAACTTAGATCCCAATGTACCTACTGCCAGAAAATGGACCTCTCCTGACGGCACCAAACCAATGAGCGCTGTTACTGCCTCTGATGCGCAATACCAGGAAAAATCCGGCTACCCTACCTGGTATGGCGGTTTCAATAACACCTTCAGCTACAAAGGCATTGACCTGAGCATCCTGCTGCAGTACAGCGGTGGCAACTATGTATACAATTCTACCAGGGCTGCCCTGATGAGCAACTATTTCCAGAACAACCTGGAAGATATCAAAAACAGATGGACTCCTGAAAATAAAAACACGGATGTTCCCAAACTGGTACTCTCCGATGCTCCAACCAACCAGGCATCTACCCGCTGGATGGAAAAAGGCGATTTCCTGAGAGCGCGTGAAATCAGCCTCGGTTATACTTTCCCTGGTATCAAGGAAAAAATCGGTTTGAACAGCCTGCGTTTATATGCCCTCGTGCAGAATGCCTTTATCATTACCAAATATAAAGGCGCCGATCCTGAAATCAATACCAACCGTGACAGCAATATCAACTACGGAACAGATAACAGGGGTATGCCTTTACCAAGAATATTCATGCTGGGCTTAAATGTTGGATTCTAATTGTTAGCGATTAAAAAACTGAATTATGGAATTAAAATATAAACCGAACTCCCGGAAAAAAACAAGCATTGGTTTGGCCATCGGCGCAGTAGCGATCGCATCTACGATGCTGTTTTCCTGCTCCAAAGTAAATGACCAGATCCCCTTTTCCAAACTAACGCCGGATGAGGCATTCAGCACACCGGAAAGGATTGAAAAGTCGGCCATTGGTATGTATGATGCCCTGCAGAATGGAGAGTTCCTGGGTGGCCGCGTACTGATCTACTCGGACGTAAGATCGGTGGATGTAAATATCTCCTCCTACTTTGGCAACGTACCTACCTTCAATATGCTTTCCAACAACGTGTATGCGTTCAACTGCTGGTCAGGTGGATACCGGACTATTTTTGAAAGCAATTATTTTTCACAGAACCTCAAGGATCATGAAAGCGTAGTTGGCGCAGAAGTGGCAGCAGGCTATTACGCAGAGGCCAAATTTATCCGTGCGCTCACGTACTTCTTCCTGGTAAATACCTACGCACAAACCTATACTTTCCAGCCAGATGCCGGGCATATGGGCGTACCCCTGATACTCACTGCTGCAAAGGATGGTGGCGAAGCCATTGATCCGAAGAATAAAGTTCCCCGCAACACCGTGAAGGAAGTTTATGACCAGATGATAAAAGACCTCACTGAAGCCGCAGCCGTATTGCCTGTAAGCACCGGGGATGATTACAATGACCGCAGCCGTGCTACCAAAGGCGCCGCCCATGCACTGCTGTCCCGGATCTACCTGTATGAAGGCAACTGGGCCAAAGCCCGTGACTATGCAGATAGCGTGCTCCTGTCGTCCTATGGATATGACCTGGATGCCACTCCTGCTGATGTATGGTCTTCCGGAAATTACCAGGCTTCCCTGGAACGCATTTTTTCCGTAGCCATGAGCTCCGGCGATAACCCCAATACCAATAACGCCATCGGCCAGCATTACGGCAGTTCAGGCAGGGGAGATATCACCATCAGCCAGACCTACCTGACGCTCCCCAATTTCGATCGTTTCACCGATCTGCGGGCGAAACCACTGTTTACTTATGCCATCAGTGGCGGCGATACCACCGCATTTTATACCAAGAAGTTTTTTGGCGCCAGCACCGTAGATGCCTGGGTACCTGTTGTACGCCTGGCAGAAATTATGCTCACCAAGGCAGAAGCATTAGCGAGGTTAACTCCCGGCGCTGCTAACCCGGAAGCCATCACCCTGCTGAATGCCATCAGAACAAGAGCGAAGGCAAAAGTACTGGCGCCGTTAACGCAGGCGGAGCTAATCAACGATATCCTTCTGGAACGCAGAATAGAACTGGCTTTCGAAGGGCATGGCGAATTCGACTTCCTGAGAACACACCGTGCAATCCCCGCGCACGGCGGTATTGACGCACAGGAGTGGAATGACGATGCCGTAGTTTTCCCACTGCCAAATGCAGAAGTGGAACGTAATCCAAACATGAAACAGAATCCTGGTTACTAAGCCGCAACGCTTATTCATAACAAAGGGGCTGGCCAGTAATCTGGCCAGCCCCTTTGTCTTCTTTCTAAAAAAATTATTGTAAGATAATTTTCCTTACTGCTTTCCCAAACCGTTCTACTACATAAATATTTCCTTCTTTATCTGTGCAAATACCATTGATGTTGTTGTAAGTAGCCTGGTTTAATGTTCCGTCGTCGTTGCCTGCTATAGGATTGCTGCCACCTTTCCAACCGGTGATCCGCGTAACCTGGTCGTTGGCGATTAACCGGATGGCATTGTTATCTGCCACATATATTTCGCCGGTTACCGCATTGCGGGCCAGGCCGGTAATGCCACTGAACTGTGCCCCGGTAAGCGAGCCATCGTTATAGCCGAACTGGTTGCCGGCATACAGCGTTTTAACGCCGCCTGCAATTTTGGAAACAAACGGGTTGTCCCAGTCGCCACCGAAAAACAAAGCTCCACTGTTATCCACTACCATTGTACCCGGTGCGCTCTGGTATACACTTGGCGCCAGCGCACTGGCATTGCCGGCACCATCGAGGCGGTATACACCGGAGTATTGCGCGCCTATGTAAACCGTACCATTTTTATCGATGCCCAAACCAATGGGCGTAAATGATACACGGGCGATTGTTGCTACAGCACCGGCCGGTGTAATTTTGCGGATGCTTCTATTGTTCTGATCACATACGTAGAGGTTATCCTGCGCGTCCATTACGCAGGCTACCGGGTAATTGAATGCCGCGGCCGTTCCGTTGCCATCTGCATTCCCGGTGGAGCCATCTGTTTTCCCTGCGAAAATGCTCACGGTTCCGGTGGTGGTTACTTTCTTTATCACGTTCAGATCAAGTACGAATATATTGCCGCGGGAATCTACTGCTACACCTTTCGGTTCGGTAAAAACAGTTTGCGACGGACCACCCACAATGGTGATCACGCCTGCCCTGCGGAATACCGGACCTGTGGCATCCAGTGCGCCCACTTTTACTTTCAGCGCGCCGGTGCTTACCCCAACGGGCACCACTACACGAAGCGTGCTGTCCGTGGCCGTAGTTACCGATACCACTACTCCATTAAAGCTAACAATGTTCTCCGCCGCATTGGCGCTGAAACCGAGTCCTTTCACGATCACCTCCGTACCTGCGAGACCGTTATCCGGTATCAGCTGTAAAATGCCCAGCGACTGCTCTTTAAACAACGGTCCTTCCGTCTGCTGTCCGTTTACAACGAGCTGCATTTTCCCGGCGCCTGCTCCGGCAGGTACTTTTACGCTTATACTTTTATCGGCGGCTGCAGTAACAACGCCGGTGTGCCCGTTGAAGGACACCGTTACCTCATCGGTGAAGGTGCTGAAGTAATCGCCTGCGATGTCCACTGTAGCGCCAGCCGGCGCGCTCAATGGCGTTACCGTTCTGATCACTGGTTTGGGCAGCACGGTAAATACCTGGCCAATTGTTTTCTGCCCGTTGATGCTTACTGCTACCGGTCCTGTAGCTACGCCTTCCGGCGCTGTTACCACCAGCTTACCGGCGGTGGCGCTTATTACCGTAGCTGCTTTACCATTAAAGGTTACGTTGTTGCCGGTAGCCAGCGTATTAAAGCCTTCCCCGTTAATGGTTACCGCCGTACCGCTACCACCCTTCAGCGGCTTGATGCTGCTGATAAACTGGAACGTAAAATCGGGGCCACTCACTTCTTTTCCATCTACCATTACCACTACCTTACCGGTACCTGCGCCTTCCGGCACAGCTGCTACCAGCAATGTATCAGACGCACCGGTGATCAGCGCTTCCTTTCCGTTGATGGTTACCTTTGCCGGCGCTTCCATGCTGCTGAAGCCGGCGCCACGGATAGAAATATTCGTACCTGCGGGACCGTTAGCCGGACTGATACCATGTAAACTCAAAGCCTGGTAAGTGTAGGCACCCAGTTCCATTTTACGGTCGCCGGATTTTACGGAAAGCGGACCCGTACTGCCATTGTCCGGCGCCAGTACTATCAGCACAGAATCGCGTGCATCCAGTACCCTGGCCTCCGTGCCGTTAAAGCTTACCAGTACTTCTTTATTAAGTCCTTGCCCCTGCAGGGTAACAATGGTACCTGCATTTCCACTATTGGGCCAGAACGTTTTTACATTCATGGCCACCGTGTTATTATCTCTATCTTTCTTGCAGCCTGCTGCCAGTAACAACATTACCGACAGCAGGTATAAAGCATATTTCATTGTCAGATGATTAACATTGATTAAAAAGAGTACCGTAATCCCAGCTGCACCTGTGCCCTGGAGTTGAGGAAATCAACTGAGTATGGCTTGCCCGGGTTTTCGAAGGTATACACCGGGTATCCGCCCGGGTTTTGCCCTGCCGGGAATACCGGTGTTAAGCCGGTGCTGGCAGTGGAGTTAAATGTATTGGGAGAGAAATATACCTTGCCCCAGTTGCTGTTGACCAGGTGCGTTAGATTCACTACGTCTGCAGTAAAAGTGATGAACTGCTTTCCGCCGAAATGATACTCCTGTGCAAAGTGCAGATCGGCCTGCACATTCCACGGCGTGCGGCCGGCATTACGCTCTGTGAACTGCCCGCGGCGGCTGCGCAGGTATTTATCCCCATCTATATGAGCATTAAAAGCAGCCGCCTGCTGTTCCGCAGAAATGCCTTTATCGCGGAAGTAGTTGATCGCTTCATCTACATACGGAATGTACAATAAGCTCACCTGCTGTGGTAATCCCTGGATGCTGTTGTTCACCACACCATAGGTAAACGGGCTGCCGGATTGCGCAGTAGCAAATATTGTAATAGTACTCACCCAGCTGTTGCTCCATGCTTTATGATAAGTAACGTTGCCGACTATACGGTGACGTACATCAAAGTTGGACCATGCCAATCCCGGGTTGTTGGGACTCAGCGCCTGGTTCAACTGCCAGTTGCTTTCCATAGAGTTGCGGATACCGTTGGAGATATCTTTGGAACCTCCATAAGTATAAGCCAGTGACGCCTGGATACCTGAAGGGAAGCTGCGGTTCACGCTACCGGTAAAGCTGTAGCGGTAGCCTTTCTTTGTATTGCTTAACAGGTAGGCGTTGGAAAAATGCGGATCTGTGGTGCCGCTGTAAATGGGTTGCTGCCGGTCTTTATCATAAGGGTAATATTTCGGATCATCTTTGATGTTCACCTGCTGAAACAGCACATCCTTCAGTGTTTTGGTGTACATCGCTTCCACCGTGTATTTAAATCCTGCCGGGCTCACATAATCCAATCCTACGCTGCTGCGCCATACCTGCGGCATCACGAAGTTATTGTCAATCACATCTACCTGTGTTTTGCCTGCATTCCGGTTATTCATCTGTGCGCCGTTCTGCTCAATGAACTGTGCAATACCGTTGGGATTTGGTTGCAGCGGATCGCTGCCGGGTACAAATACTTTTGTATCTGCCTTCTGATCAAAGGAGCCGTAGTTGATGCCATTATTATAATATGCGTAGGCGATCCAGGCGAAAGGAATGCGGCCGGTGAACAGGCCGGTACCACCGCGGAGGATAAGGCTTTGATCGTTTTTCCAGTCGTAGCGGAAGCCGAGCCGTGGCGACAGTTGCACTTTACCCAGGTAGCCGTTGTTGATACGGTTAAGCGGCGTATAGGCGTAGGTGTTACCAAAAGATCCATCGGTGTATGCGTTCTGTGTTTTATCGCTCAGTGCAGGTTTCTCCGGCAGCCAGGTATAATCGGCGCGTATACCGGGGATCACTTTCAGTTTGTCTGTTACCTGTATTTCATCCTGTGCGTATACGCTATGCATGTATACATTAAACTGTGCTTCCGGATGTGCGAGGATATATTCGCGGCTGTTGTTGGTATAGTTGTAACTACCGCGAACGCGGTAAGGATTGTTGTTCAGATAGTCTTCAATGCTGAGGTAATCCACTCTCCCGTTCCAGCTGTTAACAAAGCCATAGTCGATATGATACAGTTCATTGTGCGTACCAAGTAACACGGTATGTTTTCCTTTTCTGAAGGTAAGGTTATCAGAGATTTCGATGGTACGTTGTTTCATATCAAAGATGCTCGCCTCACGATCGGTACCGAGGTAGATGGTGGTACCGGGTGTGCGGCCGGCGATCTGCACCTGTGGCAGCGATGGATCTGAACCGGGGTTACGCTTGTCGTGTACCAGGCTGAAACCGGCGATGAAGCTGTTGGACCAGCGGTTGTTGAACCTCGACTTTATTTCCATCACGGTAGAACTCTGGTTATTGACCTGTTGATAGGCCATGCTGCTGAACCGGAAATCCTGTTGATCCCGGTCCATGTTCATAGCTTTCGACAGAATGGTATTATTGCGGAAGGAGAGCTGGTGTTTATCGTTGATGTTCCAGTCGATGCGGTTAAAGAATTTTTGCGAGCGGGAGTACGCCGTATAATTACCGGCGGTACCCGGATCGAAGGCGTTGCCATAGCGGCTCAGCGTGGCGTTGCGGATATCGTCTGCATCTTTCACGGTGAGGATCTGCGCCGTTTCCGGTTGACCCACCAGCAGCTGCGCAGGGTCCTGGCGGGAGGTTATTTCTTCATTGGTAAAAAAGAACAGTTTATTTTTTATGATAGGGAATCCGATCCGGGCACCTGCCTGGTAATCATAGAAGTCGCTGTTTATTTTGCCGTTGGGACCTTTGCCGGTGAGGGCAGCATTACGGCCAAAGCCATACACCGAGCCGGTTACCGTATTGGTACCACTGCGTGTAACAGCATTGATACTACCGCCGGTGAAGTTCCCGATCTTCACATCGAAGGGGGCCAGGTATACCTGCATGTCTTCAATAGCATCCAGCGATACCGCGTTGGTGCGGGTACTGGATCCGGGCATACCGGAGCTGCCGGTGATGCCTCCTGCGGAGGGGCTGAAGCCAATGGCATCGTTATTAATGGCGCCATCGATGGTTACGTTGTTATAGCGGAAGTTGGTACCGGCAAAGGAATTATCGCGGCTGCTCTGCGGAACCATTTTGGTCATGTCCTGCAGGCTGCGGGAGATGGTGGGCATGTTTGCCAGTTGTGTGCGGCTGATGTTTTGTCCTGCGCCGGTGGTATTGGCGGAAGCGGCTTTTTTTGTGCCTTTGATGGTTACCGCAGCAAGATCTTTACCGGCAACAGCCATTACCACGTTGAGTTGCAGGGGTTCACCGAGGCGAACGTTCAGTTGTTCCCTTTTCTGCGGCTGCATGCCCATCATGGTAATGCTTACGGAGTAAGGGCCGCCGATACGCAGGCCCGGCAAATAGTAGCGGCCATCGGCGGTGGTGATTACGCCATACTTTGTACCGGAGGGCTCATGTATGGCCAGTACGGTAACACCGATAAGCGGTTCATTTTTATCGTTGGTGATCTTTCCGCTCAGCGTACCGTTTGTTTCCTGCGCGTATAACAGGCGGCTGGTTGCCAGCAGCACGGTGAGCAAATAAGCTATGTATAAAATTTTCTTCATCACTACTGATTTTCTTTTAATACCTGGTCTATGATGTGGAGTACCCCGTTGCCGGCCATGAGATTTTCTCTTTTCACCTCTGCCGGTACTTTGTTGCCGGCTCCCTTTATGGTGATGCCTATGTATTTCACACCTGTATCATCTTTTACGAGTGAAATGCCTACGTTATTACCGTTTTGCATCGCTTGTTCCGTTTGATCGGAACTGCCGGTGGTAAGGATATAATCGTAGATAAATTTCCGGCCTGCAAACAGGTGGTATTCCAACAGATCGCGTAATGTTTTTGCATCTGTTTTATTGATACTGTCTACAGAAGGAAATCCTGCGTTGCGGAATGCCGAATTGGAAGGCGCAAAAAAAGTATAGGTGGCACTACCGGAGATCCCTGTTTTCATACCTGCCTGTTGCAATGCTACGTTTAGAAAAGTAAGACTGGTATCTGTAGCAATCGCATCTGACAGCGTTTGATATACCAATGGTTGCAACACATTATCAAGTACCTGTATCATACCGTTACTGGCGGGCAGGTTGTACGCGAGGACGGGGCTGCCATTAATCGTCAGTACGGTATCTTCGCCTTTGATCCAGTGTGTAACAAACATTTTTGCGCCGGTAATCGCCGATATTTCCTGATTAAACTGATAAGGCAGTTTATTCAACTCCCAGGTACCGTTTATAATGTGATAGGACACCAGGTTATTGAGAATGACTGCACTTTGGGTTAGTACCTGTTGGTTAGTTGCATACCCGGCTTTTGCAAATGCGTTGTTATCCGGCACCATCACCGTATAAGGCCCCGCTTGCGCCAGCATGTTACGGTAACCGGTTCTGCCCAATGCGGTATTAAAGGAAGAGAAGTTAAATTTATTATCGTCGATGATGTAGGTGAGGCGATTGATTTCATCCGGACCTGCTGTGTTATCTTTATCCTTTGTACAGGCTGACAATAACAGTATCAGCAAACCTGTATAAGTGAATTTTTTCATTTGGCTGCTTTTAAAAATTATTGTTTAAAGAGATCTCCTACTTCGTGAACAACACCATTGATCACTCTTATATCCCTGCTCTTTAAACTGATGTAAGGATAGTTGGTGCCTATTCTTCTGACGCCGGGCTGACCGTTGTTGTTAATAAACGATAAACTGATCCGTGTTGGCGGGTTGTTATAAGGCTGTCCTTTAAAAAGCATTAGTCCACTGAGTTGGGCAGCATTCAGCGTAAGGTCGTTGCTAAAGAAAACCGGTCCTACGCGGGCCTCTATACCACTCAGCTGGGAGGCGTTGAATATTTCCGGTCCGCATGCCATCAGAATGGAATCCATAGCAGTTACCGGCTGTTGCCAATACATATTTTCATCATAGTCGGGAGAAGGCAACGGCCAGGAACGGAGGCAGTATTGCAGGATATCATCTGCATTATGAAAACCATTTTTTATAAACGCATCGTTGTTGGGTGCGAACAGGGTGAACTGTGCCAGCGATGATGATGATTTCAGCAGTGGCAGTGAACTATTCATCCAGATGGACTGGTACAGGCTATCGTTCACAAGTAATGCAGCTACATACAGGCTGAAACGCGGCTGACTTTGCAGGTACTCCCACATGGACTGCTGTGGTTTGCTGATCAGGTGATCAATGGGATATATTACGCCATTGGTACCTTCCAGTTGTTGTCCCCATTTGCTGAGGGCCACACCATTGACTATCAGGCTATCGCCGGATTTTGCCAGGAACTGGAAATCCACGTAATCATTGTACCAGTTTTCCCTGTCGGCGAAAGAACGGGATGACAGTGTTGCTGCCGGCGTACTGCCTTTTACGGCGGTAATATTTTCCGGCAACAGGCGGGCGGGCATTATGTAGTAGGATAATAATTCATCCAATACGGCCACATCTGCCGCCTTTATTTTTTCCAGTGTCCAGCCTGCTTCGTCAAAAGCTTTATCCGTGGGTACAATGAGGGTATAAAAGCCTGCACCATCCTGGTTTACTTTCTGATCCATACCCGAACGCTGCCATGCTTCACGGAAACGGGTAAACGAAGAAGCAGCCAGTTGTTGTTGCCATGTTTTATCCGGACCTGATTCATGCGGCACAGGTTCACCTACCGGTTCCGGTTCTATGTCCTGTTTGCTGCAGGCCGCAAAAGCCAGGAGCAGTAATAAGAGCAAAGATATTTTTGATGTCATCTGTTTCGTTTTTATTGCTTCATTAAATCCGGGTTCAGGAAAAGGTCATCTATTACATGTACGATGCCGTTGCTACATTTATGATCTGCATTTGCGAGACCGTTCAGGTAGTTTACATTGGAGGGGCCGTCCTCGTTCGGGTACCAGTCGGCCGCTTTCTTTTTTAAAACACTTATAAAAGAAATTTCCTGACCGTAATAACTATTATACGAATACCCGAGTGCAATGCCATACCCTCCTGCTTTGATGGCTCCCTCACCCAGTGTAGCACTACCTGCAAGCAGATAACCATCTGTAGAAAAGACGTGCATAGGTCTCATTTCTACCGGGTAAATAGCAAAGGTGATGGCCTTATAATCAGCAGGATTCATGCTGGCAATCTTTTCAGCTGTGAGTCCGTATTTCAGGAAGGCGCTATTGGCCGGTGCGAAAACCGTTAATGGTTTATTTGTTTTAAGACCGTCCCATAAATTGAATTGTTTCATGGCAGCAGCAAATAAAGTTAAGCTGGTATCTGCGGCGATATAGTCCTGTACGGTGCCCCGGGTGAGCTTCAGCGGCTTGGCAAGGATATGCAGCACCCCATTGGCTAAAGCGATATTTCTTTTACTTTCCTTGAGGATCAGCGCACCATTTACAAACATGTCCAGGTCTGGCGAGATAGTGGCTGCTTTCAGGGTAGATACATATATTTCGTCTCCGGAAAGGGTAAGATACCTGTTATCTATTTGCTGTGGGAAGGTGGTGGTAAAGTAGCGGTTACGGATCATATGATAACGGAGCATAGACCGCAGACTATCCACCTCCATTTTAGCGACATCTCCCGGACCTGTAATACCCATTTTATTGAATGCCGCATTATCCGGCGCAAAAAAGGTAAAGGGGCCGCCCTGATTCAGCGTATCCAGCAGGCCTGTTCTTTTCAGGGCAGCAGTTAAGATGCTCAGGTCATAATTATTTTCAATAAATGCACCCATTGCGCGCGGCGTGGTTGTTCTGTCAATGGGCGGAATGAGATTATCTTTCCGGCAGCCCGTTACGAGCGCCAGCAGCAGCGATACTGCCATGAACTGTTTTATGATAGAAATATTCAGCATATCGAAATAATAAAGACGTTAATAAACCGGCGGTGCAAACTTGCGCTGGATGGTAGTTACATACATCCTGCGGTTGATATACTCCACCGTATTGACCGTAGCAAATGAGCGGGGATTATTGGTACCGGAATGGATACTCACTACCAGCCCTGTACGCAGATCACATTTTATCCTGAAAGGCAGATAGGCATTTCTGCCGGATTCACCATAATCGCCCATGATCACGGCAGCATAAACACCTACCGGTATAAAAGCCGGGTAGCCCAGGTTTTCCGGGGTAAAACCGGGGGCGTAAAATCCGAACTGCTGGCTCATGTTGCCTGTGAAGATTTTATTGCTGCTGGTATCCGCAAATAAAGGGAAGCTGTAATAAGGCGTTACTTTAGGTTCCAGGGAATAAATGATCTGTCCTACCGGTATGCCCTTGTAACCCGGCAGCGCCACGGGAGCGCCATTTGCCGCCAGTTTATTGAGCGAGTAGTAAACGTTCATGGTGTCGCTTAGCTTGGTGTTGGACAGGTCCTCATTTGGCACTGCATCGGGCGCTTTCGTATAAAAATTGGCTGCGCTGAGGTTATAGAAGTTTACATATACCATAGAATCAGCGAAGGGTTGTTTCGGAAATGTTTCCTTACGCAGGTACATAAACGGTTGCTGGCTGGTATATTCTTTTATCAGTGCATGCATCGTATATACTTCCCCCGCACTCAGGTCTATCGTGGTGTCAATCAACGTAACACCCCGTTCCATTTTATCCAGTTCAAAGTAGGGTGTGTTGTTCAGTGGCCGGGTACGGAAAACAATATGATGCTTACCTGAGGGCACCTGCGCCCAGCTCGAAAGGTCATATCCATTCACAATGGGAGCTGCCAGCACTCTTTTAGTACCCGGATATTCTTTTTGCCACAGTACATTACTGGCGGCATCGGGATAAGGTCTTGCCCAGTCGCTGCGCCGCTCCAGGAAGTCGCCTGTGATAGCAGCGCTGACAGGTACCCCGGCATCATCCATTACGGGATCTACCAGGAAGGTGAGAAATGGTTGCGGCGCATCTTTGTTATCAAGATTGGTAGTAAATTCAAGGCAGTTGAATACCCGCAGGTAGGCGGGATTATCCAATACCACATAGTCCGTTTTGCGACAGCCGCTGAAGAACAGTGCGGCCAGTAGTAGTGGCAGTAAAAAGTATTTATTATTCATAAGACTACTCAATTGTTATGTTTCACAATAATCATCCGGGCTTTTTCTGTAGCATTGGCGGCGGTGCTACCCAGCAGCACTACCGTATATATGCCTGGTTCGCTCTGTGGTAATTCCGGTGTTTTATATAATTCCGGGCGGGCAATAAAATCACGGCTTTTCAGCGGCGTGATGTTGCGCAGCCAATCGCCGGGGGCAATACCGGGCCTGGAGGCGTAGGCCATTACCGGTTGCGAAAAATTGACCATCTGCATCACATAGGGAAGATCGGTTACTGCTTTTGCGAAATAAATATGTTGATACGCCAATGCGGAAACCGCACTAAATGGCTGTCCGTTACCCTGTGTAAAAGCGACCTCTTCCAGGTCCGGGCAGAAATTCATGAAGCGGATCCAGAAAGGATACACAGCTTTCAGTATACTGTAGGTACCATCATCCGTAGCAGTACCGTCATAGTATTTTCCACTGAGGTTATTGGCGGAAAAAGTAATTGCGGCGCTGCCATCTTTACGGGTATACAGCCAGGCTGTAAAATTATCAGCGGGTTGCATGGCCAGATTACTTTCGGCTAATACCTGACCGTTTTCATCCAGTGCTTTTACTATATGCGTACCCGTTATATACCGACTGTAGGTGGTTTGTTGGGTAAAGGCTAATGTACTGCCCATCGGCTGCCCGTCTACCTGCCAGGTAATCTTTTTCCCTGCGGCTACATTCACACCCTGTAAACGGGCGTAAGTGATATTCAACGGTTCAGGAATATCTGCAATAATACGGAAGGTGTTATTTTCTGATTTGTAGGTTTCCCCATTAGGGTTACCGGTTGGGATGTTAGCCTCGTAGGTACTTGATACTACGATGGTATAAATACCTCCGGGCTGAAATGTTTTCAGTGGTGCGTAGGTAAGCCAGGTATCTTTATTACCGCCGATGCCGGGTGTACCGTTTATATCCATCAGGGTGCCGGTAGCCGGGTTGAAAAGATTATAAATGGTTCCGCCGGCCGGTACTTCTTTTCCTTCGTTATTCAATACTTTGAACTGGTAGGTACCATAGGGTATTTCCACATAATCAGAATATTTGCCGGGGGCGATGTTGCTGAGGCCGGGCACACCGGTGCCGTCGGCCAGCGTGAGCGACATAGGCCCGGTACGGAAAATACCCGGAGGAATACTTCCGGTAATCGTGGAACTGAGATTCAGCAAACGGACCTTAAATACAGCCGGATCTGCCGCCGGTGATATACCCCGTGGGATCACGAATAAAGAGTCCTGAAAACCGTCCGGATTGGGTCTGAAACGTACAAAGTAATAATCGTTCGGATGTGCATCATCCTCTTTTGCGCGGAAGGGCCGGGGCGCCGGCACCGCATTTTTAACAGACAGACTGCTGAACATTATACTATCTACCCAGCCGCTGGCTTTCACCTGCTCCCGGGGAATACTATATGTTAACCCTAAACGGCCTGTTTCCGGGAAATATGCGGTACCGCGTGTTTCATTAAGGCCATAATTTCCTTCTTTATCGGGCTGCAGGTAGCTGGTGAGGCGTTGTCCGTTCACCGACAATTCCGTGGCGCCTACCAGGTTAACCACGCGGATGCCGGAGGCGCTCATCGGGTATTGCACCACGCGGTTATCATAGCTGTAGTCGAGCTTTTTGCTGCAAGCGCTCATCATTACCGCCACCGCTATGAGTATATAAGTAATTTTCATTTTCATCATTCAAATTTTTACAGGTTAAAAGTCAATCCCAGCATAAATTCTGTTCCGCGGTAAAAACTTCTGCGTACATATTTCTTTCCGTAAAAATTCCCTCCTGTACCTGGGTTGGCGTATACTTCTTCCACTGGCCTGTCGAGTATATTTTTTGCATATCCTTTTAAGGTGAGGCGTTTCAGCAATTTTTGCGAGCCCACGAAATCCAGTACGGGATTAGGCCGGGAGTAGAGATCCGGCGTACCATCGAGGTTTACCTGGATGAGGCGCTCTCCTACCATGTTAAAAGTGGCCGTGAAATCGGTGCCTGATTTCGTGTTGTTGTAGTTCAGGAATACATTCACAGAATACGGCGCCTGTTCAAACAGCGGGCTGTTGGCCGGTGCGCGGCGATCAATAGCACGGGAAGATTCCAGGCGCTCTTTTGTTTTTTTGATTTCACTTTGCGCCAGCAGCAGGTTAGATCCCAGGAAAAGGTTTTTCATGGGCGCCCACAGCAGACCGAGGTTTTTTACTACTTCCAGCTCTATTCCATACACGCGTCCTTTGTTGGGATCGTTCTGAAACTCTATCGCAGGGAATTCGGGGAACCGTGCTTCCAGTCCGGACGAATTTTGTTTAAACACCTTTGTTAACTGGTTATCTATCTCCTTATAAAAAACCGAAGCAGACAATACCTCACCCGGTGCGGGGAACCATTCCCAGCGGAAATCGTAGTTAGTGGTTTGCTGGTTTTTCAGGTTGGGATTACCTACCACCAATGCAAACTGGAAAGGGTCAAAATCAAATACGTTGGTGAGTTCCCTCAGCTCCGGCCGGGCCAGCGTAGTGTTGTAGCCCAACCGGAAGTTCATATTCTTATTCAGTGTATAGGTAAGGTTAGCAGAGTAGTAAGGTTCGTAATCTGTTTTGTAGATAGAATTTGGTTCGGTATATACCAGGTTTATTTTGTTACCGCCGGCATCTGTAGCAGTAATAGAGGGATCCAGGAATACATTGGATGTATCTACTGCGGCTTGTATATCCGTCATTTCAAACCGTACCCCACCGGTGAGGCGCAGCTGTTCTGTCAGATGCAGGTCCAGCATACCATAAAACGCGCGGGTTTCATAGTAGCCTTTATAGTTATTAGGCGACTTCTGGATGTTGTACAGGAAGCCGCCACTGCGGGGGGCGCCTTCTTCATTATAGGAAGCAGGCGGACGGATACCAATACGATCGTAACCTACCAGCTGATCCAGCTGACCATTTACTTCATACAGCGGCAGTGCGCCGCCGGCAGAATAATTGGAACCCGGAAGATAGAGTACATTCTCTGAAAAACGCCTTCTCCGGTGCAGGTAGTTCACACCTGTTTTAAACTCCTGTTTTTTACCGAGGACTTTAAAAGGCAGTGTGATATCTGCTTTATAGTTGTAATTATTTTCCTTTAACTGGCGGAAACGGCGTCCGTTGGGATCAGCCTGGATGATACCGTAGGGGCCATATCCGTTTACATAACCTGATACCAGGGAATACAAGCCAGGTGAAGCCACAATGGGCGGCGTAGTGCCCGGTATATCTACTGCGCCGGGATGACTGGTACCGCCATTTACGCGATAGTCCGCCAGGTTTACAAAGCGATAGTCCGGATCATCCTGCGCCGACGAAGAGGTAGCGAGGTTGTAGCTCAGCTTTGGCGCGTATTCTTTTTTTGTGAACTTATGCTCCCCCTGGAGGTTGAAGGTGTTGAGTGTGCGATAGCTTTGGCGTAAGGAATACACGAGGTTATACACCTTTCCGGGCAGGCCGGTATATTCGTAGGCGCCGTGCAGGTTGCTGGCGCGTGTTTCCGCACCACGGCTACCCAGGTACTGCATACTTATTTCGTGCTGGGGGCTGAAGCGGTATGTGAGTCCACCCAAAAATCCATAGTTGAGTGTTTGTGTGCCGGTGTTTTCCTTATAATTTAAATACTTCCCAAGATTGATGTTGTTGGGGGTAATGTAGTTAGGGATTACACGGGGACTGTACAATGCGCTGTTGCCTGTTAACACGCCCTGGTATACGCTGTACTGGGTGAGCTGGCCGTCGTAAATATCGTTGGTGCGGTTATAATAATTGGCGCCGGCTATTAATCCTACCTGGTGTTTCTTAAATACCGTATAGCTGTTACCGTAAGTAACCGCATAGATCTGGTTCAGCGGCGCCGATTTATATTTTGTAGTGAGCACGGGATCGAAGCCGTGCATGATACCGCTGATGCGGTTGGCTTCCGCCAGCAGGGCCGGATCGTTGCGGCTGTTGGCGATTTTGCGCTGGATATCGCCCAGGCCGTTAGGGTACTGGTTGGACAGCTCCCGGAATTCCGGTGATAATCCTTTTGATTTTACCTTTTGCCCGAGAAAGCCCATGTCGCTGTTATAGAAGCTGTTCACTTTGCTGCCGGTTTGCGAGTTCATGCCGGTTTGCGCCGTGATGGTGAGCATTTCCCTGTCGGGCACCGACTTTGTTTTGAGCTCCACGATACCGGCAGCGGCATCGGCAGGTTTATCGGAGGTAGTGGTTTTGTAGATGGTGATATTGTCCAGCAGGCCGGCGGGCACCAGATCGAGTGGGATAGCGCTCCTGTCGGGATCGGAAGAGGCCAGGCGGATGCCGTTGAGCTGCCCGATCACGGAGCGGTCGCCGAGGCCGCGGATGGCTACATACTTATCGTCGGTAACCGTTACGCCCGATACACGTTGCAGGGCCTGGGTAGTGGTAATGCTGGCTGTTTTTTCGATGTTTTGTGCAGAGATCCCATCGGAGATCATGGCGGAGTTTTTACGGTCGTTGAGCAGCATTACTTCCGTGTTGGAGCGGCGGCGGGCATCTACCGTTACGCCGCTTAGTGTTTTGCTGTCGGGTTTCAGTTGCACCGATAACACCGGCGCGCTGCCGGCTTTGATCATTTTGGTAGCGTAGCCTACATAATAGATCACCAGTACATCGGTGGTATCTTTTACTTCCACCGAAAAGCGGCCGGATTCATCGGCCATCACTACACTGCCGGTACTTTGCGCCATGATTTCCGCGCGGGCGATGGGGGTGTTTTTTGTTGCGTCTGTAATGATCCCGCTGATGGTACGTTTCCGGGGTGCTGTTGATTGTTTGATAATGATTTTTCGTACCACTACTTTCCTGCCATCTACCGCTTCAAATTCCAACCCGGTATTTTGTAATAACCAGGTGATCACTTCCGCTACGGTTTTATTATTGAGATCGGCCGTATATTTTTTTTCCACCGCCTTCATATCGGCAGGATTGTAGAAGAAGGTAATGCCGCCCTTCTGCTGCACTGTCATGAAACATTTTGCGATGGGCTCATTCCTGAAACTGATGCTGATCTTTTTCTGCAGGAAGCTTTCCTGTGCCATTGCCGGCAAAGTAAAGCATAGCAGGACCCACATACATCCGTGTAAAATTTTTTCCTTCATTCGTTTGCGATTTAAAAAAGAAGATCCGTTACCAGCAGCTGTACGCCGATGGTTGTTAGCATTCCCGTTATGTTTGATGCTACTTAATTACGATGATGCCATTTTTGTTTTTGTGAATAGTTAGCCGGTACGACAGGGATATCACTTTCAGGATATCGTTCATGGTGTCGGTTTCCTCGAATGCGCCGGTGAATTTCAGGTCGCTGATAGCCGGCGCGGCTTTTATTTTTACGCCGTACAGCAGTTCTATTTCCCTGAAAACATCGTTCAGCGCTGATTCATTGAACAACAGCTTTTTGCTGGTCCAGCCGGTGTTTACTTCCGTTTGTTTATAGATATAGATGGTTTCCTTGTCGTATACCAGCTCCTCGTTTTCCGTGAGCTGCTGTACCGCCGCCCCGGCGGTGACCGCTACCCTACCCGTTTTCACGCTTACCTTTGGCTTTTCGATGCTGCTACTATCGGCCACTACGAAACTGGTACCCAATACCTTTACGCTTAAATGCGGACCGGTGATGATGAAAGGCGCTGTTTGCGGGGTGACTTCGAAGAATGCTTCCCCATTGACCGTGATGTTTCTTTGTTTGCCACGAAAGTACCGGGGATAAATAAGCGTGGTACCTCCATTGAGAATAGCTACCGAGCTATCCGGCAGGATTACCTTTTTTACCTGGTACTTCAACGCCGTAATGCTTTGCATGGGAACAGGATCCAGCCAGTTCTGCAACGCCAGCCGGTAGGTATAGGTAGCCCCGGTGGCTATGAGGATTAAGGCTGTAGCCGCATACCGCCATACCCTGATGCGTGGCGGCGCGATTTCCCTTTTCAGGTTATTCCACACCTCAAGGCGTTGCTCCTCCACATCAGCGGGCACCTGCTTTTCCTCCCAGGCTTTATCGAGGTAGGTGTTCAGCAACGTGGCTTCCCTGTGGGTGGCATTGCCCGACAGGTAATTACTGACCAATCTTTTAAACTGTGTGATATTCATCCGGAACATTCTTCTATAGATATGTTCCTTTGGAGGAGGTGTTTGTCCCGAAGAAGTACGTTAAGGAATTATTAACTCATTATTTCCGCGAGGATCAGGGCAGCTGCGATATGGTGCCGGAGCGCCTTCAATGCTATGTGCAGCTGGTTTCTTACTGTTTTTTCGGAGAGATTTAATTTCCCGGCGATTTCTGTGATGGATAGATGATGCCGGCGACTCAGCAGGAAGATTTCCCGCGTTTTTTCCGGTAAGGTGGTTAACTGGTTATCTATTTCTTTAAATACATCGGCGGTTTCCATCTTTTCCCAGATATCGTTTAACACCGGCATGATATATTC
This sequence comes from Chitinophaga sp. CCNWYY40, assembly GCF_037483205.1. Classification (NCBI taxonomy): domain Bacteria; kingdom Pseudomonadati; phylum Bacteroidota; class Chitinophagia; order Chitinophagales; family Chitinophagaceae; genus Chitinophaga; species Chitinophaga sp. CCNWYY40. The sequence continues at coordinate 375,481 of NZ_JBBHLF010000003.1, forward strand.
CTGCACACGGTCCAGCTCCTCCGGCCGGTTCATGATTTCCTTTAGCTTCTTGATAGACTGGAAGCGGACAGCCTGGTGGAGATAGTTTTCGAGGGGGCTGCTCAGATTCAGCTTTTCTTTCCGCGACCACAGGGAGATGTATACGCCCTGCACCACATCCTTTGCGTCGTCTTTATTGCCGAGGATTTTGAGGGCGAAGGCGTAGAGCGCCGGCCAGTGTTGATTGAAACACCTTTCGAATGCTTTTGTGTCACCGGTACGGATAAGCGCTATATCATCATGAGCATGCAGCATGGCATTGGTTTGAGCAACGGGGCGAAATTAGGGGATTTTGTTGGGGAGGTGGTTTAAGGTATTGTTATGTTTTTTGTTGGTGGGTGGGTTGCGGTGGTGTGGTATATTTTTTCCCTTTCTTTAACTTTTATATGAGATGCCTTACAGAAATATCTTCTTGCTGCCTGCATTCCTATGGGAAAGCAGAAAACCATCATAAAAGAGCAGGCGCAGTTTAAGTTTCAACGATTATGAAGAAAGCAAAATTCGCATTAATGACGGTGGGCATGATGTTCATAAGTGGCGGCGCCTTAGCGTACAGGGCCATGCGAGCAAACCTGGTTGGCTGGACTAATGGCGACGAAGCCGCGCAATGTAACCTGCCGACAACGATTTACAATACACAGCTGGCTGCCATCGGAGTCGCCGGTAAGGTTTAGTATTTCGGCGTTGCCGTATCCGTGCGCTACGACCTATACGGACCCGGGGTGAGTATTTTTATACCTTCAATGATTTGCGAGGGTATTTTTACTTTATGCGTGGAGATTGCAGGGGCTGTTGGTAAATTCAGTACATGATTAGAGCTAGGATTCTATTGTTGATTGTTGCGATGGCTGGAGTTACCGCCGGATTGCCGACGTATTATTATATGCCGGCGTATGAAGGAGGCGCGTGTACGGTGCGGACGATTATGCATAGGAGTGTGGTGGCTGATACGACGGTGTCTGGGAAGAAGGTGTTGCTGGCGAAGGAGCCTGGGGTTTGTAGGGTGTATGTTATTATTGGAGAGTAAATTTTATTGTTATGAAAAAAGCAAGAGTTGCGATTGGAGCGGTTAGCGCTGGCGGGATTCTCGCGTGTCTACTGAGTTGGCCTAGTAATCTGAAGAAATGTCCAGAAATTTCAACAACCATTCTCAACCCTAAGAATACTAGAACAATACCTAACCAGAAATCAGTACCAACTATATATCCACCACAAGCCGATGAGGAACAAGTTTGGTTAGCCTTAGAAATCAAACAATCTTATTCTATCAAATAAATTAGGCAGGTCTATCCCTATATATAAAAAATTTTAAAAAATGGTACAGGAATATCAGATACCTGATAAATTTAGTCAGACCGAACCCAAATTATAGGGTTGTCATACGTAACATTAAGTTTCAAGGATTAGTCTATTTATCAGATATCGCCTTAACGCTATTTCCACAGTTGTCCATTCAAATAATAGATTTTCATTAAAAAGATCTCCCTTTTCACTTGGGAACAACAGTTAGAGCTAAATCACTCGGCACCTTTCCTACCCTATCTAGATATTCTTTCCAAGTTTACCGCAGAGTTCCTTTCAATGAACAATTAGTAATGGTCTTAGATCATACTAGACTTATTGATCCCTAAACCCAAAAGACTCAATTACATTTCTGCATACAGTAAAGATACTTAAAATGCAATTCTATCATAATATAGTTTTTAAGGGAGTACGAAAATAAAAAATATAACAATAACATTGATCCTGTCATACTTCTCATCTTACTTTCCGTCAAAAAATTTATTTAGTAAGTGTAAAAATGTTCATAAGTAATCCAATAATAAACTGCGCAGTTTCATTATATGAATCCACCATTCAACTATGCGCTAAATGTCACCCTAGCAGTACAAGTAGTAGTTGGAATCTGAAATGCCGAAGAGTATAAAGTGGTAATCCAACCTCCCACAGTTACCGGCGTTAATTGTAAAAATTTCCCTACAACACATCCGACATGGGGTTGACCATCAATTATCGTTTGACCTAATGAATAAAATTGTCTTACTTGCCTATTGGCTTTAAATGCCAACGCACCACCGATAATTGTAAAAACAGCTATAGTAGCTAATGCAAACTTTGCTCTTCTCATAATAATAAATATTTTCAAATGAAAAAATCTCTTGTAAGCGCGCCTACTAGTTCAAATTGAAATAATAGTATGATCAGCCACAATTGCGGTAATAACTATATACGTTAATACAAAACACAAGTCTTGAACTGATGTAGATTAGAAGTCATCTCCTAATTTATACAAACCAGGAGATGACCCTTTACTATTGGGAAAACCTAGCAGGACATGCTTTTTCAGAGTCCTTATAGATATTTCATCCTAATTAACCATTATTTGTAACTCTAGCAGTACAAGTAGTGGCACCAACACTAACTGTAGAAGAATACAGTGTTGTAATAAAACCACCGGCCTGTACAGGTGTCAGTTGCAAGGTCTTGTCAATAACACAACCGCTTGCAGGTTGACCATCAATTATGGTCTGACCGAGTGAATAAAAGTGGTTTACTTGCCTATTAGCTTTAAATGCCAATGCACCACCGATAACTGCTAAAACGGCAACAGCTGTTAATGCGAATTTTGCTTTTTTCATAATGATAGATGCTTTTTGAATCAAAAAGCTAAACTTAATTTTTGTAAATATGCCTACTCGTTTATAATGGTTTTCGGCTTCGCCATTTTTGATAGATTTCTTACTTATAAGAACGCTATCTATGTTGCGCAACAATTTACTTCCCACTTATTGATTTTATCTGATCATATTTTACATTTCCTACAAATGCAGCATTTAGTTTCTTATCACTATTATAGATAGCTAAATATGGAATATTCTTTGCTTTATAATACTCTCCAAACTTAAATTTAAAATCGACGCCAATTGTTATATTGGGATATTTCCCAAGATGATAAGCATCAATAAATCTTCTGATGTCCAAAATATGATATGGAGAAATTAGATAAAATTGTATATTCTCCATGTGCCGCATATTAGAAACTATCTCAATCATTTCTAGTTGGCAGTATTCACAATAAGGTCCAAAGTAAAATAGAACCGTTGGCTTACCAGATGGGATTGACGCAATGTTAATAATGGTACTACTATCTGGAAGCAATAGTTCAATATTGGGTAATAATTCTCCTTCATGTCCAGTTATAAATTCCTTGATGTACTCTTTTGATTTGTTTTCACCTAATAATGGATAGTCGACGATTGAATTAGCTCCTATATATATTAGAAGACCTGAAATAAGACTTACTAAAATGACAAAAAATCTCTTTCTTTTCATACAACCTCATTACAGATTAAAAAATCGGGTGCTAAACAGCGGTAAGTTCCTTGTTAGAATCTCCAACCTTAGTACCTTTTCCGGTATCTTCCAGAGAAGACCCTTTAGCAGCTTTCACAAGGAACTCCACCAGCAAGAATGTAAAAGACAATGACACTAATATGGGGAATAACTGGAACCTAAGTGCTATCGGTGAAGCAAAGACGCTGAATCCAAAATTCACTACCCATAAAGAAACCACAAGCGCTAATCCATTCTTCAATTGCGGGGATTGCTTATGCCCTTGCAATAGTATAAAACTGATTATGCTAAGAACAAACACAACATTCATTGTCCCAGTCAATATAGGGTAGAAATCAAGTGTATTAACCTTGAAGTTCTTAAAGTGACAAGATATCTTATTGCTTTTATAGTTGAACCATATTTTAGCAGTTTCATTTACGCTATCAATTCCAGTACTATATTGATTTAAAAATTCAACTGGTGGTGCGTAATACTTCACTGCGTTTGGGATAAGATAGTATTGAGCAAACTCCCTCGGATATGATTTAATTAAAAATGAACCATACTCTTTCATTAGTGGAGCTACAGTAGACCATTTTCTTAAAGCGGTAGCCGTTGAATCATTTTTAAACTGATTCTCCATATACTGCGAAAGAGGTGAACTAGGATCCCACATATATACCGTGCTCGCAATCAGCGCTTCTGCAGGATGAGTTCTTATATCTCGACTTGAATCAAAATAATTACGGACCATTTTATCCAATCGTTCCAATTCAGGGGGAACTTTCTTTCTCTGAGCACTATCAACATACCTATAGGCGTACAACGCGTTATTTGCCATCTGCCAACCCGTAAAGGGCGTAAACTGCTTATGACCTGTTATTTCTTTATATTTTTTGCTCGTTGTTTGCACAAATAACGCAATTAATATGAGACTAATGCCAAATCCGATAAGATTCATCATTACTTTACGTCTAGCTAACAACAAGGCTATCCCGCCTATTATAGGATAAAATAACGCATTGTACCTTACTGTAAATGCCATAAAAAGTATCAACGCATTAACAACAATTAAACCCCTTGTTGGTTTATTCATTATCCATATCAATAGCGTGAACCATATTAGGCTAAGGCCTAAGAAGAAAGCATCGCTGGATATATAGTTAGCCAGATAAAGATATACAGGATTAATTATCATGAATGAGAATAAAAGTATCCTCGTTAATCTTGCCGAGCTATAAAAATAAAATAGCGTAAAAACTAATGCTAAAGTACTGCCCTCAAGTAGCAAATACTGAAAAGCAACGACTGCCGTATCAGAATGCGTAAAGACGCTGATTAATCGAAGAAATTTGGAATAACCAATTGGATACGTATTCACAACAAAATTATGATATGCCGACTCTAAATAAATATATGAATCGCCATTTATGAATCCGGCAAAAGGATAAAAAAACTTGAAAACAACAAATTGTAAAAGAATGACGAAAACACCAATTGCTAAAAATAATCTATTTTCTTTAGACCCCAATAGATACTCCTTAAACCCTGTTATAGGGAAATAGCCCTTCTTAATATTTTCTTGGTTATCAGCTTTCCTATCCGATATAGTTATTGCTTCTTGGTTATTTAGAGCCATAAATTCTGTATATCAATATATATTAATTACTTAAAAAAGTATTTCTTTATATAATCTATCTTTTATTTACGTGACGGCGCAACACAGGGTTACAACTGTTCTTCTTAATGAAAATCACAAAGAATAAACAATTACTCGCGTAATAACAGAGAATTGGGATCACGCTAAGTATTATCTTTCCGAAGCTCCATCCTTAACGAAAGAGATTCTGAAACAAACAAACTATCCTTAATGCACTAGTGCCACCTTCATGCGGAATTGATGTTGACATGGTTTAAGAGATTTTGAGGGTTCTCAATCTATTCTATGCGGACATACAATAGCAAGTGAATTAAATCACCATTAGACGAGTGTATATATTAATGGTCCAACTCACTCGTTAGATCAAAATTAAATTTCCTTACTGCAATCTCCACACAGCGTGGTTCTTTTTTTAAAAAAACTATTGGACATAACAAATGAAATCATTCACTGCTATTTGAATGCATTTAAAAGGTTGAATTTACAAGCTATCGACATTTGCTATATGAAGCAGTTAACAATTTCATTACTTGCAATTTTGTTAGCCTTAGAGGCATTAGCTCAGACATCTAATAGAGTTAACATTAATGGGCAGATAATTGATGCTGCAACACGTCAACCATTACAGGGAGCTACAATAAACTGCTTACTCGCAAAGGATTCTACCCAAAAAATCCTGACATTTAGTAACAAAAATGGGCTTTTCCTTTTGGACAGCCTTCCAACCGACAATTACTTCTTAAATATTACTTTCCTTGGTTATCAATCACTGGTATATCCAATAAGAGTACCACCTGGAAATATCATTATTAACTTAGGATCAATTGAAATAAAAAGCACTGGTCTTACTCTAGCAGAAGTAGAGGTTATTCAAACAAAAGTACCAATTAGATTTACAAAGGACACTATTGAATTTAATGCCAGCTTTTTTAAAACAAAGGTCAACGCCGTAGTTGAAGATTTATTAAAAAAAATACCAGGTATTCAGATCGACAATGATGGCACCATCCGTGCAAATGGAAAAATCATACAGAACATAATGATAGATGGACGTCAACTTTTCAGCGGTGGTAGCCCCAACACAATTAGCAAAAACTTACAAGCAGATTTAATAGATAAAGTCCAATTAATTGAGAGCACTCACGATCAAGAAAAAAAACACGGAATAAACGATAATCAGGCAGAAAATATCATCAATATAACAATCAAGAAAAGCAAGTACAATTTATTATCCGGAGAACTAACTACTTCTTATGGAACTTCTGACAGATTTGTAAACAAAATCAATCTAAGCCGATTTAATAAAAATCAACAGTTAATGTTATTAGGGGACGGAAACAATGTCAATGGAGTATTTGACACTAAAAACCTGGGAAGTAGGGGGATTCAACGAAACTATAATGGAGGAGGAAGTTATAGCAATGAAATAAGTGAAAAAGTAATAATTGGTATAAACTATCTAGTAAGCAACAATAAAGGTATAGAGCGACGCTCAAGTATAAGGAATACAATTATTAACGACTCGAGTCTTCTCTATAACCAGCAAACAAATAATCAAACCACCAACTCTAGTCATGACGGATCTTTTCAAATTGACTATAAAATTGATTCTCTACAAAGCATTACCGCTTCTCAACAGATATCTTTCACACAAGCAGGCAATCAATTCTCAAATAATTACGAGTCAAGTGGAGAGCATTCTCGGAAAATAAATACTGGTGAAATAAACAATAGAGACAAAACTCAATCCTTAAATATGTCAAGTAGCTTGAGATATGATAAAAAGTTCAAAAAAAAAAATAGACTATTGAGCATTACAATCGCGTATAGCAAGGGTTCTGGTGGGGACAATGGGGTTAATATGTCAAACAATATGTATTTTCCTAGTAATTCGGAAATCGTATCTGATACCGTCAATCAGAATGCCGTAAGAAACATTGATAACCAGCATTTTTTTTCCATGATAAACTATACTGAGCCAATCACAACTAACGGATCCTTAGAATTGTCATTCGTGGAGGATTATGCTTACAACACCTCCAATATAGGTATATTTAACTTTAATAAAGCAAGTGGATCATATGATATTCCAAACGATAGCTTGAGCAATAGATTTAAGAACACTCCAACTCAACATTATGCAAAACTAAGTTGGATACATCAAAAAGAAAAATTTGACTATTCCATTTCTTTGGCCTCTCTGCTATTTATCATGAAAAATAGCGATGTTACGTTAAACAACTATTACACAACTCAGTCAAATACTTTACTGCCAGAAGCTAGCTTAAGCTATCTTTTGGACGGAAATAAACGATTACGCTTTTCTTATCGGAAGAACCAAGATTTTCCCCAAATTTCTCAATTACAACCTATTCGAGATAACACTAATCCATTACATTCAAAAATAGGCAACCAATCTCTAAATCCAACACGTACACACAATATAGATCTATCATATAATGTATTTAACATTTCATCTCTTCGAAGTTTTTCTCTTAGCTTTAATGGTAGAATTCTACGCGATCAGATTATAAATGCTTCATGGTACGACTCTTTTGGGAGGGAAACGGAACAACCCATAAATATGAATGGAAGCTATATCTTTAATATTAGCATAGATAATGTAATCCCTCTAAAACAAAGACAAAATTCACTCAATTTTAATACAAGAGGGATTATAAGCCGTTCTATGAATTATACAAACGGAACGAAAACATTCCATAAAGACTTCTCACTGAATCAATCAATTGGATTTCATTATGAATACAAAGAGCTATTCAAATATACTTTTTCAAGCAGTCTGAATTACAACAAAGTAAGCTACTCTAGTGAACAAATTAGCAGTTTTCGGTATTTTAACGGCTCCATTTTTTTCACAGGAGATATTAATCTTCCATATGGCATAACCATTTCAACCAATATCAACTACCTATGGGCTACAGGAAGAATGGAAGGCTATAACTCAAATCCTTTCATGCTTCACGCATCTATTTCCAAATCCTTGTTCTCTCATCAGCAAGCAAGTATCAAGTTACAAGGATTTGATCTATTGAGGCAAAATATCAACACAACCCGTATCATACAAGATAACTATATAGAAGACATTAAGACAAACTCCTTACAACGTTTCTTTATAATTGGCTTCTCCTTTTTCCTAGGCAAAAGATAAATCGCTTATTCATAATGCTTATTAAATTCGAATTAACCAGTATTCTGCGTGTAAACTGCAGGGAGCATTCGTAAATTCAATTAATAAATAGAGTCAGAATACGATGCATCTCGGAATGCACAATCAAAGCTTCATTCAAAAACAATTTTCCGATTATTCATAGAAACCTAAAACCTGATAATAAACAAGACTGGCTAAATAGTCTCATCTAAACAGACTCACTAATCTATTATTACATCTTTCAAATACATTCCTCGTGCTTCAAGTCACAAATGGGCGTAATTAGATGATTCTTTGTAAATAAAAAATACTGATTGGAAGAAACTCTTCTAGCTTACTGGGGATTTAGTAAATGCTAATATTGTTGTTTATAACTAAACAATATCTAATACATAGCTACCAATAATTGTCCATACTATACAGGACATATAAGTAAGTATTAAGCTATAAGCAATTACTAACAAAGTATCACTTCCACTTTCAAAATGGTAAACAATATTACTTAATATTCAACCTAAATTACAAAAAATAAAATTTTATGAAAAAGGCTAAAATCATACTGACCGTTATTGTTGTTTTAGGCACTATCGGTGGATCACTCGCATTTAAAGCGTCTAGAACGTATAATATCTTCTATTCATTCGGCACAACTATTAGAGCTGGAGAAGAACTACAAGGCTGTGTATTAAGTATTGCCTTGAGGCTAACGGCTGTCCCTGTGGGTGGGTTCATAACAACACTTTACTCATCCGCATTCACTGAACAAACAAATACGTGTACCGCAAGAGTAACAACATCTATGTAAATAAATACAGAAAATAATGAACTCAATCAATTTCAACCTCAAAGCACATTCTAAATCTGCTCAGATTCCAATTATTGGCTATCTGATGATGATAAACAAACCCTTCAGCCTATTTATTCTCAACAAAATAATACTAAATTATCGCAGATAACTGATATGCGTTTACGATTTCATCAAACTGTATAAACATATAAAATCGAAATTCATAAAGCGATCCGATTTCATATGTCTTAGCTAATATGCTGTTTACTAAATGATAAGAATTCTTAGCATTGACAAATCAAGTTTGCCATCAACTTAATAGTACTCCGCGTCAGATGCAGTTAAACAAAATGAGTCAGCTGCTTCCTAGATGACTGTCTCAACTGATATGAAGGTCCGCAGCCTGGAGAATATTTTAATCACGTCAACGAACAACACGAAACATCCTAAAAACAAATCTTTCTTTCAAAATGACGACTCTATACTAAAATCCGTTTACTTGGTATTAAGAGATATTTCACAATATAGGCGATGCGCACTGGAAAATAAAGGCATGATACCAAAACACCTCCTAACCATTTTTGAAAAAAGGGACAAAAACTTAAATTGAATCCTGATTTCGACACTTACACCTTTATTGCGGTTGCATCAGAAATTGCTTCGAAACATAGCCACCCATTCTCTCACTTGAATGCTTCTTATCTACCGAAATATTGAATCAATCAATAATCCTTTCCCTGGAGATTTAATCTTATAATCCAGCTTATATCCACTATCCCTCTCCTCTGAAATTCCTTTGGTCATCCAAACAGGTGCAGGAGTTCCTTTTAAATAATGATTAAAAAACTGAAATAATCTAATACTAAAATCGTCCGCAGATTTACCGCCTATTCCATGATTACCGTCAGAGTATTCTAACAACCATACTTTCTTCCCTAATCGCCGCAGTGCCGTAAATAGCTCTAATGCCTGAGAAAAAGAACAAATACCGTCATTCGTAGTATGCATTAATAACAATGGTGTAGTCACCTTGTCAGCTCTAAAAATGGGAGAATTCTTAATATATGATTCCGTTTTTTCCCATAATGTGCCACCCATTCTTCCTTGACCAATCTCAAAATAACTATTCAAACTTGTATACCTGGCTGGTACGTCTCCGTAGGCACTGATGAGATCAGAAATTGAAGACGACGAGTACGCAGCTGCAAATAAATTTGTGTGAGTAACTAAATAATTAGTTTGCAAGCCTCCAAAACTGCATCCTCCTATTCCCATACGTTGACTATCAATATAAGGCAATCTAGAAATGTAATTAGCTGATGAAAGCACCGCATCATATGTACTTTGCATTGGATCCCCTATCTTATAGTCAATATCGGGAGTAAAAATTAAAAAACCATTACTTACAAATGTAGGAATATTCAAATTACACATTCCCGAAAGACTTTCAGGAAGAATGTACGCGTTCAATCCAAATGACTTTTTCTCATAATAATAAAATATGACGGGATAGCTATGCTTATCATTAAAATTCTCAGGCTTGTAAAGAACACCTTGTGAAATAGAACCATCAGCCCTCTTCCAACTATGCAATTCAGTTGTATACCAATTATATTCGGCTTCCGGATATACGTAACTCTGTTGAGTAAATTTAATAAAGTCAGAAGTAAAAAAAAAATTAGGAGACTCGTTCGCTCTCATCCTTGAAACTATAAATTTATTCTCATCTCTAGCTTTAACAGGATAACGACCTGCATTATCTGTATATGGATTATCTATCAGATGATAAATACAATTATCCATCGTCAATAATTGCGGATCGCCGACTTCCTCTATTCTCTTTTGAAAGAATCCATTCTCTTTGCTAACTAGATTAAGAGCATTTAAAATGAGTGTTTCCTGATTAGAAAATGCTCGATTTGAAAGATTTGGCAACCCCAAATAAAATACAATATTATGCTTTAAACCGTATCCATTAGTAAGATTCCGTGGCTTTCTTTTGCCTAATGGATCAACTATCCAAATATCAAATCGATCATAAATCAATACGGACACATCATTATTCAACCATCCGGCAATTCCCCTTGGAGCTCGGAAAAGATCTTCCCTATAATAACCAATCCAAGAGGTTTTTATTCGTGGCGTTATGTTTCGGCAAATACCAGAAGTGATATCAAAGCTAAAGTAAGCAATTGAGTCTTTGTCATAATATATCACATATTTACCGGAGGGAGAAACTTCAATTATATCCGATCCTTTAAGCTTTATATCGTCTCTTCTTTTGTTTCTAATTGATCTCAATAAGTAAGAATGCTGAGCCGATGAACTCCATAGCCGATCTCCCGGACTTGAATTACCTGAAGTATGTTCTACTAGATACCTTGAACCATCGTTACTTCTATTTAATATCAATTCATTATCCTTACTAATTTGGGCTATGCAACGATCTTTAAGAATAAATACAAATGAATACGAAATTGGAAACTGGCTATCAACAATCTCTGCGGTAGGTAACTTTGAGTCCAAATAACTCCATATAGTTATAGGAGAACTCCCATTAGCATTATCAATTATCCTCCCTAATTTCTTAACAGTAAAATAAATACAATCTCCCTTTTTGTTTATCTCCGAAATATTATCTAAGACCATACTACTATCTATGCCAATTAAGGAATCATTAACAGCCAAGACAGGTTTAGAATCTCCTAGTTTATAGTACCATAAGGATTTATCATTTTTTGCCTTATCAAAAAGCAGAAATGCAAACATAGTGGTAGATTGATCAAACAATAACTGAACTAATCCCATACCTTTCCATATATCTTTAACTTCGTCTTTGGGGATATCAAGTAAGCTTATAGACTGAATTAACTCATTATTCACAATTTGCTCCCCCTCCATCACCAGAAATTTACCATTCTCACTGAATGAATATCTTTTAATTGACTTATATATTTTGACTACTCCAGTTCGAAGATTTCTCATTCCTAGCTCTCCAGCCGGAGTAGTAAATGCAACCCATTCACTACTTCCATTATTAGGAACCTTAAAAAAAATTACTCCTGCAAATTTTTGAATAATATTCTTATCCAACCTTACTACGTTTAACGTATCCTTATTTCTAAACAGGGCTATCTTACTATCATTTGTAAACTGAACATATACACTCCCCGGTACTCTTATTTCCCAGTTTCCTTCACTTTGTTTTAAAACCGTCGTATCTCTTCCTTTAAGTCTACTTTTGACATAGTAGGAGATATATTTTCCATTATTTGATATTTTAGGCCCATCTACATATGTCCATTTATTATAAGCAGTTGAATCAACCAACGGCTTGGTTAGCGGGTGATGATCTTTAATCTCCAGCAAATTGGACTGACAGAAAGCTTCCAACGAAATACATATCCAAATAAACAAAAATATTACATTTCTCATCAATAATAATTTAATCGTAAGATCAATGATAACATTCAATACAAAATTCTAAAAATCAAAAGCATACCACTCGATTTCAAATTAAATCTTTTTCAGTGCAATACAATAGCAGATAAGAGTACCCAAAATACAGTCTTTTACTAATTATATTTACAAGACCAAATGAAAAACCCCATTTGATTTGAGAAATAAGATAAAGAGACCAAATCTCACTTGGTATTCAAACAATATATGAATACACATTAAAATACCTCCGAGTACCACTCAGGTTTTTTTTTGCCATTATCCAATTAAAAGGGACTGCAAAATGGTACCCTAGTATAAAACATGTGTATTATATATATGTTAAAACACCAGCTTCTATAACGGAGATAAACTGATTCTATATGATTAAAATGCTACTTGGATATTGCTCCTCACGGCTTCCTTTAATGGTAATAATGATCGTAACAGACATTTACTGCACATCTCCCTCATTCGGGAGTACACTCCGCCAAACACCTAAAGTCACCATATCAGCCAATAATATCCCATTAAGCATTGTCTTCAGAAGAATACATCAACAGACTGGGATTATCGTCTCCAATAATTTTGATGAAACTAAACTCAACGAGAAAAAAAGGGTAACAGTAAACTTCTTCCAAGCAGAAATAAATGAGGTGATGAAATTCCTTCTAAGCGACAATAGCAACAATCTATTGTTCAAGGTAAGCGATAAAAAAATATTGATTTATAAGAACAAAACGACTTTTCCGAAAGATACAATTTCATATATATATGAAATAATCGGCAAAATAACAGATACCGAAGGAAATGCAATACCAGGCGCTTCTGTAAAATTAAAAAATAACACCCACGGAACTATTTCCAATACCGATGGAAGTTTTCGTTTAACAAAAATAGAGAGAGGCAGTATTGTAGTAATTAGTTCAATCGGATTCGAATCGAAGGAAATCATTGCAGATAAAAAAGACGTTCTAATACTCCTGAAGACACATACCAATGTATTAGATGAAAAAGTGATAATCGCATATGGAAACACAACAAGGAGATTAAATACTGGTAATGTTAGTAGTTTAAAAGCAAAAGATATTGAAAAACAGCCCGTGAATAACCCTCTATTGGCATTGCAAGGACGCGCACCTGGAGTATTTATTGAACAATCAAATGGTCTACCAGGAGGCGGTATTACCGTACGCATACAAGGTGTAAATAGTTTATCAGCTGGTAGGGATCCATTTTATGTAATTGATGGGGTCCCTTATATTTCACAACTACTACCTACGACAAATGTAATAGGGGGCTCATCAGGAACACGTGGCACATATGGAAATCCACTAGCGTATATTAATACCGCCGACATCGAAAGCATAGAAGTCCTAAAAGATGCAGATGCTACGGCAATCTATGGCTCAAGAGCAGCTAATGGAGCAGTACTGATTACCACAAAAAAGGGGAAAGTGGGGCCAACTAAAGTAAATTTCCTTTTCCAAAGCGGTTGGTCGAAAGTGCCGCACAAAATGAATCTCTTAAATACAAAAGAATATCTTGAAATGCGTCATGAAGCCTTAAAAAATGACGGTCTTACCATCTCTGAATTTGACTGGGATTTAAATGGTACATGGGATACTACGCGGGATATAAATTGGCAGAAGGAACTCATAGGAAATACAGCACAACAAACAGATGCACAACTTAGTGTATCTGGTGGAAATGCTTATACTCAATATCTATTCGGGGCTGGATATCATAAGGAAACCACAGTGTTCCCTGGGGCCTTCTCGGATACCAAAGGGTCTGTCCACATTAACTTGAATAGCAATTCCGCTAACCAGAAATTCAGAATTCAGGTTACAGGATTCTTCCTTTTTGATGATAATAAACTTCCATTAACAGATCTTACTACAAGCGCCCTAACATTAGCTCCCGTCGCACCAGATCCATACAACTCAAATGGCTCCATAAACTGGGCTCCTGACGCTAATGGAGCAAGCACATATTTCACCAATCCAATCGCCCCCAATGAACTAAAAAGCAGTAACAAAACTACTAATCTAACGGGCAATACCACGCTTAGTTATGAAATAATACCTGATTTAACTCTCGAAAGCAGCTTTGGCTACAATAGCCTTTTTACAAATGAAATAACAAGGTCCCCTGCTTCTATCTACCCGCCTGAATTCGCGGCTTTTTTCCCAAACGGAACAGTTTTTCTAACTAATAGAATCACTTCATGGATAGTAGAACCCAAGCTAGGATACAAACGAAAAATCAGCAAGGGCTACCTGAACTTACTCCTCGGCGGCACCATAACCCAACAAAACAACGATCAACAAAGCATTACCGCTAGTGGATTTAATAACGAACTTGTTATGGAAGACTTAGCATCTGCTACAAGCATCACAGGCAAAACCATCAATTCGGTATATAAATACAACGCTTTCTATGGTAGAATCACCTATAATTGGCTTGATAAATATGTCTTGAATCTTACTGGTAGAAGAGATGGAAGCTCCAGATTCGGTCCAGAGAATCAATTCCATAATTTTGGGGCAATTGGAGGAGCTTGGCTATTCTCACAAGAACCCTTCATTCAAAGCAATTTACCCATACTAAGTTTCGGAAAATTAAGAGCTAGCTATGGCACAACAGGAAACGATCAAATTGGCGATTATACATTCATGGATATCTACCAACCAATCTTTATTACGGGAAACGCCTATCAGGGCATAATTGGACTTGCTCCGAATCGGCTTACAAATCCTTATTTGCAATGGGAAGAGACAAAAAAACTACAGCTCGGAATTGAGCTAGGATTTTTAAGCGATAAAATTATTCTCACAGCAAACTATAATCATAATCGCTCCAATAATCTGCTAACATCATCAAGATTGACTACAGTCACTGGATTTACTGGAATCAATCTCAATTTCCCTGCAACTATTCAGAACACTGGCTGGGAATTCACATTAACAAGTACCAATATAAAAAAAAGAAACTTTTATTGGTCAACAAACTTCAATTTAACTATTCCGAAAAATCAATTATTGTCATACTTTGGAAAGGATAAGAATCAATATATATATATCGGCACCCCTGTTTCAACTATAGCCTATTTCAACTACTCCGGTCTTAACGACACTACTGGCATTTATGAATTCATTGACGCAAAAGGAAACCACACATATTCGCCTTCTGATCCTTCAGATAAAACAGTCACACTAAATACCGATCCTAAGTTATACGGTGGTCTTCAAAATACTTTTACCTACAAGGGGCTTTCGTTAGATATTTTCTTCGCTTTTACAAATAGATCTGCAATAGACAATGTCACATATAGTTTGAGGGGCCTTGTGTATCCTGGCCAATTTAATTCAGGAGCAGGCAATCAAGCAGCAGTTGTTATAGATCGTTGGCAAAAAAAAGGAGATAAATCATTATTGCAGCCATACAGCACTGGGAACACTGGAAATCTGGACAATCTTCTCCATAGCAATGCAATTGTCGCAGACAACTCCTATATCAGACTTAAGAACGTCTCCCTTTCATGGCAGTTACCTGATAAATGGAAAAAGACATTACACTCTCAGAATGCAAGAGTCTTCGTAAATGCTCAAAACGTTTTTACAATCGCAAACTGTAAAAACCTGGATCCAGAAAGTGGTTTGTCATTACCTCCTCTAAGAGTAATTGTTATAGGGGCTCAGATTACCCTCTGATTAAAACAGTTCAAATTAAAATGTTCAATTATGATATTCGCAATAAAAAAGATATCGATATTAAAACCTAAATATTCACAACTTATACTAATTAGTTTTATTCTATTTCATATAAGTTGTAAGAAATTATTAGATGTTAACCCACCAACAACAAGTATAAATGGTAATAATATTTATACAAATGATCAAACCGCTTCAGCAGTTCTAACAGGCATCTACACAAATATCAGCGCTACTGGTATAACAAACAGTGACTTATCTGCAATAGGTTTTATAACTGGGCTTTCCGGTGATGAACTCACACTCTATAGTGGATCTGCCGACCTACGGCTTAAGGCTTACTATCAAAATAACCTAAGGAGTATCACCTCATATACAGAATTTTGGACAAAAATTTACAAAATACTTTATACTGCAAATCTTTCAATTGAAGGCCTTAATAATTCCACGCTACTGACTCTTCGAGTAAAACAACAATTACTAGGTGAGGCAAAATTCATCCGAGCGTTTTGTTTCTTTTACCTTGTTAATCTATATGGCGAAATTCCAATATCAACAACTACAAATTACACAGTAAATAATGTTCTCGTCCGTAACTCTATAGACCAAGCGTGGTTACAGATAATTACAGACTTAAAAGATGCTAAAGAATTACTATCTACCACCTACCTTGATGGAACTCTTATAAGGGAGACACCTGAGCGTATTAGACCAACAAAATGGTCTGCTATTGCGCTTTTAGCCAGAAGCTACCTGTATACCAAAGATTGGAAAAATGCAGAAGAACAAGCTACTGAAATTATTAACAAATCAGATCTTTATAAATTAGACTCATTGGACCAATCATTTCTAATGAACAACAGTGAGGCTATCTGGCAATTGCAACCTGTTAACATTGGCTCAAATACAGAAGATGCAAAAACGTATATTATACCGCCGACCGGACCATCTTTCCTTACACCAGCGTACATTAGCTTGCAACTAATAAATAGCTTTGAAACAAATGACCAGCGAAAAGTAGTATGGATAGATACCGTAACTGTTTCCGGAATCCTTTACTACTACGCATATAAATACAAATCTGGCAAGTTAGATGAACCTCTAACAGAATATAATACAATCCTTCGATTGGGAGAACAATATCTAATCAGAGCAGAAGCTAGAGCACAACAAGATAATCCGAACGGATCAAGAGATGATCTTAATGTCATTAGGGTTAGGGCCGGATTAGAAAAATTAAATATAACTGAAAAAAAACTATTGCTCACAGCCATTTATCATGAGAGGCAGGTTGAATTATTTACAGAATGGGGGCATAGATGGCTAGATTTAAAAAGAACCAACACCGTTGATGATATTATGAGTCAAGTGACCCCAAAGAAAGGAGGGATCTGGAATGCAAACTGGAAATTATTCCCAGTTCCTTCATATGATATTGTTTCAAACTCAAATTTATATCAAAACCCTGGCTATTAACAGTAAATGATCAAACAATCCATTAATATTTAAAATAAACCTTGAATAAACAACACCTAATGAGAAAAAAAATTGTAGTATTGGGAATACTAGCTTTTGTAGTAATAAACTGTTATGGGCAGCATAAAGAAAGCCCGTCTGACAGCTATCAGATATCTCCTATACAAATGCAATCAAGATGGGCCAAAGAGGTCAACGTAAAGAATGTGTTAAACGAGTACCCGCGCCCTCAATTACAACGAAAAAATTGGATCTCACTTAATGGTTTATGGGAATATTGTATTACGGATTCCAATGCAACATCTCCTGCCAAATTTGAAGGCAAAATATTGGTGCCTTATCCAATCGAATCTGCCCTTTCAGGAGTACAGAAAAAATTGATGCCAGATAATTTCTTATGGTACAGAAAGAAGTTTCAAAGACCTAAAACAAATAGTAAGGAACGTATACTTTTAAATTTTGGAGCGGTCGATTGGCAAGCTACTGTTTTTGTTAATAATAAATACGTGGGAGTGCACAGTGGTGGATACCTAAGTTTCTCGTTTGACGTCACGGATTATCTAAAATTAGGTGATAACGAAATTCTAATAAAGGTTTACGACCCAAGTGACAAAGGACCAAATCCTCATGGTAAACAGGTGCTTAATCCCGAGAATATTTACTATACCTCATCTAGTGGAATCTGGCAAACAGTTTGGCTAGAAAAAGTACCTAGCACATATATTAGTAAATTAAAAACGACTCCAGACATAGATAGAGGAATATTAAATGTTGATGTCAATATAATCGGGAAACTGGAAAATACAAGCCTTGAGATTATTGTATCTACAAATGGAAAAGCAATTAGCACTAATAGAGTCCGCATTACCACAAAAAATAAAAACAATTCCATTAGTATACCCAATGCTAGATTATGGTCTCCTGATGATCCGTTTTTATATGATCTTTCAATCAGAATATTAGAAGGAAAAAAAACGTTGGACGAAGTAAAAAGCTATTTTGGCATGCGTAAAGTAAATATACAGAAAGATGAAAAAGGTGCAGATCGTATTTTCCTTAATAATAAATACACCTATAATCTCGGCCTTTTGGACCAAGGCTTCTGGCCAGAAGGCCTCTATACAGCTCCGACCGATGAGGCACTGTCCTTTGATATCAAAACAATAAAGTCATTGGGATTCAATACTATTCGTAAACATATAAAGATAGAATCTGAAAGGTGGTATTATCATGCTGATAAAATTGGAGTATTAGTATGGCAGGATTTTGTAAATCCGCCGCATGGGCTCCCTGAAGGCTCTCGATCAATTTTCGAAAACGAAGTTCAAGAAACATTGGAACAGCTACATAATCATCCAAGTATTATAACATGGGTTCTCTTCAATGAACGTTGGGGAGCATATGATCAGGAAAGATTAACAAATTGGGTAAAAAAGTATGATCCAAGTCGAATAGTCAATGGACATTCGGGAGAACTACTATATGTGGATAACCAATTACGTGAACCGGCATCCAACCCGTGGGTTGGAAGTGATATGACAGATGTGCATTCCTATCCCAACCCAATAAATGTTCCCTCTTTACCCAATAAAGCGAAGGTCATAGGTGAATTTGGAGGCATTGGAGTTTCAGTACCATCTCACGAATGGGATGATATGCAGGGTTGGGGATATATGAAAGTTTCTCCGGCAGAATTTAAAAAGCAGTATGTAAACATTATGCAGGAATTGAAAAAAATGGAACTTGAGGGACTGAGTGCATCTATATATACACAACCCTTTGATGTAGAAGGGGAGGAAAATGGATTGCTCACTTACGATCGTGAAATAATAAAGATTCCTGTAACAGAATTAAGAACGATACATCAACAATTCGTTCCCCAAACTAGTGGATTTACTCTTGATACTAATTTCATCATTGCGGCGAATATAAATACCAATGATAATGATGATCGATATCAAGATTACATTAATGAATATCAACAAGGGAAACGTGATTCTACTTTCCTAAGGAGACTTACATTAATGTCGATACGCAAAAAGGATCTGGTCAACACAACTATAATAGGGAATAGTTACATTGATATACTATCCAATCCTTTCTCAAAAGAGAATCTATCCTTTATTTGGAAAATAACCAAAAGAAGTAAAGATAGAGGATTTGAAATTTTCTGGACACAATCACAAAAGGTAGATTCAGTACTTTGGGAAAACGCATCAGTCAGCAAAGTGAAGGCAATAATTGATGCCGAAGAAATAACTCCTTATAGGTCAAATCCGGATTGGGATGCTATACAGAATAAAGTAGTAACTAAATACGGGGCTATTGGAGAAGAATTAGTATTTGGTAAACGAATGATATACTATGGTTTTGACGCCAACCCCAGAGATTGGGAAAAGTACTCAAAATACTACGTCCTTTATTTTGAAAGAGCATTGAAACGGCCGGAATACCTTATCAACAATATGACCTGGTTTATATACGAGAACGAAAATGACCCTAAAATATTGGAATTCGCACTTGGTGTAATGAAATATGCAATTGAAAAATGGGATCAATCGCCAGAATCCTACGATACATACGCACATTTACTCCATAAATTAAACAAAACAAGTGAAGCCATTCCATGGGAAGAAAAAGCTGTCAAACTGAAAAAAGGCGCCCCTGACGAGAAACTCTACACAGACGCCCTTCAAAAAATGAAAGCCGGCCTCCCTACCTGGCCACAAAATAATTAAACTCTACGCGGTGTAAGTGGGTGGATGGTTTACACCCCTTACGCACTCATGTGTCGGTCGCTAATATTCCTATTGGTGACCCATTTTTTCTTAAAATCACACTCAAAATGTCAAATAAATTATTTTTTCATATCAATAGTACGTAGGCAAATTTGCATGTGTACTATATATGATTAACCTTAAAAAAAGACAAAAGCAAAATTTTAAGATACAAAACTGAATAGGCCAGATTGAAATAGTTTGTTGCTATCCTATAAAAACACTTCAGTCAGCCCGGTCAGCAGGCAAAACAATAACAGACATTTTTACTACCACTTTCAAAAAAAATAATGTTATGAAAGCGCCCAGCAACTTACCCCGTATACCTTTAAGAATCGATGAAGATGACCAGGATTTCATCTCTATTGACAGTTTACCCCCGGAATACCAGCACCTGGCTATGCCGGCAGCAAAAATCTCTTTCAGAAGCGATGACTATGTGGATATCATCAGTCAAACCATCAAATTTGGCAGGTTCACACTCCGTACACATGAAGTATATAATAAGGAGCACGCCATTATGCTGATCCCTTATACAAAGATTGAGCTGTTGGCCCTGCATTTTATGGCTGGTGGCGAAGTGGTAGCGGAGATTACAGATAATGGACCGTATATGATGGCCAAAAGGGAAATGACCCTGTTCAAACTGGAACCCAGTGCACATAAAGCACCCATGAAACCGTGGGATAATATGTTCAGCTTCCATATCAATATCACACCGGAAGACCTGGCGGAACTGGCACTGGAATACCCTGAACTGGCAGCAATAGTGAAGAAAACAGGCCAGAAAGGAAGTGCGCCTGTTAACGCAGAGCCGTATCACATCAACCTGGCGTGTACAGATCTTATTGATGCGATCTGCAACTGCAAGTTTGTAGGTAAACAGGCAGAAGTATTTATGCACAGGTGTTGCCTGGAGCTGTACTTCAATTTTGCGGCGCAGGATAAACTGGAGGACGAGCCCATGCGGGTGTTCCCGTTATATGTATCCGAAAAACTAGAAGCCTCCATCAAATACCTTATTAACGTTACCAACGAAAAGTTTTCGATGGCAAAAATGGCAGTGCTGCTGGACCTCGGCACCCAGGAGTTAAGAGAAGCCTTTATAGATAGCTTTTTTATGACGCCGGAGCACTTTCACTTCCAACGCCAGATGATCCAGGCATATGGCACCGTAACTACATCTGCAGAATCCCTTGAAAAAGTTTGTACTTCCATAGCAATGAACAATGTAAACGAATTCACTACCCTGTTTGAATCCTATTTCAACTGTTCCATCGCTATCATTCGAAATAGTCAATGAAGAGATTGAATATCCCCATTTTGATTTTTTAGGTTGTTAATATGCCGGATCAATCCTGATCCGGCCATTCACTTGTCCCTCAAAATAGCCCTTGCTTTTTGCCGTCAGAGAAAGATTCCTTAAATTCCTTTTTCTTTCTCACCGCTAAAAGCAAGGGTTATGTCATTTCAGCAACGTACCATCTTTATTACCGGCGCAAGCCGTGGCATAGGCAAAGCCATTGCGCTGCGCCTCGCCAGCCGGGGAGCCAATATCATCATTGCCGCCAAAAGCGTGGAAGAAGATCCAAGACTGGGAGGAACCATTTACTCCGCCGCCGCAGAAGTAGAAGCCGCCGGTGGTAAAGCCCTCGCTGTACAGGTAGATATCCGGGAAGAAGCACAGATAGCCGCCGCCGTGCAACAAGGAGTAGAGAAATTTGGCGGGATTGATGTAGTGATCAACAACGCATCCGCCATTCAGCTCACCAATACAGAAGAAACCCCCGCCAAACGTTTCGACCTGATGTACAATATCAACGTACGCGGTACCTTTCTCGTAACACAACATTGCCTTCCTTATCTGAAAAAAGGAAATAATCCGCATATCCTTACGCTGTCGCCACCAATAAACCTCGATCCAAGATGGTTTGGACCACACGTAGCGTATACCATCAGCAAATACAATATGAGCATGCTGGCAATGGGCTGGGCAAATGAGCTGGAGAAATACAACATTGCCTCCAATGCACTGTGGCCGGCAACAACTATCGCTACCGCCGCAGTAAAAAACCTGCTGGGAGGCGATTCGCTGATCAACAAAAGCCGTACACCGGAAATTATTGCCGACGCAGTGGAATATATCCTGCAACAACCCGCGTCGTACTCGGGAAATACACTGATTGATGAAGAGGTGTTGAAAGCGGCTGGTATCACCAACTTTGATAAATATGCAGTGGTGCCGGGCGGCAAACTGCAGCGGGATTTGTTCCTGTCATAAAAAATGGCCCGGTAAAAAAACTTTACCGGGCTTTTCCCCCTCCCTACTCTGGGAATATGCGCGGCATATCCCTGAAAATAAATTGTTTGTATAGTTGATCCGCAACAGGATAAATATCATTGGGGATAATCGCCGTTTCCCCATCCTCCGATGTTTTGTACAACGCGCACCGGATGGCGCGCCAGCAATCAGACGTTTTATCATATAACAACGCTTCCATAGTGGCCTGTTGGCCCTGCATAATAGTATCCTGGAACAGCAGGCTGTAATCGCTCCAGGAAGCTTTCACCATTTCATCGTCGGAGAACTTCAGCCAGTGACGTACATGCGGCGTTACTTCATCCCATTCCCTGATGCGGATCAATATAGCCACCAAGGTGTGTACGTAATCTGTTACATGCGGCTCCAGTTCTACCGCACGACGGGAGAACTTCGTAGCCTGATCTAACCGCGTATTCAGTTTATACAGGCAACGGGCTACCCGGTTCAAATCGCGGGGCGACAAGCGGAGATAGTTGGAATTGAGTTGCTGTTCCATAAACAACAGCAGGGAAAGTGCGGTGGATGTTTCGCCCTGATCTACCAGGAAACGCAGGTAGGAAATTTTTGCATACAGCAAATCGTAGCTACTCCCCTTCTGATCTACGGCCTGCTGATACCAGGTATGGGCCAGCCGGTAATCCGTAAGACTTTCCGCATACAGCTCCGCCAGGGCACACATAGGCAGGCACTGATCATTGTAGGGAGCGGACATAGCGGCTTTATACAGCTTTTCTGCCTCCGCATATTCCCCGGTTTCTTTGTAACAATGACCCACCAGCAGTTGTAAGAAAGATACCTGCTGCACAGACGCCGGCGCATGTTTAAACACGGCAATAGCCGCTTCATAACGATGCTGATCCGACAATGTTTTAATCAGCAGCTGGCTGGTGGTTACGCAGTCGGGAACATTTTGCAGGTGCTGCTTCCAGAGAGCGGCAGCAGTATGATAATCTTTTACCTGGTAGTAGATAGCTGCCAGCTCTTTGTGTGTATTAAATTTGATGAACTCAAATTTCTCGGCCCACTCCAAACCGTTACTCAGCAAAGAAAGATCGCCCGCTTGTGCGGCCACGGTATGCAAAGCATCCAGGTAAGCTTTTGCCAGCAGGGCGCCCTGCGGAAAATAGTCGTCGGACAAGGTAAATGCCTGTTCAAAATAATGGATGGCCATCCGTAGCTCATCTATCGCATAATTGCTATATGCCAGTATCAGGTATAAAGAAATTTGTTCCTGCTGTTGCCGCCTGTTACCTTGCAATGTTTCAAGGTAAGCGATATCCGTTTTTTCCAGCATGCCCACCGGCCGGTGTGCCTGATGCTTTTCGTTCAGCTGCTGCAGAAATGCCGGTAAATCCTTTTGAATTACATGGAGTAGTGCTTCATTCATAACGATTGGTTGGGGGTTAGTATCCTTGCCGCGCGCCATACGTGCAAATAATAATACACCCCAATCAGGCGGAAGGTACCATAGCTTACCTCCCCGCATAACTCCCCGCCGATGACGTTACCGGCCGCCGGTTCACCACATGCAGCAGATACTCACCGGAACCGGTTTCCATAACATACCGGCCCTCTTTATATCCCTTTTCTATGGCCACTGCTACTCCATTTACGGTAACATCTGAAGTGGATTCCGCAGGAAGATAAATAGTAGCATGAGTGTTGGCAGGTATATGTACCCGCAGTGTAAACGTGTTGTCTTCTTTCTTCCAGTCGCTCACAATTTCACCATAGGGGGAAAGATAGCTGGCTTTGGCGGCGGTAACATCGCCAACAGGTTCCGGCCGGATCACGATATCGCGGAAGGCAATACTGCCGGGCGCTGGTCGTATACCGGCAAGACCGCTGTAAAACCATTCCATCAGGTGGCCCAGCATAAAGTGATTATTGGATGCATCGCGGTAGCCCTGCCAGGATTCGGTGAGTGCAGTAGCGCCTTTGGCCAGTTGCAGGCCATAGCCGGGAACATCGCTGCGACTGTTCATATCAAAGATTACATCCGAACGGCCTTCGTCGTCCAGTACGCGAAGCAGGTAACGGTAACCGATATCGCCGGCAGTGAGACTGTTGTTATGCTGACGGATATCTGCCACAATATTTTCCACGATATCGGTTTTGTAACGCGGATCTGCCAGCTGCATGTATACCGACATGGCGTTGGCGGTTTGACTACCCGTAGCATATTGTTTGGTACTATCGTTGAAGAAGGCGCGGTTATAAGCTTGCTTCACTGTTTCACTTTGCGACAGGTATTTTTGTGCATCCTCCTTTTTCCCCAATACCGTGGCTACTTTCGACAGGATGCTGAGATCATAATAGTATATAGCCGTAGCCGTTATACCCTTCGGGGTGAGCTGCGATTCGCCGGGGAATTTCGGACCAATGTCGTACCAATCGCCCAGGCCGTGGGAAAGAATATGATGATTTGATTTTTGCGAAAGATAGTTTACGTAACGGGTCATCATCGGGTAACTTTCTTCCAGTACAGATTTATCGCCGTACCACTGGTACATGTACCAGGGCAGGATAATGCCGTTGCTACCCCATTCCGGCGAGTCGCGGAAACCGTCATCGAAATGTACATACTCCGGCGCAATGTCGGGGATCAGGCCATCTGCGGTTTGCGCATGGATCATGTCGCGCACTACTTTCCTGCAAAGTGCGGCAATGTCGTAATTGTAACGGATAGAGCTGCCCACCAGGTGCGCTTCTTCCAGCCATCCCAGTTTTTCGCGGTGCGGGCAATCGGTAAATACGCTCGCCGTGTTACTGCGGATGGCCCAGTCGATCAGCTTAAAAGTTTGATTGAACAATTGATTGGAGCAGGTAAACTGCCCGATGGTAGCGGCTGCATTGCGGGTATGCAGGCTATACAGCGCTTGTATTTCCGGCAACCCCGAAGGATTGCTGCTGCCGGCGGGCACCGCGCCATCAATTTGTATATACCGGAAGCCATAGTACATAAACTGCGGCTGCCAGGATTCCATATTCTGTCCCTTTAAAGTATAATTAAAAAACACCGGGCTGCCTACGGCAGATTGATCTGCCAGGCCTTTATCGGTGATCAGTTCCGCCGGCGTAATACGTACCACCATTCCTTTTTTCCCTTTCAGGGAGATGGCAGGAATAGCAGACGCATTTTGCCCCATATCGTATACCCAGATGTTAGTACCGGTTTGTGTTACTTTAAGCGGCGTAAAGCGGTCGAATATTTTCAGCGGCGCTGCGGTTTGCGCATCCAGTTGCGGCGGGCCGGGTACAGCTACTGCGGGTTGCCAGGAGGCATCATCAAAGGAAGGCGTGTCCCATCCTGGTTGTTCCAGGGTAGCATTGTAATCTTCCCCGCCGTAGATGCTGGAAAAAGTAACGGGGCCGGGGGCCGCTTTCCAACTGGTATCGCTGATAATATTTTCGGTGGTGCCATCGCTGTATTGCAGATGCAGCCGGCAAATGAGCTGTGGATAACCAAAGGCGCCGGTGAGTTTACGGTACCTTTCTCCGGGCACATAAAAGAAGCCGTTGCCCAGCATCACACCAAGTGCATTGGTACCGGTGTGTAACTGCGACGTTACATCAAAGGTAACATAGAGGGCATGCTGATCATATTTTGTCCAGCCGGGATCGAGGAAATGATCGCCTGTTTTTTTCCCGTTGAGATGAAGATCAAACTGACCCAGTCCGCTGATATAAACAGTGGCCCTTTGCAGCGGTTTGGCGATATTAAATTCTTTTCGCAGCAGGGGCAGTATATCTTTCCGGTTACGGTATTTTTTGTCGCTGTCGTTGGTGATGGCAGGAACAATGCGTGCCGTATCCGGCATTTTCTCATAGCCAATCCATTGCGCTTGTTGCCAGTCGCGCGGAGAAAACAGCCCCGTATGCCACTGTGCCGTTTCACTCCACGCGGAAGGTTTTCCCTGCTGATCCCATACCATTACTTTCCAGTAGTAGGTGGTGGCGGGCAAGAGTGGCTTGCCATTGTAAAGCACCTGCACCGACTGGTCCGACAATACTTTTTTTGAATCCCAGGTACGCCCGCGGTTTTTCTCCAGCGCAGCGGGATTGTCGGCCACCAATATGCGGTAAGCAGTTTGCCGGATGTTGGTTCCTTTGCTTTGCAGTTGCCAGCTGAGAGCGGGGCGTGTGGCATCGATACCAATGGGATTGTGCTGGTATTCACATAGCAGCTGTTGCAATGAAACAGATTGTGCAACAACGGTATTGGTAATACCCAACAGTAGCAACAAGAACCATGATTTCATCATCATCAGCTGTTTTGAGGATCAAATATCTATGATCGCCTTTATCACTTCATTGCGGGGATCCAGCCAGGAAGCAAAGGTGGTTTTCACTTCCCCGAATTTCACCCGGTGTGTAATATATTTATCCGGACGCGCCGTTCCTTCTTTGATGCAGCGGATCACCTGTTCAAAATCCTCGCGGGTGGCGTTGCGGCTGCTCATCAGCGTGGTTTCCCTTTTATGGAATTCGGGATGGGGAAACTGCAGCAATTCTTTCTGTAATCCTATAAGCACATACCGGCCGCCGTGTGCCAGGTAATAGATGCCGTTGTTAATGGCTTTCTGGTTACCGGTGGCGTCGATCACTACTACCGGCATATCGCCGCCGGTGATGGTGCGCAGCTGACCGGCTACGTCGGTGGCGGCATTAATGGTATAAGGAATCCCCAGTGTTTCCCGTGCAAATTCCAGCCGTTTATCCTGGATATCGGTGGCTATTACCTGTGCGCCGGCAATGCGGGCAAATTCCATTGCCGCCAGCCCGATGGGCCCTGCTCCTATTACCAGCACAAACTCACCGGGTTGAACGGCTGCACGGCGGATGCCATGCGCGCTTACCGACAGGGGTTCCACCAGTGCCAGCTGTTCGGCCGTGAGGCCGTTGCCATGCACCAGCAGCCGCTCCGGCACCGAAATGAATTCGGCCATGCCGCCGTCTTTATGCACACCCAGCACTGCGATGTTTTCGCAGCAGTTGGGCTTGCCGTTGCGGCAGGCAATACAAACGCCGCAGTTTTCGTAGGGGATAATGGTTACCAGCTCCCCGACATGGAAATCAGTGGTTTCCACTGCGTCCAGCGCCACAATTTCGCCAGCCAGCTCATG
Organism: Chitinophaga sp. CCNWYY40; assembly: GCF_037483205.1. Taxonomy (NCBI): domain Bacteria; kingdom Pseudomonadati; phylum Bacteroidota; class Chitinophagia; order Chitinophagales; family Chitinophagaceae; genus Chitinophaga; species Chitinophaga sp. CCNWYY40. Next base: position 403,328 of record NZ_JBBHLF010000003.1, read on the forward strand.
TCCCAGGATGCGGGGGTAGTTAAAATAGGGCTGGGTACCTTCAAAAGCGTGCAGATCGGTGCCACAAACGCCTATTTTCCGGATACGGATAATAGCATGACCCGCCTGCAGCGCGGGCATTGCCTGCAGACCATATTCAAAATTGCCGGGAGTAGTACAAATGAGTGTTTTCACTATAATTAATTTAGAAAAAAAAATCCGTACCCGGATGTTTTATTTTCACATACGGGCAGGACGAACGATATTCAAAGAAACAGGTTTAAGGTAAATATTTATCATAGTATATTATCATCTCTGTAAGATATATTGCCTTTTTCGGTAAAAAACCCTTAAATAACAAGTAATCTGTCATTCGGACACTTAATATTTGTGCGTTTGCAAATTTGTATAATTTGGGTATTTTTACTTTTATGCGCGACGATATCCCCGAATTGCAAAGCAGAATATACAGCGGTGATACACAGGCATTTAAAGAATTATACGATTGCTTCTGCGCGCCATTATTCCAGTTAGCCCTGGCCATTGTTCATTCCAGGGAAATGGCGGAAGAAATAGTAGCAGATGTGTTTATTGCCGTTTGGAGAAAAAAGAAAAGCCTGCACCAGGTAAGCAACCTGAAATGGTATCTCTATGCAGCCACCCGCAACATTGCGCTGAACTATCTCCGTAAATATACCTCTAAAAAAACGCTGCATCTCGATGAAGCCAGTTTACCGGAATACGAAATAAATCCTGAAGCGCAACTTATCAGCAATGAAATGATGCAGCATATTAATATGGCTATCAGCGAGCTGCCACCGCAGTGCCGGCTGATCTTTAAACTGGTGAAAGAAGATGAGCTCAAATACAGGGAGGTGGCCGTACTGCTTAACATCTCCATAAAAACAGTAGAAAACCAGGTGGGCATCGCGCTGAAAAAACTCACTAAAATGAGAGCATTCCTCACTACGCCGCTGCCTGGCGATCAGTAACCCCTTCTCAAAAAAAAATTCTTCCCTCTTTGGGGGTATTCTCTCCTTCCGGTTGTCTTATACCCCGAAGCGCGCGTTCATTCAACCATTTTCAATCGTACTATGAGCAACGACCGTATATGGATATTACTCGGTAAACAGTTCAGCGGTGATATTTCACCCGAAGAACTGTCTGAACTGGAAACATTGCTGAAAGATGATCCGGAGGCAGCCGCTTCGCGGGAACTTGCCGCGGCTATCTGGCAGGCGCCTATGCAGGAAGTACCCCCTGCTCATGACAGTAAAGAACGTATATGGGAAGCGGTGAGTCCGCAACTGCAGCCATCCCGGCGCCGCAGTGTTGTACGCAGACTGGCAGCAGTTGCGGCAGCAGCAGCGGTATTAACGGCAGCATGGGTGCTGTGGCGTTCTACAACACCGGCAGTGCAACAACTCAGCTCCGCTCCCGGTGGAAAATCAAGGGTAGTACTTCCCGATGGCTCCACGGTATGGCTTAACAGCAACACACAACTCAGTTACGAAAAAAAAGGCTTTGGCAAACAACACCGCGAAATTACGCTCACCGGTGAAGCATTTTTTGATATTACAAAAAGTGAAGGCATTCCTTTTATTATTCATGCGGGAAAAGTAAACATCCGCGTACTCGGCACCGCGTTTAACGTGAAAGCCTATACGGGCGACAGCGCCATTTCTACTACGCTGGTGCGTGGAAAAATTGCGGTATCGTTCGGCGAAAAAACCGTGGTGCTGCAACCCGAAGAAAAACTAATGGTTCCGGCAACCCGCCTGGCGCCTGTCTTCCAGCAAAAACACCTGGAAAAAGACAGCAGCGGACAACTCCGGGAAATATCCTGGCTCAATAACAAGCTGGCATTTGACAACGAAACCTTTGCCGGGCTGGCGGTGAAAATGAAGCAGTGGTACGGCGTTACTTTTTATTTTGAATCTGCCAACCTGAAACAACTCCGGTTTTCCGGCATCATCGATACAGAATCAATAGAAGAGGCGTTGAAAATGCTGCAGCTATCGCGCCATTTTAATTTCCGGGTCAACGGGAAAGAGGTCCACATCAGTAACTGATATCACATTCTTCATCTTCAAAAATAAATGCTATGACATAAAAACATTACAAAGCACTCACTGTACTTTACTTTCCTTCACCCTCTTACATTCCATGTTATGAAAATAATGTTCCTATGGACTTTTAATAAAAGTCTGCATGGCGGGCTGCCGGGCATACTCATCCTGGCTTTGCTGTTAACCGGCATTACACCCGTATACGCCACCTCCGCCACCCAGGAAAAGATCAGCATCTCCCTGGAGAAAGTCAGCATTAAAACAGTGCTGAAAGCTATTCAACAAAAAAGCCGCTGCCGGCTCATCTACAACGACGATATTTTACCGGAAGAACCGCCGGTATCCATTCATGCAGAAAATGCCACGGTAGAACAACTGCTCACAAAAACCTTTACCGGCACCACACTGCGTTACACTGTGCTAAACGACAACGCTATTGTAATTGCCTCCGGCAATATAAGCGCCGCCAAAATAAGCGGCATCGTAAAAAATGAACATGGCGATCCGCTCATTGGCGTATCCGTAAAAGTAAAAGGCACCAATATTGGCACCATGACCAATGAACACGGTCGTTTTGAACTGCAGGCCGCTGCCGGCGTTACGCTGGTATTCAGTTATGTAGGTTATGAACAAACCGAAGTGGTAAGCACCGCCGATCCCATCAACATTATCCTGAAAGAAAGCGCCAGCGGCTTAAATGAAGTAGTGGTGGTAGGTTACGGCACACAGAAGAAAACTTCTTCTACCGCAGCTGTAGCAGCAGTGCAGGGAAAGGAACTGGCCAAATCGCCGGTGACCAACATCTCCAATTCGCTGGCAGGAAATGTTTCCGGTATCAGCATGCGTCCCAATGGCGGTCAGCCTGGCAGGGATAATCCCGATATCCACATCAGGGGTATTGCCACCACCGGCAACAACTCACCACTGATAGTAGTGGATGGGATCATCCGTAATAACATCAATGAAATTGCACCCAGCTCCATCGCCTCCGTTACCGTGTTGAAAGATGCCGCCGCAGTAGCCCCGTATGGATTGGGCGGCGCCAACGGCGTAATTCTCATTACCACCAAACGCGGACAAACAGGTATGCCTTCGCTGTCGCTCAACGCCTACTATGGCTGGCAAACGCCCACCTATTACCCAAAGATGCTGAATGCACAGGACTATATGCGCCTGCGTAATGAAGCCTATATGAATGAAAATCCAGGTGGCGCACAACAGCCTTTTTCCGAAGAGCTTATTAATACCTATGCAGACCTGAACGCTAAAGATCCCGACAAATATCCCATCAGCAATACCAAAGACCTGGTACGCATGCGCGCACCTATTCAAAATTATAACCTGCAGCTCAGCGGCGGCACCAAAGTAATCAGGTATTATGCCGGTCTAGGTTTCCTCAAACAGGACGGGATGTTTGACCCAATAAATTACAAGCGTTACGATTATAACGTGAATATGGAAGTAAGCGCCACCTCTACTACTACGGTATCGCTGTCGCTCATTGGCGCCATCGAAAACACCAACAGCGTGGATGCCGCTACTACACCAGGACAGCTGTTCCGCAGCGCATACAAACTGATCCCCATTACCAACATGTACTACAGTAATGGCCTCTGGGGCGAGTTTGCGGGCAACACGCCGGTAGGGATCCTGAAAGCAGGTTATTCCCACCGCAAAGCTACTTCCCTGCTCACTACCCTTGCTGTGGAGCAACAACTGCCTTTCATTAAAGGGTTGAGTATTAAAGGAACCTTTAGCTATGATCCTAACGACTTCACCGTTAAAGGATGGCATACACCGTTTTATTTTTATTCACAGAACACGTCCACTAACCCTTACAGCTATACGAAACAGATCTCCACATCGGAAGGAAGTGCTGCTCCATACACCTGGCTGAACCAGGAGTACTCGAAAAACCAATACTTCACCTACCAGGGATTCCTGAACTATCATAACACCTTTGGTAAACACGACTTCACCGGGCTGCTGGTAGCGGAAGCCCGTAAGAATGACTCCACCGGCTTTTCTGCGCGGCGCAATAATTTTGCGGTAAACATCGACGAGCTGGGAATGGGCAGCTCCAACAAAAATGATTTTGATAACAACGGCTCCACGATTACCGGTAGCCAGCTTGGATTTGTATACCGCTTAGGGTACATCTACGATCATAAATATCTTTTTGAAGCGGCCGGCCGGTATGATGGTCATTACTACTTTGCTCCCGGCAAGCGCTGGGGTTATTTCCCCGCCTTCTCCGCAGGATGGATCATCTCTGAAGAAAACTTTATGAAAGACCATCCCTCCCCGCTGACCTATCTTAAACTAAGAGGCTCCTGGGGAAAATCGGGTAACCTGGCCGGCGCGGCATTCCAGTATCTGAATGGCTATAATTTATACGGCAACGCCTATGCTTATGGCAATGGCAATATGGTACAGGGTTCCAACATCACCCGGGAAGCCAATCCCAACATCACCTGGGAAATATCTACTAAAACAGATATCGGTATAGACGCTACTTTATGGAAAGGTTTGCTCACCCTGGAAGTAGATTATTTTCATGAAAGAAGAACAGGTATGTTATTGCCTCCGGCCGTAACGGTGCCGGTAGAATATGGCCTGAACCTCTCCGATGAAAACCAGGGCATTATGGAAAACCGTGGTATCGATATTTCCGCCGGTACCAGTCACCGTTTCTCCAATGGCCTGCAGGTTAACCTGAACGGCAATTTCAGCTATGCTAAAAATAAAATGATCCAGGTGTTTGAAACCTCGGCCACACGCAATAATCCCAACCGGAGCAGAACAGGCCGGCCTACCGGCACACAGTTCGGCTATCACGCACTGGGATTGTTTTCCCTGGAAGATGATAAAAACAAAGATGGCATCATCAACACCGAAGATGGATATAACGTTACCCAGTTTGGCGTACTGCATCCCGGCGATATCCGCTATGCTGATATAGGCGGCCCTGATGGTAAACCCGATGGTAGAATTGACTCCTACGATGAAACGGTGATCGGCAACCCGGTGTATCCTTTCATCACTTACGGCTTCACCCCCAGCGCCTCCTGGAAAGGATTTGACCTCAGCCTGTTTTTCCAGGGTTCTGCACTGGCCAGCCTGAACATCCGCGGTTTTCAGACAGTGCCCTTTAACAACAACAATAGTAATTCTGCCTATGAATACTATAACGACCACTGGACACCCAACACACCCAATGCAAAGTACCCGCGTGCGAACCAGTCGCCTTACGCCAATAACACGCAGAACTCTGATTTCTGGATGATGAAAACAGGTTATCTCCGGTTAAAAACTGCCGTGCTGGGATACACGCTTCCGGCCAATATTTCCAAGGCTATGAAGATGCAGAGCGTTCGTGCTTATTTCTCCGGGCAAAATCTGCTCACCTTCAGCAAAATGAAATTCATGGACCCGGAAGTAGGCTACACCGACCTGGAAACAGCTTATCCTAACCAGAAAGTATTTGTGTTTGGGCTCAATGTCACTTTTTAGATTCATCCTGCTAAATCAAAATATTATGATCCGCTTCATACATTTGTTGTCCGCCGTCATACTGTTACTCAGTATCCTGTCGTGCAAAAAGGAATTCCTGGAAAATACCGACAAGTCGAAACTCACCGATGAAACCCAGTGGGGTACAGAAGGGAATGCTGATCTTTTCCTCAACGATATCTACAGCGCATTGCCCAACTACTGGAACCAGCCGGAAAACCTGGATAACTTCACCGACGACAACGACGCTGGTTTTTATTACACCTCCTACAACTGGAAACAAGGCATTGTGGAACCGTCTTCCAACGACTACACCATTTGGGGAGGCATCACCGGTTCCGGCGATCTGACCAACTGGACCACTATCTTCACCAATATCCGCAAATGCAACACCTTCATTACAGAAGTGCGTAAAAACGCTGCAAACTTTTCCCCGGAGTGGCTGAACAAACGCCTCGATGAAGCCCGGTTTATCCGCGCCTTTTTCTACAGCGAATTGTGGATGCACATCGGCGGACTGCCCATTATCACCGTTCCCGCAGACAGGCGCACAATGGACAGCGCAGCCATCTATACGCCCAGGAACACCTTTGCAGAAACAGTGGACTTCATCACCACGCAACTCGATTCCATCGCCAAAGACGGTTACCTGCCCGCTAAATATAACAAGGGCGACGCAGATGCCGGTCGTGCTACCCTCGGCGCCGCGCTGGCGTTAAAAGGATGGGTGGAACTATATGCCGCCAGTCCTGCATTCAACGCTCCACAACCAGCCGCAGGCAATGATCCGCACAAAATAGCCGGTTACAATAACTACGACGCACAACGCTGGGCAAAAGCCGCCGCCACCTTCAAACAATTCATTGATCTTTATGGCAACGGCAAAGCGTATGAACTGTTTCCCGATCCTTCCGCCATCTGGTATGAAGCCAATGAATACCATTCAGAAGTGGTGTGGGACCGGCAGGTAGTAGCCAACACCATGGGATCTTCTTTTGAACAATATGGTGGCCCCGTGTGGATTAACGGCGCTTATTATACCTGGGGCAACTACAACCCCACGCAGGAACTGGTAGACCAGTTCAATATGGCCAATGGCAAGCCTATCACCGATCCCACTTCCGGCTATGATCCGCAGCATCCTTATGTAGGCCGCGAGCGACGCTTCTACGACTGGATTGTATATGACGGCGCCCCCTATAAAATGACCTGGATGGACAAAGCCGACGTCATATACACCCGCATCGACAAAGTACATCCGTCCAAAAACCAGATTGACTTTGGTACCGACGACGTAAGCAATACCGGTTATTATTTTAAGAAGCGGCTCAACCCACTGGTACGCCCCGGCGGTGGTGCAGTAAGCGGCGCCAACTTTATTTATTACCGCTACGCGGAAGTACTGCTTGGATATGCAGAAGCGCAAAATGAAGCCGCAGGACCGGATGGTACCGTATATAACGCCATTAACCAGATCCGCAAAAGGGCCGGTTTACCCAATCTGGCACCGGGGTTATCCCAGGCAGAGATGCGGGCCGCTATTTATCACGAAAGACGCGTGGAACTCTGCTTTGAGAACAAACGCTTTTATGATATCATCCGCTGGAAAACAGTGAGTACCGTGATGAATGTGGATAAACACGCCATGAAGATCACCAACACTTCTCCAAACGATAATGCGGGAGTATGGAAATACGAAATTGTACCACTGAATCATCCGCATGTGTTTACCGCCAAAATGTACCTGAACCCGGTACCACAGGATGTGATAGACCGTAACCCGAAGATTGTACAAAACCCTGGATACTAAGTATTAAAAAGTTGCAGGCATGTCCTGCAACTTTTGTTTTATCTTGTTCCTGCTAAACCCGGTAAACATATGGTACCAGTCAGGAATAGTTGGGTAGATAACTTGCGTTCGTTTATTACTCTTTTAGTTGTAGCCCATCATTCTTCGCTGGCATACACCACATTTGCATCTTTTAATAAAAGCGCCTATATCCTCTCCACCAACCCCGTGGTGGATACTGCGAGGTGGAAGGGGCTGGATATCTTTGAAGATTTTAATGATATCTTTTTTATGTCGCTGATGTTCCTGATCAGCGGCATTTTTGTGATGAACAGTTTGCGTAGCAAAAGCATGGGGAAATTTATCCGGGACAGGTTTTACCGGTTGTTTATTCCTTTTATGATCGGCGTTACCCTGCTGATGCTTATCGCCTACTACCCTTCCTTTCTTTTGGCTACAGGGCAACACAATATAAAGGCTTATGTAATAGATTTTTTTACGGTAGAAGCGTGGCCGGTAGGACCGCCCTGGTTCATCTGGGTATTGTTTGTGTTTAACCTAGTTTTTGCCTTGTGCTACCCGTTGGTAAAAAACGGGGTGAACAAAGCAGGTAACTGGCTGGCGATGCAAAAGCAACGTCCGGGAAAATTATTTCTTTCCTGGTACATCTATACTTTATTACTCTATATTCCTGTTATCCAATTTGTATCCCCGTATGCATGGACGGGCATCGGTCCTTTCGATTTCCAGATCAGCAGGGTGTTCCTGTATGCCGGCTATTTCCTGCTGGGAGCAGTGATCGGCGCGCCGGGGCTGGCCAACGGCATCTTTGGAGATGGATCTGCCTTTGTAAAAAAATGGCCGCTGTGGGTAATCAGTTGTCTGGTGATATACGCCGGGCTGAAACTCAGTGAAGCCCCCATCATCCGGATGATCGGCAACCACCAGCTGAACGAATTACAGGCCACCCTTATCTACAGGTTGATATGGATATTATCCTGTACAATGAGCTGTATTGCTTTTTTAACCCTGTTTAAAAGTATCCTCAATAAAACAAACCCGTGGTGGGAATCACTTTCCGCTAATGCCTATGGTATTTACCTGGTGCATTATATTTTCATTGTCTGGTGCCAGTACAGTTTGTTGAATGCGCCATTACACGCGTTCCTGAAGTTCCTGATCACGTTTGTGGTGACGGTAGCGCTGAGTTGGAGCGTGGTGTATTGGGTGCGGAAAAATGGGGTGGTTAAAAAGTATTTGTAACCTATATTTTTGCAATGGTTTTATGCACATTTTTCTTCTCTTTCCTTCGTAATTCTTTATTTGTGCTGATATTATAGGCTTTTCCTTTTTCCGCCAGCAAAAACCAGCTGAGTGCGGATATGGTATTGTTTGAATGCAGTTCCAGCCTGATAAACAGTTCATCATTCGGGAATTCCTTATTGTGAAAGTTCTTCTTCGTAATTTTTCTTTCTTTTCATGATTAATCGTTTTCCAGATATTCTATAAAGAAATCTATACACGATTATTATAAAATCTGTACTATCAAATAGTAAATTCATCACGTTAATGATGTCTGTGATTTTGTTAATAATCAACATTTAACTTGTTGTAAGAGGAACGCATTTGTAGAGCATCTGAAGTTATCTATGGATATACCGGGAGATAAAGATTAACGTACACATGGGGACTTATACCCTCTTACCTCGCGGATGCTTCGCCGGTGCCCCGGACTTGCGTATACCATGCACAATCAATACTGTTAGCATGCACTCCCAATGCACTCCTGATGCACTATCAATGCACTGTCAATGCACTATCTCCCCTCTGCAACCGGCTCACCTCGCTCTACCATCCCCCTCAACCCCTCCGTCATCCACACCCTTACCCCGCCCTTCGCATCCAGGTACACCAGGTACACATCCATATCTTTCCGCTGCTCCAGGAAGTGTTTCGTACCCTCCACGCCCATCACCATAAAAGCCGTGTCATATCCATCTGCGGTGATGGCATCTTCGGAAAACACAGTAACGCTTAACAGCGAATCCGGTGTGGAGTACCCCGTTTTAGGATGAATGATATGCCCGGATATGGTGCCGTTCTGCTCATAATGATCGCGGTAATTGCCTGCTGTGGTAGCGGACCGGTTGTGCAGCCGTACAGTAGCCAGCTGCTGATCAGGATGCAATGGGTTATCGATGCCAACAGTCCATGACACGCCGTTTTTAAGCCCTTTACAGCGCACTTCTCCTCCCATCTCTACCATGTAGTTGCTGATGCCGTTACGGTCCAGTAAAGCGGCTAAAACATCCACACTATAGCCCTGCGCAATACCATCGAAGTCCAGGCTCACACCTTCCTTTAATTTGCGCACGCCTGTTTCATCAAAACGGATATACGAAAAGCCTACGTATTGCAACAGGGAATCGGCCTTTTCCCACCACGGGGTATGTGTTCTTTTTCCCTGCCGGTAAGCGGCGGTGAGGGGCATTACGGTGGGGTCGAAGGCGCCACCGGTAGCGGCGTATATCTCGGCAGATTTTTTTAATACCGGGTAAAAATAGGGTAACTGGAATTCAAGGGAGGAGGCGCGGTTGAATAAAGAGATCTCGGAGTCTTTCCGGTAAATGGATAAGCACTGGTCGATATCCTGCAGGGTTTGGGTGATTTGCGGCGTAAAATCCCGCTGCTGCGCATCGGCATATTGAATATGCCAGGTGGTGCCCTGCGCGCTGCCTTCCAGGTGTATCAGGGAAGGAGCAACGGCGGTATGCAGCAGCAGCAGGATATAAACGGCGTACATCTTTAATTTTTAATCAGGTCCATAAATTCGGTGAGGTGATCGGTGTATACACTTCTCGGGCTGCTGTGGTATTTGTTGGCTACATAGGCGGCAAAGCCTACTACTTCTCCCATCATGCCACAGGTGCGCATTACACGGGTGCTGCCAAAGGCTACGTGCGTGGTACTGATATTCCGTCCTGCCATAAACAGGTTGCTGATATTTTTAGAATACAGGCAACGGTACGGAATGGTATACGGCGCTACCCTGATATGTTTGGTGCCGGCAAAAAACTCCTGTCCTTCAAAATATTTTTTGTTGACAGGATCCGGGAAATGCAGGTCGATGGTCCAGGTGGCGGTGACGGTGCCATCGGGATACATTTTGCCTTCCTGGATATCCATCTGTGTAAGCACATGATCCCCGATGATCCTCCGGGATTCGCGTTTACCACCGATATAGGCTACCCACGCGAGTTGTTGTTTGCCGTATTTCTCGGGCTTGCTGTTTTTGAGATACGACCAGTTACCATAAATGGCGCGCAGGTTATGATCGCGGAGCTGTTCTGCTTCGGTGATGGTATTGAAATTACCAAAGCCGGTTTCCCATTCCCAGTCGGCTTTAGACGCATCGATATGATATTCGTCTGAAAACTGCAGCGCCCATGGCGTGGCGGGGAAGGAAGTAACGCTGTCTGTTGGCAGGGAAGCCCATAAGTTGGAAGTACCCAATGTAAAGCTATCCGGCTTTTCCGCAGCGAGCGATTCGCCTGTTTCTGCCTTGCTTTCACGACCCATTCTGAAGGCGGCGCCGGCAAGATATCCTACCGTACCATCGCCGGTACAATCGGAGAAGTAAGTGCCGGTAAAACGTGTTTCCTGGTTGCTTGCAATATCACGACCGGTAACCGCAACAATGCGGTCGTTCTCCTTTTCTACTTTGAACACATAGGTATTGAGGAACAGGGTGAGATTTTTTTCTGCTTTAACGATTTCAATTTTACGGGCATCGCCATATTCGTTTGCATCGGGGTTCCCATTACCCGGATCGCCGTTATCCATTTCCCTTACAATACGGCCAAGCTTAGGATAGTAATTTTTGTCGATATCTCCCTTCAGGTGCACCCGTATTTCTGAGCTGTTGTTACCTCCGAGTACGGGCCTGTCCTGGATTAACGCTACCTTCAAACCCATGCGGGCAGCGGAGATAGCAGCACAGGTGCCGGCAATGCCACCACCTACTACTACGAGGTCAAAAGGCCCGGCTGCTTTTGGCGTGGCCGTTAAGTGCAACAGGTTACGGCGTAATGCGCTTAATGCAGCGGCATCATCCGGTGGCGTGAACTTGCCGGTGGTGAATAACAGCGCATCACAGCGGCCATTAAAACCAGTGAGGTCGCGCAGGGCAATTTTTGTTGCACCGGCAGGAACAGTGATCTCACCGCCATCGTACCATTTCCATTTGTCGTTGCCACTTTCGCCAAACACCGTTTTCACCGGCGCATCATTTATCACCACCTGGAATTTTCCCGGTCCTTTCGGGAAGGGGGCCCAGTCTTTGGTACGCACCCATACATGGTAAGTACCTTTCTCCGGAAAATTGACGGTAGTCACGGCATCTTTTACCGGACGGCCCATGCCGTGCGCCATCAGGTAAGAGGAGCCCATTACGGGAAACGACTGCTGGTCAATTACCCAGCCACCTTTTTCTGCGAAGGATTCTGTTTCCACAAATATCCGCTGCTGCGCCTGCAGCCATTGTGTGCATACACACAACAACAGGATGATCAACCAGCTATTTTTCAGTTGGATGAAGCGTTTGTTCATATTCATGCATCTTAATTTTTACGGAATGATTCACCGGCTGCCGTTGTAACAGCAACGCATGGATAGCGGCTGCCCGTGTGGCATCGGTATTTTTTAACTGATCTGCCAGCTGCTGTATCACCGGCTCCGGCAAATCAGGAGTGGCCTGCAATGCAGCCAGTATTAAATGGAACTGTTCTTCGTTGGCGCTGCTGCCGGCGACGGCGAGTTGCTTCGCCATTGCAGCACTCAGCGGCACGGTGGCCAGCTTGCGCAGTATTGTTAATTGCAGGGGATAGCCGCTTTTAGTATAGGTATCCCACAACCACGATTGTGCTTTAGCGCCGGTAACAAAACCGGGATACACCTGTTGTAAGGTATAGCGTGCAATAAAAATGTTTTTGCCATTGATCAATGTACGGATATCTTTCTCAAAACCCGGCGCTATCCTTCCATTTTTATCCATGATCTTTTCAAGTGCCTTATACTGGTAAGTATGATTTTGGGAAGATAGAAAACGGTGCAGCAGTGCGGGATTGAGATACGTATCGGTAATGCGGGTAATTTCATCTGTTACTGGTCCGTGTGCAATATGCCACAACGTATAGCAGGTATATACCGCGCCGGAGATCACTTCATTTTTAATGGTTTTAAGCGTAGCGCCGGTACGGGCATCTACCGAATCGCTGAGATTTTCCGTTCCCGGTACAATAAGGTCGGTGATAGCCAGGTCCGCGAGCAATGAATTAGGACGCGCCAGTATGTCGTGCAGCTTTTCATAATCATCGCGCTTGAATTCCCGGTGATCCAGTTTTGTTAATACTTCCTTTGCGGGCAGGTCATAACGGACATAATTGCCCAGCAGATCCCAGTAAAGGTTGATGTATACCGGTTTACATTCTCCCGTATAACAAACGGGCGTAAAAATATTCCGGTAATAATACAGTGGCCTGTTATCAGCATCCAGCGCCAGTTGCAGCTCGTAAGTGGCCGTATCGCTGATCCGGTATGTTTTATACGTGGCAGCAACCGGCAACAACGACCGGTTACCCAGCACGTCTTTCAGGGTATCAGCGGGATTCATCCCGTTTGTTACCTGGCAACACCAAATCAGTAAACAGACCACTGTATATTTCATGTTCGTCGCTTATTTATATTCCAGCCATGCAGTAGCGTGACAATTTTTATTGGTCGTGAAACGGATCCACCGTGCCTCGAAACCACCGGGGAATTGCCAGTTCAGCGTTTCTCCCGGGGCAACGGTAACGGTTTTATAATTCATCCAGGCGCCATTGCCTACGGGGTCAATGTCTACGGTAAATTCAACGGGCGCGGTGGCATCATGTGATAATTGCAGCTGACGCTGTGAATAAAAACCTACCAGGTAAGGATCTGATGGTTTGCCTGCTTCCACTGCAGCATCTTTCCACGGACCGCCACGGCCCACCGGCCGGCCCAGTTGCCATAGATCATCAATCGCGCCTGCCCACACCATTGCTTTTTTATCAGCCGATACAATGACATGTTCACCGGCTTTCGTGTCGGGCGCAATGCCCGTCATTACCAGCAGACCGCGGTAAGCGGCGTAGTCGTTGATCCGGAAAGGATGTGACGCTACCGGTCTTATTTTCGCATAGCCGTCGGCGTTTTCCGCAGGTAATTCATAGAAGGTGCCCATACAATTAAACAGGTCCCTTTCTGTTGATACCTCGCGGCAAATGCGCAAAGCCGCTTTGCCGGTAAGACCTGCAAAGGCTTCGTTGCCCAGTGGCAACCGCCATCTGCGGCCTTTATCGTCTACTATCAATACAGAGCCTGATTCAATGGTCACTGCCTGTTGCGGGATAGCGAATTTCTGCCGGATAAAGTCCGCTGTTTTAGGATCGTCTTTTTTCACGAGGTCCATGCTGGCATCCAGCTCGTAATAGCCTTCCACGGTAGCATCCCCGTTTTTATACGACTGTGCGAGTATGCCAAGTGCGCGACGGTCGTCGCCCAGGCCATATAATAACCCGCCATTGGAAACGGCGTCCGTTACTTTGCTTAGTCCGTTAAAAAGCGCTGCCGGCACTGTTTTGCGGGCATCATTGGCAGCATAAAAGAAATGCGCCGTAGCCACTACCGGTTGCGCGGCGGTAATGCGGATCCATTCTCCCGGCATGTTTTCCGGGAAAATAATGTCGCCGGTTTTACCGGGTGCCACGGTTACTTTTTGTGCAATGCTCCAGATGCCGTCGCCTTTATCTGTTTCCAGCGTGAACTCCACGGGACGTTTGCCGTTATGGGTGATCCGCGCGCTGCGGTGAGGCCATCCGGCAAAGAGGAAAGGTTCGGAAGGCTGCGATGGCGTTATTGCTTCATTGAGCCACACGGCGCCTTCGGCGGTGTTGGGTCCCAGCTCATCGGGTTGTTGCAGGGAAGTAAACCATAGATTGGAATTGGATTGGCCTGGTCCTTCGATGTTTCCTTTGGCGGCCCGCTTGTTGAGAAATTCTTTTTGTGCGGCATCGTCACAACCAAACACCAGTTGATCCTGCCAGCGGGCAAAGTCGCCGATCACTTTCAGGTATGCACTACGGGGACGGATACCCGCAGTATGCCCGGTAGAAAACTGTCCGGGGAAATGCCAGAACAGGCCGTGCATCGTCATGAGATAATCCGGCTTATTTTCTGTGCCGATGTCGCGGATACGCGGCCACTCGGTGTTCCAGCCATGCGCGCCATCGTAGCTATGACTGGCCTTTGGCAAACGGAAGAAGGACCATCTGCCCTGGTCGCGCAATCCGAGTAATACAGATTTATGATCCCAGCCCGTAGCCCATATGGGATCGGTGGCCGGATTTTTATTTCCGGAGATGCCACCCGGACCAGTAATTTCCGTGAACTGGTTCCGGCGTACAACTTTCCAGTCTTTCCCGTTCCATTCCGATAATGACCCCGCTTCAATATCAAACTGGGTCAGCGCTTTGGGTCCGGGTTCACCATTGTTGGAATAAATCATTACGCCCTGCCCCGAATACAAGCCTTTACCATGCGCTCCCGGCAATAAGGCGGAAGGTGTATTGGCGGTAGTGTCTGCGCCTTTTTTGCTTTTTACATTTCCATCTTCATATAATAAAACAGGTTGAAGGGTTTTTACATCTACTTCGTAAAAACCTTCTTCCATGGTACCATAATAAATTTTACCGGCAGGATCTGTAAGATGCCGTGCATTCCCGGTATGCCGCCCTGGCATGGCCGTGTAGGGTATTGTGCGTACCTGGCCATTTTCACCGATGGCATACGGCCCTATAAACAACTGGTGACTTTCCGGGTGAATCATCCGGTTGGCCGGTGTGCCGCCAATGCTTTCGCTGCGCACCACCTGTTTCAGATCCGGCGTTATTTCATACAGTTTATCGGACGAGCCATAAGGCAGGTGCGGACCATAAGTAATTACCCACAACTTCCCCGCCCACGGCACTACTGCACCGGTGCCACACTCTCCTTCCTTATTATACATGGCCAGCTGCGGATAAATACCGCTGAACGATCGCGGGGCTGCGGCTTTTTCACTTTTACACGCCGCTCCCGATATACCGATGGCAACTATTACTGCGGCCAGTCTGTTCTTTTGTTTCATACGATCGCTTAATAGTTTGGATTCTGGGTTAGGTGACTGGTCAATACTTCTGTAGATGGAATAGGCCACAGATACTGGCGCGTGGCATCAAACTTACGCACAGTGATCTGTTTTATCAGGCCGGCGTTATACATCGCGGTAAAATCGGCTATACCATCTTCATCAATAGCAGGCGTTTGCGGGAAGAACCATAGTCCCGGCTGTACTATTTTTGTACGTAGCTCTGCGGGTTCCAGCAAACCATAGTTTGCTTTGTTCAGCACTTTTTCCGCCAGCTTCCAGCGGATGATATCCATGTAACGGATACCTTCCAATGCAAACTCCATTCTTCTTTCGGTACGGATAATTTTACGCAGGCTGGACTGATCCGCGGCGGTAACCGCAGGATACGCACTGGTATTGGTGTACACGGTACCATAGGCGCGCGCCCTTACTTTGTTAATGGCATCGCGCACCAGCTGATCTGTTTCTCCTAACTCTGTTTTGGCTTCTGCATATATGAGCAATACATCTGCAAAACGGATCACAATATTATCGGCTTCCATTTTCCAGGAGTTGAGGAGCCAGTCGCCATCGATACCTTTTTTCCATAACAACCCGTTGAAAGAGGCGTATTGTGCAATAGCACGGGTATCTTTATTTTCCACGTATTTATTATCTGATACTGACCTCACTTTCAGGGAATCCGGATGCGGCTGGAAAACGTATCCCAGGTGCGGGGTCTGGAATTCCACGATGGTGGCGGCACAGCGCGGATCGCGGTTATCAAACGGACGACGGGGATTAAATAAAGGTGATTCATCTACCGGTAATCCATCTTTACATAAAAAACTACAAAAGAGATCCCAGGACGGATCTTTGGCAGCCCAGCCGCCGGCGATGCGCGACACATAATTCTGGCAGTCGTCGAAAGTAACTTTTAGCGTCACTGATCTTGGCAGTCCAAAAACAGTTTCGGTAGAATTCTTTGTTTTCGACAGGAACAGGTTTCCAAAATTATCGTGCAGTTTATATACATCCAGATCGATACATGCTTTGGCAGCATCGCGTGCAACGGCCCAGTCGCCCATATACAGTGCAATACGTGCTTTCATGGCCAGGGCAGCGCCTTTGGTGGCACGCTTCAGTTCCGATGCGCCATAGGTAGTTTTTAAGGTAGCTGCGGCGAAATCAAAATCTTCATAGATCTTTTTTAACACCGTTGCTTTATCCATTTGCTTCAGCTGCAGTGCCTGGTCGATGTCGAGTGTGGAGTCGGTATAAATGATGTTACCGTAATGCGATAACAAACGGGAATACATACACGCTCTTACAAAGCGGGCTTCCGCGGTGTAGTTGTTTATCTGGTCGGCCGATAGTACCTTATTTGCGCGGGAAATGCTTTGCAGGATGTTGTTGGCGCGGGCTACGGCTTTGTAGGTATCCGTCCACCACTTCTTTACAAAATCTGTTTCACCATTGATAGTAGCGCCGGTAACAGCGGTGGTAACGTCGCGGTATATCCAGTCGTCGGTCCAGTCGTCATCGTCCTTCATCCAGAAATTGATTTTATACAATCCGTTGAGCGACATTTCTATTTCTTCCGCATTGGAATTCCAGGTTTCGCTGGAGCCATCGGACAGCGGGTTCAGATCCAGGCTGCCGCAGGCGCTGAAGAAAATACAAGTGATGCCGGCTATGAGAATAAGTTGCTTCATGTTCGTGGAATTTAGAATTTAACAGATGCGCCAATAACATAACTGGTGGTAATAGGATAACCTAGCGATGGTTGTTCAGGATCCCAACCTTTCGGGAAATTATGCACAGAGAACAGGTCGCTAACGCTACCGTATATACGAACGCTCTGAATGCGGATCTTCTTTACCCAGTCATTGGGCATGGAATATCCTACGTTGATATTTTTCAGGCGTAAATAGGCGCCGTTGATCAGCCAGAAGTCGGACATGGCGTAGTTATTACCTGCAGAGGTATTGGTATAGCGCGGATACCTGGCGGCTTTATTCTGTTCCGGCGTATTGTATTTGCTCCAGGAATTGCCATCGATGATAGCCGGGAAATTGCCAAAATTTTCATAGAGTGGCCGTACCATATCGGTAGTGAGGCGGGAGTTTTGTTTGCCTATACCCTGGAATACAACACCCAGATCCCAGTTGCGGAATCCGCCCTGCAAACTGATGCCATACTGATAACGTGGCAGCGAACCACCCAGCAGTACGCGGTCGTATTCAGGGGATATTTTGCCATCGGGCACACCGTTGGGGCCACTCACATCACGATAGCGGATATCGCCGGGTTTCACGTTGGCATTGAGCGTTGCCGACTTATCCACTTCATCCTGTGTTTGATAAATACCATCAGATATATAGCCATACCATTCATTGAATTCACTGCCTTGTCTTTTTATAGAATCGCCGACGAATTGTGTTCCTCCAAGATTGCCCATTTTGGATACAAAGTCGGATACGTTCACGGATACACTATAAGTGAAATCACCGATGCGATCGTTCCAGCCCAGTTGTGCTTCCCAGCCGGTAGTAAACATTTTACCCGTGTTCTGGTAAGGATTGTCGAAGCCGATATAATCAGGGATTTCCAGCTCCAGCAGGATATCTTCGGTTGTCTTCTTAAAATAATCACCGGTAAAACGCAACCTGTTATCAAGGAAATTTACATCTGCACCCAAATCCCATGAGTGGGTGGTTTCCCAGGAAATATCACGGATGGCATATTGCCACTGTGCAGCAGATTGTGCAGATACGATGTTGTTGCCTTTATAAAACAGGGAATTATTTTCAAAGCGCAGCAATGCCTGGTAAGGATAGTTACCGATGCGTTCATTACCCAGTGAACCCCAGGAAGCACGGAGCTTTGCAAAGGATAACCACGGCGCGGTAGACTTCATAAATTTCTCTTCTGATATCACCCAGCCGGCAGAGAAAGACGGGAAAGAACCCCAGCGGTAGCCTGCGGCAAAACGGGAAGACGCATCATAGCGGATATTTCCCTGGAACAGGTATTTATCTTTATAGCTATAGGTAACTCTTCCAAACCAGGAACGGTATGCATTTTCATATGCGCCGCCACTGTTGTCGCGAAACTCCAGCGGGCCCAGGTTCAGGTAGGGATAGTTGCTGAGGATATATTGTCCGCGCGATGCACCCAGGTCTTCATTGAATGCCTTATAAAATTCATATCCGCCCATCAGGCTAAAGCTGTGGTCTTTGATCTGTTTATTATAATTAGCGACAAACTGGGTGGTGTAGCGGTAGCTATCGTTACGCGCTTCTTCCAGTTTGGTTTCGGTAAGACCTTCAATATATCCTGAAATAGCGTTTGGATTATTGAAAGCAGTATAGGGCACCTTGCGGGTAAATTTCTTTCCTTTATCGAAGTTGATAAAGGGAGATACGATACCGGAAATTTTCAATCCTTCTATGGGCGTAAAATCGATACCTACTTTTCCGCCAAGCTGGTTAAACCAGTTGTTGTTAAAGCCGCCATATTTTGTTTGCACGTACACGTTAGCGCCGTCTTTTCCCGCGCCGATGCGGCCGTCGGACCACATGGCAGCATAAATGGGCGGCATGATGCCCATCTTGTACATCGGATCAATGGTTGGCTGTTTAACGATGGTGCGTTTGTAATTCACATCCACGCTGGCAGTGAGGTATTTATTGATGATGATATCGTTGTTGATGCGTGCGGTAAGCCGGTCGTACGAGCGGCCCTCGTACAGCGCGCCGATTTTATCATATACCAGCGACACCCTGGAGCGCAGGGATTTCCCGGCGCCGGCGATGCTCAGTGCATGGCTTTCACGGGGAGCGCTGTTATTGAGGATCATACCTCTGAAGTCGGTATCGGGGTACTGATCCGGATTCTGCGCATGCAGTGCGGCGTAGTTATCCACAATATCTTTGGTGTAAATAGGGTATTCGTTGGCGTTATTACCGTTGTCGTTCCACCGCAGCTCATTGGTGAGGCGCATATAGTCTACCGCATTGGCATAATCACGCAGTTTGGTGGGCTTTTCCACGCCGTATTCATAACTGTAGTTCAGATCCAGCTGCCCGTTCTTCGCACGTTTGGTAGTAACGAGGATCACGCCGGCAGCCGCCCTGGAGCCATAAATAGAAGCAGAGGCGGCGTCTTTCAGCACGGAAATATTATCAATATCATTTGGGTTGATAGAGTTGATATCATCAATGGGTACGCCATCGAGGATGATGAGCGGTGAAGCGCCGGCATCAGAAATAGTAGTGATCCCTCTTACGCGGATTTGTGCCACGGCGCCCGGCGCGTTGTTGGTGCGGGTAACCATTACACCCGGAACAGCGCCCTGGAGCGCCTGCGACACCTGTGTGGTTTTGCGGGAGGCGATGGCATCGCCTTTCACGGTAGACACGGCGCCGGTGAGGTCACTTTTTTTCATGGTGCCATAACCAATTACCACCAGTTCATCGAGGGCGGTGTTGGCGGCTTTGGTAAGACGGATGTCCAGCTTATACTGGCCGTTCACGGTAACTTCTTCTTTATTAAACCCGATATAGGAAAAAACGATCACGGCGCCATCGCTGATGTTGGTGAGCCGGTATTCGCCGGTTTCGTTGGTAATAACAGCGTTGCTGGTTCCTTTCTGCAATACGGTCACACCGGGCAGCGGTGTATTGGAGTCGTCTGTAACCCGGCCGGTGATGGTCATCTGCGGGATCATTAACTTCAGGATGGGAGGAAGCGTGAGCAGCTGTTGCTTCCTCACGGAGATGGTTTTATCCAGGATGGTAAAAGTCATCCCCTGGTCTTTCAGGGCAGCATTGAGCAAAACCGCCAGCGGCGCGTTTTCCACGGAGATGGTCACGGGCTTGCTGTTTTTCAGCAGCAGGTTGTCGTAGAACACTACGTATCCCGTTTGTTTTTTGATGGCGGCAAACACTGATTTGAGTGATACCGACTTACCTGAAAAGCTTACCGTTTGCGAAAGGCCGGTGGCGCTTACGTTCAGGAGCAGTAACGTGAACAGAATCGTTAACTTCATAGCTAACAGCATTTTGGTTGAGCATAGCGTGCGATGCCGGGAAACCCTGCTGCCTGTCCGGGAAATAACGCTCCGGGTAATAGCAACAGCTGTCCGGCTGCAAAGAGCGATACAATTAATTTGCATACATTTGCATTGTTTGGTTGAATGAATAAGGAGTCTTCGCCGACTTTTTTGTTTGTGTTATCCAGACGCCGCCGGAAATGTTATCAGCGTTTCCGGCTTTATTGTGCATAACAGGTAGAATACATAAACTTCAGGAGCCTATGCAGTGGAATTTGTGTTTCTTAGTTTAGTAGTAAATCAGTAACGTGGTTTTTTATTTCAGAACAATAATATTTTTTCCCTCTATCTTAAATTTCACCCCATTTTCCTCCAGTATTCCCAGCACTTCCGTTAAGGGCAAAGAGCGTTGCATACCGCCGCCAAAGCTTCTTTCAGGAATAGCTCCTTCATAAGACACTTTAACGTCGTACCATTTTTCTATTTGCCGCATCACCGTAGGCATATCTGCATCGGTAAACTGGAAGAACCCGTTTTTCCAGGCAATGGTTTCATCGGTATCTATATTTTCAGTAACGTGTAATACTTCATCTTTCCCTACCCTCGCCTGCATACGCGGACGGAGTATGGTGGTGTTTTTCCCGGCAGCCACGCTCACAGCGCCATCTACCAGTGTGGTGCGGATAGCCGGTTCCTCCGTATAGGCATTTATGTTAAACCGAGTACCCAGTACCGTTATTTCTGTGTTGCCGGCCGCCACCCGGAAAGGCATACTGGCATTGGCAGCTACCTCGAAATAAGCTTCTCCCTTCACCGTTACTTTTCTTTCCTTACCGGTAAAGGCCGCAGGGTAAGTAATGGCAGATGCGGCGTTCAGCCATACCTGGGTGCCATCGGGCAGGGTAAGGTGGTACTGGCCGCCACGGGGGGTGGTCATAGTATTATACATGGCTTCGCCGTTACCGTTGCCCACATAAGCCAGTTCGCCGTTGGCCTGTTTGATGATTTTTACGGCGCCCTGTTGACCGAGCACGCCGTTGCCCGCACTGTCCAGCGCAATAACGCTGCCATCGGCCAGGGTGAGCATAGCGCGGTTGCTGCCGGGCATCACTTCATTTTTATACCGCTGCTGTTTGCTTTCCGCTACCGGCGCCAGCGCCGGCTGATGCTGCCATGCCCATACGCCGATGCCACCAAGCACGAGGATACTGGCAGCCGCCCACCATATTTTATGGTAGCGGGTACGTACCGGCACTACAGGCACTTCCGGTGCGCGGCCAAACATGGCTGCCACAATGCGGTCCGACATTTCATCGGGCATCATGATCAGCGGCACATGCGATTCCCAGGCTTCGCCCAATACTTCTTCCAGCACGGCATCATCCGTTTGCCGGCCGATCCATGCCGCCAGCTCCAGCTTTTCTGCCGGTGTACAGGTATTATCAAAATAGCGTGCTGCCAGGTAGCTGATCCTTGCTGAAATCATGCGGTGTTTTTACATTAATGCGGAATCTGTCTTACAATAGACACCTGAGCGGGAAAATATGACTAGTGTAATTAAAAATATTTTTTTCAGCGGAAGCCATCGATGATCATGAGCAGGCAGGAAGCGCCCGTAATGGAATGCAGGTGCGGCCCCAGTTGCTGACGGATGGTGCGCAGGGCGGCAATCATATGGTTATTAACGGTAGACGGGGAGATATTGAGCTGCCGGGCAATTTCATCGTGTTTCAGCCCCTGTTCCCGGCTCAGCGTATACACCAGTTTTTGTTTTGGGGGAAGATGATCCAGCGCGTATTGTAACTTTTCCCTTACTTCCCGGACACTCAGGTTATCCGCGGCATCGGCGGGCGCGGCCCCGTTAGTCACCCTGGTGAGTTCGGCGAGGATCAGGGTTTCTTTCGCCATGCGCCGGAACGCATTCAGCGCCTGGTGTTGCGCCATCCGGTAAATATATCCGCCAAACTGTTCGATGTTCACCAGGTTTTCGCGGTCTTTCCACAACTTCAGGAATACATCCTGTATCACATCTTCCGTCATCTCCGGAGATTCCGTCAGGCGCAGCAGGAAGCTGTACAACTTATGCCGGTACAGGAAAAAGAGTTGAGTAAACGACTCCTCATGGCCCGCAGCAGCCCTTAGCAACAAGTTCTTCTCAATGTTTACATGCTCCATGAAACAGGAAAGTGGAATAGTTTTACATAACGTCGTGGTATTAAAAGTAAAGAAAATGATGGAACAGGGAGAAAAAAATAAAAAAAGGGCGGTCGTTGCCGACAGCCCTTTCCTGTAAACTCGTTTTTGTTACTATAATTCTCTTACCCAGATATTGCGGAAACTCAGCGGCTCGCTCTTATCGCCATGTGCCTGCAGCTTGATAGGGCTGGGACCATGCGCCTGGCGGTAGGCTGCCTGACCGATGTATTGGGTAGGGCCTTTCAGCTCGTAGCCATTTTGTACTACTACCCCGTTAAAGGTTACGGTTACTTTTGCGGGAGATGTCAACGCGCCATCTGCACCAAATACGGGCGCTGTCCAGATCACATCATACGTATTCCACTCCCCTGGCTTCAGGGTAGGGTTAGCCAGTGGCACGGACTGTTTGTAAATACTGCCAGCCTGGCCATTGGTATATGTTTTATTATTGTAGGAGTCCAGTACCTGTAATTCATAACCGGCATCTCCTTTACCGATGGAAGCCAGGAAAACACCGCTGTTGCCCCTGCCCTGACCAGTACCGGTGATATTGGCGGGAACGCGCCATTCGATGTGTAACTGGTAGTTGGTAAACGCTTTCTTTGTTTCAATATTCCCTACCTTCTTGTTCACCGTCAGAACGCCTTTGCTCACCAGCCATTCTGCGGGTTTCTCGCGGTCGTCGGTCATTACCCACTGATCCAGGTTGCTGCCATCGAACAGGATGATGGCATCCGAAGGCGCTTCACCACATTTTTTCCCGGGCTTTACTTCCGGGGGCACCGGGGTATACACTTCTGTATCTTCAGGCTTTGCTTTTTCCTGGGCATTGGCGGCGCCAATTCCTCCGGCCAGCAGCATGGTAACTAAGATTCTCTTTTTCATAATCAATATTTAACTGGAACTAATTTATGGGTCAAAAATGTAACCGGCGTCACAATAATATATAAAATAGTATCGGTAAGCAAGCATTTTTATGTCAGCGGCAGCCGGTTTGGTAACATACAGTTAACACTAAAAAACATTCTTTGCGGATTGATTACACTTAATTAATACGTGCTGTCATTACAAATGAAACGGGTTTTTCAGTTTATCGTACTATGCTTATCTGCCTTCCCGGTAATCGCCACCGCTGCGCAGGACACGCTGCAAATGCAGCTCGCCGCCGCCGGAAAGCTCAGCCAGGAATCACCGGATGCCGCCTTTCTTGCCCTGCGCAAAATGCATGATGCAGCTATCAGTAACAAAGATGAAGCCACTGCCGGCAAATGCCTCCGCCAGATGGGAAAGATCTGCTTCACCCTGGGCCACTACGCCAAATCGCTGGAATATTACCAGCAGGCGGCCACCCTTTTTACCGCCACTGGCCATAAAGCGGCCGAAGCAGCCGTGCTCAATGACATGGGCCAGCTGTATTACCGCAATATTAATAAGCCGGGCGCTAAAATGCAGTACGATAAAGCCCTCCAGCTATACCGCCAGGTAAACGATCCGGCCGGCATGGCTGCCACCTATGGTAACATCGGTCATTATTATGAAAAGCAACAACAATACGACAGCGCCCGGTACTTCCAGCAACTGGCGCTGACCCAATACCAGGGCGCACGCGATACCTTTGGTATGGCCGGCATCTACGAAAACCTGGGCACCATTTATGAAGACCTTGAGAAATACGATACCGCGCTATCATCTTTCCGCATGGCCCTGCAACTTTTTGAGGCAAGCCACGAACGCATAGCAGGCATTGAAGTACTCAATAATATAGGAGACGTACTCCGGAAAACCGGCGATGTTAAAAACAGCCTGCCCTACTCCAGGGAAGCACTGGCCCTTGCACTGCAAACCAATAATAAATACCAGGAAGCGGCAGCCTGTAAAGACATTGCCAAAGCATTCAATCTCCTCGGACGGAACGACAGCGCCTTTTATTATATGGAGTACAGCCGCAAATGCCTGCTCGACATCTACTCTGCCCAAAACAACCAGCAGATGAACTTTCTCCAGATCCTGTACGACACCAATAAAAAGAACGACGAAATCCTCCAGCTGGAAAACAGCCATAAAATAAACCGCATCATTTACACCGCTGTAGTGATTGTGGTAGTACTACTCATCATCCTTTGCCTCCTCACCATCTCCCGCCAGAAGCTGAAGATCAGCCAGGCGCAGACCGTATCTGAACGGAATGCTGAAATAAACCGGGTGCAGAAAGACCAGCTGGAACTGAAAAGCAAACAACTGGCCACCCACACGCTGGATGTGATCCAACGGAACCAGTTCCTCGATGAGCTGCGTAACACCCTCTCCGAAATGGTGCAGGAAGATAAACGGGACCAGAAAAGACAACTGCAGCAACTGGTACTGAAAATTAACCAGACCGTGAATCACGAGAAACAATGGAAAGAATTCACCGGCATCTTTGAACAGGTACACCAGGTGTTTTTTGATAAACTCAATGCGTTGTACAGCGATCTTACCAACAACGATATCAAATTACTGGCGCTCCATAAAATGAATATGGACTCAAAAGATATGGCGACCATTCTTGGTATTTCACCCGACAGTTTACGGGTAGCAAGATATCGTCTCCGGAAAAAATTAAACATCCCGGAAGGTGATACGCTCAACACTTTTGTGCAAAGCCTGTGATGCATAACGTTCCGGTAACGTTGCGGTAACATAATGGTAATGGCGATTCCTGTTACAAATAAATACTTAATTACCAATCATTTACATCCTGTTTGTATACGCTGATCACGCTTTGTTTACGGCGTTGTTAACGCTGTTTACGTTTTGCTTACGCTGCTTTTTTGCATTTTTTTTTGCAGCAGCCCACATTTGCGATGCAGTTCGCCACTAACACGAACGGCATCAAATTCACCAAAGATGAAGACACTTTTAACAACGCTTTTATGTCTGCTGCTGAGCGTCACATTTGCCAGCGCCGGCAGTCTGAAAGGACACGTGTACGATCAGAAAACGGGCGAACCGCTGGTAGGCGTCACCGTTGTAATGGACCAAACCAAACTGGTTGCCCTCACTGGTCTCGACGGTTCCTTTGAATTCAAAAAGATTACGGCAGGAAAATTCACCCTGCACATTTCCCATCTTACCTACAAAACATTAACAAAAGAAGTGACCGTACTGGAAAGTGATAACCCGGCGCTCAACATCTACCTCAGTGAACGCAGCAGCAAAAACCTGAGTGAAGTAGTGATTGCCGGCGGCACCAAAGCCTCCTCAGAAAACACGGCCCGCAAACTGGAACAGAAATCCATCCAGGTGATGAACGTAGTATCCGGTCAGGCTATAGAAGTATCGCCCGACCTCACCGTGGCGAACGTGATCCAGCGCGTTTCCGGAATCTCCATAGAACGCAGCAGCAACGGCGACGGACAATACGCCATTCTCCGCGGCATGGACAAAAGATACAACTACACGCTTATCAACGGGGTGAAAATACCCAGCCCGGATAATAAATACCGGTACGTGCCGCTCGACATCTTCCCGTCTGAGTTGCTGGACCGCCTCGAAGTATACAAGTCCTTAACGCCAAACATGGAAGGCGATGCGGTGGGCGGCGTAGTGAACATGGTGATGAAAGACGCCCCTGGCAAATTATCGCTCAACGCCAACGTAGCTACCGGCTACAGCCAGATGGTACTGGACAAAGGCTTTACTTCTTTTGATGCCAGCCACATACAATCCAAATCACCTTACGAAGCCCACGGTAAAAGCTATAACGCCACCCCGGCAGATTTTGCCACCGGCACACTGGATTATAAAAACAAAAACTTCGCGCCCAACCTGGTAGCAGGATTATCTTTCGGCCAGCGTTTCCTGCACAATAAACTGGGCGTGATCCTCGCCGGTAGCTTCCAGAATACCTATCGCGCCACTACCAGCACTTTCTATAAGAATGATATGGACACCGGGCATTACTCCGTGCTTACCAGTATGCAAAACCGGCAGTACAGCGAACAGCAGCAACGCAGCGGCCTGCATGGAAAGATCGACTATGTGTTTAATGAAAACAATAAGCTGTCGCTTTACAATGCCTACATGAACCTGCAAAGCTATCAGACCCGTGAAGGCATCACCACCAACTTCTCCGATGGGATATTTGATCCGGTGGCCGGCAATGCGCAACTGACGTTTGAAAGCCGCTCCAGGAAAACCACGCAGCAGATTTACAATTCCACCCTGCATGGTGATCATCATATCATTCCCGGCAAATTAAAACTGCAGTGGTCTGCCGTATTCTCCTCCGCCAAAAATGAGGTACCCGATAATACCACCATCGCATTAAACGGGGTACGTAACAACTTCAAGGAAACACGTACTACTGTTGAGAACAATGGTACCAACCGCCGTTGGGAACGCAATACAGACGATGATATCGCGGGTTACCTTGATCTTACTTACACCGCCAGGATAGCCGGAACAAAAGTAGATTTCTCCGCAGGTGGCCTGTACCGCGACAAACAACGCAGCAGCTTCTTTAATAACTATACATTCAGACCTTCCAATATCAACGCATTGTATGGTAAGGATTTTACCAGCTATACAGATATTGTATGGGAGATCCAGAACCCCGGCGGCGCAGTAGGCAACCCGCTTACTTACGATGCTTCCGAAAAAACAACCTCCGGATATGGTATGTTTAAATTCGAAGTATCCGAACTGGAAATAACCGGTGGCGTACGTGTGGAACATACCAACCAGGGTTATCATATGTTTTTTCCACAGGGAGAAGACCGTCCTACCGGCAGCCAGGTGTACACCGATGTGTTGCCCAGCCTGAACCTGAAATACGAATTATCCGAACACCAGAACTTACGTGGCTCTTATTTCCGCTCACTGAACCGTCCAGGCTTCTTTGAAATTGTTCCTTCCAAAATTGTGCTGGAAGACTACCAGGAACGCGGTAACCCTGATCTGAAACGTGCTATCGCCGATAACTTTGATCTGCGCTATGAACTGTTTCCGAAACGTTCCGATCAATTACTGGTAGGCGTATTCTACAAAAGAATCCAGGACCCTATCGAAAATACCATCCGTGCAGATGCCACCCGTCCGCAGGACCAGTACTATTCTGCCGGTAACTTCGGTACCGCCCGCAACTACGGCCTGGAAATAGACTATATCAAATTCTTCAGCAAAATAGGTTTCAAAGCCAACTACACTTACACCCACTCTTCCATCACTACTTCCAAAAGTTTGCGGATAAGAGATGAAAAAGGCGACGTTAAAACCATCGCGGCAGATCAAACACGTCCGCTGTACGGACAGTCCGAGCATATCGGTAACCTCTCCGTGTTGTACAAAGACATACAGCATGGATGGGATGCACAGCTGGCCGGCGCTTATACCGGTCCACGCATCGTTACCGTTTCCCAGTACATCGACAATGACCTCTGGCAGAAAGGATTTATACAGATGGATGTTTCTGTAGAAAAAAGGTTCAGGAATAACTTCAGCATCTTCGCCAAAGCAGGCAACCTGCTGAACACGCCGGCAGAAATATTTATCAAAGGAACTGACCCTGCCAACACCAATATGCCGGGACAGGGAAAAGCCAATGAAACCCTGATCAGGAAAGAATATTACAAACAAACCTACCTGCTGGGTGTACGTTACAAATTATAAACTCATTCCAAAATATTCATCATCATGAAATATAAAAATATTCTCTTTTACGCTGCATTGATACTGACCATTGTCAGCGGCTGTAAAAAAGCAAACAGCGATGTAGACCTCAGCGAAAGCATCATTGGCTCCGGCACCGTTCACGGCGATGTGTGGGGCATCTGGCCCAAAGGCAGCATCCAGCGCGTTTCCGGCGATATCACCATCCCGGAAGGTAAAACGCTGGTGATTGAAGAAGGCGTATTAGTAATCATGGATACTCTCGTAAAACCGGAAGTAATTGTAAAAGGAAACCTGTATTCAATGGGAACCGCTGAACAACCGGTGAGATTTACTATTGAAGAAAACTACCGCACCGACAGCCGCAAGTTTGGTAAACAATGGGGCGGTATCCTCGCGGCTAAATCCTGTGCAGAGCTGCTGTTGGACAATACCATCCTTGAATACGGCGGTGCTGTTACCACCGAGTCGTCTGCTTCTGTGAAACAAGGATTGTATAAAGCTGTGAGCGGCGAAGCATTACCTGCATTATGGTACAGCAATGTGAATGGTAAGCTGGTAGTGACTAACTGTATCTTCCGCAATTTTAATGAAGACTGCACCTACATTGAAGGCGGCAAACTTATCTTCTCCAATAATAAATTTTACACCACCGGTATCACCGGCGGAGAAGGTATTAACATCAAATCCGGTTGTATCGCGGATGTGAGTTACAATCTCTTTTACTCTACCAATACCAACGCGCTTAAATTATCCAACTCCGGCGAACGCACGCCACAGGCGCACGTAATTGCCTATAACAATACCATGCTCAACACCGGCTGGAGAAGGCCTACAGTAAAAGGTGGCTCCGTGTGGGTGGAAGCTACCGTGTTTGTAGAACTACACAATAACCTGTTTGCCAACACACGGTTTGGTATTAAGAGAGATACCAAAAAAGTAGAGGACAGTCGCTCGGTTATCAGCAACAATCTTTATTATGGCTTTAACCAAACTACCGTCGATCAGTTCCAGCCCGCAAAAGATATCATTAGCGGCGCCAATGATGTTATCGGTACAAAAGCCGGTGAGAATGATCCGAAATTTGTAAATTATCCGTTGAACACACCGACCGATAGCCCGGATTTTAACACCAGCTGGGACTTTCATTTACTGGCCGGCTCACCTGCGCTGGGCGCCGGTACCACTGCCTTTACCCGTAACTTCCCGAACGGACTGGTGCTGAACGGCATTAACTACGCCTCTCCTGCTCCTTCCTCTTTTATTGGCGCCTTTGGTACTAAAAACTAAAACAGCGATCTCACAGTAATGACTACACGCAATATATTATTCTCCACAGCAGTTCTTCCCGGACTGCTGTGTTTTCTTGCCTGCGCAAGACCGGTAAGCCGGGCTAACGGACAGGCATACACGGACACCACTACTATTCAGCCCGCGGTAATCACCGAACAGGTAAAGTTTGATTCAGACGATCCTGCTATCTGGGTAAACCCTCAAAACCCCGCCCGGAGCCTGGTGATAGGCACTGATAAATCGGCCGAGGGCGCCCTCTATGTGTTTGACCTTGAAGGAAAGATCAAACAGGTAGTGCCCAACCTGCAACGTCCCAACAATGTGGACATTGCATACGGATTACTCCTCAACGGAAAACGTATAGACTATGCCGTTACCACCGAGCGCATCACGCATAAGCTCCGCTTCTATTCATTGCCCGATATGCAACCCATCGACGATGGCGGCATCCCGGCATTTGAAGGCGAAACCGGCACACAATACCGTGATCTCATGGGAGTGGCGGTTTACACTAACAAAAAGAACGAACACTATGTAATTGCAGGACGTAAAACCGGTCCGCAGGATGGTACCTATTTATGGCAATACCGCCTTACCGATAACGGTGCCGGAAAAATAAAAGCCACGCTGGTACGTAAGTTTGGCCACTACAGCGGTAAAAAGGAAATAGAATCTATTGCCGTAGATAATGAAGCCGGCTATGTTTATTACTCTGATGAACAGTACGGCGTACGACAATATTATGCCGACCCGGAAAAAGGTAATGAAGAATTAACAGTTTTCGGTACCACCGGTTTTACAGAAGATCATGAGGGTATTTCTATTTATAAAACCTCTCCCACCAAAGGATATATCCTGGTATCTGACCAGGGTGCCAACAAATTTCATATCTTCAGCCGGTCAGGAACAACGCATACGTTGCTGAAAGTGGTGAAAGTAAGCGCCGGCCACAGCGATGGCTCCGATATAGTAAATGTGCCACTGAACAATACTTTCAAACATGGATTATTTGTAGTGATGAGCGACGACCGGACCTTCCATTATTATCGCTGGGAAGATATTGCCGGTAAAGAGCTGGAATCAGCGCCAATAAAAAAATAGTGTCCCATATATGAAATCTATCTTTCTCGCTTCCCTGTGCCTGTTCGCCGGTTTACACCTGGCGCAGGCACAGGATGCTGCTGTTACGAAAGCGCCCATCGCTGCAAAGCTGATCCGTGGCCCTTACCTGCAGGCAGCCGGTACGCAGCAGATGCTGATCCGCTGGCGCACCGATGCGTCTGCCCGCAGCCGTGTGAAATACGGCACCGCGCCGGATAAGCTGGATCAGCAGGCAGATGATGCCAACCTGGTAACAGAGCATAAAGTACTGCTTACAAACCTGCAACCCAACACCCGCTACTATTATTCCATTGGCGGCTACAAGGATGTATTGCAGGGCAACGCAGACAACTACTTTATGACCCTGCCCGAAGCCGGTAAAACAGACCTGTACCGCATTGCCGCGCTGGGCGATTGTGGCGACGGCTCTCCCAACCAGCAACTCGTAAAGGAACAACTGGTAAAGTACCTCGGCAACAACTACCTGAATGCATGGATATTGTTAGGTGACAACGCCTATCCCAACGGTACGGACGCGGAGTATCAGAGCAAGTTTTTTAATGTTTATAAAGATGACCTGCTGAAGAAATATCCTCTGTTCCCGGCGCCCGGAAATCATGACTATCATGATACCGATATCTCTGCCGCCTTTGCACAGCAATCGCACCAAACAAACTACTACCAGAACTTCTCCATGCCATCGGAAGGAGAATCCGGCGGGTTGCCTTCCCACTCAGCTTCTTTCTATTCTTTTGATATCGGGAACATCCACTTCCTGTCGCTCGACAGCTACGGTAAAGAAGACAGCGCTTACCGCCTGTACGACACTACCGGTCCGCAGGTAACCTGGATAAAGAAAGATCTCGCCGCCAATAAAAACAAGGGTTGGGTAATTGCCTACTGGCACCATCCGCCGTATACAATGGGTTCCCATAATTCTGATGAAGAAGATGAGCTGGTACACATCCGGGAAAACTTTATCCGGATACTGGAACGCAACGGCGTAGACCTGGTACTGAATGGACATAGTCATGATTACGAAAGGTCCAGGATGATCAAAGGACATTATGGCCCCGCCAACAGCTTTGATCCTGCCAAACATAACGTGAGCAATTCTTCCGGCCGCTACGACGGCGGCAACAATTCCGCACCGTATATCAAAGACAGCATCCGTACCACCGGTACCGTATACGTAGTGAGCGGCTCCGCCGGGAAACTGGGCGGCAAACAAACCGTTTACCCGCATAACGCCATGTATTTTGCAGATGCAGAACACGGCGGCTCCAGCATACTCGAAATACAGGACAACCGCCTGGATCTGAAATGGATCTGCGCAGATGGCACCATCCGCGACCAGTTTACCATGATGAAAAACGTAAACCGGAACACGGATATCCGGATTAAAAAAGGAGAAGCGGCCACATTAACGGCTTCTTTCATCGGTACCTACAAATGGAATAACCGTAAGGAAACCACCCGGAGTATTACCGTAACACCTACCGCATCTACCACAAAATATACCGTAGCAGATGCGTACAATAATGTAAAAGATACCTTCACCGTATATGTATCGAAATAAGATCATCTGGCTGTTATTCAGCCTGCTGGTAGCTTATAGCTTTACACCCTCCACGGAAGATCGCGGTGTTACCCATACTATTGCCATTTTCAGGGAAGGCGCCAACGGATTTTCGGCGGCTTCCCTGGAACTGGAACAAGCCATACAGGCAATTGATAAAGATGATACGGCCAGCATTACCGCTGCCAGGGAAGCACTGAAAAAGTGCCGGTTACAATATAAAAGGATTGAGTTTTTCCTCGATTACTTTTTCTTCTCTTCCTCTATGGTATATAACCGCCCGGCCAAAACGGAAATAGATGAACCTTACATGGAATACCAGGCGCCATCAGGGTTACAGCAGATAGCGGTACTGTTGTTTGAGAAAGATCCTTTCTCCCGGAAAAAAGAACTGGTAACAGAAGCACTGGTAATCCGTAACGCCGCAGCCGATCTTACGTCGTTGCTCTACCAGTTCACCACCAGCGATAAAGCCATTATGGAAAGTATCCGCCTCGAACTGGTACGCCTGTACGCAGGAGGCATCACCGGCTACGATGCACCGGAATTAAAAACAGGGATCGCAGAAACCGCACAATCCATGCGAACTATCCAGGCAGTGATGGAACCCTGGCTCAGCACCTCTTCTCCCGAAACAAAATCCGTGGCACATTACCTGGCCCTTTGTATACAATACCTCGACGCACATTCCGGCTTCGACGATTTCAATAGGTTGGAATTCCTCACCACCTGCGGGCTGCCCTTGCAGGAAAGCACCGGCGCACTCATACGTGCATTACAGTTAGACCTGCATACCCGCAGCGCGCTCAACTACAACGCACCCAACCTCTTCAGCAAAGATGCTATAGACCTCAAAGCATTTGCTAACGGCGCCGTATATACGGAAAAAGAAAAGCTGTTAGGGAAGCAATTATTCTTTGAAAAAGCGCTTTCCGGTAACAACACCCGCAACTGTGGTACCTGTCACCGCCCGGAACTATACTTCAGCGATGGCCTGCGCACCAGCATGGCACTGGATAATAAAACGACGGTGAGAAGAAATGCGCCGGGTCTCACCTATTCTGCGTTCCAATACGCACAGTTCTGGGACGGCAGAGCCGGTACCTTATCAAAACAAATACTGACCGTAATCAGCAACCCCGAAGAGATGGATGGCCATCCCGCTGTGATCATCAGCCGGCTAAAAGACAGTGCGCATTACCGCAACGCCTTTGCTGCCGCCTATCCTGAAGACACCGCCGCTGTAACCATGCCGCACCTGGCCACCGCTATCGCGGCGTATCTAAGTACCCTCGCACCCATGAACAGCGCAATGGATGAATATTTTGCCGGCAACAAAAAAGCATTGACGCCTGCACAGATCCGGGGCTTCAACTTATTTACCGGGAAAGCGCAATGCGCTACCTGTCACTTTGCACCACTGTTCAACGGGCTCACACCACCCTTGTACCAGTTCACCGAATTTGAAAACCTGGGCATGCCTGCTAACGATGATCTCCAACATCCGCAACACGATACCGATGCCGGCAGGTTTGAATTTTTCCCGATCGCATATTACCGGCGGGCCTTCAAAACGCCCACGGTGCGTAATAGCGCTATGACCGCCCCTTACATGCACAACGGCGCGTTCCGTGATCTTGAAAAAGTGATGGAATTTTATAATGCCGGCGGCGGCAATGGAGTGGGTATGGCTGATCCGTATCAAACACTTTCTTCCACACCGTTGCATCTCAACGAAACAGAGATAAGGGACCTGATTGCGTTTATGCATGCGTTGACGGATAAGCCCATCGCAAAGTAGCCCGGTATTACGTTTTAATGACAAACATCTCCCTCCTCCTCATTCTTTGATTTATACAACTCTTTCTGCTATTTTCACAATTTCCGGATCAGCCGTTCCCCCTACCTTTGACCCATCAAATCATAAAAAAATGGAAACAACACAAATATCTCCCGCCACCACCTTTCTTTTAGGAGGTGAGTTCAATATTAACCGCGTGGGTTACGGCGCCATGCAATTAACCGGCAACGGTGTGTTTGGTGATGCAACCGACCGTCCCAACGCCATTAAGGTACTGCAACAGGCAGTGGCTTCCGGTGTAAACTTTATTGATACCGCAGCGGCTTATGGTCCTGGTACCAATGAACGCCTCATTGCAGATGCCCTGCATCCATATCAAAAAGGGCTCATTATCGCTACCAAAGGCGGCTTCCAGCGCCCCGGCCCCAACCAGTGGGTACCTGATGGCCGCCCGGAATGGATTGCCAAAGACATCGATGCCAGTCTCAAGAACCTGAAAACAGATGTGATAGATCTCTGGCAGTTGCACCGCATAGACCCCAACATCCCGGTGGAAGAAACTCTGGCGCCGGTAGTGGCCGCCGTGAAAGCGGGTAAGATTAAGCATGTAGGGCTGTCTGAAGTAAATATTGAGCAGATCCAACAGGCAGAAAAAATAGTCCCCATTGTATCGGTACAAAACCTGTACAACCTCGGTAACCGCCAGTGGGAATCCGTACTGGATTATACTGCTGAAAAAGGCATTGCCTTTATTCCGTGGTACCCGCTGGCTTCCGGTCCGCATACGCTGGAAGAAAAGATCAGTAAAATTGCCGCCCGCCACAACGCCACCACCGCGCAGATTGCACTGGCATGGCTGTTGAAACGCGCCAGCAATATCCTGCTGATCCCGGGAACTAAAAGCATTGCCCACCTGGAAGAAAATCTTAAAGCAGGAGCAATTGAATTATCTGAAGAAGATTTTCAATTACTCAGCAAATAACAATCAGGTGATTTTAAGAAAGGGGAAGGCGTGGTCGCTTTCCCCTTTCTTATTTAAAGTCCGTAAACCGGCTTCAGGAATTTTATTTTCCAAAACTACTTACCTTTGGTAACTATCTGTTCAACCTTACCTTG
This sequence comes from Chitinophaga sp. CCNWYY40, assembly GCF_037483205.1. NCBI lineage: Bacteria > Pseudomonadati > Bacteroidota > Chitinophagia > Chitinophagales > Chitinophagaceae > Chitinophaga > Chitinophaga sp. CCNWYY40. The sequence goes on from NZ_JBBHLF010000003.1 coordinate 438,660, forward strand.
AGGCCGCTACTAACCCTCCAGGTAAGTTAAAATATATGCAAGTGGATAAAAAACGTCATCCTTCACCGGAAGTATGTGCCGCCTCTCTCGCTGCCGTGGGAGACGCGATGTACGCCATCGGTGGCAAGTGGAAACTGAAGATTATTGTGGCCCTTATTGACCACAGGCGGCGGTTTAATGAACTGCAGCGTTTAGTGGAAGGGATTTCGGCAAAGGTGTTGTCGAATGAGCTGAAAGATATGGAGATGAACGGTTTTGTGAGAAGAATACCGGCAGCGGAAGGCAGTACCCTTATGGAGTACGAGCTGACTGACTACAGCGATACCCTGGGAGATGTGCTCCATTCATTAACCGTATGGGGAACAATGCACCGGAAAAAGATCACAGGGCGCAGCATGGAAATACCCGCCCTGGAAGTGGCATCAGTTGATTAGCGTGGCTTTCACGGGCAATTGCAGCTGATAGCCTTTGCTGCCCATGTATACATATCTTTTCACGGCTGTAAACCGTATTTTCTTTTTGCCTTTCAGCAGGCTTTTCACTTCATCCGGAAGCTGGTCGGTGTCCGTAGCAGTGGCGGTTCCTTTTAACGTGATCACAATATCACGGAAGTACTTTTTATCGCCCGCAGACACCGTGTACCCGCTGCTCCAGCTGGATAACCCTTCTTCTGCTTCGGTTCTTTCCACACCATAAGCGGCCATCACCTGCTGGTAACCGCCATTGATACCTGCAATCAGGAAATAATCCCCGTCGAACGGACCGCCACCGGGTCCATTACTATGTTTAATCATAAACGCATACTGATCATTGCCTATCAGTAATGGCTTTGGCGTAGGGCATTTTGAAAAAGCGCCATACGCTCTGATGGCAGGTTGAAACATCCGTAACTTCCAGCCTTCATCGGTGAGTACAAACTTGGCGAGGCCCAGTAAGCCACCGGTGAAGCGCGAGGTCTGGAAACCTTCTTCATCAAATACAGAATGGTTAAAGCTGATCACTTTATACTGCAAACCCGTGGAGTCTTTAAAATCCATTTCGTTGATCAGGCGGGTGGCCACGCCTTCAGGATAAGGGAAGGCGGGATTACCATCTTCGTTTACATCCGGGTAAGGCTTCGGCTTACAGGTTTTACATTCCCAGTTGATCAGTTCATTCCTGTAATTATCTTTAGTAAGATTATAATATTTTCCTGGGAACAATTGCAGCAATGCCTTCTGTGCATTAAAAGTGCCTGCCAGTAACAGGGTGCGGTTTTGTAAAATAGTATCGGGCACATTCTTCTTTTTCAGGTATTCATCCGACTGCGCAAAACTGGCAGTTATCCATCCCGCCAGGAGGCATACCATAACAAACAAACGTTTCATCATAACTTTAAGCAAATATCTGTGCCGGCAAAGGTAATACTCCCGGCGCAAAAACGATATCCGGGGAAAACAGTAATTTAGTTTCCTTAATCCTGTTAACTGATTACCACGATGAACCGCTTCGACCGCTTAACCGCCATCCTCATACATCTGCAATCCAAAAAACTGGTGCTGGCCCAGGAAATTGCCGACCGCTTTGATGTGAGCCTGCGTACTGTTTACCGCGACGTACGTTCGCTGGAACAGGCCGGGGTACCCGTTATCGGCGAAAAAGGACTGGGTTACTCCATTATGGAAGGTTATCGCCTGCCACCGGTAATGTTTACCGAAGAAGAAGTAATTGCTTTCCTGATGGCAGAAAAAATGCTGGAACATCATGCCGACCTGCAAAACAGCGAACGCTTTAAAGGCGCGATGTTCAAAGTAAAAGCCGTGCTGCGCAATGCACAGAAAAAAGTGCTGGAAGACCTGGAAGAAAATATTGCCGTTAAGCATAAAGTATCCGAACATAATCACCTGCTCAATGATACCCTTCCCCTGCTCATCAGGGCAGTAGGTGAAAAGACAGTGCTGCATATCCAATATGCTACCGAAACCGGCATTAATGAAAGGGATATAGAACCCATCGGTATCTTCCGGGAAAATGGCAGCTGGAATGCCATCGCCTTCTGTACCACCTCCAAAAAGTATCATCCTTTCAGAACAGAGCGGATGCTTTCTGTAAAAGATACCGGCCGGCCATTCCACCGGCAACACATCTCCCTGACCGAATACCTGGCAAACAAACCTAAAGATAACGGACAGTCGTTCCCGGTAGTGATCAACGTGCATAACGATATGGCCCGGTATCTTACAGAACAGAAATATAACTACGGCTTTAACAGTGAGAAAGCAGGTAAAACGCACACCCGTATGGAATTTGAGGCGCCCTGTATACAGGCATTTTCCCGGTGGTATATCACCTTCGCTGATCAGGCCGACATTATTAGCCCTGCTTCCCTTAAAACCCTGGTAAAGGACCGGCTGAAGGAAATGCTGAAAAAAGTTTCCTGACCCGTTTTCCCAACTGACATACCGTTGTCACACCCCACCGGTAATTTTGGAATATGAACAGTCAGCAGATCATACAACACCGGCTGCATCAGCAGCAGCTCCTCCATTCCCGTTTTACCCGGCCCGCCGACCTGGTACGCTGGATGGGCTGCATACAGGCCCAGGATTATGCAGGCGCCAAATGGGCCATCGGCAACCGTATTAAAGGCAGTACCGACGCCTCCATTGAAAAGGATTTTAACGAAGGAAAAATCCTGCGCACCCATATCCTGCGCCCCACCTGGCACTTTGTGGCGCCGGAAGATATCCGCTGGATGCTGCAACTGACCGCTCCCAAAATAAAAGCCTTTAATAAAAGACTGCACGTAAAACTGGGCATCTCCGACAAAGACCTGAAACGGAGCAACAACATTATCACCAAAGCGCTCAGCGACCATAAATTCCTCACGCGCACAGCCCTCCTTCCATTGCTCGCCAAAGCAAAGATCAACACCGATGATATCCGGCTGGGATTCCTCCTGATGGATGCGGAGCTGGAAGGACTCATCTGCAGCGGCCCCCGCCAGGGAAAACAATTTACCTATGCGTTGCTCTCCGACCGCGTACCCGATGCGCCTGCACCTGGCCGCGAAGAAGCTATCGCCCGCCTCACCCTATGTTACTTCAGCAGCAGAGGCCCCGCCACCATCCAGGATTTCCAGTGGTGGAGCGGGTTAAATATCGCCGATATCAAAACAGGACTGCACCTCAACAAAGAACAACTTTCCCATACCGTTGCTAACGGGCAAGCCTATTGGTTTGCTGCGGGCGCACCGGCAAATAAACGCACGGTTTCCTCCACATTCCTTCTGCCCAGCTACGATGAATACGCCGTGGCTTATAAAGACCGCTGCGATATCCTCCCTGCCGAGCACCAGTCCACCGCCGGTTATGGCATCTTTAAACCTGTAGTGGTGGTGAACGGGCAGGTGAGCGGCATCTGGAACCGGAAAGAAAGCAGTCGGCATATTACTGTGGCCACACAACTGATCTGTCCCGGCAAAAAAGCAGCAGTAGACACCGCAGCTGCCGCCTACGCGGCTTTTATGGGGAAGAAGCTGCAAAGCGTCACCTCCATATAAAGCCCAACGGCAAAAAGTGCCTGATATTTGGTTACTTTGTTTGACTATAGACTCATATTAAGAAAACGATAACCAGATTATCAGATGATAGACGATATTCAACTTCAGCTAAGAACGGTGAATGTAACCCGCTACGTAACGCCGTTACGTGAAGGTGGTTCGCTGCCGGCCATCGCCGAAGCAGACGACGGATTCCTGTATGCCCTGAAGTTCAGGGGCGCAGGCCAGGGCGTAAAAGCACTCATCGCAGAATTAATCGGCGGCGAACTGGCCAGGATACTCAAACTGAAAATACCGGAACTCGTATTTGCCAATCTCGATGCTGCTTTTGGCCGTACAGAACCCGATGAAGAAATACAGGACCTCCTGAAAAAAAGTGTGGGCCTCAATCTTGCCCTGCACTATTTATCCGGCGCTACCACCTACGACCCTACGGTAAATACCATTGATGCGTTAACAGCGTCGAAGATCGTGTGGCTGGACTGCCTCCTGACCAATGTAGACCGCACCGCCCGCAACACCAATATGCTGATGTGGCGCAATGAACTGTGGCTTATTGATCATGGCGCCTCGCTCTATTTCCATCACTCCTGGCAAAACTGGCAGGAACAATCCCTTCGTCCTTTTGTACAGGTAAAAGATCATGTGCTGCTGCCACAGGCCAGTGAGCTGGAACAGGTAGATGCCGCTTTCAACCTGATCCTCACGCCGGAGCGGATACGCGCCGTTGTAAACATCATTCCCGAAGAATGGTTGCGTAGTGAAGATAGCAACGATGTTACACCGGAAGAAAGACGCCAGGTATATTTTGAATTTTTAACAAACCGGATCAGCCACTCCGGAATTTTTGTAAAAGAAGCACAACATGCAAGACAATCACTTATATGAGTACGCTGTAATACGGGTGGTGCCAAGCGTAGAGCGGGAAGAATTTCTGAATGTTGGTGTTATTCTCTATTGCAGGCAACAAAAATTTTTACGGGCAGTATATACATTAAACGAAGAAAAACTACACGCACTTTCTCCGGAAACGGATGTTAACACCATCCGCCCCTACCTCGACGCCTTTGTGGAAATTTCCAAAGGCAGCAAAGCAGGTGGCCCGATCGGGGCGCTGGATCTCGCCAGCCGCTTCCGCTGGTTAACTGCCACGCGCAGCAGTGTGGTACAAACATCGAGGGTGCATCCCGGGTTTTGCAGCGCTGATGCGGAAGATACGCTGATGCGGTTGCACCGGCAGCTGGTACTTTAAATAACGCAAAAAATGCAGATGCCGGGTAAATAACCCGGCATCTGCATTTTAAGGCAATCGTTATTTTGTTCCGAGATTTTTACGGACCAGCTGCACAAAGGCATCTGGTGTAACTACCCGTACATTTTTGTTCAGGCCAGTTATTACTGTACTTATGGCCGACATATCTTTTGTCCAGGTATGTACAAACACCAGTGTATAACCTGAACGGCTATACGGGTCTGCAGGTCTGGCGTTGATATTACTGATCACAGTAGCTTCTTCTTCCAACCCTGCCCATAGGTTATCGCCGGCTTCTATAACAGGTTTCCCGTTGGCAGAAAAGCGGATACTGCCACCGGGTGCTTCTCCGTAACCGGTATACAGCAGGGCATCTATATTAGGTTGTGCGAGATATTTATCCCACAGATCCATTCTTTCCAGGGCGCCCTGATCCAGGATATTCACGATATTCAGATCGGATTTTGCCATAAAGGTATTCAGGCGTTGCACGTACTGGTCGAGTGCGGCGGCCGGCATTTTGCTGGGAAAAGTATATCCACTTCCACTTGGTCCGGCTACAAAAAAATCCCTGCCTTTATCTGTATTAGCTGCCTTTTCATAGTACCACCGCATGGCGGCAGGCGCCAGGTCCACCAGGGAAGGGCTGATAGTATAGCCCATATTGAATGTGCCTCTCAGCGGATGGCTGAAGTATTGCTGCATGCTCCACAGATCGTAGCCTACATTATCGCCGTCACTCAGCAGGAAAGTAACGTAGTGTACATTTTGTTCTGCCGCCGGTGTGGTGCGGCCCTGCTGCTTCAACGGCGCTTCGTCATACACACTGCTCAATGGCGCAAGATTAGCGGCCAGGTCTGTTGGCAACATTACAACGCCGGCAGCAGCTGCATTTGCCACCATCGAAAATTCTTCCTTCCCGTATCCGAAGCAAAAGGCTTCCGGCTGCAGGGCTTTTAGCACATCGGCGCGCCAGGGCGTTTCGCCGTCGTAAAAAGTAAACGCATTGGTGAGCGTAATGTAATCCCGGAGGTGGTGATCAATAGCAGGGTTCTGTTCTGCTGCCAACGAGCGGCTGAATGTTGCAGGATAATGTTCCCATACCCACTTCTCATCACGTGCACGCATATCCGCTTTCTTTATCTTTATACCGGCAGTGATAACAGCCGTTTCCAGGCTGGCATCCACTGCAATGGCATTCATGGGTCCGCACAGGGAATTTGCGGCAGTGAGAGAGCGGATATTTTTAGTGCGGTTGTACAGCACATAGCCACTCACTTTAGGGGCGAAGTGCCGGAGTAGTTCCGCCCATGACGTATAGTTAGTAATCCTTATTTTATATTTTTCGGAAAGATAATTTTTCCATACGGAAGAAGCGCCTCCCTCATCAATATAGATCTGTTCACCGGAAGTTTTCGCTACTACTCCCTGGAGTGTGGCGATCAGCACTTTTTGTTCGGCGGTGAGCGAGCTGGCCGGGATCACACACAGCGCTGTGAGGGCAGCGCCCTTCTGATGGAGTACCCCTTTCTTCAATACAACGGTATCTGCTCCCGGTGGTGGTACTACGGCTACTTCGGTAGTATTCTTTTTGCCACAGGCCGTAACAACGGCCAGCATGGTGGCTATAAAAAAGATAAAAGTATGGCTATTTCTCATATAAGAAATGTGATCAGTTGGTGATAAAAAATAAATAGAAACAGTGTGGCATTTGCGTTAAAACACCTGTACTTCCGCGATGTTGGTGCTGGAAGTGCCGTATACTTTTGTTACGGTGAACTTCACGTACCGCGCCTGTTTTAGCGTAGATACAAAATATTTGTACCAGGGCTGACCGGGATCATGCGGTATATCTTTTAATACAGCCACTTCTGTCCAGGTGGCATTATCCGTACTAACGGAAACGGTTATATCCTGGGGTTGACCATGACCATCGGTTTGCCAGCTGCCCTCAAAATAACGGTCCATGATACCGATGCCATGTACCGCTTTCTCTTCTCCCATATCTACTATAAAATAATGGGGAGGACCGGGCTCACCACCCGACCATTTGGAATTCCAGAAGGTGGATGGATCATTGTCTATCGCTCTTGCGGCCAGCCCGTTTCCACCGCCTTCCGCTGGTTCTTCCGTGGAAAAACCGGCAATGGTCCATTTAGCCTGATCATAAGGTATCATGCTGTTCAGATCCGCTGTAGCATTTACCACATAATAAGTAGTTTGTTGGTAGGCACTGGCGTTGGCTCCTTCAATGCTTTCAATACTAACGGGGATCATATAATCCTGGAAGGGATTTATTTTTCCTTTGGCGTGGATTGCCAGTCCTGTTGCAGCAGTAATAGAAGTGCCTTTAACAATAGTAGCAGTAGCAGGCATTTCGTAACTGCCTTCAGGTAATACGCGGTAATCAGTGCCATTCTGTTCATTGAAGAAAGCCACCTTTTCCGGGTCTGCCTTGAAGTGTACCACAATATCACTTCCCGCTACCGCATTGGTCACAGTAGCATATTCAGCGCCGGTTATAACCGCGCTCACCGGTATGGTGTAAGGCGTATCTGCCATCTCAAACGTGACCTTTACTACACCCAATGCGTTGGGCATGTACACAGTTGACGTGGCGACACGATCTTTCTTACAAGCGGTGAAAACAATAAGACCTGTGATGAGCAGGAAAAAAATATAGCTGGATAATCTGTTCATAAAATCGGAATTAAAGAAGGTTGCTGCAAAAATCAATACCCGGGATTCTGCCCGTTCTGCCAGTTGTCTTCCCCACCGCTCTGGGCACGGATCGCCGGATTACGATCCAGTACATGCTGCGGAATAGGCATGATGTACATCTTTGGCAGGAACAGGCGGTTGCTCACATTCACCGGCGTATAAGTGAGGGTAGCCGTTCCCGTTATGACCATGCCTTTTTCCGGCCGGTTTAACACACCTGTTGAACCATCCATCATACGGTCCGCTATTTTCCAGCGCAGCACATCCCACCAGCGCCTGTCTTCAAAAGCCAGTTCCACCCTGCGCTCACGGCGGATGATATCTCTCATCTGCTGTTTATTCACTGTTCCGTAGGTGGCTTCTACTGTGGGCAGGTTACCGGCGCGTGTGCGCACCTTATTCACCGCCGCCAGCACTTCCGCAGTAGGTCCGTTCACTTCATTTTCTGCTTCTGCGAAACTGAGTAACACTTCTCCAAAGCGGAAAAACATATAGTTCTGGTAAGAGGTGCTGTTGGCGCGGTTATCACTCCCCAGAATCTTTTCGTCCAGCCGCTTACAGGCATAGTAACCTGTATGGGTAACATCACTGGTATATCCCAGATCAATTTCATTGGCAGTTTTTCGTCCGAGCCCTACTACCATGCGAAGGGTATCACCCTGCCAGGGCGAACCATTAAAGAGAATAGTCTGATAAAATCTTTTTTCTCTTCCTACGTATGGTTGCTGTGGATTATAGCCCGAACCCGGTTCATGAATCGCCTTACCGTTGGCCATCGAAAATTCATCCACCAGTTCCTGTGTAGGCTGAAAATTACCCCATGCCTGCTGTACACCGTTTACAATGGTAGGTCCTTCCTTACCTTCCAGCTGTCCGCCTTTTCCTTCCATATACTGCCTGGCAAAAATGGATTCTGTACTGTTGTTGCCTACCCGGAGGAACAGGTTGCGGAAGTCGGGATAAAGGTCATATACTCCAAGATCTATTACCTGCTTATTGGTTTTCGCGGCCAGTTTCCATCTTTCAAGGTCGCCGCCGGGATTGGCCACATCACCGGAATTGCGCAACGGGCTGGCATAAAACAGTTCACACCATCCTTTCAGGGTAAGTGCAGCCCCTTTGGTGGCCCTGCCGGGTTCTGACTGTTTTTCAGGTAAGATGTCTGCAATTTCCCCCAGTTCTTTATCGATGAATTCAAATGTTTGTTTTGAGGTACTTCTTGGTACATAAATATCATCCCCCTGGGTAAGATTATCCAGCACATTGGTAATAACAGGCACGCCACCATAAGCCATCCATAACCAGTGATAGTACATAGCTCTTAAAAAGCGCGCTTCGGCGATCCTTTCTTTTTTATAATCCTCCGGCAACGCAGATGCGCCCACTTTCGTGATAAAGAGATTGCATTTCCGGATCTTCTCGTAATTCCCGGTGCGACTGTCGTTGTTACTTTCTTTTCCCCAGTACCACATATCCCACGGTCCGCGGGGCAGGTTGGAAGGCGTGATATTAGCTACCCGGATACTGCTGTAACCGGCCATCCAGGTAACGCCTACATCCGAATTATCCGTATACTGTTCCAGGTGTTCCGTTTCATTATTCATATCCGGCAACTGGTTATAAATATCATTGAGAAAGAGATCGGCATTATTGGTAGATGCCCATACGGCATCATCTCCCACCCTGTCACGCGCCTGTACATCCAGGAAATCTTTTTTACAGGAAATGAACAGGAGGGTGGCAGTCAGTATTAAAAGGTATTGTTTTATCTTGAACATGGCTGTTGACGGTTTGGATATTAAAAGGTTACGTTCAGTCCGAATGAAAATACCTGCTGCTGGAAATAATATTGTCCGTTAGAAGAACGGGCTTCAGGATCAATCATCTCCTTCATATTCGGCGTCCATGTCCATAAGTTCTGTCCGGATACATACACGCGGAGTTGTTGCATATACCAGCGTTTGGTGAGGGAAGACGGCAGGGTGTAACCAAATTCCGCGCTTCTCAGCTTCAGATAGGATGCATCCCGCACCCACCAGGAAGAGAACCGGGTATTATAGGCCACTGGCTGATTGGTAGTACGCGGATACAATGCATCCGGGTTGGCAGGCGTCCAGTGATTATCATAATATAACTTGCTGGCAGATCCTTGCTGGTCGAAAGGATACACCAGGTTGCCACCTACCGGCAAACTGATCTGCGCGGCGCCCTGTAACAAGAGGTTCAGGTCGAAACCTTTCCAGGAGATAGCAGGAGATAAGCCGAAGATCATTTGCGGTACGCCATTGGGGCGACCGATCACGGTTTCATCATTATCATCTATCACGCCGTCGGCTTTACCATCCGGGCCACTCAGGTCTGCATATTTGAGATCTCCCGGCTTCACCGGTGCATTGGCCAGCGAAGCAATACCTGCTTTCAGCGTTCCATCTGCATTAAAATCATCGGGTTTATAATAGCCCAGCGCCTTCAATCCAAACTGGGTGCCATTGGCCCGGCCGGTACGACGGCGGTTGGGATTATTAAAAGTGGCATCCGATTCAAATACCTGTAACAGCTTATTTTGTGCATAGGTAAAGTTGCCGTTTACTTCCAGCTTTAACCCGTTGGAAAAAATATGCGCAGTACCCACGCTCAGCTCAATCCCCTGGTTACTCATGATGGCGGCATTTAATTCAGACAGCCCTGTACCGTATTCTGCCGGCACTGTTACCGTGGGCGGCACCAGCATGTTTGAACGCTTTTCATAAAAATAATCCACGCCGAACGAGAGGGCGCCATCCCACAAAATTCCATCTACACCTATATCTGTTTTCTTTGCCCGCTCCCAGGTGATAAAGGTATTTCCCTGGATCGTTTCATAGATCCCTGTAGTAAGCGCATTACCTAATACTGCTGCGTTATTATAAACGGCATAACCACTCATATACTGGAACGGACCGCCGGCAAGATTACCGGATTCTCCATAGGAGGCCCGGACCTTCAGCAAATTGATCCAGCTGTAATGATCCTTTATAAAGTTCTCCTGGCCTATATTCCAGCCCAGTGAAAACGCCGGAAAGAAACCGTACTTACGACCGGGAGCAAAATAATAATGACCGTCATACCTGCCGGATACTTCCGCCAGGTACTTACCGGCGTAACCGTAACTCAACCGGTATACATAACCCACCTGCCGCTGTTCAGAAGAGGATCCGCCATTACTGATATCACCGTTGGCCACCCCTCCCCTGTCCAGTTCATCAATATCTATCGGGTAATTCCTCCTGCTGGCATCTACGTTCCAGCCTTTCTGAATGCGAGATTCAGCTACGCCGAGGAATGTAATATCGTGCGCCCCGAAGGTGTTGTGGTAGTTGATATACCCCTGATAGGTAAACGCTTTATTCTGGCTGTTGCTCAGCTGGAGCGACGGTTTCGCAGGGCCAATCAGCCGTTGCGTATATTCGTATGGGTTAGTGCTGAAGTTTACGCTGTAGGTTGGTATAGGTGTTTGCCATACTTTGGTGTACGTGGTATAGGGATCGTAGCTGGCCACTCCTTTAATGCTAAGGCCCTTCAGGAAAGGCAGTTGCTGCTCTATTGAAAAGGTGGTCATAATCTGCGTATTCTCGTTTTTCACATAGCCACTATGGTTAATGGTACCCACAAGTGAATTGGTAATATAACTTCCCCACAATCCATTACTATAGTAAATAGCAGATGTAGGCGGCGTTCTGAATGCCTGGTACATAATTCCTCCGCCGGCGGCAGCATAGCGGTTGTTGGCATCTCCGTTGTAAGGATCGGCATAACCGGAATACTGCTGGTTTTCCACCCAGCCACTCAGCGATAGCCCTACGCGGGTAGTGCTGGTAGCCTGTACATCCAGGTTGGCCAATACGTTATATTTTTTCAGGTTGGTGGTAGAAAACTGTCCGTCCTGGTTAGTATAACTGAAGGCGGTGAAATACCTGACTTTTTCTGTTCCGCCGGAAAGCTGCAGATTGTGATTGGTGAGCAGAGCATTTCTTTGTATAACATCACGGAGCCCGCTGCTGTTGGGGTATTTGTCGGGATCGGCATCTGCTGCGCCGGTAACAGTTTTTCTATATTGCTCTACTTCTTCCGGTGTAAAAGCAGGATTTAATCCGCTGTTCCGGTTGGCTTCATTGGTTAATAATGCATACTCCCAGGAATTAACCATTTTGGGCATGCGTGTTGGATTTTGGATGCCTGCATAACCATTATAGGACAGCGTAGGCACACCGGTTTTACCTTTCTTAGTGGTTACCAGTATCACGCCGTTGGCGCCAGCCAGGCCATAAGGCGCTACTGCTGCCGCGTCTTTCAGGATGGTGACAGACTCAATAGAGGCCGGATCCAGCCGCGAAAAATCACGGTAAATGCCATCCACTACCAGCAGGGGGTTGGCGTTGCCTAACGTGGAGGTGCCTCTGATACGAAGCCGGGAGCCGTCCTGGCCAGGTTCGCCGCTGCCCTGGTCTGCAATAATGCCGGGCGCACGTCCTACGAGGTTATTGGTAAGATTGACCACCGGCTTTTGTGCAAAATCCTTTCCCTTCACAGTAGATACCGCTGCGGTAGTAGTTGCTTTCTGTTGTGTGCCATAACCCACTACAATGACTTCTCCAAGTGCAGTGGAGCCTTCTTTCAACTGCACATCGATACGGGATTGTCCGCCAACAGGTACTTCTTTCGTAACATACCCGATAAAGGAAAATACCAGGATAGCATTTTCATTGTTGCCGGCAGGGATATTGAAGTGCCCTTCCGCATCGGTATTAGCGCCTGTAGAGGTGCCTTTCAGTCGCACATTTACCCCCGGAAGCAATTCACCTTTGGTAGAGGTAACTGTGCCGGCTATACGCTTTTCCTGCACCACCGTTTTGGGAGGAGCCGGCTTTGGTACAATAAAAATATACCGGTCGTTTTGCCGGTAGGTGAGATTTGTTTTTGCCAGCAGGAGATCGAGTGTGGCAGCAACGGTCCGTGTGCCCGCAGGCAGGTTTACCTGCCCGATGCGGCTTAGTTCCGCAACCCTGTAACCAAAACGGAAATCTGTTCGTTGCTCAATTTCTTTTAACGTGGCTTCGAGGCTTTTGCCGGAAACACCCAGTGCAATTTTTGTCTGGTGGATATCCTGGCCGTTTGTTCTGCCTGCCATCAGTAACTGGCAACCAAAAAGCAATATGGCCAGTGTTATCGTGGAACATCTCATAATCCAAAGGATTGTTTTGTTCAGGATAAGACGCTCATAAGGGCGCATCCGTCCCTTACTTACTGAAAAAATCATAGATTTGTTTGGTTTTAATCGGTTGACATACTGAGTTTAAAAACCATCCGGTTATAGGTGCTTGCCTGCACCTGTAACCAATTTTCAGGTATCGTCGTGGTTGCCTCCACGGCGATACTTTTTTAAACTGATTTCATAACGTATTTTTTTGCCGCTGTAAAGGCTAATCGAAGTGGAACTTTTTCATGGTACGTGATTATGATGATGAATACAAGTAAACCGTGTTAACATCCCTTTCCACTGATAATAATAGTGCTGCCTCTCATTTTCCACGAGCATCCGTTCAATTCGCAGATCATTTTCATCACTTCCCCGATACTTTCCCCATGCAAAAAAGAAAGGGAAAAACGGCAGTTGCGGATGGCGTCATTCCCCAATTCCACCTGCACATTATACCACCGGCCAATGATGGCGGCGGCCTGCTCCATTGTCACATCGTCCATAATAAGTTCTCCTTTTTTCCAGGCCAGCAGGTTTTCCGCATTCACTGTATCAATTTTTGCACGCCGGCTTACTGCTTCATATTCCAGTTTTTCGTTGGGATGTAATACGCCTAATGCCGTAGTTCCCGCTGCCACACTCACTTTTCCGCTAACCACCGTTACCGCCAGCGGCGCCTGCTGGTAGGCCTGTATATTAAACACTGTTCCCAGCACCTTCACCGCCACATTACCACTATGCACAATAAACGGCTGCTGATCCCTGCGGGTAACATCAAAACAGGCTTCTCCCTCAACATACAATTCCCGGGTATTACCGGTAAAGGCAACAGGATATCGCAGTTTACTGCCGTTATTCAGCCACACCTCGGTGCTGTCTTCCAGTACCAGCCGTACCCGCTTGCCTGCGGGCGCCCATACTTCCTCATATACCAAAGCAGGTTTCCGGGATGGTTTCATGAGCAGCCAGGCGGCCAGGCCAGCACCGATCAGTACCAGTATCCCCGCGGCATAGGCGAGCCAGCGATGGGGTTTTAAAACAGGAACATCCTCCGTTTGGGAAAAACGGGGGTTCTCTTTAATCTGATCATAGAGTGACCGGGCTTCTCCGGGCGACAGCTGCGTGGCCGGTGTGAGCCCCGACCAGGTTTTGTCGAATGGCGACTGAACGGCATCATCAGATTCAGCCTGCCGCAACAGCAACATCAATTCTTCAAATTCCTGTTCATTGATGGTGTTGCCTGCCAGTTTTGTCAACAAAAGATGTATACGATGTTCATCCACGTGAAATACAATTTATCCCGGGCAGAAAAAAGCCGGTATAATGCAATACACGCAGGGGATACCTGTCGGGTAGTCAAAAAAAATATTTTTTTTTAAAATAACAGGGAGAATGCCAGGAAGCCAAAAACAATTTCGGCTTCGTTAAAATGGGTACGCAATACCTTCAGCGCAGCCATCATGTGATATTTAACAGTATGAGGAGAGATATTCATACGAACGGCTATTTCTTCATAGGTGAGCCCTTCAAACCTGCTTAAACGGAAAATTTCCTGTTGCTGGGGAGGCAATATATTCAATATCTGTCCCGTGATCCTTTCGAGATCTGCGCCCAGCACGGTTTCTTCCGTATCATTATGGTAGGCAGGAATAGATTCCCAGAGTTTCAGGGAAGCTGCACGGCTGCTGGCGGCCTGCCGTAACAGGTTTAAGGCAACCCGTCGTGCAATAGTATATACATAAGGGGCAAGGGCATAGTCCACACTCAGCTTTAACCGGTGTTCCCAAAGTCGCAACATCGTTTCCTGCACCACTTCCTTGCCCTGGTCTTTGTTCTTCAGGAAATGACAAGCCAACCCGTATATCTTCTGACTAAACCGGTCAAACACTTCACGGAACGCCGTCTCATCTCCCGCCTGTAGCCGAAGAATCAATTGCACATCCGGTGATTCCCTAGTATTTTCCAAATCCGGTAGTATAAAATAATAATGGTGGTTGATCTGATTTGTTGACTCCTTAAATGATCCTTCGACGCTATAACCCGAAAGTAAACTTTTTTTTCAAAATCGTACATCAACAAACAGGAAAGACCGGCGAAGGAAGCCCCCACCGGTCTTTGCTTACACAAAAGATATTAATTATTTATTGCCTTACAAAAGTATACGTCTTCCCCGCCTGCGTATCCAAATCATACAATATCGTATTGGGCAAAGACAACTCCTCCACCTTTGCTTTGTTGCTCACCAAAGCAGGAGCAGTGGGCGCTACTTCGAAGAAAGGATTGGTTTGAGCGCCACCAGCTGCTTTCAGTTGTCCGTTTTCCTTCAACGCATTGGGTACGCGCAGGCGGCAGTTGCCACCAAGCGTGGAACGGATTGTGATTTTACTCAGCTGACCATTTTCCCACACCATTTCCTTGATCTCAAAACCACCACGCGCACGTAAGCCGCTCACACGGCCATTCTTCCAGTCGTCCGGAAGGGCCGGCAACAGGTGGATAGCGCCATCCTGGCTTTGCAGCAGCATTTCACAGATTCCTGCGGTGCAGCCATAGTTCCCATCAATCTGGAAAGGAGGATGCGCATCAAAAAGATTGGGATAAGTACCACCGCCGCTGTTCTCTCCTTTATTTACGCCCGATGGGGTAAGCTGGTCTTTAATCAGTTTCCATGCATGATTGCCATCCAGCAAACGCGCCCAGAGGTTCACTTTCCAGCCCATCGACCAACCCGTGGACACATCGCCTCGTTGCAGCAACGAGGTGCGCGCAGCGCTGAACAAAGCAGGCGTGCGGTAGGCCGAGATCTGGTTGGCTGGATACAATCCGAATAAATGTGACACGTGACGGTGTTTGTCGTTTGGATCATCCAGATCCTGCAACCATTCCTGCAACTGGTTATACTGCCCCACCTGCATAGGTGGCAAACGCTTACGTGCCGCCTTCATTTTTTCCACCAGCGCTTTATCAGTTTGTAAGATTTCTGCGGCATGGATGGTATTGGTAAACAGATCAAATACCAGTTGATTGTCCATCGTGGTGCCTGCCGATATCGATACGCCGGGATAGGCTTTCGGATTATTTTCCGGCGACATGGAAGGCGATACCACCAGCCATTTATGTACCGGCTCTTCTACCAGAAAATCCAGGTAAAACTGCGCGGCGCCTTTTAATGCAGGATACACGGTTTGCAGGTATTTCTTATCGCCATTAAACAAATATTTCTCCCACGTATGCCGGCTTAACCATGCGCCACCCATTGGCCACAAACCGTAATAAATAGGATCTACCGGGCCTGTAATACGCCACAGATCTGTGTTATGATGCACTACCCAGCCACCGGCGCCATACATTACCTTCGCTGTTTCCCGGCCGGTAACAGATAAGTCCTTCACCATTTGTATCAATGGCTCATGCATTTCAGAAAGGTTTGTTTCTTCCGCAGGCCAGTAATTCATTTCTGTATTAATGTTGATAGTATACTTACTTCCCCACGGTGGATTCATCAGCGGGTTCCAGACTCCCTGCAGGTTTGCCGGCTGACCACCCGGTTGTGAAGCGGCTATCAGCAGGTAGCGGCCAAACTGGAAATACAGTGTTACCAGCTGCGGATCGTTGCCATTCCTGAAATCCCTGAGGCGGATGTCTGTTGGATTTTTGATAGAATCGGTGGTACCTAAGTCCAGCTGTACCCGGTTAAAGAAGTGCTGGTAAGTCGCTATGTGATCCTTTAAAAGATTTGCGAAATGCTTGGGCCATACCTTCGACATATACGCCGTGGTACGCTTTACTTCATCGCCGCTCAGATCAGCATAGTTTACAAAGTTGGTGGCAATTGACACGTAGATAGTTACCGCATCGGCGCCGGTAACATTGACAGTGTTACCATCGGCGGCAGTTTTACCACCACTGGTTTTAAATCTTACCTGCGACTGGAACTTCACCTTACCCGGCACACCGTCTTTATCCCCGCTGATACCGGATAACACCAGTTCATTATTTCCGCTGGTGACTATATTCGATTTTTGCGGGCTCTTCATGCCGGCGTTAAAAGTAATGCTGCCGGGTTTACTGGCGGTAAGCTGTATAATAATCGCCTGATCCGGTATAGAGGCAAATACCTGCCGGGTATACTTTACCCCGTTTACGGTATAGCTGGTAGCGGCTACCGCTGTTTGCAGATCCAGCTCCCGTTCATAACCGGTGTATTGCTCATGACCGGGAAATGCCAGTTCCAGGTCGCCCACCGGCTGATAGCACATGCCGTTGATCTTTTCTGACTGGATATTTTTTGCTGCTATATCGCTGGCCTCTTTCATTTTGCCATCGAAAATCAGCTGGCGGATTTCCGGCAACGCGGCCAGCGCATGTGGATTTTCATTGCGGTTGGGGCTGCCGCTCCATACCGTATTTTCGTTTAGCCGTATCAGTTCACTTCCGGGATTACCATATACCATTGCAGCCAGGCGGCCGTTGCCTACCGGCAGTGCCGCTTCCCATACTTTGCCTGAGGGACGGTCGTACCTGAGTTTCAGCTCCGTGCGCTGCGCCAACGCGGGCAGCGATGTTAGCAATGCTATAACGCAAACGGCTATAGTGTGTTTGTTCCTTCGCATGAGTTTTTACAGTTAAGTGGAATAAATTACTCCGGCGGTTTTCTTTCAAAACGCCGAACTGGTTACCGGTCTTATTGCCGCCCGGTCATTACGCCTGCGGCATTTCTTCCCCGGAAAAATCCGCTTGCCGGATCAAAATACAATTTATAATTGCAATTCTTTACATACAGCATCCTTTCATATTAATAACTAATCCCCTGCCGGATAGCAGGGGATTATGATGATATTCTCCGTTGATCTACCTGGCAGATTGCTCCAGTTCTTCCAGCGTCCAGAATTTATCACGACCGGCGGTAGCCGCTCTCATTTTCTTTACGCTTTCCACGTCCACTACCGGCGACCTTCCCTTTTCATTTTTCCCGAAGTTATACCGCACATAACTTAGGATAGAAGCCACCCATTCGTCGGTGTTGGTAGCGCCAAAGGGCGCCATTACATCGGTGTAGGTTTTGCCGTCGATAGGACCGGATAAACCGTTGAGCAGAATTTTCATCATCAGTTCCTTATCGCCGCTTACCCGTTTGGAACCTACAAAAGGCGGTGCGGCAGCAGTACCGCCGCCAACTACAATGCCTTTGCCATCCGGACCATGACAGGTAGAACAAAGCTGTTTGTAAATATTAGCCCCGTTCAGAATAAGATTACGATGCGCTGCCGGCATGTTGGCCAGGCGGCCGCCAAACAGTTTGGTGTTGTTATTTACTTCCACGCTGTTAGCAACGCTGCTCAGCATTTTTGTGTAAGCGGAATTACTCACCATCGCGGTTTGCAAAGCTTTTGCTTTTTCGGATTTACTTACAGATAACGACAACACCAGCTGTATCTGCACAGCGGCTGCAGGATCATGTTGCAGCGAAGCCAGTTTGCTGATTACGGCTTCATCATTCTCTTTCAGATAGGTTTCGCTGATCCATACGGCAGCTTTTCTCACCTGCGCAGCTGTATCGCCAAAGGCGGTAAACAATGTTTCTTTATCAATGGCATGCAAACCTTCCAGTGTCCACAGGGCGTGAATACGTGCCAGTGCACCGGTGGTTTTTCCAATGGTGGTATGTTTACCCGTGGCAATAAGTTTTAGTGCAGGTACTACAGACAGGTCGCCATTGGCAATAATTTCCTTCTGTGCGTTTTCTCTCCACCAGCCATTGGGGTGATCAAGCCAGGTGATCAGCGTACTGCCAGGCGCATCCAGCAATTTAGGATTCGCATCTGGCTTATAACCGTCATGTACCAGCCGGTAAATTCTGCCGCGGCCAATATTTTTGTCCAGTCCCTTTTGCAGAATGCGCGGGCGCAGGAAGCTGCCTTCAGCTGTCCAGGTGGCTTCCTGGATAATGCCGCGATACATATCCACGATATACAAACAGCCATCCGGACCAGTGGCAGTATTCACCGGGCGGAAGTTCATATCATAGGAAGTGATAAATTCCTGCTGGCCGTCGTATGCGTTCTTCAGCGTAATCTTACCATCCACTTCAGATACTTTCGTACGGCGGATCAGGCGGCCTACCGGCTCACAGATGAGCAGGTCGCCTTTCAGATCAGCGGGCAACGCATCTCCCCTGAACACCGACTGCCCGCAGCTGGCGGTAAAGTGATTAAGTGTCGTATCGGGGCGTAACCTGTTCATACCGCCCTGTACATCCGGGGTGGCAATGATGGGCCATACCGCCAGGAAATCGCGGTCGTACTGATCGTTGGGATTCAGGAAACCGTAGGCAGGATTGATCTGGAAACCCAGTGCCGGAATTTCGGCGCCTGCACTGGAGAAATACAATCTCCCGTAATCATCATTTCCTAATCCCCACTGTCCTCCGGGTGAATTGGTTAAACTATCCGGTACCAGTTTCCCGCTCACATAACGATAACGTACCGGGTCGCAGCTTACATAAATCCAGTTGTCCATATTCCATACGAGGCCGCTCTTCTGGTGTTCCAGGTTGCGGGTATCGGGCTTATCGTTTTTGTACACCAACTCGCTGGCATCTGCCACGCCATCGCCGTTGGTATCTTCATAACTCCTGATATTATAGGTAAAGGTTTCATTTACCAGCAGCTTATGTCCTACACACAACATCATGCGGGGCAGTACCAGGCTGTCGATGAACGTGGAACTTTTATCCATCGTACCATCGCCGTTGGTGTCTTCCAGTAAGGATATACGGCAGATGGGCTGTCGCTGCCCGGTACCGTTGATGTCCTGCATGTAAGTGCGCATTTCTGCCACATACATCCGCGCGTTGCCGTCCCATACAATCGCTACGGGTTCTTTGATCATTGGCTCGCTGGCCACCAGCTGCAGGTGATAACCGGCCGGCACCTGGATGGATTTCATACTTTCCTTTACGGTTTGATATGCCGGGGAAGGATGCGGGTTCACTATAATATTGCCGGCTGCATCTTTTTTGATACCGCTGGTTTTACTGGATACCCTGCATTGATAAATAAACAGGCTGAAGCCCGCCAGCATCATTGCCAGTAATGAATTTCTTTTCATGAACGCGGAACTTTATTTAGCATTTAAAGAGAGAATATAAGTGACCATTTTCTTCGCATCTGCGGCCGTCAGCGCGGGGTGCGCCGCCATTGGCACTGCTCCCCAGGTACCGGAACCGCCGTTGATAATCTTGGACGACAACATCTCGACGTTTGCAGCAGAATACGGATACTTCTTTGCCACATCAGCATAAGCCGGTCCTACTACTTTTGTGTCCACTTTATGACAGGCAAGGCAATCAGATTTAGTCAGCAACATTTTGCCTTCTTCAATATCCTGTGGTTTTATAGCCGGTGCAGTAGTTGTTTTGGGAGAAGCTTTGACAGTCGCCTTTTTGGCAGCCGGTTTCGTTTGAGCATTAACGGTACCCATGACACACATCACTAAAAAAAGAGGAATAGCTAAACGTTTCATATCTCAATAAAGAATTATAAATAATGTGGAATAGAATGTTGGTGCAAGTAAAGCGGGAGGGCATAATAAATGATTAATAAAAGATTAATCCGGGTGGTTTCCGGAAAAAAAAGACAAAAAAAAGCCGTTAACGCATTAATAAACGCGTTAATTTCCCCGGAGCAGGGTGCTCATGATAAGATAAGAATAATTTTTCCGGAACTGCTAACGCTATTCTGCCCGCATACTTTTCACCGGGTCTGCCAGCGCGGCTTTCAACGCCTGGTAGCTGATGGTGCCAATAGCGATGATACCCGCAATAATGCCGGATACGGCAAATACCCACCAGCCGATACTGATCCGGTAGGCAAATACCTGCAGCCATTTGTGCATAAAATACCAGGCTACCGGTGTGGCTATCACAAAAGAGATTAATACCAGTTTAAGAAATTCTTTTGATAACAGGTTCACGATATCTGTTACAGATGCGCCCATTACCTTACGGATGCCGATTTCCCGCGTACGTTGCATAGCGCTGTAGGAGGCCAGTCCGAGTAAACCAAGACAAGAAATAATAATAGCCAGTAAGGCAAAATTGAAAAAGAGTTTACCAAACCGTTCTTCCGTACGGTATTGCCTGTCGAAGAACTCGTCCAGGAAATAATAACTGAATGGCCGGTTAGGCATCAGGCTTCTCCACTTACGCTCAATAGCCGCGATGGTACCCGACAGATCTCCCGGAGCTACGTTCACTGACACCACTTCACAATCCTGCGGTTCCATCCGGATGGTAAGCGGTTTGATATCCTGCTGCAGCGAGCGGAAATGAAAATCCTTTACCACGCCTATGATGGTGCCTTCGTGGCCCCATTGCCGGTAGCCCCTGCCGATAGCCTCATCGGGAGTAGCGTAACCAAACAGCTTTGCGGCCGCCTCATTGATCACCAGGGCATGGGAAGAATCGCTGCCATAGTCGCGGGAGAATCCGCGCCCGGCTACTATCTTCATTTTATATTGCTGCAAAAAATTGTAATCTACGGAATACAGGTCCAGGTTGGCTACCTGCATATCCCCTTGTTTATTCTGTATTTCTGAATAAGCGCCATTGGTTTCTCCGCCGGGAATACCTGATGAAATGGTAACGGAATTTACTTTCGGAATATCTTCAATAGATGTTCTGAATGTATGTTTTGCCGGGTCGCCATGTGTATCTATCACCAGCACCTGGTCCTTATTAAAGCCCAGGTCTTTACTATGCACATAATGCATTTGCAAATACACCACAATAGTACCTGTGATCAGTGCAATGGAAATAGCAAATTGTGTTACCACCAGTCCTTTGCGAAGAAAAATACCTTTGGTACCGGTAGAAAACCGGCCTTTCAGCACCGTTACCGGTTTAAAGGACGACAGCACCAGCGCCGGATACACACCTGCCAGTAAGCCAATGCCAACGGCGGCTGCCAGCAATGCCCCGATATACCAGGCATTGGCAAATAAACCGGTACTGACCGTTTTTCCTGCCAGCAGGTTAAAAGATGGCAGCAATGCTACGAATAATACCACCGTGAATACAAACGCCATTAAACACAACAGCACACATTCCCCGATAAACTGCCGGATCAGCTCCACCCGCGTAGCGCCCACCACTTTACGTATGCCGATCTCCTTTGCACGCTCTACCGACCTTGCAGTGGTGAGATTGATGAAGTTAATACAGGCGATAAACAATATAAAAATGGCAATAATGGAAAAAATGTACACATTCGTTATACTACCGTTTTCAAAAGAGTCCCGGTCGGAATGCAGGTAGATCTGTTCCAGCGGCTGCAGCAAAACGGTATAAAACATTTTGGCCTTTCTTCTCTCATCGCCATTGTGCCGCTCTACAAAGTCCGGGAACTTGGCTGTCAGCGCGGCAGGATCTGCATTAGGCTTCAGCAGCAGGAAAGTATTTGCGCCAAAATTGCCCCATGCCTTATCGATACGTGGGTTCATACTTACCAAAGTAGACATCGACACCAGCATATCTGCTTTGATCTGGGAATTTTGTGGCATGTCTTCCATCACACCTGTAATGGTAGCCGGTACCAAAGCGCCGGTCAGTTGCACGGTTTGTCCTACGGGATCTGTATCCCCGAAATATTTCTTCACCGCTGTTTTACTCAGCACCACACTATTCACTTCTTTCAGCGCTGTGGCAGGGTTACCATAAATGAGTTTAAAATCAAATACCCGGAAGAGAGATGAATCGGCAAACAACGAATGCTCTTCCTGGAAACTCAGGTTGCCTTTCTTTACCAGCAAATTGGCTCCGCTAAACCGTGTAAATGCTTCCACTTCCGGGAAATCGTGCTGCATATCCGGACCAAACGGCCAGGGCGTACTTCCGCTCCTGATCATTTCACTGGGCGTTTTTATATCACAGATAACGCGGTAGATACGATCTCCTTTGCTGTGAAA
The DNA here is from genome assembly GCF_037483205.1 of Chitinophaga sp. CCNWYY40. NCBI lineage: Bacteria > Pseudomonadati > Bacteroidota > Chitinophagia > Chitinophagales > Chitinophagaceae > Chitinophaga > Chitinophaga sp. CCNWYY40. Next base: position 461,376 of record NZ_JBBHLF010000003.1, read on the forward strand.
TTTATCATAGCTCAGTTCAAAACGTACATAGAGGAAAATGAAGAAGCAGGCAGTAAGACCAATAGTGAGGCCCATTACATTGATAAAAGAAAAAACTTTATTTCTCCAGAGATTGCGCCAGGCAATTTTGAGATAGTTTTTAAGCATCAGCAGGAAAGTTGGATTTTGAAAGATATCAATCTCACGGGATCGTAGGGCTGCTGCGAAGAAAATGCCAGTGGGTAGAAGTGTTAGGATCAGGCGGAATTGAATACGTGAAAATTATAATCTGTCCGGATTTAAGACAGGGGTGTCCGGAAATGGACAAGGCAGTAAAAAGAAACAGGGGCTTTCCGATGTGGAGAACCCCTGTTTGAATAATGTGTTGCTGCAAACTTATTTAGTATTCTTTCCCGTACTACCTGCATTGATCAAATCCCTGATTTCTGAGGCTTCCGAGTTGTAGTAATAAGACATAATGGAGGAATACCGTTGATATAGATCATCTCCTGTCCGGAGATCATTTTGTTTTGATCTCAATGTGATTCTCATTTTCTTTGAAAGGATATCAACTTTCTTTGTTCTTCCCAATTTTGCAAGATATTTCCTTTTCATACTCAACTAAATTAAGATATTTTCACGGAATTCGAACAGCTTTGCAGGGTTATCGTTCAATAAATCAATACAATAAGGCAGTTGCCCCTTTGGAACATCTGTAGAAATTGCGCCATAACTGGAAATAAAGCTATATAATTTATTTTTTATTAAATAGTAGGTCAAACATGGATCATTTCCATAACCGTCGAATATCAATCCAATAGGAACGTACCGTTTTGTTTCATGAAATCTATGAATTGCGCGGATAGTTGCCTTCTGTCTCAAAAGAGAAACCAAAGTCAAATGCACCTCGTATCTTTTAAAATGTAAAAACGCCGCCAAATCAATTATTGCATTTACGTCCTGACCAATTTTCGGCAACAGAATGTTATAGCCCAAATCAATTGACCTCAGTGTTAAAGAAGGCACTATCGGATCTGGATTTGAAATGATCTTACTAGATTCCTCATGCACCAATGAGGCACCAAATGGATATCTTGAATATTCCGGCAGTTTTCTCTTTGCAAAATCTGCATCCAAAATTATTGCGCCAAAGTTGTCAGCCATACGGCACGCAATAGATGATTTCCCTGAAGCCGGTAACCCAATCAATATAAATGCTTTCCTGTTACTGATAATGCCACCAACAGGCAGCGCCCCACCTTTTCCTAAACAAATATCTTCATCGTCGGCTAATCTGGTCTTTGACAGTAATTCATCAACAATTGTAACCCTCAGTTTTTCCCTGGAAGGCTCATCAAAAAATCTCTTATCCCTATATTCATTTCCTGAATATGTCTGCATTTCATAGGGCACATTCAGTATGCCGATTTCACCTGCAACTATACCGGGAATAATTCCTTCCAAGCTGGATGGATCAAAATCAAGTACATGCCTTAAAAAGAATTCTACTTGCTTCTCCTCTATTAAAACTCTCGAATATTTCTGGCTCATCAACTAACAATCATTTTCAGATACATTCCACTACTCAACTGAACACTTATTTCAGGAAAACTTCCATCGTCATGGCCTCTTAATATCGGCGCACATCCAATATCTTCCGGCATTCATCTAAGTTTTTGTGGGTTAAACAATATCGTTAACAAATGTACCCTGCCAATGCAAATCACCCGTAAGAAACAGGTTAAAAGAAAATGATTAACATAAAAAAGATGACCAGCAAACGCTGATCATCTTTCTATAAATCTGTAAAAAAATATTACCTGACCGGCAAAAAAGCGCTTTTATCCCGGATACCCGAAATACCTTTCCACTTATCAGCGCTTTCCCGCCACCGCGCGATATATACGCATTTGGCAATTCCCGCACTTATCCTCTTGATAACGAAGGAATTTAGGTGGAGATTTGTTAAAGAAGCAGGCGCCATTATAACAGCACAAACAGTCCCCAAAAATTCTAATGAAGAACACCCCAAAAGCACCTGCTTTAGATTTAAAATAACCCCAAAATAAAATGTCATGAGTTACCAGTTTAAAGGCAATTTAAAGGGCCTTCTGTGCGACAAATACTGCATAGAAGCCATTGCCAACGTTAAGATCAGGCTTTACCGGGCAGCCGTTTCCCGGGAAGTAATCCTGCAGGCCACTGCTGCGGAGAAAGAAACTTTTCACGAAGTATCCGCCGAAGAAGCCAAAAAGAAAGCCGGCAACCTGCTGGCAGAAACCCTCACGGATGCAGAAGGCAACTTCGCCTTTTCTCTCGGAAGAGAAAGTAAGTATGAAGGCGAAGCCTTTGAAATCGACTTCGAATGCGGCAATGTACCACGCCCCAAACCTTACCCCGGCACATTGCCTACCCTCCAGTTCCACATCACCACGCTCCAGCCACGGTGGCGCGGACAGGAAAATGATTTCTTCGCTTCCTGGGAATATGTAATCCCAAACCGCTGGTGGTGCCTCATCCGCGCTAAATATGATGCATGGGTGATCTGCGGCCGTGTGATCAACTGTAAAACCCAGAAGCCCCTGCAAGGCTTACGGGTAGCCGCTTTTGATGTAGACTGGCTCCAGGACGATCCTCTCGGCAGCCAGCTCACCGATGCCACCGGCCATTTCAGGATAGACTATACAATGGCCGACTTCAGCCAAACGCTCCTGTCGCCCTGGCTTAATGTAGAATGGCCCGCTGGCCCCGATCTTTATTTCAGCATCACGGAACCTGTATCAGGCGCCGTACTGCTAAAGGAAGACCGCAACGTAGGCCACCGCGCCGACCGCACCAACCGCGGTCCCTGCTTCTGCATAGAACTCTGCGTACCAGACGATATCACTCCCAACAATGAAGTACCCGCCCTCTTTGAAAGAGTAGGCGCGTACGACATAGGCCCTACCGGCGCCCAGTTTGATGCACAGGGTTACACCACCGATGTACCCCGTCTCTCCTTCTACGGCCCGCTCGATCTCAACGGCACCCTGCCAAGCGGCACCAACTCCAATGAAATGGAATACCGCTTCCGTATCATCAACGCCGACACCAGCTACGAACTCAGCGCCACACAGGTGCTCAGCGCCCTGCTGCCATTTAAGATCGGCGAACTGCTGAAACAAACCGGCCCCACCACCTGGACGCACGAAGCGGTAATTGTTACCCCCGCCCTCAACAGCGCAGGTGAAGTATGGATTCCCGTACCGCGCGGCAATAACTTAACCACCGGTATCTTCACCCCTACCAATGGCGTACTGGCTATTCTCAATACTGCGCAGCTGGCACTCAATGCCGCCGGCACGGCCTTCGCAAGGGATAATTTTGATCTCACCTCACCCGCTGTGCTCGTGGCCGGCAACGCCGTGCCACCCGCACAAAGAGCAGGCATCCATACTTTCAAAATTATCTTCGAAGCCCGGAAAGTAGGTACCACCACACTCACCGCCATCAATACACTGGAGAAAATTGTAGTATCCAATGTAAATTATAAACAAAGAAGACACCCGGGATGGGGCTACACCGGCGATGAAAATATCCTCGCAGCAGCCATGCTCGAAATCGGGGAAACTACCGGCAGCGGCCACGGCTGCGGAGGTATCACCACCACCGTTACCGCACAATACACCATTGCCCACCCGCATATCGAAGCATTTACCCTCCGCTTTGAAGGCAACCCCGTACTCCCGGCATCCTTCCACGGCGGCCCGCCACCGGCAGCAGCGGAATACCACAACAACAGCCTGGTATTCTCTACCGCCGGTATGGAACCCTGCGCGTATATTCTCTGGCTGGATCTGCAATTAGGTCTTACCAACGGCTATCAGAAAATACCACTGGTACATGATCATATTGCTTTCTGCAAAACAGCGTAACATAAAAAAGCAGCGAAGAAAATCTTCGCTGCTTTTTTTATCTTCTAATTTCAATTGTCACGCCCGTTTTAACACATAAAGGATCAGGAGTAAAGTGAAGTCCCCAAACTGCTCACGTAAACTTTCAAGCGCACGGTATATCAGCTTGTACGCGCCAACAATATTCATGTGCATAATGTCAGCGATCTCTTCATAGGAAAGATCCTCATAGTATTTCAGGAATACCGCTTCCCGTTGCCGGTTAGTTAAAATGTTGAGCAACATATCTACTTTGGCAGTAAGTTCCTCCATGCGTTCTTTCCTCACCATCGGATGCCCACCAATCAGTTCCAGTTGAAAAGGAATATGTTCCCCACTCAACTCTTCTTCATGCCGCGAAGGGTTGTACTCCAGCTTACGAAGCAGGATACGCCGGAAAGAAAGATACAGATACTGCTTTACCACCGCCGGACTTTCAATACGCTCCCTGTTTTGCCATAGCTTCAGGAAAAGATCCTGCATGCTTTCTTCTATGCATACATTATCGGGCGTAAATTTAAATCCGTAGTTCGTGAGCGGGGAATAATACAGTTCATATAATCCTTCCAGGGCTTTTACATCTCCTTCTTTATAGGAGTACCATAATTCATTATCATGCATGATGTTGGAATAATGGGATTAGTTCCATAACGAGGGGGCAAAATACAGTAAAAATCGTTTACGGCAAAATGCGTAACCGCTGCCGGGACGAAATTGACCGTTCTTCTTTTTTTGCTCTCAATGGTATAATAATTTTAGTTAAATTAGCCTTATACACTATGATAATGTACTGATGTAGATAAGATCCCCGGTAAGTTTTTGCTTTTTTATCAAGTCGGAGCCATCAATAATACTGCCGGGAAGGTATAGTGATATCAACCAGAATATAAGATTAAACCCTTATTGCCTCATATGCATTCAACCAAGAGATGTAGAAAGCTGGGTGCGTTTCCCTACCCTACATTGCCCGGATTATATTCAATTAAATCGCTGTTAACTATGAAGCTACTGTCCCTTTTTCTGCTCGCGCTTTCTTTGCAGGCAAGCGCCAGGGATTCCCTGGAAAAACTCCCGCCCGGCCCATTGCGGCAAACCGTGAAAGCGGCAACCCCTGTGCATGGCATTATCCGCAACAATAAAGGGGAACCATTACCCGGCGCCTCGGTAAAAGTAAAGGGTACTACAAGAGGCGCTATTACCAATGCGGCAGGTGCATTTGACCTGGATGTACCGGATGGCGCCACGCTGGTAATATCTGCCGTAGGCTATAAAACCCGGGAAGTAAGGGCCACCGCTAACCTGGTTATTTCCCTTGAAGAAGATGTAACAGAGCTGGGAGGTGTGGTGGTAACCGGTTTCCAGAATATCGACCGTAAAAAATTTGCCGGCGCCGCCGTTACCCTCAAAGGCGATAATGTGAAAATAGACGGCGTACAGGATGTGAGCCGTATGCTGGAAGGCCGCGCTGCCGGTGTGAGCGTACAAAATGTTTCCGGCACCTTCGGTTCCGCCCCTAAAGTACGTATCCGCGGCGCTACCTCTATCTCCGGTGAAAACAAACCACTGTGGGTAGTAGACGGCGTAGTGCTGGAAGATATCGTAAACGTTTCCAACGAACAGCTCTCCAGTGGTAATATCAATACCCTCCTGGGTTCTGCCGTAGCCGGACTGAATGCCAACGATATTGAAACCTTCGACATCCTGAAAGATGCCGCTGCTACCGCTCTCTATGGCGCCCGCGCCATGAACGGCGTAATCGTTATCACCACCAAAAAAGGTAAGGCAGGCAGGGCCGCAGTTTCTTACACCGGCAACTTCGGCGTACAACTGAAACCCTCCTACGAAAACTACGATATCATGAACTCTGCCGACCAGATGTCGGTATACGCGGAACTGGAACGTAAACAACTGCTCCAGTATTCCGAACAGATCAACGAACCAACTTCAGGTATCTACGGAAAACTGGGCCGCCTCCTTCAATATCCCGATGGCAGCGATAAATTTTCTGTACTGAATACCCCGCAGGCACGGCAGCAATGGCTCATGCAATACGCCAACGCCAACACCGACTGGTTCGATATCCTGTTCCGGAATTCCCTCACACAGGAACACTCACTGAGCCTGTCTACCGGTAGCGAGAAGTCACAGCTCTATCTCTCCACCAGCTTCTACAACGACGCCGGCTGGACCATCGCTGATAACGTGAAACGATATACGGTAAACATGCGCGCCAACTATACGCCTAATAATAAACTGAGCTACGGCCTCCAGATTAATGGTAACGTACGCCAGCAACGCGCACCAGGTACGGAAGACCGCGTATCGGACAAGGTACAGGGTACCTATACCAGGGACTTCGACATTAACCCCTTCTCCTATGCACTCAGCACCAGCAGGGCGCTCAGAGCATACGACGAAAACGGCCAACTTGAATACTTCACGCGGAACTTTGCCCCCTTTAATATCATTGACGAAACGAGAAATAATTTTACAGACCTCAACGTCATCGATTTCAGGTTACAGGGCAACCTCAATTATAAATTCAATTCCCACTTCAACTATGACTTTACCGGCGCCATCCGCTACGCCCGGACAAGTGCGGAACATAAGTCAAACGAAAAATCCAATGAGGCCAATGCCTACCGCGCCAACGGCAACAGCATTATCAACCAGCGGAATCCATTCCTCTACAAAAATCCGGACTTCCCCAACGACCCGGCAGTAGTAGTACTGCCCTACGGAGGATTTTACCGGAGAAATGATGTGGAACTGAAAAATTATACTTTCCGTAACCAGTTTAACTATAACCAGTCGTTCAACGATGATGAACACCAGGTAGCCGCGCTGATAGGACAGGAAGTAAAATACGCCGATCGCCAAACGTCCAACAACATAGGCGTAGGTTATCAGTATAACAGCGGCGGAACACCCTTTGTAGATTATCTCTTCATCAAAAAAATGACAGAGAAAAATAAAACCTACTACGGGGTAAGCAACGACTACGACCGGTTCACCGCATTTTATGCCAACGCCAGTTATACCTATAAAAATAAATACACCCTCCAGGCCACCGTCCGCGAAGATGGTTCCAACAGGCTTGGCAGCTCCCCCAGCGCACGCTGGCTGCCTACCTGGACCGTTGCCGGTAACTGGAACCTTGACCAGGAAAACTTCCTGAAAAATTCCTCAGCGGTGAGTCACCTCATGCTCAAAGCCAGCTATGGCCTGAACGCCAGCACCGGCGCGGCCACCAATACCACCGCCATCCTGCGGTCGTTTGTTACCGCCCGGCCATATCTTGCCGATCAGCAAACCGCCATTCTCATACAGGCACTGGAAAACTCGGATCTTACCTGGGAGAAAAAGTATGAACTGGACCTCGGCGCTGATATGGGATTTTTTGAAGAAAGACTCGGACTCACCTTCGACTACTACCGGAGAAAAAGTTTTGACCTGATCGGTTTGATTAAAACTTCCGGCGTAGGCGGACAGGTAAACCAATTCGCCAACTATGCCGATATGAAATCTCATGGTGTGGACGTAGCGCTCACCGGCAAAATCATTGCACAAAAGAATGTGGGTCTTACCAGTACCCTCATCTTCAGCTATAACAATACCCTCATCACCAACGCCAGGAACAACCCCGTGATCTTCGACCTGGTAGGTGAAGGCGGCGGTGCTTTGGAAGGCTACCCTGTACGCGGACTCTTCTCCCTGCAAAACGCAGGACTGGACCCCTATACCGGCGTAGCACGCTTTATCAATGACACCGGCACCGTTTCGTCCGGCGTATACCTGCAAAGCCATAATGTGAAATACCTGAAATATGAAGGCCCCGCCGATCCAACCATCACCGGCGGATGGAGCAACACCTTCCGGTATAAGGATTTCTCCCTCAGCGCACTCATTACTTACCAGGCAGGAAATAAGATCAGGCTTACACCGGTATACACTACCAACTACACCGATTTTAACTCGCTGCCAAATGAGTTTAAAGGACGATGGAGTTTACCCGGAGATGATAAAAAAACAAATATCCCCTCCGTGGCCGACATCTACACACAAACAGATCTGCTGGCTAATACCGCCTATCCGTATAACAACTACAACTTTTCCAGCGACCGCATAGCAGATGGTGGATTTGTAAGATTAAAATCAGTGACCCTCAGTTACCAGATCCCCGCACCATTGCTGGGTCGCATCGGGTTAAAAGGCGGATCACTCACGGCTACAGGAAACAACTTATGGCTTATCTACGCCGATGAACGCCTGCACGGGCAGGACCCGGAATTTTATAATACCGGCGGGGTAGCAATGCCTGTCAACAAACAGGTAACCGTTTCACTGAGGGTAAGCCTTTAATCCAAAAAGTATTCATTATGAAAAAACTACTGATCTATATAGGCTTGTTTACCGCCGTACTAACCATACCTGGCTGTAAGAAGTACCTCGAAACACTGCCCGATAACAGGACGGTGATCACCTCACCGGAGCAGGTTACCCAGCTGCTCACTACTGCGTATCCGCATGCCAGTTATATGCTGTTTTGCGAAGCAATGAGCGATAATGTGGAAGACAAAGGCAACACCGGGGTAGGTATTGATCCGCAAACTTTCCTGATCAATACCCAAACTTTTAAGTACCAGGATGCAGATGATATTTCCGCCGATGGCCCTATTGCCTACTGGGACTCCTGTTATGCTGCTATTGCAGTGGCCAACCAGGCATTGTCCTATTGCAGCGGTCCGGACTCGGCAAATTATTCCGCACAAAAAGGAGAAGCGCTCGTATGCAGGGCCTATGCCCACTTTATGCTGGTTACCCTGTTTGCCAAAGCATATAATCCGGCTACCGCGGCCAACGATCCGGGTGTGCCCTACATGACCACCATCAGTACTTCCGTTTTCAATAAATATGACCGGAGCAACGTGGCGGCCGTATACCAGAAAATTGAAAGTGACCTCACCACCGGCCTGCCCCTGCTGAAAGATGAACTGTATGCCAACGCGCCCAAATATCACTTCACCCGCCAGGCTGCAAACGCCTTTGCTGCACGGTTCTATTTATTCAAGCGGGATTATGCAAAAGTGGTAACACATTCCACCGCTGTTTTCGGCAGCGCCAACCCAGCTAACCTGATCCGCGACCAGGACGCATTCTACGGCATGTCGTACGATGATATGGTGGTATACTACAACCACGCATCTAATCCTGCCAATATTTTACTGCAGGAAGCCCCCGGCACAAAATATCCGGACAACTATTACAGCTACCGCTATGGGATAGGCTCTGAAATTAACCAGGAATATTTCCTGTCGAACAACGTTACCGGCGGTAACCTGGCAGTCAGCATCTATGGTGCAGGTCCGCAGTATTTTAACTTCCCGAAATTCAAATCGGACGTTACGGTGATGTCGCTCCTGAGCATGGATGAAGTATTACTGAACCGGGTTGAAGCTAATATCCGTTTAAAGAATTACAGCGCGGCTGTTACCGACATGAATACCTGGGTAAGCAAAAATATCTCAGGCTACAATCCAGCCAGCCACAACGTAACCATCGCAAAAATGATGTCTTTCTATGGCTTGCCACAGGATCAATCCATGATCGAAACTACGCTCTTTATGAAAAGGATCACTTACATGCAGGAAGGTCTGCGCTGGTTCGATATCCTTCGTCTCGATATCCCGGTAGTACATACAGGCTCACCCAATTTTAACACGACCCTGGTACCCGGCGATAAAAGGCGATTGCTGCAGCTACCGCCGGAAGCGGTGAACGACGGTATGGCATTGAATCCGCGATAATTCATCTGTTGTAAACCTTTTAAAATGAAACCAATGAAACTACATATCATCACCGGCATCTTCTTCCTGCTACTAATGGGGAGCGCGTGCAAAAAAGAAAAGGTGAACCTTACCACACCTCCCGTTGGACTCGGCGGCGACTCTACCGCCAACACGCTGGAAGATATCTTTATACATGATAGTCTGACTGTACCTTATAACATCGCCGTTTATTATAAATGGCTGCCCGGTCAGCTGGACTTTCCTTACGAAATTGTTCCGCCAAAGGCAGAGAAAATGATCCCCGCACTAAAAGCCTTGCTGGCGGTTACTTTCAGACCTTATAATGATCAAACCGGCAGCACCGTTTTCCTGAGAAAATACCTGCCGAAAACATTTAAAGTAGCAGGTTCCGCACAATACCTGAGTAATGGTTCCATTATTCTCGGCCAGGCGGAAGGCGGTACTTCCATGGTGCTGTTTGAATTTAACAATTTCACCACCCAGGCAAAAGATTCCAATACGCTGAAACGGATGGGGCATACCATGCACCACGAGTTCGGCCATATCCTGAATCAGAATATTGTGGTGCCTCCTTCATTTAAACAGATCACACCACGGTACACCGGTAACTGGTATAATATCGCCGACCAGGAAGCGCGGATGGACGGGTTCATTACCGCCTACGCAGAGTCGGACCCGAATGAAGATTTCGTGGAAATGGTCGCGTCCCTCCTGATAGGCGCCGATAATGGCAACGATGGATACGACAACTATGAGAAAATTCTGGCCGATCAGACAGATGGTCCGGGAACATATGGATATGAAGCCATCAAAGCAAAAGAAGCAGCGGTGGTGGACTATTTTGCCCGGTCGTGGTCTATCGACTTTTATGCCCTGCAACGCAAATGCCGCAGAGCCCTGGCCGCCTATTATCAATAATTGTTGATCACCCTGAATTATTATTTATGAAAAAGATATGGATATATTATTTCCTCGGCATAGCAGTGATGCTCTCTGCGTGCGACAGGAAATCAGACCTTAATATAGATGGGATACCAACGGATGTGAGAATAGCACAGGCCCTGGCCACCTATCAGCAAAAGCTTACCGACGCCCCCTACGGATGGGTGGTTACCCAGTACACCAACGGTACCTCCACCAATGGCGGCGTTACCCGCAACGGGCCCAAAGCAGTATTCTCCTATTATATGAAATTCGATAAAAACAGCCAGGTGTCTATGCTGTCGGATTTTAACATGGGAGCTGCTACTGTTTTTAACAATACCGGCTACCGCATCAAAGCTAACCAACGCCCAACGCTGATCTTTGATACCTATAGCTATGTTCACCTTCCCTGCGATCCGGATGGTAGCATATCCAACAGTCCTTTCGGATCAGGCTTCGGATGGGGAACCGATTTTGAATTTTCTTTTGCAGATAACGTAGCCGCAGCGGAACTGGGAGACACCATCCGTTTGAAAGGCAACCTGAATCAGGCGGAAGCGGTGATGGTAAAGGCCACGCAGGCAGAACAAACGCTGTTTACTACCAGCGGATTCGGTTCCTATAGTACCTTCAATAAGATCCTCGAATATTTCAAACGGGTGAACGTTGGCGGTGTCATCTTCGAAATAACTCCCGGCGTAGGCGGCAGGTCGTTCGATATTAAAACAACAGGCAGTCAAACCATTACCAATGTCGGCTGCCAGTTCGCGCCCACCAGCATCATACTACAGGAACCCGTTACTGTTGGTGGACTCACGGTTCGCTCCCTCGACAACCTCGTTTGGAATGCAGGCAGCCGCACCATCAGCGCCACTGTCAATGGTACTGCTGCTACCATTGCGCCCGCTCTGGCGCCGCTATCGCCGGAACCAGGTATCGCGATCGCCTTCTACAATGAAGGGGTCGACAACCCCTGGCTTACTATTCCGGGCTTCCACATCAGCGGAGTAGATGACGCTTACAATATCAGGGGACTTACCTTTCCGGGCCGAACCTACTACAGGTATGTATATTACCCGGGCCTGGTAGATGCAGGCGGTGGCGACTTTTACGATGTGTTGTCGCCGTTCTTCGTAGGAGCTACTAACGGCTACCCCTACCTGTTTGCGGGCGGAGTGGCGTATCCATATTTACAGAGTGGTGGCCGTCTTACCTTCGAAATGCTCGACGGCGGCGATCCAATCGTGAATCCTCCGGCCATTATTTCTACCAATAACGTTTTTAATACCGGTAAAACAGCGCCGCCTTATTTTGCCAACTCCGCAGGCTTTTATATTGTACGTAAAGCAGATGGAACTACAATGGATATGGTGACTGCCGGCGATGCACTGGGCTGGATCTCATGGAACCACCAGTAATTTTATTATTAAAATTTTTATCAGATGAAAAAGATATTCTTCATAGCTGTTATAACCCTGCTGGGCGGCAAATTGGCACAGGCCCAACAAAGTACCCCGTCGCCGGTTAACCAGGTAAAGGAAGGCTATAAGCAAACAAGGGCCAATACCGATTATAGCATGATTTACCTGAGAAACATTGCGGTGACCGATGCGCAGAAACCACAGGTAAATAAAATAATACTGAACTATCTCGACGCCAAAAGAACATTGGCGCTGGCTAACAAACAAGACCTCAGCGTTTACAGGCAGCAGCAACCTGCCCTGTTCAACGACTTTAAAACAAAACTCGCCGCAGTGCTGAACAGCGAACAGATGTCCGCATTCATGGCCTCAAAGCCACCACTCGACGATAAGAAAAACCTGTTGAGAGGATTATTCTACTAAAATAAAAAACGGAGGGGATTATTCCCCTCCGTTTTCACTTGTATTTTTCTTGCCGAGAATTTCCGCGCGGTGCTGCTCTCCCCACTCTTTCATTGCACTGATTACCGGCGCCAGTGTTTTGCAGTAGGGCGTAATGTCATATTCCACTGTCACCGGCCGCGTATCGCATACCGTACGACTTACCAGTTTATGCATTTCCAGCTCCTGCAATTCCTTTGAAAGTACCCTCGGTGAAATGTTTAATTCTTTCACCAACTCACGGAACCGACGCCTGCCTCCTTTATAAAATGTTAAAAGTAGCAACAGCTTCCATTTTCCGCTAATGGTTTCTAAAGTATCTCTTACAGCCATCCCGGCTGATTTGCATTCCTTTTCGCTTAAATGTTCCATGTCAGTATCCTTTTTGTAACCGGTTACACGAGGCAAACATAACCATTCCGGTACTATTTTCGCTCAACGGATGCCATCCAATTGCATACATGAAAATACTTTGCCAGCTACTTTCGGTTTTACTGATTGCCCTCATTCTTATTGCCGCAGGCGTGCCTCATACGGCCCTCATTATTTCACCGGATGCTTTGGACAGCCTCCCCGCTGATACCTTGCCCATCGCCTCACCCGATAGCATGGATGCCCCCATCCATTACAAAGCGAAAGACTCCATCGTAATGCAGATACCCAAAAAACGTATACTCCTGTACGGTAGCGGCGATACTAAATACAAAGAAACCAACATCACCGCGGAACGTATCAGCTTCGACCAGGAAAACGGCATGGTGGAAGCCACCAAAGTAAACGACACCGCCGGCAAAGCCATTGGCCGCCCTGTTATGACCGACAACGGGCAAAGCTTTGAGTCAGATACCATGCAGTTTAATATTACCACCCGTAAAGCAAAAATTTATAATACCCGGTCGGTATACGGAGAAGGATTTATCACCAGCCAGCAGTCCAAACGGATGCCGGACAACACCATCTTCGGCTTTAAAAATACATTTACCACCTGCGACCTCGATACCCCACACTTCCAGTTCCGCGCCCGTAAAATAAAAGTGATCCCCGATAAACTGGTGATCTCCGGTCCGGCTAACCTGGAAATTGAAGGCATTCCCACACCTTTGTTTATCCCGTTCGCCATTTTCCCCATCACCCAGGGACAACGCTCAGGGATACTGCCGCCACAATACGTGGTGAACCAGCAAAAGGGAATCGGCCTGGAAAACGGCGGGTACTATCTCGGCCTGGGCGACAACTTCGACCTCACCACGCGGATAGACCTCTACTCGTACGGCAGCTGGGGGATCAAGGCCAGTCCTACCTACCGGAAAAGATATAAATACAACGGGGGCTTTAACTTCGACTTTGCCAACACCCGCTTCGGCGACCCGGAAGTAAAATCAGAGTTCAGTACCTCGAAAGATTTCCGCGTAACCTGGAACCACAGTATGGACAGCAAGGCCCGCCCCGGCGTGAACTTTGGTGCGGCAGTAAACTTTGGTACATCTTCCTATAACAAATACAATGTATTTGATTACAATACCCGCGTAAACAATAACATCGGGTCATCTATCACGTTCTCCAAAACCTGGCAGGGCAAACCCTATAACCTTACAATGGGATTGAACCATTCGCAAAACCTCAGCACCCGCGATGTGTCCATCTCTTTCCCGGATGCGACTTTCACCGTGAACACCATTTACCCTTTCCAGCCAAAGGAAATGGTGGGCACACCAAAGTGGTACGAAAAAATCGGCATCTCTTATAATACTATCCTGCGTAACCAGGCTAATTTCAAGGATTCCCTGTTTGGAAAGCAAGCGATGTTTGACGCCATGCAAACAGGTATGCAGCACAATATCCCGATCTCGTTTTCGATCCCGGTGTTTAAAACATTTACGTTATCACCGGGCATCAACTATACAGAATACTGGTACACCAAGAAACTTATCCGCAAGTGGGACCCCAATAAAAAGAACCTCGGATCGGACACCGCGGGTGGCGCTATTGACACCACTTATATTCCGGGCTTTTACAGTGCCCGCGATATCAGCGCCAGCATGTCGCTGTCCACTGCCATGTACGGCATGTATACGTTTAACAAAAACTCGAAGATAAAAGCCATCCGTCATGTGATGCGGCCTACGATGAGTGTAAGCTACCGCCCGGATCTCTCCAGCCAGTATTATCATGAGCTGCAGTACAACAAGGAGGGCGACAAACAAATGGTGTCCGATTTCGATGGCGCCATCATAGGAGTGCCTTCCCCAGGCGCTTTCGGAGGTATTAACTTCGGACTGGATAATAACCTGGAGATGAAAGTATTCTCGAAAAAAGATACAACCGGACGTCATGAAAAGAAAATAAAACTGCTGGATGGTTTTGGGATCAACGGCAGCTATAACCTGGTAGCCGACTCCTTTAAATTATCTACGTTCAGTTTATATGCCCGCACCAACCTGTTCGACAAACTGAATATCTCCGCCAGCGGCAACCTCGATCCCTACCAGGTAGACGCCCGTGGCCGCCGCCTCGATAAATACGTATGGCAGCAGGGTAAAATCAGCCTGGGTCGTTTAACCAACGCCAGCATCTCCATGAGCACTTCTTTCCAATCAAAAGATAAAAAGGGCGCCGCCAAAGAACAAAAAATGGATTCCCTCCAAAACGTCCAGGGCGCAGACGCCGCTTTTGCGGCGCAACAGCGGCAGCTGCAGATGGTGCGTAACAATCCGGGCGAATACGTGGATTTCGATATCCCCTGGCGCATAGATCTTTCTTATAGTTTGTCTTATACCAACACCATCATCCCCGACTCCGGCGGCGTGGTAAAGCGGATTACCCAATATGTGAGTTTTAATGGCGACTTTAGTCTCACACCCAAATGGAAGATCGGTTTGAACAGCGGCTTCGATTTTACCAACATGCAAATCGCGTACACCAACATGTATATCTCCCGCGATCTGCACGATTTCAATCTCTCCATCAACCTGATTCCGTTTGGCACTTACCGGCAGTTCAGTTTCACCATCAGCGCCAAAGCCAGCATCCTGAAGGATTTGCGGCTTAACCGATCCAGGCAGTTCTATGATCAGTAGAACAACACCTTTTCCAGTGTTCCTACTACCGCCGCAATTTCTTTATTGTTGAGCGACGCAAAACCCAAACGCAGCGCATTCTGCGACGAAGCTCCGTAGTGGTATTGCTCGCCGCTTGTCATCTGCAAACCAAGTGCTGCTGCCTTTGCTGCAATTTTCTTCAGCGGATATTTTTTGGAGAAGCGCAACCAGATAGCCATTCCGCCGGATGGAACCGTAAACTTCACCGCGTCGCCAAGTTTGGTGCGCAATAAGTGACAAAGCAGGTCCCGTCTTTCTTTATAAATTTTATTTGATTTTTTAAGATGCCGGTCGATGGTACCATCCTCAAACAGATTGGCCAATGCCTGTTCGGAAAGGTTATCCCCGCGCAGGTCCATCAGCCGGCGCAGGTCGGCGGCGGCCTTAATAAAATCCGCAGGCGCAATCATAAACCCGATACGGATAGACAGCCCCAGCGATTTTGTAAACGACCCGATATAAATCACATTACCGCCATGATCTGCACTGGCCAATGGTAAAATAGGCGCCGAGCTATAGTGGAAATCATAATCGTAATCATCTTCTATCACCGGCAGTTTATACTTCCGGATAACCGCCAGCAGCTTCATTCGCCGCGCTGCACTCAGCGTAACCGTGGTAGGATGGTGATGATGCGTAATCAGGTACAGCATCTTTATTTTCCGTTTGCTGCATAACTGTTCAATCATATCTACGTCAATCCCTTCTTCATCTACCGGCACCCGTAACAGCTGTGCGCCCCGTTGTTCAAAACAGAGGTCCGCGAAAAAATAGTTCGGACTACCAACAATCACCAGGTCATCTTTTTTAATGAGTAATGCAGCAGCCAGGTAAATAGCCATTTGTGCGCCACGGGTAATCATGATATGCGGCAAACTGATATTTAATCCGCGGGTATCAGAAAGATACTCCATCATTTGCTTGCGCAGCGATTCCAGGCCAGTAGCGCCTCCATACATCAGCAGCTTGTGATACCGAGGACTTTCAATCACCGAACGGCATTCCTTTACCCAGTCGGTAAGAGGCGCCAGCCGTGCATCCGGGAAGCCATCATTGACGACCAGTGCACCGGTAACCGGCTTCACACTGGCCAGCGTTATGGAAGGAGCCTGATGAAACGAAAATGCCGCCGCATCTTCATAAGGAGATACCGCGCCGCGATAAGTCCGGGGTCGTATTACCGGTAAATTGCCTGCTACCATCACCCCTTTGCGCGGTACCGCCACCAGCCAGTCCTGGCTCACCAGCTCATCATACGCTGCAATCACCGTTTTCCGGTGCAGCTCCAGTTGTAACGCCAGCACCCGGCTGCCGGGCAGGTATAGCCCCGGCTTTAAGATCCCTTCCTGGATAAGCCCTATGAGCCGGTTGGCGATTTGCTGGTACACGGGCAGCTTCAGCGTTTTATCTGTTTGTATGAGCGTTTTAAATGGCAGCATCTGGACTACTTAACAATTGTAAAGTGGACTACTAAGATACTCCAGTTGCCGGTAAATTTGCAGGATCATTTTTAATACAAAACAATTGACGATGACAACCAGATTTTTGATGAACGAAACGGAACCCGGCGCCTACGCCGCTATGCTGGGGCTGGAAAAATATCTTGCTACCACCGGCATTGCTCCGCTCCATCATGAGCTGATAAGAATACGCGCCTCGCAGATCAACGGCTGCGCCTTTTGCGTAAATAAACATAGTATAGACGCACTTAACTCAGGCGAAACCACGCAACGCCTGCTGCTGCTCCCGGTATGGCGGGAATCACCACAGTTCACGGAAGAAGAGCGGATCATCCTGGCTATGACGGAAGAAATTACGCTTATCAGCGAGAAAGGACTTACCGATGAAACCTATGAAAAAGCATTAGCCACATTTGGTCTGAATGGCACTGCGCAACTGATTATGGCAGTCAATATTATTAATGCGTGGGATCGTATCGGGATCACTACCCGGCGCATTCCCGGTCAATAAAACCAAACAATATGGTATCTGTAAAAACTGCCCGCAGCGAAGCTGAGGATGATACCCGTGTACGGGCACACGGCGTATCACCGTTACTGTTTTTTTGCCTGTACATTCAGCGTTACTGTGAGCTTATCATCAATGGCATTGTCTGGCCCCACCTGGAAGTCTTTCCGGTTAATGGTAAACTTACCGGTCAGTTGCACCGCCTCAGCAGATACCACTGCCGTAAACGGGAAAGTGATGGTCCGCGTAATTCCCTTGATGGTAAGCGCCGCAGTGAGCTGGTAAGTGGAGGGCTTATCCGTAGCTGCAATGCCGGTGGAAACAATCCGCATCACCGGATATTTTGCCGCATTAAAATACTTCTCCTCCAGCAGGTCCCTGTCGCGTTTACCAATACCGGTGCTGATCGTATTTACAGCCACGGTCGCATCTATCGACGACGATTTCAGGTCGCGCGGATCAAAACGGATACTCCCTTTCAATCCTTTGAAATAGCCATTCACCGTAGAAGTAAAGATCAGGTGATTGATAATGGTAAACTGTACTTTGGAACCGGCGTCTGTAGGAACATAGTGCTGCGCCTGTGCAGCAATACTGCAAAATGCCAGGAGGCATAACAACCATATACGCCGTGCGTTTGCGGGTGCTTTCATACCTGCTAAGTTGGCTAATTCCCCGCTTATTACCAAATCATAAAAAACAGCAGGCAGCCCTTGCAATGCCACCTGCTGTACATCTATCATTATGAAAAAAAAGCTATTTTTTGCCGGTTTCTTCTTTGTAGGCGCTCACGTATTCGTGCATAATTTCAGTAAGACTTTCCCCTATCAATGTATACGCATCGGTAGGTAAATTGGCCAGCGATACCCTTACCGACCATTCCGGACCGGCAAAGCCGCCACCATTCAATAATACAATCGCCGTTTTTTCCGCCAGCCGGAAAA
Source organism: Chitinophaga sp. CCNWYY40 (assembly GCF_037483205.1). Taxonomy (NCBI): domain Bacteria; kingdom Pseudomonadati; phylum Bacteroidota; class Chitinophagia; order Chitinophagales; family Chitinophagaceae; genus Chitinophaga; species Chitinophaga sp. CCNWYY40. Next base: position 479,893 of record NZ_JBBHLF010000003.1, read on the forward strand.
GGATATCCGTGGGCTGCATTTTTTTCTGCAACCATTTCAGGAAATCATCTCCATAAATTTTCGACGCCCACGATGCAATATCTATTTCAGCATAATACCCGGTATTCAGCGGATCATCCAGCTGCGGCTGTTCCAGCTTATCCCACAATAACTTCAGCCGTTTATGCACCAGCGCCTGCGCTACCTGTTTGTAATTGTTTTCTTTGTCGAGCAGCGCAAACAGGCTGAATAAAGTCATTTGTGTTTGCTGCGGCAACGACAATCCAGCTGTATGGTTCAGCGCCACCTGTCGACTATCCGCCACCATGCGGTCGATGAACTTCATTTTTTCCGGGTGCAATGTAGTGGTACTGTAGCGCTTTGCCAGATCTTTTTTAGCAGCGGCAGGCAGGGCGGCAATCTGCTCATCAAAGATGTTGTCTTCATGAATAGCGATCACGCCTAAACGCCAGCCGGTACAACCGAAATATTTGGAGAAAGAGTATACACAGATTGTGTTGTAGGGGATCTTTGACAACAACGACCGGAAGCCATTCACAAAAGTGCCGTATACATCATCCGTTACAATCATCAGATGAGGGTTATCCTTCTTTACAATCTTTGCCAGCTTATCCAACGCTGCAGGCGCCAGGGCCCGCGATGGCGGGTTACTGGGGTTTACACAAAACAACACCCGGATGCCGGGGTCCTTTAATTTTTCCAGTTCCTCATCCGGGTACTGCCAGGTATGCCGGCCTTCTTTGGTTTCGCCCTTCGCGTTAATATATACCACTTCAAACTGGTAGCGGTCCAGTTCCGGTATTTCCAGGTAGGGCGTAAAAACAGGCACCATCAAAGCGATCTTTGATCCTTGTTTCAGCAGTTTGTTCTGCATCAGTGAATCGAAGATATAACACATCGCCGCCGTGCCGCCTTCTACGGCAAACAGGTCGAATTTACCTTTCGACTTTTCCCCGCCGCACATCTCCTGTACAATATAATCATGCACAATCGGCTCCATATGTGCCAGCATGCGGCCAGGCACCGGGTATTCATTACCGATCACACTTTCTGCCAGTTCAAATACAAAGGCATCATCGTTAAACTGGTGTACATTTTGTCCGTATAAATATGCCTGTTGCAGCAGCGCCGCGCCGGGAGCATCTTTATGCAGGGCCAGGAAACTTTTGAACCGGTCGGCGATGCCGCTCTTTTCAGGCACGCCGGTAAAGCCATGCTCTTCCCGCATATTACGGCGGCATTCCGCTATACCGAATTGCCCCAGCAGGAAGAAGGCTTCCCGTGGTGTGGAGGCCGTCCAGTTAGGATTACCACGCCCTGCATTCAACATTACCTCAATACTTTTCTGTGCGGTTTGTTGTGCCAGTGAAATCAGCGTATCCTTCAGTTCAAAAGGGCTTAATTTCTGTAATGCACGTTGTTCTGCAACGGTAGTTTTGATATAAGACAGTCCCATAAAATAATGTTTGTCGGGTCAATAGGTGAAAAAGTAACTCTGCAACATATCCCTGTTTGAAGTTTGGGTAAGTCCAAGCATCAGGAGGATCCTGGCTTTCTGCGGGTTGAGGTCATCGCTCACAATGGTGCCCAGTGTTTTGTCGTCTACTTCATCATATTGGGTAACGCGGCCGGAGCCAACATGACTGGAACGCACCACCACCACGCCTTTCTTTATCGCCTCCGCAATAGCGTCGTAAAATGCTTTGTTGAAATTACCGTTGCCTACACCGGCAATGATAATTCCTTTGTACCCGTCTTTTACAAAGTTGTTAATGGCTACCGGGTCCGCATCGGCATACATATAAGCGATGCCTACTTTCGGCAATGACGTAACACCCGCAATATCAAAAGGCGTTTCTTTATTTGCTTTCCGCATGGCGCTCTGGTAGTAGGCCACCCGGCCATCGTATACCTGGCCCAGCGGCCCCAGGTTGGGCGCATAGAAGGCATCTACTTTGGTAGTATTCCCTTTCGATACATCACGGCCATCAAAAATACTTTCATTAAACACCAGCAGTACGCCACGTCCGGCAGATTTGGGGCTGGCAGCCACGGTTACAGCATCAAATAAATTTTTGGGACCATCTGCACTGATAGCGGTGGAGGGGCGCATAGAGCCGGTGAGTACCACCGGCTTATCGGTACGTTCAGTGAGGTTCAGAAAATACGCGGTTTCTTCCTGTGTGTCGGTACCATGTGTGATCACAATACCATCTGCTTCATTATTGGCGTATATTTCATTGATCCGCTTATTCAGCTTCATCCAGATATCAATGGTCATATCCTGGCTGCCTACGTTGGCGATCTGTTCGCCGGTAATAGCTGCAATTTTCTCAATACCCGGTACCGCTTTCAGTAAAGATGCAATGGGCACCTTGCCTGCTGTGTAAGCGGCCCTGTCGGCGGAGGCGCCTTCGCCGGCAATAGTGCCGCCGGTGGCCAGGATGATCACACGGGGTTTCTGGGCAATGGATGAGATACAGACAAATAATACAATGATTAAAGTACAGACGGTTTTCATATGTAACACCTTTAGATTGTTTGGTGGAATGGTCAGGATAATAGAACACCGGAAGTTTGCGGATTGTTCACATCGCCTTCGGCGATGGAAATTGTCCTGGAGCAGGATTAGGCTGATTATACTGATTACACTGATTTTATTTTCCGGGATTTTTATTAAAAGATTAGGGGAGACGAAAGCGAATATACCTGCTTTCATCTCCCCTAATCTTTTTAAAATCAAAATATAATAAAATCAGTGTAATCAGTATAATCAGCCTAATCCTGCTCCAAGACAATCGCCGAAGGCGATCCTTTACGCTTTCTCCGCTACCTTCTTCAGGCCGGCCAGCACCTGCTGCCAGTTATCGCGCGAATGATCGCAGGCTTCCTGGTTTTCAAAATTTTCCTGGCTCACGGTAAAGCCGGTAGCGCCATTGCCGTTACTGTTCAACGTATAAACGATAACGGAATAATTCTCCGGTTTATCTTCTTTACCGGAACTCAGGTAAGTGAAAGACAATTTCTTATCCTGCTCCGCTGCCAGTACTTCACCTTTTTCTTCGTAGTGTTTTCCTTCCCATTCACCGGACCAGATCACCGGGCTGCCCACTTTCCAGTCGCTGATAACATCTGTTCCAAAAAAATATTCTTTGATCAGTGCCTTATCAGTGATGGCGGCCCATACTTTTGCAACAGGGGCGTTGATACTGATGGTTTCCGAAAGTTTTAACTGCTTGTCCATAATACATTGTTTTTGATAGTACAATATTAAGCAACCGCTGTTCCGGCGGATTGCATTTTACGGATTAATTCTAACGGAATTGGGAGTAACCCCGAATTTCTTTTTAAAGGCATTATTAAAATGTTGCGGTGTGGAATAGCCCAGCTCATAGGCTATTTCAGCAGAAGTTTTCTGGGTGTCCTGCAGGTATTGATTGGCCAGCTGCAGGCGTTGCCCGGTGAGATAATCAAACACCGTGGAATTAAATGTTTCTTTAAAACCACGTTTGAGTTTATATTCATTCAGTCCTACGAGTTGTGCTATTTCACTCAGGCCGGGCGGGTTAGTGAGCCGGTCGTTGATCAGGTCTCTTACTGCAATGATCTTTTCTTTGTCTTTTTTATTTTTTATAAAGATGTCTTTCTTCGCGGTATAATTATATGCTTCGGCCGATAGCACCAGCAATTCAATACTCTTCGACAGGAGGAATAATTTCTTCAGCTGTCCCGAAAAACGGCAGTTCAGTATTTGCACAATCACCTGTTGGATACCGGCATCAATGGGTCCCCAGTTTTCAGACAGCAATACACTTTTTCCACTCAGCACCGCTTCACAAAACCGTTGCAGATGTTCATTCCCCTTTTCAGTAAATTCCAGGAATTGTTTTTTGGAGAACTGGATCCCGAATGTTTCTATTTCTGTGGCTTTGGGCGTTATTTCAATCTCAAAGCCATTTGAGTACATGATGTTGTGATGCCCGCCGATCAGGTCAAAAGAACGGTCCAGTTGTTTATACGAAAACGCATAGTCGCCTTTCATACCGAAATGCAGGCGTACCACATCGGTATCGTTGCTGGCGTGTATCTTATCGGGTTTTGTATAACGGGAAACAGTATGCGTTAAGCGGATATCATCACAAAACCAGTCTGTGATATCGGTAACGCTGAATGCGGTAACTAACTGATGTTGTTTATCGTGGTTCATAATGGGTCCTAAAAATACGAATATTACGGGGTATCTTTGATTTGCACAATTAATACTGTAATAACTACAAGTATGCAGGTATTACGCCGCTTATCTTTGCCCCTTTGAATTACCACCAACCCGAAATTACATCATATGAAGTACAGAACATTAGGAACAACAGACGTGCAATTGTCAGCCATTGGACTGGGCTGCATGGGTATGAGCTATGCCTACGGCACGCCGGACGACGTGGAATCCATTGCCACCCTGGAAAAGGCCCTGGAAATCGGGATCAATTTCTGGGATACAGCGGATGTGTATGCTGCCGGCAAAAATGAAGAACTGATCGCCAAAGTATTAAAGCCTAACCGCAGCAAGATATTTATTGCCACCAAATTTGGCTTTACTTCTTCTCCTGCTTCGCCCGGTGCCATACAATTCGATGGTTCACCCGCCTACATGAGAAAGGCCGTGGAAGCCAGCTTAAAGAGATTGCAAACGGATGTGATTGATTTATATTATGCACACCGTATCGACCCGAATGTGCCGGTGGAAGAAATGGTAGGCGCTATGGCCGAACTGGTGAAGGAAGGAAAGGTACGCTACCTCGGCCTCTCCGAGGCGTCGGCTACCACTTTGCGTAAAGCGCATGCCGTACATCCTATCAGCGCATTGCAAAGCGAATACTCGCTGCTGACAAGAGACGTGGAGAAAGAGATCCTGCCGGCGTGCAAGGAACTGGGCATCAGCTTTGTGCCATTCAGTCCGCTTGCACGCGGCCTGGTGACCAATGACCTTGATATTGCCAATCTTGCTGACAACGATTTCCGCAAATCACTCCCCCGTTACCAGGGCGAACATGCGGAAAACAACCGCCTGCTGGCCGCCGGGTTTGCGGAACTGGCTGCCGGTAAAAACTGTACCACTGCACAACTGGCATTGGCATGGGTGCTGGCACAGGGCGAAAATATCATTCCTATTCCCGGCACCAAAAGGAGAAAATACCTGCTGGATAACGCCGGTGCAGTGGATGTAGATTTAACAGCTGCTGATCTGCAAAACCTGGAAGAATTGCTGCAGAAATATCCCAACACCGGGGAACGGTATACTGAAGCAATGAACAAACTGGTGGATAAGAGTTAAGCGTTCCGCTACTTTTCCTGGAAGGGGAACAACGCGGTTTCCACATGCGCCTCCTTCATATGGGCAGCCAGTCTGCGCGCAATATCCGGACGGGCTGCTGCCATATTCTTTGTTTCTCCCGGGTCTGTGGAAAGATCATAGAGTTCCACAGGCCCATCGGGGTGTTGCGCTGCGTGCAAGCGCACCGCTTTCCAGTTTCCCTCCCGCACAGCCTGACGGCCACCGTCTTCATGGAATTCCCAATAGAGATAATTATGTTGCTGCTGTCCTTTCCCGTTTGTAAGCGCAGGTAATAGCGACACGCCATCTGTATAAGGTACGGCCGGTGCGTTGGTGAGCTGCGCCAGTGTAGGCATAATGTCCCAGAATGCGCCCTGGAAACTGTTGGTGCTGCCGGCTTTGATTTTACCGGGCCAGCGTGCAATAAACGGTTCGCGGATACCGCCTTCATACAGGTCGCGTTTAACCCCGCGGAAACCTCCGCTGCTGTTGAAGAAAGCCGGATCGGCGCCGCCTTCTTTATGCGGGCCGTTATCGCTGGTGAAAATCACCAGGGTATTTTTATCTAAGCCCAGTTCTTTTAAACGCGCCATCACCTGCCCTACGTAGTTATCCAGCCGGGTAACCATTGTGGCAAAAGTAGCATGCGGATATTGCTGGGAGGCATAGCCAGGCACAGTGGCGTTTGGGCCGTAGTCGTTGCCTTTATAGGGCTTCTCTTCAAATTTGCCTTTAAAATGCTGAAAGAGGCTATCATCCGGTACCTGCAGCTCCGCATGTGGCAGGGTGTAGGTGAGATATAAAAAGAAAGGTTTGTTTTTATTGTCGTCCAGGAAGCGGAGCGCCTGTTGCTGGATAAGGTCCGGTGCATAGGTGTTCATATGTTCCAGCTGGCCGTTTTGTTCCAGCACCACTTTGGTATTGTTGTCCCACAGGTGTGTTGGAAAAAAGCGGTGCGATTCGCGCTGGCAGTTATAACCATAAAAACGGTCGGCTCCCTGCTTCAGCGGATCGCCTTCCGAGCCAACCGGGCCCAGTCCCCACTTACCGAAGATACCGGAAGTATACCCGGCTTTTTTCAGCACTTCCATCACGGTTGTAACGGTGTCGGCTATAGGTTGTTGTCCTTCCGGTTGGATCTCCTTGTTGCCCCTGATAAAGGTATGTCCTGTATGCAGCCCGGTTACCAGCGATGCGCGGGAAGGTGCGCATACGGATGTACCGGCGTAGAATTGTGTAAACCGCATGCCCTGCTTTGCCAGCTGATCGATGTGAGGCGTGCTGAATTTACGCTGACCATATGCACTCAGGTCGCCATAACCCAGGTCGTCCGCAAGAATAAAAACAATATTGGGAGGAGTCGCCTTTTTTTGCTGTGCCGCCACTGGTGCGGTTAACAGGGTGAGCCCTGCTGCAACAGGCAGTAGTGTGTTAAAAATTTTCATGTTCATTGTGCTATACCTTGCAATTACTTCGCTGGTCCAAAATACAAAAGTATTCCGGTCTTTTTACGACCACGGCGCTGGTAGCAAAGCAGGGTATCCGGCAGTAGCGGGTGGGGCCTGCACTGAATTTGTTTAAGCGGAGGGATTGTCTCCCTCCGCTTAACTACATGTTTTTACATTTTAAATACTTTACCTCCTACCATCACTTCCTGTGTTGCTTCATCGAAGGTGGCTTTCATGCCGGTGCGGTAAGCCGCGTTACCCATGATGAGTGCAATAGAGTGTGAGTAGGCTGCTTCTATTGGTGCATTGGGTTGCTTACGTTCACGCACACACGTCATCCAGTTGCGTACATGCGCATTGGTGAGCGGATCGCCGCCGGTGTTGGCGCTGGTAGCAGCGGCTTCTTCGTTGCTGAGTGTTTGAGGCGTCAGCAGGTTAGCGTGCATGCCCATTTCCTGCGCTTCTTTTTCGGTGAGGCCACCGGTAGCGCTTATTTTGTTGGTAGACATATCAATAGTGCCGCCGTTGGAATAATAAATTTCTTTGGTGCCACCGGCAGAGTTGTGGAAACGGCTGCTGTACATTACCTGGAAGCCATTGGAAGGATCATTTTCCGGACCGTAGTCGAAAACGGCGGTGAGAGTATCCGGGTTTTTGCGGCCATCTTTCCACATATAAATGCCGCCATTAGCTACTGCGCTGCGTGGATGTTTCAACCCGCTGAACCAATGCACCGTATCTATCTGGTGTGTCATCCACTGCCCGAAGATACCGGAGGAATAAGGCCAGAAGAGGCGGTATTCGAGGTACTTGCGCGGGTCCCAGCTATCCTGCGGGCGGCCGGCCAGGAAGCGTTTCCAGTCGGTATCCGATTCTTTGATGGACTTTACCAGGTCCGGGCGGCGCCAGCGGCCTGGCTGATTTACGTTCCAGGTCATTTCCACCATCGTAATAGGACCAAATTTTCCCTGTTGGATGAAGTTGGCAGCGGAGTGGTAGCTCGGACCGCTGCGGCGCTGCGTACCCACCTGCATAATGCGGCCGGAGTCTTTCACGGCTTTGAGGGCGCTGCGGGCGTCTTCCATTGTTTCCGCGAAAGGTTTTTCACTGTATACATCGCACTTATTCTTTACCGCTTCAATGGTATGATAAGCATGCTGAAAATCGGCGGAGGCGATGAATACCGCATCCAGTCCTTTGATATTATACAGCTCATCATTATTCATACATGCCTGTACGTTATGGCCTGTTTTCTGTTGCAGGAAAGCTTTTCCTTCATCCCTGCGGCGGTTCCATATATCAGATACAGCGATCAGATCAAAGTTCAGTTCCTTGTTATTGTTAAAGAAAGATGGCAGCAGGGCCTGGCGTGCACGATCGGAAAATCCTACCAATCCCACATTTACCCGGTCGTTGGCGCCCATGATGCGGGCATAGCTGCTGGCGGGCATTCCCATAGCACTGATCGTGATACCGGCTCCTGCCAGTAACGACTGTTGCAGGAATTCCCGTCTTGTTTTTTTTGATTCAGACATATAAAGGCGTTTTTTATAGTGTGTGGTTTATTTGGCGTAAGCTTCTTTCAGTTGACCTTCCAGGTAATCAAATGCTGGTTTATACTGCCTGGCAGGGTCGTCCCAGCGACATTCCATCATAATGCGACCGGTATATCCAATTTTATGCAGGGCGGCAAAATAGGGCCTGAAATCGTCTCCGGCAACACCGGGCGGTGTGCGTTTATCCCGTTCCGCGATGTGGCAATGTACCAGTACCGCCTTTGCATTTTCTATGCTGGCGGGTGATTCATGCTCTTTCAGCATATGATAGATATCTGCAGTAAGCCGGAAGTTAGGATGCTGTATGGCTGTAACGATCTCATTTCCTTCTGCCAGCGTATTCACAAAATTGGTTTCCGTGGCATTAAGGTTTTCCATAGCGATGATGATATTGTACTTTGCAGCTACCACCGCCATTTTACGACATAGTTGAATAAACTGTTGTTTGCATTTTCCCCGGTCGGCGCCTTCCGGTATTTTCCGGGCTTCCCCGCTGCCCAGCACAATGAGCTTTACTCCTGCAATTTTTGCCCGTTGCATCACCGAGTCCACGTATCCCAGCACATTGGCTTCGTTTACTTCGTTGCCGGTTAGCTTCATGGTTCCCGGGATAAATACATTGCAAGTCTGGATCTTGCACTTGCTGTTGCGGATGGCGTGCAGCTGTTCCCTGAACTGCGCCTCGCTCAGTGCGGGCGACAGGATCTTGCGGACCGTTTCTTCCAGGAAAGTAAACCCGGTGGCCGCAGCGAGACTGTCGTTGGAAAAAGAAGTGCAGATGCCAATAGCCGGTAACGACTGTGCATTCGATTGCAAAAATGGAGAGAAGATAACAGAAAAAAGCAGTAGCAACCAAGTTTTCATAACGTCTGGTATGTTTATGTGGAAAAACGGAACAGCATTAAGATAATATCTAATTCCGGAAAAACAAAACAAAAAGACGACAGGCGGAAAAACAGGGGGTTACCGTTTCATATTTTCCCCAGGCTCAGCCTTAAAGGAAAGATTTGAGCTTTATACGAATTACTTCCTCCATACTTCTCCGATACTTCCCGGATACTTCTCAGATACTTAGGAGTCGTGTATGCGTCGTATTCCCTATACGGTTCCTATACAGTCCCCCTACAGTCACTATACACTCCCCATACTCTCCCTATACAGTTCCCATACACTCACAATACACTCCCCATACACTCCCCATACACTTAGGTCCCTGAGGCTAATAGTATTTTAACGCCATTTCTTATATTGACTGCCTAGAATAATAATTTTATCCGCCTAAAAACCAACACAGGCTATGATTGGTAAAACACCTGCAGGAACGCAGCGATTAACAAATCATAGCCTGTATGTTAGGTTCATCGGAATAGCCTGACGAAATAAAGGCATGTTGAATTTATATGGGAAGGAAAGCAGAAAGAAGCGCTGACTAATTATACTCCTGTTTTAAAAAAGTACTTAATTCCTGTTCAAGCTTTCTCTGTTCTGAATAAAAAGGTAAAAGCCGGTGCAGCAGATTGCCACTACCGGTAGTGATAAGGTCCAGTAAAAAGAATATTGTTGTGAGAACAGATGGCTTAGTCATTCTCTCTATCACAATTTCGTTTTCTTCTTTTGTTACCTGGATGGATACAAAAGCAGATTTCTCCACAAAAATACTTTGCTTGTTACCAAAATCAAATAGCTCATAAGAATACCTGCCGGAGAACTTTTGCTTCAGGGTTTCTGATAGTTCGTTAATGGAAGGAAGTATTTTTGAGGTGGTAATCTTCATCTTTCTTTTTTTATATTAATATACCTATAAATTCCGACAAACAGTAAATAAAAAAATGGTTTTTACGGTTCCTTACAATCAAGAACCCGATCAGCACAACGATGATGATAATTCCTATATGCATCTTCCTACTTTTTTACTTCTTTTTCATACTGCTTAATCCACGCTTCCGGTGTAATCTTTGCCGCCAGTTCTCCCAGCAACTCATATGGTATCTCCGTCGCTTTTTTAAACCGGATACAACCTTTTCCCATATCCGGCTTCTTACCGGTTGTTTCTATCCAACGGGTGGTAAGCCATTCCAACAACTCCGGATCGTACAACCCCATGTGATAAAAAGACACATAATTTTTCTGCGATGCAATACTGATAAAAGGCAAAGGCAGTTCCGGGTTTGCATGATACCCGGAAGGATACAGGGAGTGCGGCACCACAAAGCCAGGCATACCATAATTCATTTCTTCCCGGAACCCGGCCGGTATGTGTTCCTGCAACACCTGGCGCAAACGGGTGAGTATTTCTTTGCGGCCGGGAGGCAACGCAGCAAAATATTCATCAGGGGTAGCGGCTTTGGATATCATAAGAAGCTGATTGTAGTATGAAGTTAAATAAAACGCCCCGGTAACTTCCGGAAAACAGATTAAATTATCCATATATTTGCTTAGACCAGCATTTGAATAATGGACCCATTATCTACCCTGCATATCCGGATCATCAACCAGGTTTTTGAACTGGACAAGAAAACAAGTGCCAAACCGGAGCTGCTATCCCTGCAACGTAATATAGACCGGATCAAACAACATTTTGAAGAAGCAGGTTATACCATCCTCAACCCACTGGGCGAACCTTACCGGGAAACACGGGTGGATTACGAAGCCAGCATCACCGGCGAAATGTCGCCGGACATGGAAATAGTAAATGTGATCAAGCCGGTGGTATATTATACAAACGGAGGACAAAAATCCATTTTACAAAAAGGTGTAGTCATCGCCGCAGCAAAATAAACCTATGAGCAACCAAATTAATTTCGGTATCGACCTGGGCACTACCAATTCCCTGATCGCCAGGTTCCAGAACGGCGCCGTGGAAATCTTCAAAAACCCGTTCGGTCAGAAAGAAACGCTGCCTTCGGTGGTGGCCTTCCGGAAAGACAGGATCATTGTTGGCGATAAAGCCAGGGAGCTGATAGAGAAAGATCCGGAAAATGTGTTCTCTTCTTTCAAAAGAAAAATGGGAACATCGGAATCATTCCTTGTACCTAATACGAGCGACTTTAAAACGCCGGTAGAACTTTCTGCCCTCGTACTCCGCGAACTCAAAAACTTTATCTATACCGGCGAAAAACCGGAAGCAGTGATCATCACTATCCCCGCTTCTTTTGATACGATCCAGTCGAACGCTACCAAAAAAGCAGGCAACGATGCAGGCTTCAGCGAAGTACTGCTGCTGCAGGAACCCATTGCCGCCAGCCTCGCTTTTGCCAACAAACAGGCCAACGCTACCTCCCTCCAGGGACAATGGCTGGTGTATGACCTCGGCGGCGGCACCTTTGATGTGGCCCTCGTAAAAATTGTAGATGGCGAAATGCGCGTTACCGATCATGAAGGAGATAACTATCTCGGAGGTGTGGACTTCGACATTGCCATCATAGAGCAACTGGTGATTCCCGCCCTGCAACAACAACACACCCTTCCCGATCTGCTTACCGAAATGCGCAGCGCACGCGGGAAATATAATACCCTGTATCATATCCTGCTTAAAAAAGCAGAAGAAGTAAAAATACAGCTCACTGCCAGTCCTTCGGCGGAAATGGAATTTGAAATCACCGACGCCACCGGCCAACCGCACGATATCTATCTCACCATTACCCGCGAACAATTTGAAACCGTTATATACGACCACATACAGTATTCCGTTGATCTCGTAAAAAAGATCATCGACCGTAACCACCTCACTGCTGCCGATATCAAAGAGGTAGTGATGATTGGCGGCAGCACGTATATCCCGCTGGTAAAAAACCTGGTCGCGGCACAACTGGGCATCCCCGTTAACTGCAGCGTAGATCCCACCACTGCCGTAGCCGCAGGTGCTGCATGGTATGCCGGCACCAAAACAATTACCCAGTCCAACCCCGCCGCCAGCAAACCTTTGGCCGCAGGCATGCCGGATATCCGGTTTAAAACAGCCTATCAGAAAAATACCGCCGATAAGGAAGAATACTTTACCGCCATCGTAACCGGCCCTGTAGCCGGACTAAGCTATCGCATTGTGCGCACCGACGGTGGCTACGACAGCGGCATCAAACCATTACAGGAACGTATCTCTGAAATGCTGCTGCTGGCCGAAAATACCAGCAATGTATTTAATATTCTGGTATTCGATGCCGCACATAACGAACTGGCGGTACAAGCCCCCGTTATCGCTATTTCGCAGGGCAAGTTTAATATTCATGGTCAACCACTGCCAAACGATATCTGTATTGAAATAGATGACCTGGAAAACAATACCACCAAACTGGAACTCATCTTTGAAAAAAACGCCATCCTCCCGCTGAGGAAAACGATTATCAAAGAAGTGATGAAAACAATCCTGCGCACCAGCCAGGACAGCCTCCTGATCAACGTGCTGGAAGGCAGTCGCTATGCCATCCCCGGCAGTTGTGTTCCCCTCGGCATGATCGAAATAAAAAGCACCGACCTCATCACCGATCTCGTGAAAGGCTCCGATGTGGAAATTACCTTACAGATCAGCGAAAGCAGGGACCTTTCCGTGAGGGCAGTACTGCTCATGAACGAACAGGAATTCTCCGAAGTATTCAACCCCATGGTCAGGAAAATCAACACCGGTAAACTACTGGACGATATCCGCCAGCTGCGCCTCAACGCATCTGAAAAAATAAAATCATTCAGGAGAAGCCAGCAGTATGAACTCGCGGCAACCGTACAGGATATCATGGTGGATCTGGATCATATCAGCAACCGCCTGGAATTGCTCAGCACAGACGACGTGACCGACGAAAAATATCAGCTGGAAGAAAAGAAACGTAAACTCGCGCAACATCTCGACAGCACCGGGAAAGACCAGCTGATTGTAGAAATTACAGAACTCTATTTTAAAAGGAAAGAATATTGTTTGTATAATATCCGGGAAGAAGAAGACAGCGCCCGCATGATCCGTTTTGAAAAGATCATCGCCGATGAAAGCGCCTGTCTTTCTTCACAAAGCTACTACGCCATCAAAGCAAAAATTGATGAGCTGAATGATCTTTGCTGGGAAATAAGACGCAACAAACCCGAAACCTGGATCAATGCGTATTACTACTACGCCAACGTAAGTACAGATGATTATACCGATCCTCAAACAGCCGCCCGCTTCAAGGAAATCGGGGAAAAAGCGCTGGAACGGAAAAATTATGAAGAACTGAAAGTAGCCGTGAATCAACTGTACAACCTCATGCCGGATACCAAAAAAGAAACCGATCAGCTGAAAGGAACCGGGATCGGTTAATTGCCTATTTCCAGTTCTATTCCTGCTGCATTATTTTCCAGCAGGTTGAAATACAAACTGGTACTATCAGTAAGCCCGATTTCAATAGGGATATTCCGGTCGGAGGTAGCCCAGTAATTGGGGTCGAGCTTAAAAATCAGGCTGCTTTCTTTCAGGAACTGCCTGGAATTTTTATACGGCATCAGGAAGAAACCTTTAACCCGGTAGGCACGCGCATCGTCCATCGGAGCCCTGGCTTCTTTACTTCCATTCCAAAGCTGCCCTGCATATACATACAGCTGGTTAACGGTGAGCTGCAGCGGTACATAAGCGCTGTCCGCCGGCGCAATATAGCAGGAATAAAAAGTATCGGGCGTTTGGATCATGGCAATGGCAGGAACGATCAAACGGTTGTAGAGATGCAGGCTTTGCCGGTGCGCGGTATTCGACTTTGGTGCAGAGATGGTTGCTCCCGGTTTGCGGTCTTTAAGACGATCGTTTACTGTTTTTAGCACAGCGGGATCGGTTGTATTAGGAAACAGCGGTTTTTGCAATGCAGCCATAAAGTCGGGGCCGTATACGTCGTCTCCTGTTATGGGGGTTTGGTTGGTGTCTTTGTTGTTTAGAGGATATATAGAGTCCGTTTGTAGATTAGACAAGAGGTATTTTACAGGTTCGTAAGTAATTGCATCTGTAAAATATTCTGATTGAGTTGCGGCTTTGGGTTGCAGCTTTCTTTTCGGCAAGCTGGTAAGAAAGGTTAAAAACAGGAACACTGATATAAGGATCAGCAATACTCCAGCGCCCTCCTCAGTTATCCAGCGTGGTTTAAGAGGTCCTATAAAATATCCCACCCGCTGCGATAAAGACATCTTCTTACGCTGCTCTTTTTTATGCTCCAGTATCCGCTGCTTCCATCGCTTATTTTCCTCCTGTACATACTCTGTAGTCTGTAACTTTTCCACCAAATTAAGAATAGCCATCCCATTCTGAAAATCTTTCTGGTATATAGCCAATCCCACGTTGATCAGGCAAATACCATAGTCACTTCTAAATTCATGAAACCCACGCGGCAATATATTCAGCTGTTGCACCAGCGTGATATTAGCCCACACTGACAAGTCCTTCCACCGGATAAATACGCCATTTCTCAGTTTCCCGATAATAATTTTAAGGTGTTCCTCCAGCACCTGGGTATAACGGAATATCCGTCTATAGCTGGTAGTAGTATGCTCTCCATCCAGTAACCAGGGATTCGTAAACAGATAGGAAGTATTTTGCAACCGTTGATGTTTCAAACTATCCAATACCGCATTAGTAAATAGCGGCTCGTAGTAAGGAGATATAAATTTCAGAAACCCATTCTCATTATAAAGAGGACTATCCGCAAACCTTCCGGTGATTTCACCGGTTTCCAGGAAATGCAGCAGCACCGGGTCTGCCGCTATCTGTGCATGATAGCGCAGCTCGTTGCCTGCTGTCAGCTTGTCGAAAAACTGTAACAGCTGGTGCTTATCGAATGTCCATTGATTTATTTTGAATTGCTTGTCATCCGACAGTTCCAGTTCTGCCAGCATTTTTTTCCGGAGAAGGGATAACGCAGCAGTATTCTCCGTATCTACGGGTCCACCATGAACTGTCTCCAGGAAACTAACGGGATTCACATACTTCATAAGAGAGCAAAATAAATAAAAAAGTGGCTACTCCACCGGAATCAGGTCCACCCCATTGAAATTATTGGTTAGCTGCCGGAGTTGGAGCTCCTGCTGCAGCTGGTTCTTTTGGGATAAGAAAACTTCTACCGGGATATAACGGTTGGAGTGTTGCCAGTAGCTACTGTCCAGGTTGAGTTGCAGACACGACGTTTTCAGAAACGACAACGCATCATACACCGGCATAAGGAAAAAACCTCTGGCACGATAAGATGGCACGTATTCCATGGCATATTCCGCCTTCCAGTCCGGGTCCCAGCCTACACCGGCATAAAAATATACCCTGCTTATTGAAAGCGGCAGGGGCACAAAGGCGCTGTCGAACGGCGCTATGTAACACGAGTAAAAAGAATCGGGCGTTTGCACCATTGTAATCAGTGCGCCATCCTGACGGTTAACCACCTGCATGCTTTGCCGGTGTGCGGCATCGTTCCAGGAGCTGTCTTCCGGCCCCCACTTCCGCGACCGGCCAAAAGGCGGACGTACAAAGCCGGCGCCATAACCTCCCTGCATACGTACGGCCTTCATAAAATCAGCGCCATACACATCTGCCCCGGTGGCCGGAGATGGCAGCTTAGGGCTCTTTAACAGCTTCTTCGCCCGTTTTTCTGTATCCATCAGTAGCTGCGATAAGAGGTATTGCATAGTCAGCGAAGTACGGGCGCCCATAAAAATACTGTGCTCACTTTCGCGGACTTTTATGCGGGGCGTATATTCCTGTTCAAAGCGGGCACCGATGAAAATGGCTACGATAATGCCAAGCGCAATTCCTCCTTTCAGCAATACATCACGCACCAGTTTCCGGCGCTGTTGCCGGGTTTTATATCCGTTCCCGAAAAACCTGCCCAGCAACGATTTGCGGCTGGCGGCCTTTTCTTCCAGTTGCTGAAGATACCGGTGTGTTTCTTCTCTCACATACGCACCGCATTTCAATGTGTTTACGGCATGCAGGATTTCCAGCGCCTTTTTATTTTCGCGGGTACCATCCAGCGCCAGTGCAAAGTTGATCATCAGGATACCATAGTCATTCCGGAACTCCTGGAAAATATCCGGCAACGCATTCAGCGCCTGTACCTGCTGCAAATTCACATATGGAGCGGCTTCCCGCCACCTGGAGCCAGGATCTGCTCTCCTGCCCTTTTCTGCGGCTTCCAGTATTTTATAGGATTCCTGCAATGCGCGGAATATTTTATCATAACTCCGGTTCAGGTGTTCGCCATCCATCAACAGCGGATTGGCATACAATTGCTGTAGTGCCGCCGCCTGCTGCTGTTTCAGGCTATTGAGCACCGCCGTGGTAAACACCGGCTCGTAAAAGGGTGCTATAAAAGTGAGGAAGACAGGCGTGCTGTAAAGCGGGTTATTATTAAAAAGTCCCGTCAGCTTGCCCGTTTCCAGGAAAGCCGACAGGACGTTATCTTCATTGATCTGTTGATGTAAGTGTAATTTGCCGGGCGACTGCAGTTCGTCAAAAAAAAGCAGCAGGTCGTTTTTACTGAACCATTGCGCACCTACGCGTAATACCTTTTCTTCCGATAATTCCAGCTCTGCCATCATTTTTTTCCGGAGAAGGGATACTGCGGCAGCATCCTCCGCTGATACGGGCCCGCCATTCATCTTCTCCAGGAAAGCAAAGGGATTCAGGTATTTCATATACCGGCAAAATACTAAAAAAAGTAATCAGCCGGGTCAGGAAAACAGCAGGTAAGCCAATATCAGTGTAACAATTACGTTAAACGTTTGGGCTATCAGGAACGCATACACGGGTTTCCTGCTTTCTGTGCCGATCAGGTCCTTGAAATTTGTTTCCAGCCCGATGCTGGTAAATGCCAGCGCAAACCACAACCCCTGTAAACTTTTCAGCGATCCCTTCACCGGTGCAATAGCTGCGGGCGACAATAAAAATGAAAATACCAGCGAAGCAATGATAAAGCCGATCACGAATTTTGGAAATCTATCCCAGATCACTTTCAGCGTGGGCTTCTGCTCTTTATCAGCCGCATTCGGATGTTTGGTGTAAGTCCAGTATACCGATATAGCAAAGGCCGCGATACCCAGCAACACATTCTGCGAAAATTTCACGATGGTGCTGATCTTCAGTGCGGTTTCACCTACCAGCGATCCGGAGGCCACCACCGCACCGGTAGTGTCTATACTACCTCCCAGCCACGCACCGGTTACTTCTTCCGGGAACTGGAAATGATGGGCAATCATCGGCATAAAAATCATCATCGGGATAGCGGTGATCAATACCAGCGAAATCACCAGCGACAATTTCTTTGAATCTCCCTTAATAGCGCCGGAAGTAGCGATGGCTGCAGATACCCCACAAATAGATACTGCGCTCGATAACATCATGGTCAGCTCTTTATCTATCTTCAGTTGCTTACATACCCAATAAGAGAAATACCACACGGAAAGAACTACTACCAATGCCTGTATCAGTCCCAGGGAACCGGCTTTCAGTACATCTGAAAAAATAACGGTAGTACCGAGCAATACCAAACCTATTTTCACAAAAAACTCCGAGGTAAGCGCTTCGCGGAACCAGGTGGGTAATTTAAACAGGTTACCGATCAGCAAGCCAATGATCAGGCTGAAGATAACCGCTTCCAGTCCCAGTTCATTTAACGCAGCGTTACCCGCTACAATCAGCGCCAGTGTGGTTAATATAAACACTACCGGGAATACCAGCAGGGTATTTTTTAATGATCTGCCGGTAAGAAAGGATCCCAGCAGGGCCACCAGCAACACGTAAATAAACTGTGCGCCTATTTTTAAAAAGTTGGCGCCGGTCAATACTTTTGTGGTAAGGTCACCGGTGGTGCTCCATTTGTAATCCGGTAAAGCAACGTGTACTCCGGCCAGCGATAGCAGGATGATCAGGAACCCCAGTACAACAATGGCCCAATCTTCCTGTAAATAAGACTTAACTTCAGGCATATTTTTTTTTCATTAAGATAGTGACGGTTTAAAAAATATCTTTCAGCACGGTGTTGGCAGCATGGTATCCGCACATGCCATGAACGCCGCCTCCCGGCGGTGTGGCGGAAGAACAGATATAGATTCCTTTGGCAGAGGTACGGTAGGGAGAAATGCGACAGGCAGGACGGGTGTACAACTGCCTGATGTCAATGATGCCGCCATTGATATCGCCCCCTACATAGTTTGGATTATATATTTCCATCTGTTGTGCATTCATGGTGTGTTTTGCCAGGATCAGGTCGCGGAACCCCGGTGCAAAGCGTTCTATCTGCTGCTCTATGATCTGGGTCATGTCCGCATCGCTGCCGTTAGGCACGTGGCAATAGGCCCAGGCGGTATGTTTTCCGGCAGGCGCCCTGTGATCAAACAGGCTTTGCTGCGACAGCAATACATACGGCGCCTTACAGATCTTTCCATCGTATGCCTGTTGCTCCGATAAGGCAATTTCTTCAAAGGTGCCACCCAGGTGTACTGTGATGGCCTGCCTGCATTCCGGTGCGGTGAAAGGAATGGGGCCGCTTAATGCCCAGTCCATTTTAAACACGCCCGGACCGTAGCGGTAGCGGGACAGCTGCCGTTTATAATAAGGTGAAAACTGATCACCGGCAATGGTGAGTAATTGTTTTGGCGTGAGATCAAAAACCACTGCATGATGCGATGGCAGTTGCGAGAGCGAACTAACGCGTACGCCTGTCTGAATTTGTCCGCCGAGTGAAATAAAGTATTGCGCCAGCGCATGGCCGATAGCCTGTGAACCGCCTTTTGGAACCGGCCATCCGTAGCGGTGGCCTACCGCAGACAATACAATGCCGATGGCCGCAGAAGCCACGTTGGTTAAGGGTTGTATGGAGTGTGCCGTCATACCGGCCCATAAACCCCGCGCTGCGGTAGTGGAAAACCTGTTGGCAACAGCCGATGCAGACCGCAGCGCATTCAGTCCAAAACGTGCCATGATCAAAGGATGCCGTGGAAAGGAAAAAGGCCCCAGGCTATCTTCCGCCACTGCTTCCCAATTGTCTGCCACCGGTTTTATCAGCTCCCGGTACACTTTTCCATCTGCCCCCAGCGCGCGGGCGGTATCGTCCAGCGAACGCGCCAGGAAGGCTGCTGTGCCATCATCAAACGGATGGGCTGCTTCCAGCGGGGAATAGGCAAACTCCAATCCGTAATCCGCCAGCGGCAGTTTGGAAAAAAAAGGAGATCCCATCGCCATGGGATGCACCGCCGAACATACGTCGTGGTAAAACCCCGGCAACGTAAGTTCTGCAGTACGCATTCCCCCGCCAATGATATCCTTTGCTTCCAGCAGCAACACCGATACCCCCTGCTGTTGCAGCCTGATGGCGGCAGACAGGCCATTGGGTCCGGACCCTACCACTATTACATCGTAATCTTTTTTCTCCATGAGCTGCTTGCCGCGGTTGAGAGATCATACCCCCGCGCTGATTTATTAGTCTACAAACTTAGTATACTATTAACGGGAATGCAAATTATTTTTGAGAAAGATAATATTTTATTTCGCCTCCTCCACTACTACGGCCAGGCGCAGCGCTTTCAAACCGCTGAGGCCCTGCAGGTCTTCCAGTTCCAGCTCTTCCAGCTCCGGGTGCAGCACACCGGTATCCTGTAAATAACGGATAAACGGCAGGTAATCGTCCACATCGTCCCTGTCGGAATAGATCAACGCAATTTTATCGGGCTGGGTTAACCGTTCTTCGGTGTTCCGGATATGTACTTTATCGATCCGCTTCTTAATCATCTGGTAACGGATATTATATGCGCCCTCTACATCAAACTTCCGTTCATCTGCGCGGAAGCTGATATCAATAGGATGGTTATGCACAAAAATAAGCTGGGTGGTAAACAACTCTTTTTCCATCTGCGCAATCAGCGAGTGGGTAAGCTTTGTAATGGCCACCATAGAAGACAACTGCCATAACCGGAGGTTTTTGAGATGGAAGTGATTAAAGGGCCGGTCCGGTGCAATAGACTGACCAATATAAATATCATACTCCACGCCATCCGTTCTGAACTTTTCAAAATAACAGGGATAGGATTCCTGTAACCTGGCTTTCTCCGATTCCAGGTAGCCATTCGCGGCCTGGGTGATGAGCTGCATAGATATTTCCAGCGCATCTTTGTTCACATTACCGGCCATGCTTTCCAGGCAGGTATTAATGGTTTCACGGGTGTTGGGGTATTGCGCCGCTATATGCTGCAGATAACTCACCGATTCTTCTTCCAGGAACCTGTTCAGCGCGTTTTCATCGGAAGGACTCAGCTGCTGATGCAACAGGGCTTGCTGCCACCGCTGGCAATGATAAATCATTTCCTGCAGCAGGTCATTCTGCTGGTACTTACGCAGCACATCCAATGTATTGGCAAGGATGCTTAAATGACTATCCAGGTCGGCAATAATGGCTTTATTTCTTTCTACAGTAGAATTCCGGATATCAATGGCGCCATACAACGGGTATACTTCTTTGAACAGGATATTACTGATGACAGCCGGCTGGTTCTTTTTCAGCCGGTACAGGTAATACCAGGCGGCTTCGTTAAATTTCCATTGCACCGCGGGTTGTATGGAAGTAAATTTCTCCTTGATCACCTTTTCTATCTCCCCGTTAAATTCTTCTATATAAATCTGCAACAGCTGGCCTATTGCTCCTATGGCAGGTTCCAGCAGTGATAACGTTTTTTCGTCGAACGAATGATCGCTCCAGGTATGTACTGCAAATGCCCCCACCGGTTCGCCCATAAAGAAAATGGGCATAATGGCCAGTGATTTTACCCCCTGCTCTCGGAAATATTCCAGGAACGCATATTCCTTCCGCGTTTCTTTCCCGATATCTCCGGAAAAAAAGAAGAGGGGTTTAGACATAAATGCTTTCGCATTCCGGCTGAACTCTTCCGGCGACAAGCGGCTTTCTCCCCAAACAGCAAACAATACACCGGTGCCACCCTTTTCAAAACTATACACCGGGTTATCATTTACCCGCAGGAAAGGAAACAGGTCGAATTCAATCCGGGTGTCGCGCACCAGCGATTTAAGCGATAAGATCACCCGCTCGTAATTCTTTTCATCTATCAGCGTTGTACGCGACAGCCGCATACCCGAAATATTTTCCACCGCTTTTTCCGCTGTAACATCTGTTACGGTGATCACACAAAATCCACGGAAACGGAACAGGTCCAGCGGCATCATTTCCTCCAGTATTTCCACCCCGCCTCCTTCACTGAAATGCGTGTACAACTGCACAAAATCAATGTCCGGCAGCTCCCCTTTTGCCGTCACCTCAACAAAGTCGGTGCTGATGGCCACCGCATAATATTGCAGCAAACCCGTAGCCGTATTCACCCCTGCATGGTGTTGCTCCGTTTTTACCGGCGCCTGGAAATTATACAATCGTTGCAGGATCAGTGAATACACCAGCTGCAGCCGCTCCCGGTGATAATCAGCCGGTGTACGGGTTACTTCGTAATTATACTCCGGCGAATTATTTGCAAGCAGTTGATAGATCAGGTCGGTGCCGTAAAAAGTAGTGGGCAGGAACGGGAAGCTGAGTCCCCAGGCCAGCTGATGCTCCGGGCTCATGGCGGGAGAAAGACAGGCATATACATACTCCAGCAGGTCGGAATACTGAGACGTTTCTTCCAGGGGGATATCCCGCCGGCCAATATCCGACGCTTCAAATGCGGTCAGCGCTTCTTTATACAACCGGGCTTTCACCGTTGGTTCTTCCCCGATCCGCTGCTTCAGATAGGATATAAATGATTCAAAGGAAATGGCTGCATCTATGGCCAGTGGCTGCGCCTTTTTTCCTGACACATCCAATATGGTTGTTTGCATAAAGGGGAATATTCTTTTTCAGGATCAAAGGTAGGGGAAATCCCGGCTATTTACGAGGTGTAACACGCATGCGATGGCGGAAAGCAATAAATATCTTATCTTGTTGTCCTGTAATTTCACCCCGATACAAACATCTCTTAAACAGCTGCAAATCATGAAAACAATTTACCTGTTAACAGCTGCGTTATGCCTGTTAATTAACTCCGCAACCTTTGCTCAGCAAGACTCTGCCGCTATGATGAAAGCATGGACAGACTACATGACACCAGGCCCCGCACACCAGAAAATGGCACAAATGGATGGCGAATGGACAGCCGACATGACCTTCTGGGAAAAGCCAGATGCCCCACCTACCAAATCAATGGGCACCGCCGCTTACAAAATGATCCTGGGCGGCCGCTATTGCGAAGGCCGTTACACCGCCAATATGATGGGCATGGACTTCGAAGGCATCAGTACTATGGCGTATGACAATGCAAAGAAAATCTACATCACCACCTGGGTAGACAACATGGGCACCGGGATCACCATGATGGAAGGGAAACCTAACGGCGACGGACTGGAACTTACCGGCAAAGGGCTGGACCCCACAACCGGCAAAGAACACAATATCCGCCAGGTAATGAAATGGCAGGATAAAGACCATCACACGATGGAAATGTACAAAACAGTAGATGGAAAAGAAACAAAAGACATGGAGATTAAATACACCCGCAAATAACACCAGGTTTTGCAGGGGAACCAGCTTCCGATGGACGCTAATTCCCCTGCCTTAAAATATCATTCACGTTATAGTCCGGCGCACCTCCCGTATAAGACGCCACCAACGCCCCCAACGCATTGGCAAATACCAGGCACTCCCGCGCTGCACGCCCACGGATGATGCTATGCAGGAACCCCGCCAGGAAGGCATCCCCGCTGCCGATAGTATCCACCACCTTCACCGCAATACCTGGTTCCACATAAAAAATATCATTCATAAACAACAACGCACCCTCACCACCCATTGTTACCACAATAGTCGTAATTCCAAAACGCTCCGACAACATACGCACGGCCTGCTCCTTATCCACATAAGGATGATACCATCCGCTGATCAGCTCCAGTTCAGCGGCATTCAGCTTCAGGATATCGCACTCCGTGAGCAGCCATTCCACATGCGCACGGGTGTAATGCGGCTCCCTTAAATTAATATCCAGCACTTTCACCACATCTTCCTTCAATGCCTGCTGCAATGTATGCAGCGATACTTTATCGCGGGAACAAAGACTCCCGAATACAAAATAGCGTATAGCCGTATCCTTTAGCCGCGCTGCCAAAGCAGGCTCCCATTCAATAAAATCCCACGCCGCCGGGTATACGATGTCATAATGTACATTGTGCGGATCCGTCATATCAGCGTATACTTTCCCGGTTTCCTGCTGCTCATCGATCTGCACCAGGCTGGTATCCAGTCCAAACCGGTGCAGCATATCCAGCAGCCCCTGCCCCCGCACATCACGCCCCACACGGGATACCAGCGATACCTGCTCTCCCAGCTTCTGCAGGTGGTAAGCTACATTCATCACCGCTCCACCGGGTAATTCCTTCTCCGGTAAAATATCCCAGAGCATTTCACCAAAACATACAATCCCGTTTGCCATAATTTTTCAATTTTGATTAAAGGTGATGATCCCTTACATTGTTCAGACAAAATACGATAAAGCACTTATATTTATAACGCAAAGCCCCCTAAACCAGGAAAAGATGCACCAGGAAGAACATTTAAAAAGCTCAGATTTTATTACAGATATGGTCATTGGCATGAGCGACGGACTCACCGTACCCTTTGCCCTGGCCGCAGGACTCAGCGGCGCCGTGAGCAGCAACAGCATCATCCTCACCGCCGGTATCGCTGAAATTGTAGCCGGCTGTATTGCCATGGGCCTCGGCGGCTACCTCGCCGGGAAAACAGAACTGGAACACTATGAAAGCGAATTAAGAAGAGAATATACAGAAGTGGAAACCGTGCCCGACAAAGAAATGGAAGAAGTGAAAGAAGTGTTTGCAGAATATGGCCTCAGCCCGGAAATACAACACCTCATTGCCACCGAGCTGTCGAAAGACAAAACCAAATGGGTGAACTTCATGATGAAATTTGAACTGGGGCTGGAAGCGCCCAATCCAAACAGGGCGCGGCAAAGCGCACTCACCATCGGCGTCTCTTATTTTGTGGGCGGACTCCTGCCTTTATCGGCCTATCTTTTCACGGACACGCCTCAACGTGGTTTGGTAGGCTCCACCGTGCTTACTATCATCTGCCTGTTTGTATTCGGCTATTTTAAAAGTAAAGTAACCGGGCAACCACCCGTACAGGGCGCCCTGAAAGTAACCATGATAGGTGTGCTCGCTGCTGCTGCCGCTTTTGCCATCGCAAAACTGGTTTCCTGAAAAAGTGAACATATATGATACCCGGCTGTTTGTAATCAGGTCATTCGCATACGAGGAATATGAAGATATCGCCCAAAGCAAGAATATGGCTGAAAGTACTGGCTATCCTGCTCATCATCAGGATTGTCATAGGTGTGCTGTTATACTATCTTGTGGAACACAAGTTCGTAAACATCATACGGTACATTGTGAATAAGGAATCCGGTAACGCCTATACGTTTGATGCGGATGATATCGACTTCTCCCTCCTCAAAAGAAATATTGTAATCAGCGGTGCGCGGCTTACAGGGAAAGATACCGTTAACGTGGCCTCGCATTTCGATGTGTCCATTCCCAGGGTTTATCTCTCCATACAATCCTGGCGGGCACTGATACTGCATAAAAAATTGCTGGTGGATAGTCTTTCCGTAATCAGCCCGGCGCTCAGCATTCATGAACATGTATCGCGCGGCCCACGCCAGGAAGGGTTTCAGCTCTCGTCTGTTGTGCAGCACCTGGAACAAACCCTGCAATACGTAAACGCCCGCATCGTTCACCTGCAAAACGGCTCGCTGTTATACAGCAAGGTAAACGGCCCGCCACCACTGCGTGTTGATCATTTCAATTTCGCTATCGTCAATTTTTCTAAAGTTACGCATTCGGATAACCACATCCTGGGATCAGATGATGTGGACTTCTCATTCGATCACCAACACTGGATCCTTCCGGATGGCAGGAATACCATCAGCTTCAAACGGCTGCACTTCTCCGGTAAAAAACAAATCTTTGAACTCGACTCTGCTACTATCTTCAGTGCCGCTACTGCCACAAAAGGAGAAATGTCGTTGCAGGCAGATAAATTCTACTTCAGCGCCCGGCATCTCCCAGCTATTTATATGCGGGAGGAATTGCTGATAGACACCCTGGTGTGTATCCGCCCGGTGCTGAAGCTCCCCGGCAGAAAGGTGAGCGCCAAAGATAAAAAAGTGGCGCTGGACAGCCTGCCCAATACCCTGTTCAAAAAGATGAACTTTAAATACATCGAAGTAAAGGATGGTGAACTGTTACTCCGCGGCAATGTATCTACCGGCACTACCAAACGTACCAACCTGAATATCTATAACCTTACCATTGCGCACGATACTACACCCGGTATCACCACCGACAGCATTGCACTGAACCTCGATAAAATAAAGTTCTATTCGCTCGATAGTATGTTCCAGCTTAGCGTAGATGAATTTATCCTGCAACAGAATGACGTCATCTTTAACAATGTGGAATACAGTCCCACGCCACAAAACCATTCCGGCAAAGGATTAACCTTCCGCGCACCATCCCTGCGGCTCAACAACGTAAGCCTGGAACACTTGCTGAGAAAGCGTTTGAAAGCCACCAGTGCGGTACTCTATGAGCCAGGCATCACCTTTCTTACCAAAGCAAAGCAACCCGTTAAAGGTAAAACACCAACAGACAGTACCGCTCTTAAAATGCCTGCCTTCTATCAAACCCTGCACGGCCTCAGTGAACTGATACAGGTAAACACTTTCCGTATAGTAGATGGCAATGTTAACTTTACTTCCAACGGTAAATCAAAGGTGACGCTACTGGTAAAAAAACTGAACACCGATATCCTGCTGCACAACTTCCTGCTCAGCGATTCACTGGTAGATATTAAGCACGCCATGCCCAACCTGCGGATCCTGCAAATGAATGTGATATCCGACAAGGCCAATATTACGCTGGACAACTATAGCTTCGATGGCACCCACCGGCATAATAAAGCCGCAAAACTAGCCGTGTCACTCTCCAACGGTACCCGCATTGCCGCGCGGGATCTTTACTGGGAAGTGTTCGACTGGGACGTATATCAGCAAACAAAGGATATACAGGTAGATGTGTTAAGAATAGGCGCCCTCAATATACAGGCGCCGCACAATGGTGCAAAGAAAGAGGCTCCAGCAAAGAAGGATCTGCCGGTGATCCGCATCGCCCGCATGGACATCGGCAACATGCAGTTTAACAGCGAAGGGGCCGGTGAACACAGCAGTTTTAATGCAGCTAAAATAGCTTTGAGAGATGTACGCACGCGCCAACGCTTCTTTACCTGGGCATCTGTCACGGGGCAGCTTAACCGCATCAGCCATCATAATAAAAAGATGGATGTTACCATTGGAGGTGTACGGCTTAACAGCAACGGCTATACGTACATTACTGATGCCGACGCCACGCTGTATAACGGTAACGGCCATACTAAAATAACGGTCCCTTCTCTCGATATTCAAACCAATATTCATAGCACCGACTTCAGCAAGGTGGCTATCAGTAAACTGGCTACAGGCAATGCCGCGGTTACGCATACCAGTATCAAAGGACCTGATACCACCCGGTTGGAAACACAGGCCAGGCTGACGGGGAATGAACTGGAATTAAATAACGGCGGCCGGTTGCAATACAGCGATATGCACGTACAGCTATCAGCACTTTCTTATAGCCATACCGGTACCACTGCCGCGGTTCCGCAACTATCGCTGCAACTTAATAAGGGGTCGCTTCATAAGGATAAGTCCGGCCATTTATCGCTCCATTCCGGTATAGCCCTCGCATGGCAGGAGGCGCAATTTTCCCTGCATCATGCCGATACGCTGGAACTGGTATTGCAAAAGTTGTCCGGGTTGTTTAAAGATGCGTCCTTCTCCTGGCACCAGGGACATAAAATAAAATGGCAGTCATTTATTAACAATACCACTCTCAGCGACGGCGGATTACACTACCGCAATAAACAGATCCATGCCCACGCGGAAAACTTCAAACTGGACCCAACCACCCAAACATTTCATGTGAGCAACTTTGAAGTGGCGCCCAATCTTACAGCAGCAGAAACTTTCCGCACCGCCCGCTGGCAGCGCGATTACATTACGGTGAAAGGAGATGCCTTACGGATCAGCGGTATCAATATGCATCACCAACCCGGCGACACCACCATTGCCATCCGGAAAATTACGGTGGAGAATACGCTGCTAACTACGGCCAGGGATAAACGAATTCCGTTTGAACACGGCATCGAAAAATGGATGCCTACAAAATTAATTCACACTATTCCATTTGCCTTACAGGTGGATTCTATCGTGGTAAAGCAATCCGCCGTAACGGTCAACGAATCGTCGAAGTCCACGCACAAGTGGTCGGCCGTACCCATTACAGATATCAACGCCCTGATCACGCATTTCGGCAATACGTACGGTAACGCCGACAGCCTCCTGGTGCAGGCTACCGGCCGGCTGCTGGGAAATCCCATCCGTTACTTTTCCTATCATGAATCTTATGGGGATTCCCTTTCCGGCTTCACAGCACAAAGCTATCTTGCACCAATGGACCTGAAAGATTTTAACGCTGTAGCCATCCCCATGGCCGCCGTAAAAGTAAGACGCGGTTATGCAGATACGGTCTTCTCGCAATGGTCAGGAAATAAATACGCTACGCTGGGTACCATGAATTTTTATTATCACAACCTGAACGTACAGGTGCTCAATAAAAAGGATTCCACGCGGCAGGGTTTCAAGGCTAACCTGGAAACCTTCCTGGCAAACGCTTTCCTGAGAAATCGCAATCAACGGCCCACCCTTATGTTCTTTGAGCGCGACCGGGAGAAGTTCATCTTCAACTATTGGGTAAAAGCAGAAACTTCCGGTATGGTAACAGCTGTAGGCGTTAAAAAAGACCGGAAGTACCTGAAGAAATATAATAAAGTAGCAAAGAAATATTCTTTACCAAAAAAGTAACTTATTCCCTGATAATGGCCAGGGCTCTGTCCAGCAGCTCATCCCTGTTTTCACGTATACCCTTCACCGTTGGTTCCATCACGATGTCGGGAACAATACCCACCCGCTGCGTTTCCCGGCCATCAGGATAGTACACGCCAATGCCGGTGATCAGCGTTTGTACGCCGCCGGGAAGTGTAAAATAAGAAACATTTCCGTCTGCCCCGGCGGTAGTGCTGCCCAGCACCACAGCGCGTGGCGCCAGCCGGAGGGCCATCGTAACAAACTCGGCATTGCTTTGCGTGGTGGCACCTACCAGGATCACCACCTTGCCTTTATAATAATCTTTGTTCTTTGTACCCGCCTTCATTTCGCCTGTCATGCCAAACAACCCCGGTTGCTGTACACTGCCAACAGTAAACTTCGCAAAGGGCACCGGCGAAGGCAATACGTACTTCACGAGAGAATTCAACAGGTTGTCCGCGGGATAGGAACGCAGGTCTATGACCATTCCTTTGGTGTTTTTAAAAGCTTCGCTCACCGAGTCCATTTCTGTGTTCTTAAAATTACCCGGATATACATATCCCACATCTTCTCCTATCATCTTCCAGGAAACGGACGGCCGTTCGCCCGGTATGATGGCCTGTTTATAAGTGGTGGTGGCTAACGTTACGCTGCTGATGTTACCCTCTCTTTCATACTCCAGTTGCAGGGTGCTATCCTTCGTTTGAAACAGGACCTGCTCAATCCTGTTTAATTGTGTAGCGTAATTGGAAGCAGAGGTAACAGGTAGTAATCTTTGTACTATAGCCGCCACCGGCTCTTTATTAATGGCGGTAATCACATCGCCGGTGCGTAGTCCATATTTTTCATCGCCCACTTTTACCAGTACGGCTTTGTTTTCTACAAACCGCGCCCTCAGTGGCAACGTTCTGAATCTATCTGCACCGCGGATCACTACATTGGGTCCATACATACCGGCGTGCGAATCATGGATGCCTGCAATGAGCCGTAGCAGCGCAGTTTGATAGGACGCGGTATCTGCCGCGTTTACCATTGCCGGGATATATTCCGCCAGTTTATTATTCCAGCCTTCGGTGATCAGGTGCTTATAAGGGAAGTAGTATTGTATGATATTCCAGTAGCGGTATAATGCCAGTAGCCGGAAACCTGCATCAGGAAAGGGCATGGTGTTATAGCCCTGTTCATTTTTAAATGATGGATTCCCTGCGGGCGCCAGTTCGAGATAATAATTGAAATCCCCGCGGTTCATGGCCGCCACATTTTTCAGGGATGCAGATAACGCAGCGCCGAGTGTTTTCTCATCTGAAAGCCAGTCGAGATCAGGAGTGAATTTAATAACCGTTTTAGCGGTGCGCGTATGCCGGACCTCTTTCGGTGTGGTGAGCTGGTTGATCCAGCGGAGCAACGCCTCATTCCTGGCCGTTTCGCTGGCACTGTTCAGTATCGCCGGCAGGATCCGGAACAGTTCATAGTCCCAGTTATACTCCCCGGCCATTACTGCAGGATGATAATATTTCAGGAAGCCCCATACTTTTCCGAGAACTTCCAGGTGTGTTGTTTGTAAAGGTGTAAGACCGGAGATAGTTATACCAGAGCCTTTATCGAACGCGTGATCGCTGTCGGCCTTAAACACACGTAGTGGTGGCGCTTCTTTCAACGGTTTCCCATCAATCAGTATTTCCAGGTTATCGGCCCATACGTTGCCATTGCTATGGTTAATGGCGCCGGCATATACCGTACCGCCACCGGGTGGCAGGGAAAGGGTAATGCTGTATTTTTTCCAACCGGTAGTTCCCTGCAGCCGCTGCTTCTGCATATTATCCATTTTGTATACGGCGCCAGATGTATTGTCTACCCGCATAAACAGGCCGGCATAGCCATCGGTCACTGAATCCAGTTTCAGGTAGCCATTGAGCAAAATGGTTTTCCCGGCGAAAGTAACCGGTATGCGCATTACGGTGCAACCAAAATCGTTACTCCCTCTTTTTTCAAATGGCGTAATACGCAACGCTCCATGTCCTTCATAACTGGTGCTGTCAACGGCCAGGAGGTAATTGGAGCCCCAGTCGATCCAGCCGGACGGTAATCCGCCATCCGGTTTTTTACTTTCAAAACTTCCGTCGAAGGACGCAGGGAATTGGGCTGCAACAGGAAGAGATAAGGCACACGATAATAAAAGAGCCGGAAAGCGCATAAGGAAAAGGATTTTCTGTTTCAAATCTTACCTTAAAATAACGGGTATTTTTGTACCCTAAAAGTTAAAGTGTGCACTTGATTATTTTAAGATTTTTTGATGTACTTTACCTTCATTCATTTACAACTTTTTATCCGACATTTGTTACCCAATTTTGAATGAATATGAAAGTTTGCATTGCTGAAAAACCAAGCGTGGCAAGGGATATTGCAGAAGTGATCGGTGCGAAACAACGCAAAGATGGCTACTATGAGGGCAATGGCTACCAGGTAACCTGGACTTTCGGACATTTCTGTACCCTCAAGGAGCCGCACGATTATTACGAGCAATGGAAGTTCTGGCGACTCGAAGATCTGCCGATGATTCCTCCCAGCTTCGGTATCAAACTGATTGAAAATTCAGGCGTACAAAAACAGTTTAAAATTATAGAAACCCTGGTACAAGCGTGTGAAGAAGTGATAAACTGTGGGGATGCCGGCCAGGAGGGGGAACTGATCCAGCGCTGGGTGCTGCTGAAAGCCAAGTGCGCTGCCCCTATTAAAAGGCTCTGGATTTCCTCACTAACGGTAGAGGCTATCCGCGATGGCTTTCAAAACCTGAAAGCTTCCGAACAATATAATAACCTGTATGCCGCAGGCAGCGCACGCGCTATCGGCGACTGGCTCCTGGGTATGAACGCCACCCGGCTGTTCACTAAGAAATTTGCGCAGGGCAAAGTGGTATTGTCTATCGGAAGGGTGCAAACACCTACCCTCGCGATGATTGTACAACGGCAAAAGGAAATCAATGCCTTTGTATCAGAAGATTACTGGGAACTGAAAACCATTTACCGGGAAACAGAATTCACTGCGGCCATCGACCGGCTGAAAACACCGGATAAAGCTGCCAAAGGGCTTGCCTACCTGCAGGAACATCCGTTTGAAGTAACTTCTTTTGAAAAGAAAGATGGTAAAGAAGGCAACCCGCGTCTGTTTGACCTCACCGCCCTGCAGGTGGAAGCCAATAAAAAATTCGGCTTCTCCGCAGACGATACGCTCAAATATATCCAGAACCTCTACGAGAAAAAGCTGACCACCTACCCCAGGGTAGATACCACTTACCTCTCGGAAGACCTGCACCCGAAAATTGCGGGTATTCTCCAGGATATGACGCCCTACAACGCACTCACCGCGCCGCTGCTGGCCGCGCCGATCCCAAAGCTGAAAACCGTTTTCGACGATAAAAAAGTAACCGATCACCATGCCATCATCCCTACCGGTCAGCATCCCGGTGGTCTTCCCCTGGAAGAAAAACGGATCTACGACCTGGTAGCCCGCCGCTTTATCGCCGCTTTCTACCCGGAATGTAAGATCTCCAATACCACCGTACTCGGTAAAGTAGGACAGGTACCTTTCAAAGTAACCGGTAAACAGATCATAGAACCCGGCTGGAAAGAAGTATATGCCAACGATGTAAAAGAGAAAAAGGAAGGGGAAGAAGAAGAAAAAATACTCCCTCACTTTGAAGTGGGTGAAAGCGGACCACATACCCCGCGCATCCACCAGGGTAAAACCTCTCCGCCCAAAGCCTTTACAGAAGCTACTTTGCTGAGAGCAATGGAAACCGCCGGCAAGCAGGTAGATGATGAAGAAATGAGGGAACTGCTGAAAGACAATGGCATCGGCCGGCCTTCTACCCGTGCCAACATTATCGAAACACTGTTCCGCAGAAAATATATCGAGAAGAAAAAGAAGAATATCTATGCCACCCAAACCGGCATGGATCTCATCGACACTATACAAACAGAATTGCTGAAAAGCGCTGAACTAACCGGTCAGTGGGAACGTAAACTACGCCTCATAGAAAAAGGCGAATACGCTATGGATACCTTCAAAGATGAACTGATCCAGATGGTGGTTGATCTTACCAAAGAAGTAAAAACCGCCAGCTACAAGTTCATCACCATTGCCCCCGATCCGCCACCCGTACCGGAAGAAAAAGAGAAACCTAAGAAAGAGCCCAAGCCCAAAAAGGTAGTGGTGATAGAGGAAATGCAATGCCCGAAATGCAAAACGCATCCACTTAAAAAAGGTAACACTGCCTATGGCTGCGCCAATTTTAAGGAATGCGGTTTTAAACTTCCTTTTGAAATACTGGGCAAGAAGTTAACTGATAAACACATCACCGATCTCCTGACCAAAGGCAAAACCGCTAAAATAAAAGGGCTCAAAGTGCCCGGCAGTGAAGAAGAGCGCGAAGGTAAACTGGAGCTGGGAGCGGATTTTAATATCAGCATGACTTAGTGCGGAGGGCAGCGTCTTCGCGCGATGGTAAATTGTCCCGGAGCAGGATTAGACAATTTACCATCGCCCGAAAGCGATCCATCACTACGCAATCGCGGTTCCTACGGTTACTTCTTTCCACTGTTCCAGCTCTGCTTCCAACGCAGCTATTTTCTGATAAGCGAGGTTATAGGCGTCTTCACCGAGGAAGAGGTGCAGCGGTGCATTTTCCATATCGGCTATATCGATGATGGCGGCTACTGCTTTTTCAGGATCTCCAGGCTGGTTGCCGTTGATTTCCTCCTGGTGCGCATGTTGGGTGGCGCGAACAGCCTCATAAGCAGCCAATGGGTTGGCAGGCACGCCCAGGGAGCCGGAAGTAAGGAAATCGGTTCTGAAATAACCGGGAGAAACAATGGTAACGGAGATACCAAAAGGTTTTACCTCTGCGGCGAGCGACTCTGATAAACCATCTACTGCAAACTTGGTAGCGCAATAGATCCCGAAGCCGGGGAAGCCACCGGTAAAGCCGGCAATAGAGGAAATATTGAAGATCTGTCCCGATTGCTGCGCTCTCATCTGCGGCAGGATATTGCGGGTTACATTCAGAAGGCCGAATACATTCACATCAAAATTGCTTCTTGATTCCGCATCCGACAGCTCTTCAATGCTGCCTACCTGTCCGTATCCGGCATTGTTTACCAACACATCGATACGGCCAAAGCGGCTGATCGTTTCTTTTACTGCTGCCTGTATGCTGTTTTCATTTTTAAGGTCAACGGCCAGCGGCAGGAAATCCTCGTCCGTTGCAATTTTGCGCAGGTCTTCGATGCTACGTGAGGTGGCTGCTACTTTATATCCTTTACCTAATAATTGTTTTACAAGGGAGCGGCCTAATCCTTTGGAGGCGCCGGTTACAAACCATACTTTTTTGTTGTCCATGATCTTGTGTTTTTTATTAACACAAAAGTAGATCAGGGAGCGTTGCCACCTGTTACGTTATTCAAACCAATGATTGCAAAATTCAAACAACGCGGAAAGCGCCGGGGGTGATGCTGGTTTGTTTTTTAAAAAAGTTACTGAAGTGGGCGGGCTCTTCAAATCCGAGGGCATAACTGATTTCTGCCACGTTCCAGCTGGTGTGCTTTAATAAAGCCTTTGCCTCGGCGGTTAAGCGTTCTGCAATGTGTGCTGTGGTGGTTTTACCGGTGGTTTCGCGGATGGCCCGGTTCAGGTGGTTTACGTGTACGGACAACTGCTTTGCAAAGTCGTTGGCCGAGCGCAATGCAAACCGCTGTGCCGGCGATTCAATGGGGAATTGCCGTTCCAGCAGGTCGGTAAATACCGCGGTGATACGCGACTTCGCATCGGCGTGCTGGTACAGGGTTTCGGAGGGTTGCATCTTTAATGCGTAATGGATGATTTCTGTGAGGTAACTGCGCAGCAGATCGTATTTATAGACATAGTCCGTATTAATTTCTGTGAGCATCTTTTTAAAGATCTCTGATACTTCTTTATCCTGGGCCTTCGTGAGTATATAGGAGGGAATGCCGCCCGGCATCATCATGGGCAGATCATGGACGTTGCCACGGGTAGCGCCGGTAAAAAAGGACTCCCTGAATATGCAGAAATAGCCGCTATGATCGGTGGAGCGGGGCTCCCAGCCATAAGGTACCAGCGGATTAAAGAAGATCAGGGTACTCCCTTTTACCTCAATGGTTTTATCGGCGTAGTGATAGAGGTTGGTTCCTCTTAGCAGGCTTACTTTGTAAAAATCGCGGCGGCTGTACTTCACCGTTGAAGCGCCGTCTACAATACAGTCTTCCAGCCTGAACACATTAAAATGTCCGATATCCTGCTGTAACTTATCAGGTACTGCCTGGAACTTATGCTCGTAAAACTCCCGGAGTGTTTCTGTTTTGTTCATCTTACAAAATTACAAAATTCACACTATGGTTGATGTGATGATGGTAATTTTCCGGATAATCACCATCATCACATTATCGTTCGGCGTTCTAACAGGCCAGTACCAGGTCTTCCGGTTCCCGGAATTTCCGTTCGCTGCTTTTAATAGGCACGTCGTTGATGGCTGCCAGCCTGCGCTGCATGAATCCGTCGGCATTAAACTCCCATAGCTCATTACCGTAAGACCTGAACCAGTTACCGGCATGATCATGCCATTCATACTCAAAACATACGGCAATGTGGTTGTCGGTAAAACTCCAGAGCTCTTTTTTCAGGCGGTAATCCAGCTCCCGCTGCCATTTCTTTGTAAGAAAGGCCACTACTTCTTCCCGGCCGTTGATAAACTGGTCGCGGTTACGCCATACAGTGTCGGGAGTATACACCAATGATACCTTTTGCGGATCACGGCTGTTCCAGGCATCTTCTGCCATCTGTACTTTCTGCAGGGCGGTTTCACGCGTAAACGGGGGAAGGGGGAATTTTTGTTCCATGTTTGAGATGTTTAAAAATGATGAATATGATTTATATAGATAGATCGATCTGTCTATTTAAAAAGGTTAAAAAAAAGATGCCCGGCATCTTTTGATTTATATAATGTGGTCGGTTGTTAGTTTGCAGAAATGATCTACTGCCGCACTGCAACAATTTCTCCGGTTCCGGTAAAGCGGCCGCACTACAACAGCCCCAGCGCCATTTTTCTCGCTTCCTGCACCGGCCACTGATTCCGGTAAAGCTGACTTTCCACGATCGCGGATTCAAACAACAGGTAAACGTGGTCCTTTACCAACTGCTTTTCGTTGGTGAGGATCTCCCCCAGAAAGGCGCGCAGGTCTTTTTTATGATCCTGTATCACTGTCAGCACCGCAGTATCTTTTTCCGTAGTTTCAGAGAGGATATTCAAAAAGGCACAACCCCTGAAATGCTCCCTTTCATTATTATCGGACAGGAAGTCAAACGCCGCTGCAATTTTATCCTTCGGCTTGCTGGCCTCATCCGTAAAGCTCTTCAACCCGGCCATCCAGTCGATATGCCGCTGGTTTAAGAACGCCAGCAGCAGGGATTCCTTTGACTCGTAATGCAGATACAAACTGGCTCTTGCCACACCGGCTTCTTCAATTACCTGGTTAATGCCCGTGGCATGATACCCCTGGTTATAGAAAAGCGCAGTGGCTGTATCCAGCAAACGCTGCTTCGGATCACCTGTTTTCTTCTTCATGGAACAAAGATAGGAAATAAATAGACAGATCGATCTATCTTTTTTCCATCTACATAAAACAATAAAAAAAAAGTGCGGCTTACTTTATCTTGTTGTCAAATAATCAAGCGCTTAGCATGCATTCAATATTCCGGAAATTGTTTCTGTACCTGTTATTTTTTGTTGTGTCAGCCAGTGCAAAGGCAGACAGCCTTACGGCCTTCACAAAAGCCAATAGCCGTTACAAGACGGCCCAACCTGCTACTGCCAGCAAAGCAGCAACAGGAGTCACTCCCTGCGTGGCCAGCGGCCTGAAATGTGAGCACCTGGTAACGCCACTCGGCGTAGATGCCGCTCATCCACGGTTGTCGTGGCAACTGGAAGATACACGCCCCGGCGCACGTCAAACGGCTTACCAGATCCGCGTATCCGACGACTCCCTGACACTGAACACCCACCCGCTCTGGACCTCCGGAAAAATCAACCGCGCAGATATCCTGACCACCTACTCCGGGAAAGCACTCGATCCATTTACCCGCTATTACTGGAGCGTGGAAGTGTGGGATAAAGACGGCGTAAAATCCATTGCCCGCCGCTCCTGGTTTGAAACCGGCATGCGGCAACAAAACAACTGGAAAGGCGCCTGGATCAGCGACAATGACGACGTTCGCCTGAAACCCGCCGCTAACTTC
This sequence comes from Chitinophaga sp. CCNWYY40, assembly GCF_037483205.1. Classification (NCBI taxonomy): domain Bacteria; kingdom Pseudomonadati; phylum Bacteroidota; class Chitinophagia; order Chitinophagales; family Chitinophagaceae; genus Chitinophaga; species Chitinophaga sp. CCNWYY40. Next base: position 516,534 of record NZ_JBBHLF010000003.1, read on the forward strand.
AGGAAAGTTTTCACGGCGGATAATACAATTAAATCCGCCCGTGCCTACATCGCGGTAGCGGGCTTGTATGAACTGTATATCAACGGAAAAAAAGCAGGCAACCACCGCCTCGATCCTATGTACACGCGCTTCGACCGCCGCACGCTATACGTTACTTACGATGTTACCTCCCTGATGCAATCCGGTAAAAACGCCATCGGCGTGATGCTTGGTAATGGATGGTACAATCACCAGTCCACCGCCGTATGGAACTTCCATGAAGCACCGTGGCGCGGAAGACCCGCATTCTGCCTCGATCTGCGGGTAACCTATACCGATGGTACCGTGGAAACCATTTCCTCGGGGAAAGACTGGAAAACAGCACTGGGACCCATTGTATTTAACAGTATCTACACCGCGGAACATTATGATGCCCGCAAAGAACAACCAGGATGGAACACGGTTAATTTCGACGACAGCAAATGGAAGGATGTTAACAGCAAATGGAAGGATGTTATTTACCGTGCCGCGCCTTCTCAAAATATTGTGTCCCAACAATTATATCCCATCGAAAATGTGGAGGAAATTCCTGCTGCCGGCGTTACCCATCCCAACGACAGCACCTGGATATATGACCTGGGCAGAAATATTGCCGGTGTTAGCAAGATCCGCGTAAGCGGTGCAGCCGGCACTGTCATTAAACTGAAGCACGGCGAACAACTGGATAAAAAAGGTTTCGTGGATCTGTCTAATATCGTGGTGCATTACCGCCCTACAGATGACACCGATCCTTTCCAGACAGATATTTTTACGCTCAGCGGCAAAGGCGAAGAAACCTTTATGCCCCACTTTAATTATAAAGGTTTTCAGTATGTGGAAGTTACCAGCAGTAAACCGGTGCAGCTCAACAAGGAAAGTCTTACCGGCTATTTCATGCACAGCAACGTGCCTCCCGCAGGCCACGTTTATGGCTCCGATACTATGATCAATAAATTATTCGCAGCCACCAATAACGCGTATCTCTCCAACCTGTTCGGTTATCCAACGGATTGCCCGCAGCGTGAAAAGAATGGCTGGACGGGAGATGCACAGATCGCCATTGAAACAGGACTGTATAGCTACGACGGCATCACCATCTACGAAAAGTGGCTGGCAGACCACCGCGATGAGCAACAACCCAACGGTGTACTGCCCTCTATCATTCCAACCGGCGGATGGGGATATGAATGGGGCAACGGTCCGGACTGGACCAGCACCATTGCCATCATCCCGTGGAACATCTATCTTTTTTACGGAGATGCCACGCTGCTATCGGCCTCCTATGATAATATGCGCCGGTATGTAAACCGGATCACGGAAATCAGTCCTTATGGATTAACCACCTGGGGCCTTGGCGACTGGGTACCCGTAAAATCAAAATCGCCGGTTGAATTCACCTCAACGGCTTACTACTACGCCGATGCACTGATTCTGGCCAAAGCTGCGAAACTGTTTGGTAAAACGGACGACTATACCTATTACAGCGCATTAGCAGAAAAGATCAAAACCGCCTTTAATGCCAAATACCTGAACAAGGAAACCGGTATTTATGGAGAAGGAGTGCAAACAGAGCAAAGTGTTGCCCTGTACTGGGGATTGGTACCGGATTCCATGAAAAGCAAAGTAGCTGCCAATCTCGCTAAGAGAGTAGCCGCAGATAACTTTCACCTCGACGTAGGTTTGCTCGGAACCAAAAGTATCCTGAATGCGCTGAGCGAAAACGGGTATGCAGATGTGGCCTGGAAGCTGGCCGCGCAACGCACCTTCCCATCCTGGGGCTGGTGGATCATGAACGGCGCCACTACCCTCTTTGAAAACTGGGACATCAACGCTTCTTCAGATCTGTCGCGCAACCACATCATGTTTGGCGAAATAGGCGCCTGGATGTACAAGGGCCTTGCCGGTATTAAGCCCGATGAAAATGCACCCGGGTTTAAAAACATCCTGCTGTCGCCCAATTTCGTGGAAGGACTGGATCATTTTGAAGGAAGTCATGACAGCCCTTATGGTACCGTGGTTTCCTCCTGGAAAAGAAACGGTACTGCCATCACCTACCGTGTGACAGTGCCCGCAAATGCCGGTGCAGACATCTTTTTTCACATCTCACCCACACAAAAAATATATGAAAATGATAAACCGGTAACTACACAAAACACCGGTAAAGGGTTACGTTATCATGTAACCGCTGGTACGAAAGAGTTTCAGATCAGATAAGCCGGATCTTTCGGAATAATTTCCACTCCATTCTTTCCCGCTATAATGGCAGCATGCGCCATATTGTAAAAAAGTGAAGTTTCGAGAATACCCGGAATTTCCTTTAAACGATGATTGAGGCTGTCTAATGGCGGGAAAGAACGGAACCAGATATCAATGAGCAGGTTGCCATTCTCCGTAATCACTGCGCCATCTTTTTTATTACTGAGCCGGATCACCGGGTTAGCCAGTGAAAATATTTTCTTCAGCTGCTTCATCACAAAGGGAACCGCTTCCGGAATCACCTCTATCACCACGGGAAAAGTAGTGTACAACTGCGTTACGTACTTGGAGCCATCGCCGATAAGGATAAACTTATCTGCCATCGCGGCCAGCAATTTCTCGCGCGTATGAATACCACCGCCACTTTTCAAAGCATTCAGCTGATGATCAAACTGATCGCATCCATCAAAATAAATATCCAGTTGGGATAGCTCACCGGGTTGCTTCGTGTTAAATCCGTGGTCCTGCAGCAACTGCTGTGTGTTAAAGGAAGAGGTGACCGTGGTAATGCTCTTAAACAACGTTTCGGCTGCTTTCAGGTAATTCACCAGGTGCGCAATGGTGCTGCCTGCGCCCAGTCCTATGGTATGGCCGGGTTTTATATAATCCAATGCTGCCTTTGCAGCCACTTGTTTCAGATCTTCCATATGGGTTGTTATGAAAGGTAAAGATGCGATTTTTTTGTCTTACTCAGGTTGGTCTGAGTAAGACAAAACTCCGCAACTTTATACTGCTATGCGATACTTCATTCCTTTCTTTGTAGCAAAGCGCAATACGCCATCCTTATACTGATGCGGTATTACCGCTCCGTTACGATCTTTTACCACAGCGCTTTCCGGCAGCAACACGCGACACTCTGCACTGGTATTGGAGAGCAGGTTGAGTTCCTGCACCGCTTTATTCTTCCAGCTGAAATCCACTACAAAACCATTGATGGCACAAAGTCCTTTTACCTGGCCGGCAGCAAATTCCTCATTGTCCGGCAGGGCCGGCAGCAGGCGGATCACGTTGTCGCCGCCATGACTTTGCAGCAACATTTCCGCGATACCGGCAACAGCGCCTAAGTTACCATCAATCTGGAACGGCGGATGCGCGCAGAACAGGTTAGCATAGGTACCCGCACCTGATCTCATACTTATTTCGCTGGTAGCCGCAGCAGGCGCCAATAATTCGCGCAACATCGTATAGGCGTGGTTGCCGTTGCCTAAGCGGGCCCAGAAAGCAATTTTCCATGCGCGTGACCATCCGGTGCCGCCATCGCCTCTTCTGAGCAGCGTTTTTTCCGCAGCAGCGGCCAGCTCCGGCGTATCCCACGGCGTAATTTCATCGTAAGGGTATAAGCCATACAATGGTGATACGTGGCGGTGATGCGGATCGGATTCTTTATAATCCTGCAGCCATTCCTGCACCCCGCCTGTGCTCGGGCTTACCTGGTTAGGCGCCAGTTTGTTCAGTACCACCTGGAGTGTGTCTGCCCAGGCTTTATCTGTTTGCAGGATGCGGGCCGCTTCCTGGTTGGCTTTGAGCAGATCCCTTCCGATCTGCATGTCCATTGTTGGGCCCATACAGGTTTGTCCCTGCTGCCCGTTGGGCAGGATGTACGCATTTTCCGGTGAATTGGAAGGCGCCGTAACCAGCCACTGATGCGATGGTTCGGTGATCAGGATATCTTTATAAAATACAGCCGCGCCTTTCAGTACCGGGTATATTTCTTTCAGGAACTTTTTATCGTTGGTATACTGGTAATGTTTCCAGAGATGAGTGGCTACCCAGGCGCCGCCGGTTAAGGTAGAGCCCCAGTCGGCCCCCTCTCCTGGAGAAGTAAAGCCCCACGGATTGTTGATCACATGCGCTACCCAGCCATCTGCGTTATAGTAAGTACGGGCGGTGCGCTGACCATATTTCGCCATTTGCCTCGCCAGTGTAAACAGTGGCTGGTGGCAGTCCGACAGGTTGGTTACTTCCGCCGGCCAGTAGTTCATCTGTACGTTGATGTTGAGGTGATAGTCGGCGTTCCACGGCGTTTGGTACTCTTCCGCCCACAGCCCCTGTAAATTGGCCGGCATGCCGCCATTACGGGAGGAGCTGATCAGCAGGTACCGTCCGAAGTTAAAATACAGGGAGGCCAGGGAAGCGTCTTTCTTACCGTCGTGCAGGCGTTGCAGCCGGTCGATGGTAGCGAGTGACTTCACCTCCTCATTGCTGTTATCTGTAAACGATATGCGGCAACGGTTGAAGAACGACGTATAGTCTTTCACGTGTGCCTGCAGTAATGATTGCCACGACGACGCTGTGACTTTGCTGATGTCTGCCAGTGTTTTCGGCATCGGGGCCGGACCGGGCGTTTCCACCGCCGGCCAGTTCATATTGGTACGTGCGGCCACCAGTAATAAGCATTCGGTGGCGCCGGTAATGGTGATCTGGCCGTTGCTTTGTGTGCGGGTGCCGCCTTTGGGTATTACTTTCAGTACAGCTGCATACTGAACGCCGGGGTCGTTATTGCCGCCATTCAGTATACCGCTCATTTCCAGGTTGCCGTTTACCAGTTTCAGTGCAGCGCGTTCTTTCCGATATAACCCTGTGCTGAAAGAGAGACTACCGGGCTTGCTGGCGGTGAGTCGTACCACAGCCACCTGCCCGGGGGCCGATACCAGTACTTCTTCCTTAAAAATAACTCCGTTCTTCTCCCAGCTTACGGCACTGATGGCGCTATCCAGCCGCAGCTGACGCTGGTAGTTGCTTACCGCCGACGTGGTATCTTTCCACTGGATAAAAAGATCGCCCAGGGTTTGATAGCAACCAAACTTTACGTTGGCGCCGCCACTACTTCCCGGACCCTTGCACACAAAATATTGCTGCAGCATTTTCTGCGCTTCAATATTCTTTCCTTCCAGTAATAATGTTCTGATCTGTGGCAGGTAGTTGCCAGCTTCTTTGCTGTCGGCATCCTGTACGCCTCCGGCCCACATCGATATTTCGTTTAACACAATGCGTTCCCTGTTGGTGTTACCAAACACCATAGCGCCCATACGCCCGTTTCCCAACGGGGCAGACGCGGTAAAATGCCGGGCCGGTTCACTGAACCGTACCGTTACATCAGATTGCGCCGATAACGTGAGGGCGCCCAATAAAAATGCAGCTTGCAGCGTGGAATATATCTTGCAGTTCATGTGCATCAAGATATATAAAATAGTTATGCAACGGAAGCCCGCAAGAGGGAATTGCTAATTACAAATTAAGAAATGCGAATTCAGTATCGGTGACCGGCTCATTGCAGCCGCTTCACGCCTTCCATACACGCCCGGGCGTTATGATAAGGGCATTTCCAGAGTCCGGCTTTGTCTTCCGGGATGATGCTGTAATCTTTGTACACGCCCCAGAACCATTCGCCATTGGTTTTATCGATGATGTGCTGCGTGATAAAGTTCCAGGTGTTTTGTGCATGTTGCAGATAGCGGCCATGCGGCTGTAGCTGCCAGGCGTTGATAAAACCCACCAGCGCTTCGGCCTGCGGCCACCAGTGTTTTTCGGTATTCATATGCCGGCGGGAAGTTTCATATTCATACCAGAGACCTCCATCTTTATCTATGCCGCCATGCAGGGCGGCATTGGTGATCACCAGCGCCAGTTTCCGGTATTGTTCCGTGAGAACCGGATCACCGATAATTTCCGCGGCTTCCTGCAGGAGCCAGCTGGCTTCAATATCATGACCATAGGATACATTGTTCCCTTTTACCTGCCATTGTTCATCAAAAAATAAATGCAGATGCCCGCTTTTTTTATCGATGATCTTATCATAGAATACCTGCAACAGCCCTTGTATTTGTGTGCGTAGTTTTTCATCCGGCCAAACCGTGTACAGGTTGGCATAGGCTTCTACCACATGCAGGTGGGTGTTCATGGTTTTCTTTTCATTGGCATCTTTTGCACTGAGGCGCAGGTCCGCTATTTCCTGCCACTCCCGTGTGAATGCTTCAAAGTAGCCGCCATAAACCGGATCGTAGCTGTGTTCTTCCATACTGTTGTACAGGGAGATGGCCGTAGCCAGTACCTCCGGATGCGCCGCCGCCTTGTAGTATTCACTGTATGCGTAAAGTGCAAATGCAATAGCGTATACCTGTTTCTTTGTTTCTGCCGGCTGACCGGTATAATCCACCGTCCAGTATACACCTCCGTAGATATGATCAATAAAGTGCGTATTAAAATACTGATATGCACGATCCGCCATTGCAAGGCAGGCCGGGTTGCGGGTACTGTTGTAAGCAGCTGCAAACGTCCACAGGATGCGGGCATTTAACACAGCTCCTTTGGCTGCTTCCGGCACGGGGATATTATCATTTCCAAGCTTACCATAAAAGCCGCCGTATGTTTCATCCGGCGTGTATTTCATCCAGTAATCCAGGATGGCCGTGAGTTCTTTTTCCAATGATGCTTTTAATTCCTGTTGCATTATTTCCTTCTTTGTTCCAGTTCAGCAGAGATAGTAGCAATGCGCTCTTCAGAAAGCGGGTACATTGCAATAAATATAATAGACAATACCGACCCAATAGCCGGTAAAAAGCTAAGCATTAACAGGATGCCGTTTTGTGCGGCATCGGCCTGTACTTCGTTGGCTTTAAAACCAAAAGCGCCCAGCAGCCAGCCGGTAAGTGCACCGCCAATCGTCCAGCCAAATTTCTGCGACATAGAGGAGGAAGAGAAAATCAAACCAGTGGCACGGCGACCGTTTCTCCATTCTGAATAATCCGCAATATCTGCATACATCGACCATAATAACGGGAAAATAATACCTGCGCAAATACTGATGAGGAACTGGAAAATAAAGATCAGTGTGAGCTGTCCGCGGCCCAGCCAGTAAAACCCGGTACTGAGTACAGAAGCTATCACCATAGCGCCCAGGTAGGTATTCTTCTTGCCAATTTTATTACCTATGGGAGAAGCAAGGATTACGCCCGCTATATTGGCCGCCTGGCCCAGTACCAGATACAGCGTGGAATAAGTGATGCTGATACTGCCCAACTTAAATGCCTGTGCATTCTGTATATAATATTTGAAATAATACAGGGTAGCGCCATCGCGGATAGAATTGAAGATAAGTGCAGCAATACCCGCCCCCAGCAAGATCCACCAGGGTTTGTTTCTCCAGAGATCCTTTACATCTTCTTTCAGTGACGATTGTTCATCTTTGATAGGATGTACCCTTTCTTTCACCCAGGCAAAACACAGCAGGAATAAGATCACGCAGATTACTGCTATCACTACTACGCCCAGCTGCCAGCCAAGTTGCAGGTTTTCCCGGCCGCCGGCTTTACTAAAGAAATTTACCAGTGGTTCTATTAATGCCAGCGCAATAAGACTGCCCCCAAAAGCAAAGGCCATCCTGAAAGAGGCCAGCGTATTCCTCTCCTTTCCATCGGCAGAAATTACTCCCAGCAACGATGCGTAAGGCACATTAATCAGGGAATAGATCATCATCATGGCGGAATAGGTGATGTAAGCGTATACCAGCTTGCCCGTGGCGCTATAGTCCGGCGTGGTAAAAGTGAGTACACCGATAATACCAAAAGGCACCGCCATATATAAAATGTATGGCCTGAACTTTCCCCACCTGGAATGGGTTCTGTCGGATAAAGTACCTACTACCGGATCAAAGAAGGTATCCCATATACGGGTAACCAGGAACATAGTTCCTACTGCTGCGGCAGCAATGCCCATCACATCTGTATAAAAAAACAACAGGTACATACCAAACAACTTCCAGAACATGGAAGAAGCCATATCCCCAAAGCCATACCCTACTTCTTCTTTTAACGAAATTTTGTTGCCCATAGGTGGAATTCTGCTTAAAAAATATTTTATACTGCGATTAGCAAATCTATCTCTATAAAGGACAATTTTTATAATACTTATTTATCTATTCAGGGTGCTTTGTTATCAATTGGGGATATCAGTCTTCCGCAGGGGTGATTTCAAATCTGGCGGCGTAATGCAATGGCTCCACAGGCCTACCCGTAAGGGCGCCCCAGGCATAGGTAAAACAGGCCCCGAAATAAAAAATCAGGGAAGAATAAAACATAAACAACAACACCAGCACAGTAGACGCAGAAGCGCCATAAATGCTGTTAATACTACTATAAGTGAGCATGACCTTTAATACCATTTTCCCGATGTTAAACAGGATACTGGTCACCAGCGCACCGGTAATCCCTATCCTCCAGCGCGGACGCCCGTCCGGCAGGAAATGGAACACAAGGAAAAACCAGATGGTGACAATGATCACAGAAATAACATAGTTGAGCGTACTGTTATAATAACTGGCCAGCGCAGGCAGGTATAGGTCTATATACTTTCCAAGAAAGATACGCGCGGTTTCCGCCACCAGGTCGATGATAAACAGGACACCTGCAAAAACAATCACCAGCACGGCCTTCAGCCGCGACACCATAATTTCCCAAAAGCTACTTTTGTGAGCTGGTCTTATTTTCCACAGCTCATTCAGGGAGCCCTTAATAATTTTAAAGAGTGTAGTAGCTACAAACAGCAGGAAGATAAATCCGGCAATAGCAATGATCCAGTTCTGTGCAATACTCCGGAAGGCTTTCAGGGTTTCGAGGATGGCTTCGGTTGCTTCCTTTCCAAACATACCTTCCAGCTGTACCATGAGGCGCTGGCCGGGATGCTGTATGCGGAAAATAATACGCAGCAGCTGGATAATAATAATCAGGATAGCGGGCAACGCAAAAGTGGTGAAGAAGGCTGTAGCACCAGCCATCCGCAGCGGGTCGCTGGCCTGCAATGCCTTATATGCCTCTCTGAAGGAAAGCAGGAAAAGCTGCCAGCGTGGCAATTGTTTTTCTGTTGTAATGGTGTTCATACCTCTCCCAATTTACTGATTAATTTCCGTGTTTGTTTTAACAGCTCTATGGCCAATGGGGTTAATGGCGGGAAAGCTGACGGCTGATGTCAGGAAACTGAAGGATTGGTAATGGGCATATTTTATCAGGTGGTCTTGGGAAATATAAAAACGCGGTGTAGCGGGGACTTACTCATGTGGCGATTCCTGCTCCATTTTCTATTATTTACCAAATGTAGTACCTTAGAAAAGAGCAAAAAAATATCTCTACAGATATTTTTTTTCATTCTATTATTCTGATTCCGCGACTATCAAACACCCTCAACTTCGCATAGAAAATGAAAAAGCTGAAAGTATACATTGCCACCAGCCTGGATGGTTACATCGCCGACCGCAATGGAAAAATTGAATGGAGGCAGACCTCATCGATGAAATGATCATACATGTGATGCCGGTAGTATTGGGAGAAGGACGCCCATTATTTGGCGGCATACCAATGGAAAAAGTATTCCGTTTAACGGATACCGCATCTCATCCCAATGGTGTGCTGAAACTGCACTACACGATATAACTGATACGTTATTTCTTTACCATCTGCGCAATCCCGCGGCCGAAAGACCAGTCCTCCAGATCGTTTTCCACGAAGATGATAATTACATCATCTGCACTCACCGGTGTGGCAGCGGCAATACGGCTGGCTATTTTTTCATACAGCGCCTGTTTCATATCCGGTGTTCTGCCGGCCCTGGCCGTAATGCGGATGTAGAGCAGGTTATCTGTATGCGGCACGTCAAAATAACTTTCCGGATAAAGGATATCGCCGGGTTCCATTGCATGAATCACCTGGAAATAATCCGCCTGGGGAATACTAAAAATATCCACGAGGCTCTGGTGAACAGCGAGGGAAATGTCCTTTTTATTTTGTTGGGAAAGATGTTTTCCCAGGTAGATCTGTACGAAAGGCATGACTTATTTATTTATGATGATAGAAGGCTGATCTTTTCTCAACAGGTAAACAGCTATAAAGGTTGCAGGTTGATCGTTCTGCGCATTTTTGAATACACTGATTTCCCTGCCTGCTGCTTCCCGGAAGCTGTCGCCGGCGTGCAGCAACTGTGCAGGCTCTCCGGCTGGCTGGTACAGGATCTGCCCCGATACTACATATCCATATACTTCACACGGATGATGATGTACCGGCGCTCCCTGTGCCGGTGCAAAAGTGATCTCGTCCATTTTTACTGTTTCCACAGATATGCCAGGCAGCGCCTGCTGCAGTAATACTTTGCGGGCTGGCGGCGTTTGTGCAGCCAATGTTCCGGTAGTTAGCACGCTCATGATCAGCAATATTTTTTTCATGATTCAAATTTACTACGGTTTCATACATTTGTAATATTGAAACATTTAACATTATACTTTAATAAAACTAAATCATGATAACAGACCTGCTGGAGATGGACCTGCTCCGCACCTTTGTGCTGGCGGTGGATCTCGATAGTTTTGCGCGGGCAGCCGACCAGGTGTCAAGGTCACAATCGGCCGTAAGCCTTCAGATGCAGCGGCTGGAAGAAATCACCGGTCAGCAGCTATTCATCAGGCAGGGACGCGGCTGGCAACTCACCCCCGCCGGGGAAATATTACTGGGCTACGCCCGGCAGCTGCTGGATGTTAACCAGCAAGCCATCAATGCACTAACGGCCACGCATATAGCAGGAAAGGTAAAGCTGGGGCTGCCGGCAGACTTTGCAGAAAGTGGCTTGCCGGTAGTACTGGCGCGGTTTGCCGCTATACATCCTCAAATGGAAGTGGAAGTTACGATCGACCGGCAGGCAGTGCTTCAGCAACAGTTACAACGCGGTAAACTGGATGTGGTACTCTCCTTTGGAAAGGATGTACCGGAAGATGCCATCCTCATAGGACATGTACCTATACGATGGATCGGTAACAGTCAAAAGAATGTAGCGCAACTACAACCATTGCCATTGCTGCTGTTTGAAGCGCCATGCCTGTTTCGCAGTGTGGGCCTGGCCGCACTGGAAAAGGCAAGGCGTACATGGCGACCAGCGCTCACCAGTAGCAGCGTAGCCGGGATGTGGGCCGCCGCACAGGCCGGACTGGGTATCACCATCCGCACAGAAATGGGATTGCCTGCGGGCTGCGTGGCGCTTGCAACAGCCAGCGGGCTGCCGGCATTACCTGATGTGGCCGTGTTTATGCTTACCCGCAAAAAAACGCCGTCCCCTGCTGTAAAGCGACTTACGGATATTCTCTTCGACACCATCACTGCACAGGTGAATGATATCAGGAAACGAACGAAGAAAAAATAAAAAGCCCACCGGAAAACCGGCGGGCATGTGAATTTGTCTGTTCATCATTCTCTACAGTGTAATCTCCTGTACCGGGGAGAAAAGCAGATCTTCCACACCGGCTATTTTTAAGCCAACCCTCACAAATACGGAAGGTTGCGCCGGCACTACATCTGGTATGGTCAGCTGCAAACTGATATTAGCAGGATCAACGATATCGCCGCCGGCCATGTCGGCAGTTTCAATACTATTACGGCCATCCACAAACTGTGTTTTACACACATACAGGAATACCCGCTCAATATCCCTCGCATTGGCATCTTTAATGATCTTCTCGGCGCTAAAGGTTGCCGTGAGTTTTTTGGCCACCGCCGTAAATTTCGGAGACCGGATCATGTAATAAGGCATTACCTCGATATCCTGGTGCAGGTTGCCGGAGATAGTCAGCGGAATGGTATCTGTATTGGTTGTTTTATCAGGAATAGACCTGAAAGGCCCCTGGGCAGAAGGAATCACCAGTTTATAGGCAGCGTTGAACAACATCGCTGAAAACGAGCCGTCCTGGCTAACATTAACGTTGATGGGCGTACGGGTTCCCCATCCGGGTTCCCACAATTCAAAATATACATCGTTATAACTAACATTTATTGGTTCTCCCTGGTATACCAGTCGCCCGTTGAAAGTACTGGACGGCGCCTTATAGTTGTCTTTCTTGCAGGAAGCAGAAAAGACACCTAACGCAATGAATATCGCATACTGAATTTTAGTTCTCATAATAAATCACTTTATTGGTTAGGATTCTTTACTATTTTAGGATTATTATTCCGGATATCGTCTCCGATAAATCCGTAATAATTTCCTAAACGGAACAAATGCGCAGAGGTAACCGCTCCGGGCAATACCTGTTTAAATACATACTTACCGTTATTGGCACTTCCCGGATCATATACTTTGTAAGGCCACAGGGCAAATACGCGGGTGCTTACTGCTGTTGCACTTCCCGGCATAGTGGTAAGCGGCGTTTTAGCGCCATTCCATACCTTGTGTGCCAAACGCCAGCGCTTCATATCCCAGAACTCGTGCCCTTCAAAGGCCAACTCCACTTTTCTTTCATGTACAATCCGGTCGAAAGTGATTTGTGCGGCTGTCAGCGGAATTTTAAAGCCGGCCCTTTCACGCACCTCATTGATATAGCCGGCGGCCACTCCTGCCTGGCCCAGTTCAAACGCTGCTTCTGCAGCGTTCAGCAGTACTTCTGCGTAACGGTAACGGATCCACCACACTTCACTCTGCGTACCAATACGGCCGGAGCCAACAGTTGGGTCCATATATTTACGGATGATAAAGCCGGATTGCGCGCTGAACTCCAGGTTATTTACCGGGCCGTCGAACCCAACCACCTGCACATCCGGGCCATTCGGTTCCAGCTTTGCCTTTGCTCCGAAATTATCGCCGGTAACAATGCTGCCATCTTTTTTAATATAACCAGCCCAGATATCCACTTTCTTATCTTTAAATTCAGATCCCGGCAACATAACTGTGGCGGCTAAACGTGGATCCCGGTTGGCAAACAGGTCCATCGGATCGTTGTAATAGATATAGCCTCCACCACTGGCATTTATGGGGAGCGGGGCAAAGGTGTTATCCAATAACTCGAACGATTGCACGAGATTCAGCGATGGATTGAGGCGGCCACCCTGTTGTTCCTCGGCATTGGAACGGGGCTGGCTCCATAAGGTCCAGGGTTGTACTCTTCCGCTCTGTAGTTTGTAATCCTTTGCAAATATTACTTCCGGATTAGAGCCTTTGTCTATAAACAGGCTGACAAAATTCTGTGTAACATTATCTGAATTCTTTTTATACAAAGAATAACTTCCTGTTGCAATCAGCTCCTGCGCTGCCTGCAAGGCAGTGGTATAATAAGCATTTGCTTTTGAAACAGGAATGCCCACTTCTCCACCAGGCAAAGATACCTGCGGTGTTTCTGCCCCATGTTTCGCAATGGAACCGGCATATAGTGCTGCCCTTGTTTTGGTGGCCAGTGCCAGTCCTACCGTTACACGTGTTTTACTTACCGGGCTTGCAGGCACATATTTCTTTACAGAATCCATTTCACTGATCACAAAATCATAGATCTCCGATTCTTTTGCGCGTGGATGTTGCAGGTAAGCAGGATCATTTTTATAATCATATTCCATTGCCTGCAGGATCAGCGGCACACCGCCCACCCTTTTTACTTCTTCAAAATACACCACTGCTCTCAGGTATCGCGCTTCTGCTATAAACCGGTCTTTCACCTCTTGTTTAAGCTTTGTAGAAGTACCGCATTTTTCAATAAAGATATTCAGCTCCCTGATGTAGGCGTAGTCCCAATAGGTTACTTCCGCACCTCCGCGAACAATCATACCCGGAAACACGTATGGATAATCACCAGCGCTATGCCGCCAGTACTGGCCATTTTCAGAAGCAAAGGCTTCATCGAAACGGGCAAATTCTCCCCAGTTATCAATGGTTTGTACTACCATCGACGGAATGGTGGAATTGTTCACATCTGTTTGCCTGTCGGGATAACGATCATACAGATCTGCCAGCACTGACAGAATCAGCCCTTCATCATTCCATAACTGATCGTTCTGCAGGATGTTGGACGGTGGCACATCCAGGAAATCTTTGTCCCTGTTGCAGGCCGTACTTAAAGCGAGTGCACAAAGACCTATATATAACAAACTTTTTTTCATAACAAATCTTATTAATTACTTAGAAAGTAAAGTTCAACCCAATATTAACCAGCTTATTCTGCGGATACTGCAACCCGTTTTCATCAGCTATTTCCGGTTCTATTCCAAGATCTTTTACATTATCCAGCGAGAAGAGGTTGTAAGTATTTACATATACCCTCACCTTCTTAAACCTGATCCTGTCCAGTATTTGCTGGGGGATGGAATAACCAATTTCCATTGTTCTCAACCGCAGGTAATGCACATTATGCAACCAGAAAGTGGAAGGCTTGTTGTAATTACTATGACCACCTTTATTGAAACGCAGCGGAGGGTTTTTACCGGGAATCCATTTGCTGTTCAGGTCAAAAGGATCTTCGCGGTGCCAGCGGTCATCGTAGAATTGTTTCAACAGGTTACCGCCGTTCTGATAGGGCCATCTCATTTCCCAGTTCTGATTGTAGGAGTACATGGAGCCACCGGAGAAGTCGGCTGTAAAATCAATACCATTCCATCTTACACCGAAGTTCAAACCAAAGTTAACAGTAGGGTTACCGGTTGTCTGGTAGCCAATAGGGCGCTGATCGTAATCATTAATTACGTTATCACCGTTCATATCTTTGTAGATAATATCTCCCGGTAACAAAGTTTTATTGCCTTGCCCGTCAACGTTAACAGGGTATTTGTTGATTTCTTCCTGCGACTGGAACTGACCAATTGCTTCATATCCCCAGTAGATATTATTCCAGCGGTCTTCAATGGAATTCCTGTAATGATCCCATGAGTTGCCCCACACCGGTTTATAACTTTCGAGGAACCTGCTGCGGGAGTAAGACACATTACCACCTATCACGAAATTCACTTTGCCTGCCTGCCCGTTATAGGCGGCAGAGAACTCACCACCTCTCTGAGAATCGCTGTTCACGTTTTCATCCGGCAGGTTGTAACCTATTTCACTTGGCACCAGTACATCGTATTTACGACCGCGTAAACCGGAGCGTTTACGGTTGAAGAAATCGAGGGAGCCGGATATTTTCCCGTTCCACAACTGATAATCCAATCCTACGTCGGCGATCTTACTGGTAAACCAGGAGAGGCGGTCGTTGGGAACGCCCTTATCGCGCGAGCCCCTGATAACAGTGCCATCCAGGATTACGGTAGAAGTGCCATAGGTGTACCCCGGCAGATAATCGTAGGCGCCGATACCAATATCATCGTCACCCAGTTCGCCATAAGAAGCCCGGAGTTTTAATTCTGTAAGAATAGAATTTCCGCCCAACCAGTTCTTAACAAAAGGTTCTTCTGTTATTCTCCATCCTCCGGAGATAGATGGGAAAAAGCCCCATCTTTTATCTGGTGTAAATTTCCAGGAGCCATCATAACGGCCCGCTACTTCGAGAAAGTATTTATCGCTGAAGCTATAGTTCAGGCGGCCGATGTAGCCTACACGTGCTTCCGTCCAGTCATTATCATTATAAGTATCCATATCGGAAAACTGGATCAGTGGCAGCTCGTTACTTTTGGGTACGGCATGCACCCATACATCCAGTTCCCGGCGTTTGATACGTTCAGATACCAATGTAGCGCCGATGGTGTGTTTGCCGAAAGTGTTGTTATAATTGATCTGGCCCTGCAGTACATTTTCCAGTACTTTATGGTTGCCTCTTTCCCTCCAGGGATTGGAGCTTCCTCCGGTGCGCAGATAGGTATCGGTGGCTTCCTGGTAGGTGTAGGTATCGTACGTGTATTCGTGACCGTTCATCAGCTTATCGGCGAAATAGTAGGAATACATTCCTTTCAGTGTAAGCCCCTTTATCGGTGTTTCGTAAGTAGCATTGAAGTTGGTTTGCAGTACGCGCCAGTCTTCCGTCCAGTAGCCGGAGATGTCTTTGGTTTGCACCGCCCAGTTCTCTGTGTTATGGCCGATATCATTTGGATACAGCGGGTTGTCGTTGGCGTAAGGTCTTTCTGTGGGCCTGTTGCGGAACAGGGCGAAACGGGGCGCCCAATAATCGTCGCCACCTGGTACGCCGGGGTTATCGCGTTGTTCAATACGACCGTTGATCTGTACGCCTACTTTTACACGTTTGGCCACTTTGGCATCCACGTTACTCTGGATGTTGGTACGGTTAAAATCAAACTCTCTTCCCAACACTGATTTCTGATCCAGGCGCGTGAGGGAAAGATAGTAGTTGATGTTCTCCGAACCGCCTGTAGCATTTACGTTAATAGAGTTCTGCGGGGCGTTTTTCTTGATAATAAAATCGTACCAGTCGAAGCTCTTATATCCTTTTTCTGTTCCTGCTTTCCATTTCTCCAGTTCTTCCCTGGTGATGTCTGTATGCGGGTTTTCGTCATTCATTTCTGCATCTGCTTTACCCAGCATCCATTCATAGGCGTTTACGGTTTTTGGAAACCTCGACCAGTTCTGCCATCCCGTATAGGCGTCTACGTTAATGGTATTTCCGGCGCCCATTTTACCACGTTTGGTGGTTACCACCACTACCCCATTGGCGGCCCTTACACCATAAATGGCGGCGGAGGCGTCTTTGAGTACGGTGATGCTTTCAATGTCGTTGGGGGAAATGTTATTGAACTGGCCGGCATCTTTCTGTATACCGTCAATTACATACAGGGCATTTCCAAAGTTACGGATCTGGATATTGGCGCCGGCGCCGGGCCTGCCGTCAGGCATACGGAAAGATACCCCTGGTATTTTACCTGCCAGCGTAGCGCTCACAGTAGAGGCGTGAACCCTCTCCAGGTCTTTACTGGTAACGCCGGAGATAGCGCCTGTAATAGACTCCTTCTTCTGTGTACCGTACCCAACCACTACTACTTCTCCCAATCCTTTACTATCAGTTTCCAGTTGTACGTTCACTACTTTCTTGCCCGACAGCGGAACTTCCTGTTTTAAAAATCCTACATAGGAAAACACCAGTACGGCACCATTTTCCGGAACAGACAGGGAGTAATTTCCGGCGCCATCTGTAGCGGTTCCTTTATTGGTGCCTTTTACATTCACTGTTACTCCTACCAGTGGTATTCCTTTATCGTCTGTTACCTTACCGGTAATTACCATGTCTGCAGGTGCAGCATGGGCCATCAGGCCGAGGGAAAGCAACAATACCGTAAATAGCCGGCAATAGCCGCCCGGTATCACTTTCCGGATTGAATTGCGGAAACGTAATCGTTTTTTCATAACAAGTTTTTGTGTGGTCTTATTAAATTATCAGGCTTACATAACTGTCTTTTGGTTGATGTCTGCTTTTGCTGTTGTTTACTTCACTACCGGAAATGCTACTATTCTCACCTTCGTGCAGCCATAGGGCACCAGGCTTATATTGGTTTCTTTGTCGTTTACTTTTCCTTTATAAATACCGTTCCTGTCTGTTACGGGTTGCGGCGCTACGTCATCCACCAGTTTCCACTCGGGGAGTTGTTTAGCTGTGGTGGTGAGGGTTACCGGCGCATGTGCCAGGTTCCATACAAAAGTGTCTGTTACGGGTTTCAGGGCGCTTACCTGCAGATACTTTGCCGGCTCGCGAATAATTTTTTCAGGCAGACCATAGTTCCATTCACCCTTCGGGTAAACGCTGAAGTAGTCACCTTCCACCTCATCATGTCCTTTCTCCCATTGTTCTTCTAACTTTAACGCGTATACGATCGGTCCTCTTTCCACTGCGCGTGAGTTACGGCCCCAGTTGGAAGTGCGTATCTGCATGGGCAGTTGCAATACCAGCTGATCATCGTTCTTCCAGTTACGGTTTACCGTAATGATCTGACCACCTTTTGCAGTGCGCAATTTTTCTCCGTTGAGCAATAGGGTTGCTTCATCGCACCAGGCTGGGATACGCAATTGGAGAGGAAAAGCAACCACCTGCTGCATACGCATCCGGAAGCGGATCTGTTCTTCAAAAGGATAGCCGGTTTCTTCCCGGATGGTAACGGATGTATTGCTTTTTCCCACTTTGGCCGTTACTTCATTCGGGCTGTATGTAAGTGCAGCCAGACCGTTTCCTGCGGTGCCATACCACAGGTGGGAAGCGAACTTCGTCCAGCCCTGGTGCATATTGGCCAGGCAGCAGGTATAACCGCTGCGCATGCCCAGTACGTTATTCATTTCCCGGTCGAACGGCAGGGAAAAATTGAATACGCCTCTTTTGATATTCACCTGGTTGGCTACCTGGAAGTATTGTTTGTTGTTATAGTCATCTGTTGTTTGAGTGGGCAGCGCATTAAAGGTCATACGTTCCAATGCTTCCATATACAGCGGATCACCGGTGATACCGATAATTTCCTCCAGGGAAAACATGGCTTCCACAACAGCACACAACTCTGTTCCCTGCGTAGGTGCGTTACCGTGAAGATCTTCATCCGCAGAGAAGATACCCATTGGCAAACCATGCAGGTTCATCAGGTCGGCAAAGCCGGTGTGCAGGTCCTGCAGGTATTTTTTGTTGCCGGTGCGTTGATAGTTCATCACGGGGTCCTTCAGTCCCATGCCTACATTCACGCCGTGCCGGCGCATCCAGTGCTGGTCATTTTGCTGCGCAGCGGCATCTATTACCCAACTGCGGTTACCGAGCCAACTGCTCCAGGTGAATGCCTGTGATTGCAGCAAGGTAGACAGTTCCAGCAGTTGTTTGTCTTTATTGATGCTATACAGCCATTGTGCTACCATTACATTCTCTGCGCCGCGGGAGGTGGCCCATTCCGTCCATTTACCGAGCGGGCAGGTTTTCAGTACCTGCAGCTGGTAATGAAAGTACCGCGTCATAAAAGGTAAAACACGGGGATCATTTGTGGCCGTATAATATTGTTGCAGTACTTTCAGCATCACCATCTTTGGCCACCAGTCGTCGCCGTCTGCAGCATTGCTAACGCCAATGGTTATATTTTTTGTTCTTTCGGCTTTTGTAAGCGGACCAAAATAGCCGGAAGGACGCTGATGATCAAGGGTCCAGTTGATATAACGGAGTACTTTATTCTTCAGCTCCTGGTCGTTGAGCAGGTAGGCCAGTGGCACAGCGCCATCCAGCCAGTAGGGTGTTTCTTCCCAGCCGTCACCTTTTCCACCTAGCCAGCCGTTGTCGTTCTTCACTTTATCGTATACTTCATCGAGGTGACCACTGGTACCATTGCGCATGATCTGCAGCTGGTGCAGCAGCCAGCCCTGTGGCTTTACTGCGCCCAGCGGCAATGCCTGGTAAACGGGTGCCACAAAAGTATTGGTGTCGGCTCTGGCACCCGGCAGATGCGCTGCATCCGCCGGGATAAGACCAGCAAAAAAAGCAGAAAGCATCATTAAGCCAAACAACTTTCGCTTTTTCATCATTATGGTTTTATAGTTACCAAAGCCGGGTTATATAATTTCTGATGGATCAGTTTTAGTTTTTCCAATGGCATTTTCTGCACTTTCCGGTCGTAGGTCATCAGGCCATTTATTTCCACTTCCACATCAGTTGTTTGTGTGTATACGGCGGCTGATAATCCTTGTTTGATCAGTGTTTCCAACCTGTCCGTAAAACCGCTGTAACGTTTAAAAAGATCTTCTTCATTTTTAAAGCTCTGGTATCCCCAGTTGTCTTTTTGCTGCCACACGTGACCGTTCACCGGCAGGCCGAGGCCACCGAATTCACCCAGTACAATGGCGCGTTTATCGCCATATATAGCCGGATCGGGCATTGCCGGTTCAGGATAGTTGTGCAGGTCGATGATATGTCCTACCGGGTAGAAATTACCGCCACTCGCAGTGTTCACGAGGCGGGAGGGATCTTTCTTCATAGTCCATTCCGCGATTTCTACAGTTTTGAATTGTCCCCATGCTTCGTTGAATGGCGTCCATACTACAATAGAAGGATAGTTGTATAAGTGGTCTATGATGGCGTTCCATTCCTTCCGGTAGTAGCCTTCTGATTCGGCTGAACGATTCTGATCGGTGGCACGGTCGATAATACCAGGGCGTGGCTCCCAGCCGTTTCCGAGATCGCCGCTTGGCATGTCCTGCCATACCAGCATACCCAGCTGATCGCAGTAATAATACCAGCGTGCGGGTTCTACTTTAATATGTTTCCGGATCATGTTAAAGCCCATTGCTTTAGTTTGTACGATATCAAACTTCAGGGCTTCATCTGTGGGTGCGGTATATAATCCGTCAGGCCACCAGCCCTGATCCAGCGGGCCGTACTGGAATACGAATTTATTGTTCAGCAACATGCGTTCCACACCGTTGGCATCTTTGCCAATGGAAGATTTGCGCATGGCGAAATAGCTTTTTACCTCGTCGATTACTTTACCTTTTCGTGTAACCGTAAGGGTAAGGTTATAGAGGAAAGGGTTTTCGGGCGACCATAATTTTGGCGACGCTATTTTCAATACGGCATTTTCACCGTTAATCGTGCTTTCTGCTACTTTGGTGCCACCGTCATACGCAGTTACTTTTACCACGTCGCCAGCTTTTACGTTTTCCACATTAGCCGCTACGGTAAGTGTTTCCTGGTCGATGTCGGGTGTTTGTTTGGTAGAGGCGATATAGGTATCCGCTACCGCTTCCACCCAAACCGTTTGCCAGATACCCGTTACCGGTGTATACCAGATCCCTTCGGGACGCTTTACCTGCTTACCTCTTGGCTGATCGCCGTCGTCGGTAGGGTCCCATACTTTTACTACGATCTCCTGTTTACCTTTTTTCACTAACGAGGTGATATCGAAGGTAAATGGATCAAAGCCGCCTTCGTGGCTGCCGGCTTCTTTACCATTCACGTATACGGTAGTACGCCAGTCGGATGCACCGAAGTGCAGCAGTATTTTTTTACCCTGCATACCAGAAGGCAGTGTGAGTGTGGTGTTATACCACAGGGTGCTGTCTTTCCCCACATTGCGGCCTACTCCGGAGAGTGCTGATTCAACAGCAAAAGGTACCAGTATTTTGCCGTCCCACGTGGCAGGTTGATGCTCCTCTTTTGCCTTGATGGCATAATTCCACAATCCGTTCAGGTTCTTCCAGTTGCCGCGAACCAGCTGCGGACGCGGATATTCCGGCAATGTGGCAGCCGGCGATACCTGTTCGCTCCAGGTGGAAGCAATCTTTCCATTCACCATTTTCCAATCCTGTTGTTGTGCTATTGCTGTACTGCTGCCCAATCCAAGTGCCAGTGCAAAAAATAGGTACTTCTTTTTCATATATTTACTTAAAGTGATTTTATTCTCCAGAGGGATTAGTGATCCATGTATTTATTTTTACCGGTTCTCCAAAAAACGGTGTCCCGTCTGCATTCCAGGTGATTTTTTGTATGCGTGGATTACGAAGGTTGCCGCATCCCTGTCCGGCTTTTGAGTTGGCGTGATAAATGATCCAGTCTTCTTTTCCATCGGGCGATTTAAAGAAGCCGTTATGTCCCGGTGCATAAGCGCCATTCTCCGGTTTACTTTGCAGTACCGGCTCCGGCGATTTGGTCCAGCTTGCCGGCAACAGCGGATCAGCGCCGGTCTTTAGTTTCATGATACCGAGTATATAATTTTCTGTCCAGCAACCACACGCGGAAAAAACAAGGAATACTTCTCCCTTAGCATTCCGCAGGATTTCGGGACCTTCATTTATCCCGTTCTGTTCCCATGGATACTGGGGTGCAGCAATCTCTACTTTCGACGAGGCCAGTGTCCACGGATCTTTCATGCGGGCGATATACAGGCGCTGTACGGCATCTTTTCCATTATGCCCGCTCCAGATAAAATAGTTGTTGCCTTTATGTTGAAAGAGGGTACCATCAATGGCGAAATGCTCCGGATGGGCAGGATCAGTGATCTGTCCTTTGTCGGTCCAGCTGCCGGTGGTAGGGTCTTCCGCGGTATTTTCCAGTACGAAGGTGTGTTGCGGATGAATACTATCTGATGATCCGGCGGTATAATACACATACCATTTCCCATTCAGGCGATGCAGCTCCGGCGCCCAGATATCTCTTGCGTTGGGGCCTTTGGCCGGTGGCCTCCAGATAACTGTTTCGGTTGACTGGGCCAGTGCCGACATGTTTTTTGTTTTCCGCATCACCAGGTTATGACCGGTGGTATGCATATAGTAATACATGCCGTTGTGCCTCACCACCCAGGGATCGGGACCGGAGGCCAGTAAGGGATTTTTGAACATACCGGTAGTATCCGCAGAAGCAGCGCGGCATATCCCACTGATGAACAGTAAAATTACCAGTGAAAGTAGTTGGCTACTTTTCATAACATGGATTTAGAAGATGGCTTATTTAAGTGTATATTTCACGCTTAACACACTTCTCCAAAGAAAGACTATCCTTTGAATACTTGCTTGCCCATTTATCTCAATTTTTCTCGCTTTTGTATCATTTTAGCTTTTGGCCGGACGGTAGTAGGTTTTAGCGGAAAAACCATTAGTTTTAAGCTTTCCACTAAATGAACACATGCCAAAAATCCGCTATTACATCCTGTTCATGTTGCTGCTGCTAAGCGAGGCGCTATATAGCCAGTTGCCCGGTTTTGTACATTACCAGGTAGAGAACGGTTTATCGCACAACGCCGTTATCTGCACGCTGCAGGACAAACAGGGATTTATGTGGTTTGGAACGATATATGGTTTAAACCGGTTCGACGGCTACACCTTCCGGGTATTCCGGCGAACAGAGCAGCCCGGAAGTATCGGCGGCAACTATGTCCTTTGCCTGTTCCAGGACGATGACGGTTTGCTGTATGTAGGATCGGACAAAGGAGTATTTATATATAACCCGCGCAATGAGCAGTTCCGAGAGCTGAGTAAAAAGACAGAAGGAGAAGTACGGGCCATTACCAAGGACAGGCAAGGAAATATCTGGATTATTTCCGCAGGACACCTGTTCCGTTACCAGGCCGCTGCCGACCGCCTGACAGAAATTCCCGGCTTTCCGGACGCGTCCTCCATTTGCCTGGATGGTGAAGGACAACTCTGGCTGGCATCCTCCAGGGGATATATGGCTGTTTATCACTACGACAAAAATAATTTCACCACCTACTCTCTTTTTACACATTCCACCAAACCGAATTCCTACGCTATCCAGAAAATTGTACCGATGGGCAGGGATACTATCTGGGCGTGTACAGCGGGACAGGGCTTAAAGCTATTCAACACACGGACACGTACCTACGAAGATTTCCTTTCCAGGGATACAGCCGGTATCGAATTGTATGTGAGAGACTTTATCCGCCGGAATGATGATGAATACTGGATTGCGTCAGAATCCGGTATCTATATCTATAACATTAAAAGCGGTAAGGTCATCAACCTGAAAAAAAATTATGACGATCCTTACTCTGTTTCTGATAATGCCATTTATAATTTTTGTAAAGATAAAGAAGGCGGTATATGGGTTGGTACTTACTTTGGCGGCACCAATTATTTCCCGCAGCCTTATACTTACTTTGAAAAGCTATTTCCCAAAACAGGTTCTTCTTCTCTCAGCGGTAATGCTGTAAGGGAAATACATCCCGACAAATATGGTCATCTATGGATAGGTACTGAAGACGGCGGGTTGAATAAGTTTACGCCATCGGATGGCAGTTTTTCCGCCATCAGGCCATTGGATAAACATGCACCGGGTTTATCGCATACCAATCTTCATGGCTTACTGATCACCGGAGATTCCCTCTGGATAGGTACCTTCGAGCATGGGCTGGATATCATGAATATTCCCACGGGGAAATTTATCCGGCACTATGCGCCGGGAGACGGTCCACATCAGCTGCACAGCGGTTTTATTTATAGTTTACTGCGTACCAGCGACAATAATATACTGATCTGCACCACCTGGGGGTTATATGAGTATATCCGTTCCCGTGATGAATTTAATACTGTAAAAGAAGTACCCCATTATATTTTTTATACAGCCGTTTTTGAAGATAGTGAAGGCACCATATGGTTAGGCACCGTGAGAGACGGGCTGTATTTCTATAACCGCCGCACGGGCAGGAAAGGGCTTTACCTGCATGATGCCCGCGACAGCACCAGTGTGAGCAACAACCGGGTGAACAGAATTTTTGAAGACAGTCATCATCGTTTATGGCTGGCTACAGATGATGGTCTTTGTTTGTATAACCGGCAACGGAATAATTTCACCACCTACAGAACCCGTCATGGTTTCCAGAGCAACATGATGTTCTGCATCCTGGAGGACCAGAGCGACCGCCTGTGGGTTACTACCTCCAAAGGACTGGCGTGCTTTACACCGGCTACAGAGAATGCGGTAGTATATACCAAAGCCAGTGGATTATTAAATGATCAGTTTAATTATAATTCTGCTTATAAAGATAGTTGCGGTAATATGTATTTCGGCAGTGTAAAGGGATTGATCCGTTTCAACCCGGAATCGTTTGTGCGTAACAGTTACCTTCCACCGGTATATATTACCGGCTTCCAGGTGTATAATAAAGAAGCAGCCGTAGGCGATATCCTGGAGAAATCTATTTTCCTGACGGATACGATTGTATTATCGCACGATCAGTCGTCGTTTAGCATCAACTTTGCAGCGCTGAGTTATACGTCGCCTGAGATGACGGCCTATGCGTATAAAATGGAAGGGCTGGACCGGGACTGGACTTACCTGGAAACCAACCGGAAAGCCTTCTTTACCAAATTATCTCCCGGTACCTATAAGTTTATGGTGAAGTCGGCCAGCAGCGGCGGTAACTGGAGTATTACGCCGCGTGTGCTTACTATTACTATCCTGCCGCCCTTCTGGGCCAGCTATTGGGCGTATGCGGCCTATGTCATCCTGTTGTGCAGCCTGGCGTATTTTATTATCCGGTGGTATCATCAGCGTGCGCAGCAAAAGCAAAAACGGCAGCTGGAGCTGCTGGAGCACGAAAAAGAAAAGGAGTTGTACCAGGCGAAAATTGAATTCTTTACACATCTCGCGCATGAGATCCGTACGCCGCTGACACTGATCAAGGGACCAATGGAAAAGGTGATCCGTAAATCCGATGAAGTGCCGCTGATCCAGAAGAACCTGCGCATCATGGAACGCAATACCGACCGGCTGCTGGAGCTGACCAACCAGTTGCTCGATTTCCGCAAAACAGAGATCAATGGTTTCAGTCTCAATTTTGTGCGTACTGATATTTCTGAGTTGCTGAAAGAAAATCATCTGCGGTTTACACCGGCGGCAGAGCAGCAGGATATCCGGTTTAAAATAGAGTTATCCAGCCTGCATTTTTTTGCTTATGTAGATGGGGAAGCATTACATAAAATATTAGGCAATCTTATTAACAATGCTATCCGCTATGCGGCCACCAAAGCATCTATACACCTGTTGCCTGTTGATGAAAATGATACCACTTTTACCATACTGGTGAAGAACGACGGATATATTATTCCTGTGGAGATGAAAGAAAAAATATTTGAGCCATTCTTCCGGGCAAAGGCCACCGCCGACAAATCCGGTACCGGTATTGGGTTGTCGCTATCAAGGTCATTAACGCTGCTGCACAAAGGCAGCCTGGAGCTGTTATCCACAGATGGAACATTAAATGTTTTTTCACTTACTTTGCCTGTTCACCAGGAAATAGAATTTAACCTGAGCAAATGGAAAACAAACCACTGATACTGCTGGTAGATGATAATGAAGAAATACTTTCTTTCATTGCAGATGACCTGGAAGATAAATATAAAGTGATCACTGCACGTGACGGGCAGGCCGCTATGCTTTTATTGCAGGAGCAACCCGTGCAGCTGGTGATCAGTGATGTGATGATGCCTGTAATGGATGGCTTTGAGCTTTGCCGTATTATTAAGTCGGATTTTGTATCGAGTCATATTCCGGTGATCCTGCTTACAGCACGCAATACGATGCAATCGAAAATAGAGGGGCTTGAACTTGGCGCCGATGCTTATATTGAAAAACCATTTTCACCTGAATTCCTGCAAGCGCAAATTGCGAGCCTGCTCAGCAACCGTCATAAAATAAAATCCTACTATGCCAGCACCCCGCTGGTACATTTGCGCAGCATGGCCTATACCAGCGCCGACGAACAATTTCTGGAAAAGCTGAATGACCTGATCAATCAGCATCTAAATAATATCGACCTCGATGTGGAACAGCTGGCAGACTTCATGAATATGAGCCGGCCTACCTTCTACCGTAAAATAAAAGCGATATCAGATCTTACCCCGCATGAACTGATTAATATTGCGCGACTGAAAAAAGCAGCGTCTTTGCTGTCTACCGGATCATACAAAGTAAATGAAGTAGCGGAGCTTTGCGGCTTTGCGTCCCTGACTAATTTTGGAAAGAATTTCCAGAAGCAGTTCGGGATACTACCATCGAGATATGTGGCGCAGATACAGGCGGAGAAAGAGCGGTAGGAAATTTATTTTTCTTGAAATATCCACTTCCCTTCCGCTGCAAAATGGAAAAAACAACAAAGATCAAAAAAGGACAAACCCTGACCCATCCTCCTGTACAGCTGTTATTTTCTTCCCTGCTTTCCCCTGCGATAGCGTCTTTTCCTTTCCCTTCTCCCAAACTTAATCTTGCTTCCCCGCAGGAAAAATAATATATTAGCAATATTCAAAGATCCGGAAACTGGCATCTGACACATATGTGCGCTGATTTCTCAGCGTCATAAAAGTACATCACACGAATCATTAAATCGATTATTACTGTATGCATCTACCATCATTGATCATTGACCTGGCATTAATATTAGGAGCGGCGGGAGTTATTACATTACTGTTTAAACGGCTGAAACAGCCGATGGTGCTGGGGTATATCATCGCGGGGTTTATAGTGGGACCCAATTTCAAACTATTTCCCACTATCGGGGATGCGGAAGGCATAAAAACCTGGTCTGAGATCGGCGTTATTTTCCTCTTATTTTCACTGGGTCTGGAGTTTAGTTTCAAAAAGCTGATGCGGGTGGGAGGTACTGCCACCATTACCGCATTTGTAGAAATAGCGCTTATCACGGTAGCCGGTTATTTCACCGGTAAACTGATGGGCTGGGGTTTTATGGACAGCCTGTTCCTCGGGGGTTTACTGGCCAGTTCTTCCACTACTATTATTATCCGCGCCTTTGAAGAATTAGGCATCAAGAAAAAGTCCTTTACCAAAATCGTATTCGGCGTATTGGTGATAGAGGACATTGTGGTGATCCTCATGATGGTATTGTTATCTACGATGGCAGTGAGCCGTAAATTTGAAGGAACAGAGATGTTGTTTACCATTGCCAAGCTGATGTTCTTCCTGGCCGTATGGTTCCTGGCGGGTATCTTCCTGTTACCTACTGCACTCAAAAAAATAGAACGTTACCTGAATGGTGAAACCTTGCTGATACTGAGTATAGCGCTCTGTCTGGGCATGGTGATCCTGGCTACCAAAGTGGGTTTCTCCGCAGAACTGGGCGCCTTCATCATGGGTTCTATCATAGCGGAAACTACCTCTTCTGAAAAAGTGGAGCACCTGATACAACCGGTAAAAGATCTTTTTGGCGCTATCTTTTTCGTATCGGTAGGTATGCTCATTAACCCGGAAATGATTATAGAATACAGGTGGCCGGTGTTGTGGATAACCTTGTTAACCATTACCGGTAAATTTTTCAGCACCACTATGGGAGCGTTATTATCCGGTCAGCCGCTGAAACAGGCCGTTCAGGTGGGTATGAGCATGGCGCAGGTAGGTGAGTTTGCCTTTATTATTGCTACGCTGGGGCTTTCACTGGGTGTGACCAGCGAGTTCCTGTTCCCGGTAGCCGTGGGCGTTTCGGCCATTACTACTTTTACAACGCCTTACATGATCAAGTTTTCCATACCGTTTTACAACTGGCTGGAGAAAATTATCCCCGCGCGCTGGATGACCACCCTGAACCGGTATAGCGCCAGTTCACAAACCTTACAGGCGGAAAGCGACTGGCGTAT
This sequence comes from Chitinophaga sp. CCNWYY40, assembly GCF_037483205.1. NCBI lineage: Bacteria > Pseudomonadati > Bacteroidota > Chitinophagia > Chitinophagales > Chitinophagaceae > Chitinophaga > Chitinophaga sp. CCNWYY40. The sequence continues at coordinate 544,590 of NZ_JBBHLF010000003.1, forward strand.
TGTATTGCGCAGTTATGTAAAAGTGATTGTACTCAATGCGGTGATCATCCTCGCGGTAATCCTGCTGAACACCTACTATATTGGTCCATTTGTGATAAAATATGTGAAGAACCTGTTCCTGGCGGAGCTGGTGAGTGTGATCATTGGAATTGCCATGATGTCGCCATTTATCTGGGCGCTGATGGTACAGAAAATTTCGAGCAACTCTTACAAGGCGTTGTGGCTGGACTCCAAATACAATCACGGACCGCTGGTAGTGGTGGAAGTGGTACGTAACGTGGTGGCGGTGCTGCTGGTGGGTTTCCTGGTAAACCAGTACTTCCCTTTCTGGCAGGCGTTGATGGGCACCGCCATTATACTGGCCTGCGTGTTGCTGGTACTGCGTTCACAATTACAGAAATATTATAACCGTATTGAAAGCCGCTTTCTTACCAATCTGAATGCCCGCGAAACGGCCGATGCAGCTAATAATAAAGCCACAGCAGCAGATCTTCTGCCCTGGGATGCGCAGGTTTCTGAGGTGGAAATTGATCCATGGTCAACCCTGGTGGATAAGCCGCTGATAGATCTGCAGCTGCGGGAGAAATACGGCATCAACGTAGGAGCCATTAAGAGAGGCAATGTGACCATTTACGCTCCTACCCGCGATGAAAAATTGTTCCCGCACGATATCCTTACTGCTATTGGCACGGAAGCGCAGCTGGAAGAATTTAACCGGGTAGTGAACACGCTGAATGTAGAAAGAAGTGATGATGTGGCAGATGAAAACATTGGCCTCACCAGCATCGTGGTGGATGAGCACAATGGCCTCAAAGGCCAGACCATCCGCGGTTCCGGCATCCGCGAAAAAACGCAGGCGCTGGTGGTGGGTATTGCCCGCGGCGGTGAAAAGATCCTTAACCCCGCTTCCGAAACGGAGTTTGAATGGGAGGATGTAGTTTGGCTGGTGGGTAACCGCCGGAAGATCCTGGAATTTTCACGGGGAAGATAAAAGCATAGGATCGCCTTCGGCGATCCTATGCTTTTTCAAGAAACGCCCGCAGCACATACTGCAAAATACCACCATGACGATAATACTCTATTTCTATCAGGGAGTTCAGCTTGGATTTTACTTTGAAAACAATGGGCGCCCCTTCTGCCGGGATAGCCGTTACCGTTAGTATTTTATTTGGAACGAGACCAGCAGATATGTCGCTGATGGTGTACAATTCAGTTCCGGTAAGTTTTAAGGTGTTTGCATTTTCTCCTTCCAGGTATTCGAGTGGAAGTACGCCCATACCTACGAGGTTGCTGCGGTGAATACGTTCGTAGCTTTCTGCAATCACTGCTTTTACACCAAGAAGATTGGTGCCCTTTGCAGCCCAGTCGCGCGAAGAACCGCTGCCATATTCCTTTCCGGCCAGTATAATCAGCGGTACTTTTTTAGCGGCATATTGCTGCGCCGCATCATAAATGGGCAATACTGTTCCGGATGGAATGATGGTGGTAAAACCTCCTTCTTTGGGCGACAGCTCATTTTTAATACGCACATTGGCAAAGGTGCCGCGGATCATTACTTCATGGTTTCCCCTGCGGGAGCCATAGGAGTTAAACAGGCGTGGATCAATGCCACGGTCCAGCAGGTATTTACCAGCCGGCGTATCCGGTTTGAATGAACCTGCCGGAGAGATATGATCCGTGGTAACAGAGTCTCCCAGTTTCAGCAGCACGCGTGCATCTTTTACATCTTCCACGGGAAGCGGGAATTCAGACAAACCGTTAAAGAAAGGCGCTTCCCGGATATAGGTAGAGTCGTTGCTCCAGTGATAATCCTTCCCGGAGGGCGCCAGTAAACCGCGCCATTGTTCGTCACCGTCGAATATTACCTTGTAGATATTTTCAAAGTCCTCCTGCTTTACTGCGGCGGCTACAGCGTCGTTGATTTCCTGCTGGGTGGGCCAGATATCACGGAGGTATACGGGTTCGCCGTTGGGATCGTAGCCCAATGGGGCGGTGAGCATATCCACATCGATGCGGCCTGCAATGGCGTAGGCTACCACCAGCAATGGCGAGGCGAGGAAGTTCATCTTCACCTGCGGATGTACCCTTGCCTCGAAGTTACGGTTGCCGGAAAGTACAGATGCCACCACCAGGTTTCCTTTCTCCACCGCTTCCGCGATGGCCGGCGGCAGCGGACCACTGTTACCAATACACGAAGTACAGCCGTAGCCAACAATATGAAAACGCAGCGCTTCCAGTTCGGAGAGTAAGCCGGAGCGTTTCAGGTATTCCGTAACCACCCTTGAACCTGGCGCCAGGCTGGTTTTCACCCAAGGTTTTACATACAACCCGCGACTGATAGCTTTTTTCGCTACCAGCCCTGCGCCTATCATCACGCTTGGATTGGAAGTATTGGTGCAGCTGGTGATAGCGGCGATGGTAATGGCGCCGTCGCTCAGTACATATTCTTCATTTTTCAGTTTAATACGTACGGATTTAAGATAGTCCAGTTCTACCGCTACTTCTTCTACGTGCTTTTGTATTTCGTAGGTAAAGGCGGTACCGGAGCCTCCTTCCGATAACCAGGCGGTGTCGCGGCGTTTTCCTTCGGGCGTATACATGCGTTTAAATTCCTTGCTGAGCAGGGTTTCAAACTCGTTGTGCAGGTCGCGGACCAGGATACGGTCCTGTGGCCGCTTAGGCCCGGCTACAGCGGATTGTATTTGTCCGAGGTCCAGTTCAATAATATCCGTATAAGTGATTTGCTCGCTGCCATGACGCCAGAGCATATTTTCTTTGCAATAGTTTTCCACCTGCGCAATATCCTCTTTGGAGCGGTTGGTGCGATGCATGTATTGCAATGTTTGCGTATCTATCGGGAAATAAGTAACAGTGCAGCCAAATTCCGGCGACATATTGGAGATCGTGGCGCGGTCGGGTACAGAGAGGAAGTCCAGTCCGGCGCCGAATACTTCCACAAATTTGTCGACCACCCCATATTTACGCAACAGCTGCGTGATGGCGAGTACCATATCGGTGGCGGTAACGCCTTCTGTGAGCCGGCCGGTGAGACGCAGCCCGATCACCTGGGGACAGGAGAAATAGATGGGCTGGCCTAAGATGGCTGCTTCCGCTTCAATACCACCTACCCCCCAGCCCAATACACCGATACCGTTAACCATGGGGGTATGGGAGTCGGTGCCAACCAATGTATCGGGAAACAGCCAGCCATCGCGGCTTATAACGCCTTTGGCGAGGTATTCCAGGTTTACCTGGTGACAGATCCCCATGCCTGGCGGTACTACCGTAAAATTATCGAAAGCCTGTTGCGCCCATTTGAGCAGCTGGTAACGTTCTTTATTACGTTCATATTCATAGGCCACATTTTTTGTATAAGAGTAATCTGTTCCAAAGAAATCGACCTGCACAGAGTGATCTACCACAAGATCCACCGGGATGGCCGGGTTAATTTTTGCACCGTCTTTTCCTTTACGGATCACCTCTGCACGGATGGAAGCAATATCCACTACGGCGGCTACGCCGGTAAAGTCCTGCATCAGTACGCGCGCGGGCTTAAAAGGTATTTCTTTGTCCGTTCCTGCGGGGTCCCAGTTTACCAATGTTTCCAGGTGTTCGTCGGTGATGGCGAAGTTGTCATGGTTCCGCAGAACATTTTCCAGTAAGATCCTGATCGAGAAAGGCAACCGGGAGATTTTTCTACCGTCCTGTTCCAGTTTGCTGAGTGATGCGATACGTGGCTGCATAATCTGAGTTGTTGACATTTTAGTGAAACAATGATGCTACCATTTTGTTTATTAAATATACCTTATTGTGAAGCGTTTATGAACCATTAATATTAAAATAACCCTGCTGTAGCCATGCATTGGCCTATATTAGCTTTATTATAAATGCACCTCAAAATGACCGAAAAATTAAAAGTACCCTCCACTTCCCGCCTGGTGCTGGAAGCAGCCATGCAATTGTATACCACACCACTGCAGCAACAGTATATAGAAGCGATCGATTTTAGCGAAACCAGCGGTTTCTATGATGAACTGAAACAGCAATATCCGTTTATTGCAGATATGATATGCCTGCGAAAACAAAGCATCCGCCGGATGTTGCGGGAGCGCATGCCGGCATTTCCGGGCCAACAGGTGATTATGCTGGGCGCCGGACTGGACCCTTTATCTTTATATCTCCTGGAAAATTACCCGCAACAGATCAGCAGGATTATAGAAGTGGATAATGGATATATTGAAGAAAAGCAGCAACTCTATGAAGAGATCATGCCGGGTAATCCGCTGATCCGTTTTATCAAATGTGATATAACGGATACTGCGTTGTTATGGAGTAAGTTATTGGAAAACGGCTACCGGGAAGAGATTCCTGCGATCATTGTTTTTGAGGGCGTACTTCATTATATCTCTAACGATGCGTTTGTGCAGGTGATGCAGTTATTTAAAACGCCACAGCAACATAACCTCGTGTTGCTGGATTATTCTCTATCTGAAGAAGAAGTACCTGCCAGGTTCCTGTCTTATCACAAAGCAGTGAAGGAAGTATTGGAAAACTATATTGGCCGGCCGGTAAATGTCAATAACCGGGCGGATATTGCAGGCTTATTATACCAGCTGGATGGAATACTGGATACGGTGGAGCCGCTGTGTGAAACGGAGAAAAAGCTCACCGGGGACAATCATCTGTTTCATGCGCCCGGTGAAGGCATTGTGGAAATGGTGAGCTTCCGGATCTAGGAACTATTCCCACCAATGCTCCTGCGGATAATGTGCGCCTACGGTTACCGGCTCTCCTATGCGGGGAGTGGTAACCAGCAGCCCCCTTTGCGCGCCGGCGGCAGTCACCCGTTTCGGGGAGTCATTCCATGCATGCATAGCCAGTACAAATTTGCCCCAATGTACCGGCAGCAGGGCGCGTGCCTGCAGGTCGATGGCCGCCTGCACGGTTTCTTCCGGGTTCATATGGATGAAAGGCCAGTAATCGTTGTATTGTCCGCATTCCAGTATTACCAGGTCGAACGGACCGAATTTATCACCAATGGCTTTGAAATGCGTATCGTACCCGGAGTCTCCGCCGATAAAAATTTTATACCCGAATATTTCCAGTACAAAAGAAGACCAGAGGCTACCGCCTCTTTTAATTCCACGGCCGGAGAAATGTCGTGCAGGCGTAGCCGTTAGGGTGATATCTTTTGCGATTTCACGGGTTTCCCACCAGTCCATTTCCGTGACATTGTTGCCGGTTGCCACGCAGCGCTGCAGATCATAGCCAACGCCTAAGCTGGTATATATTCTTTTGGTATGGGGCTTTAGCTGTGCTAATGTTTTTTTATCAAGATGATCATAGTGATTGTGGGTGATGATCATCAGATCTATTTCAGGCATATCTGCTGGCGTATAGGCATCAGCTCCGGGGAATGCCTTTACCATAAATGACATGGGCGATGCGCTGCCGCTAAACACGGGATCTACCAGTATATTAAATCCTTTTACATGGATGAGATAAGAAGAGTGGCCAAACCAGGTGACTACGGGCTTTTCCGAGTACAATGCTTTCAGATCCGTGCGCACTGTTGGCATAGGTCCGGGAGGCCGTACATCTGCCGGGCGTTTCAGCACTTCGCGGAGCATGGTGAAATAAGTAACATCCTCCGGCTTCACCGGCGTAACGGAGAGGTTCTGAAAGGCTCCGTTCCGGAAGTTCTGAGACTGTTGTATTCTTTCTTTTATGGAAGGTAATTTCCGCTGCATGTATTAAAGTTAAGACGCTTTTATAGGAAGACGGGCAGCGCAGGAGAATATTTTACGGGGCGTAAAAAAAGGCCCGCACAAAAGAGCGGACCTGCATTTCAACCGTTATGTCAGGATGTTAAGGCCGTGCCAGCAGGCGTTTGCCCCGTGCCATTAACCGGAGCAGGCGGGTATTGCCATAGAAAGCAGAATGATACTTTGCGGTAGCCTTGCGGCGTTCGCCATAGGTTCTCAGCACCGCATCGGCAGTGACAATGCCTGTTAATTTCTTCCCTGCATCAAGTACCGCCAGGATATCCGGCGGATAGCTATCGAAGAGTTCTGTAACGAGATTGATATCATCGGCGGGGTACAGGTAGGGCGCAGATGATTCCAGGAGGTCCCGGAGAGGCGTATTGTTTCCGGCCGACAGGTGCTGCCGGTTTATATATCCTTTGAAATGCCCGGTCTTATCTGTTACCGGCAGGTACCGGTAATGATAAAAAACTGTTTGCAGCAACTGATGTGCCTGCGCCTGGGTGGTCTCTTCCTCCAGTGCTACAGGGGTGTTGGTGGCCACGGCGGCCACATTGATCAGCTGCATCATATCAGGGGTATATTCTTCCGGGGTGGCCACGCCTCTGCGGCGGATCTTTTCTGTCATGATACTGCCTTTCATCAGGAAGAACGACACAAAATAAGCGGCCGTGCAGGCGGCTATCAGCGGCAGGAGCCCATGTGTTTGCCCGGTTGTTTCCAGTGAGAATACAATAGCCGTGAGCAATGCGCGGGAGGCGCCGGCAAACATGGCAGCCATACCAATCAACGCCGCTGTAGCGATGTTGATGCCGCTGCCGGGGAATAGATGCATCACTGCCACACCCAGCAATGCTCCAAAGGCGCCACCGATGGTAAACAAGGGCGCCAGCGTTCCGCCGGAGGTACCGCTGCCCAGGGAAATTACCCATGAAAGATATTTGAGCACACAAAGCGATACCAGCAGTGCCAGCGGCGCGTTGCCGGTTAACAGTGTTTTAATGTTATCATAGCCCACACCCATTGTGTGCGGGGCGAAGTAGCCGGTCACACCTACTGCGATGGCGCCGAGTGCCGGCCACCACATCCAGTGAATGGGTAATTTCTCAAACAGGTCTTCCACAAAATAAACGGACTTCGACACGTAAGCCGCCACTACGCCTATGATGGCGCCCATCAGCACATAAGTGACCAGGGCGATATCCGTTACCGCAGGGATTAGAGGCATGGCAAAAACCGGCGTGCTGTCGAACAACAGGATGTGCATACCGGCGCCGGCGATACAGCCTATGGCCACGGGGATCACCGAACGGGGAGAGAATTCAAACAGCAGCAATTCAATAGCCAGCAAAACAGCTGCCAGCGGGCTTCCGAAGATAGCGGCCATACCGGCGCAGGCGCCTGCTGCCAGCAATACTTTTCTTTCCGCCGAAGAAATATGGATCACCTGCCCCGTAAAGGAGCCAATGGCGCCACCAGTAGCGATGATGGGGCCTTCCGCACCAAAGGGACCGCCGGTACCGATAGAGATGGCAGCAGACAAGGGTTTCAGCAATGTAATCACCGGCGGGATCTTACTTTCATTGCCGATGATGTTTTCCATCGCCTCCGGGATACCATGACCGCGGATGGCTTTACTGCCAAAACGCGCCATCACCCCTACTATCAGGCTACCTATGATGGGTACTATGATTACCAGCATGCCCAGGCGGTTTCCTGCCGGCCCTGCTTCTTCAAATGAAAATTTCCCGTAAAACGACAGGTTGGTAATGAGACTGATCAGCAACACCAGTGCTTTTGCCACTACGCCAATAACCAGGGCGTTGATACATGCCTGCAGACTGAGGTAAAATACCCTCCGTGACATGTTCCCGGCAAATTTCTGCTCTTTTTTGTGATTCATACTATATAAAGTAACAATTACATCTTTAAAACAATGCAAAAATATGATTCAAATCATATTAAAACCTATTTTTTCTTCCAAAAACGCGAAAAAACATTAGTATTGCAGTCATGAAGAAAGCCGGAACCTGCGATCTAAACACCTGTTTTTTATGCCAGTACAGCATCCCTGAATGGATTGCGGCGGTATCAGATCACAGGCAGCATCTTTTTTATAAGAAGAATGAAACAATTTTCCAGGAGGGCAGCCCGGTAAAGGGGATCTTTTTTTTGTATGATGGCAAAGTGAAAGTGCATAAGCAATGGGGGGCCGAAAAAGAACTCATCGTCCGCTTTGCACAGAAAGGGGATATCCTCGGGCATCGTGGGTTGGGCAGCGGAGATCGGTTGTATACTGTTTCTGCCACCGCGCTGGAAGACACCACGGTGTGTTATACAGAGCTGTCGTTTTTTGAGGCATCGCTGAAAGTAAATCCCAGCCTGGCATTGAAGCTGATGCAGTTTTACGCCGACGAATTACAGGAAGCAGAACGGAAGATGCGCAACCTGGTGCATATGGACGTAAAAGGCAGACTGGCAGACGCTTTGCTGGAACTCAGCCGCTTGCATAAGGCGCTTCATTTTACCATCAGCCGCCAGGATCTTGCGGCTTTTGCAGGCACCACCTATGAAACTATTTACCGCAATTTGCAGGAGTTTATCGCGGAGAAACTGATTACTGCAGAAGGCAGGGCGATAACGATATTAAACGAGAAGAAGCTACGCAGGTATATTGTTGGAGGTTGAAGGGAAGTAACCACGGCGCATACACGCCTTTGAGGTGGACTTGATCCGGAAACGCCCGCTGGCAGGCTAACTGGTTGCCGTAAGCCGGGCTAACTTATCTTCATTCAAAATAGTGATACTCTTCCCTGAAACGGCGACCAGCCGTTCTTCTATCAATTCATTCAATACCCGGAAAGTGGTTTCGTAAGTAGCGCCGATGTAGGAGGCGAGGTCTTGTTTACTAAGTGCGAGGTCAATAAACCCGTCTTTGTTGAAACCAAACTTTTGTTGGAGCTGTATCAGTGCATTGGCCATGCGGCCTTTAACAGACATATGCGCAAGGTTACGCATCTGCTTTTCGGACGTTTGCAGTTCCTGTGCATAAAACAACATGAGTTCGTACAGCAGGTCGTGATTGATTTTAAGAGACGCCTGGAAAAAGTCCATCTCTATAAAACAAACTTTTACCGGCTCCAATGCAGTGGCTGATATGGGATAATAATGTTCCGTACCGCCTATGCCGCGGTGGCCAACGATATCGCCTTTCTGTGCAAAGCGTACAATGAGTTCTTTTTCGGAGCCCCAGTGTTTATGCACTTTCATACGGCCTTCATAAATAAAGTAGATCCCTTCTACTTTATCACCTTCTTTAAACAGGGTTTCTCCTTTGTTCAGGGTAAAATTTTTGCGGTACAATGCTGTTGCCGGGGCCCATTCTTTCAGGGATAACCGGCAAAGGAGGCAAGTTTTACCATCACAACCCTGTTTATCTTTCTTCATGTATCGTATTGCTGTTTTGTAATTGTTGTAATGTTTCATCTGCCAGCAGGGATTGCAGCTTTACTACCTCTCCTACCACTATAACAGCAGGATTTCCCATTCCGGCGGCCTGCGCACGTAAGGCAATATCCTTTACGGTACCGATCACCATTTTTTGCTGTGGTGTGGTGCCGTCCTGGATAATGGCTACCGGTGTAGCTGCTTTGCCGTGTGCGTGAAAGATATCCATGATACCTTCCAGTTTACTCATGGCCATTAATATCACTACCGTTGCAGTGGATTGCGCCGCCAGCGCGATGTCTTTTGAAATATCGCCGCTTTTGGTGGTGCCGGTGGTTACCCAGAAGCTTTCCGCGGTGCCCCTGCAGGTAAGCGGTATCATTTGAGATACCGGTACTGCTACTGCACTGGAGATTCCTGGTACAATGGCCACTTTGATTCCATGCTTCCTGGCGGCTTCAATTTCTTCCACAGCCCTGCCAAATACAAAGGGATCGCCCCCCTTGAGCCGTACCACATGGCCGTGGGCCAGCGCCATTTCCACGATCAGGTGGTTTATTTCCTGCTGGGACAGGGCATGGCAACCATATCTTTTACCTACAAACTTAATGATCGCCCCCGGCGAGGCATAAGTGAGCAGGGATTCATTTACCAATGCATCATATAATATGACGTTGGCCCGGCGGATGGTATTAATCGCTTTCAGCGTGATCATTTCAGGATCTCCGGGTCCTGCTCCGACTAAAGATAGAGATGGATTTGACACCTGCATACATATTATATTTAAAATTATATGAAGATTTAACAGCTATGCATGCCTAAAATTAAAACAAAAACGCTTAATTTTATAATTAACATCATACACCTCCCTTAAAAATCATCTCCAAAGCAAAAAATACTATTATATTAATTAATTCATAATATAATTCAAGATTTCTGATCCTTAAATATAATCGAATGAAAATAGTAGTTATAGGAAACGGTATGGTGGGATACAAATTTTGTGAGAAGATCATTTCCAAATCTGCCGACACCCCGATTGAACTGGTTGTATTTGGAGAAGAACCCCGTCCCGCTTATGATCGCGTACATCTCACCTCCTGGTTTGACGGCAAAACAGCCGACGACCTGCTGCTTGCTACGGCCGACTGGTACGTAGAGCAAGGCATCCGCCTGCACCTCGGCGACCCGGTATTACAGATTGACCGCACCAATAAAACCGTACAGTCATATAAAGGTATCGTGGAAACCTACGATTACCTGGTGATGGCCACCGGCTCTGCCGCATTTGTACCACCGGTACCCGGCATGGATAAAAAAGGCGTATTCATTTACCGTACTATAGAAGACCTGGAAATGATGAAGGCCTATGCCCCCGGAGCCCGCAGCGGCGCTGTAATAGGCGGCGGATTACTGGGACTGGAAGCCGCCAAAGCCCTCCTGGACCTCGGTATTAATAATACGCATGTGGTGGAGTTTTCCTCCCGCCTCATGCCACGCCAGATAGATGAACAGGGCTCCGGCATCCTGCAAAACAAGCTGGCCGGCCTGGGACTGAAAGTGCTTACCGGTAAAAACACCCGGGAGATACTGGGAGATGAAGCAATAACAGGGCTCCAGTTTTCGGACGATACTATCCTGGAGACAGACATCCTGGTAGTGTCTGCCGGTATTAAACCACGCGACGAGCTGGCGCGTGCTGCCGGTATCGCCGTTGGTCCACGTGGTGGCATTGTGGTAAATGAACAGATGCAGACAAGTGACTCCTTTATATATTCCATCGGTGAGTGCGCACTTTACAACAACATGATCTACGGCCTGGTGGCCCCGGGTTATGAAATGGCGGAAGTGGCCGCCTCCCATATCGCCGGTGAAGCCAAAGCCTTCACCGGGTTTGATATGAGCACCAAATTAAAACTCATCGGCGTGGATGTGGCCAGCTTCGGCGACCCGTTCCCTGCCCCGGAAAGCTGCCACAGCATTGTATTTGAAGATAAATTCAAAGGCACTTATAAAAGAATCAACATCACCCACGATGGCCAATTCCTGCTGGGGGGTATATTAATAGGTGACGCAGCCGCCTACAACATGCTGCTGCAAACCACCAAAAACAAACTGGCCCTGCCGGCCAACCCGGAAGATTTACTGCTGGGTAACAGAAGCGGCAGTGCCGATACCGGCGCGGGCGTTACGGCCCTTCCGGATGAAGCCATTATCTGCAGCTGTGAAAGTGTAAGCAAAGGCGCTATCTGCCAGTCAGTAACCGACGGCCACGAAACACTGGACGAAGTAAAGAAATGTACCAAAGCCGGTACCTGCTGTGGTGGCTGTACACCAATGGTGAAAGACCTGATCACCGCCACCATGAAGGCACAGGGCAAATATATCCGCAACGTGGTATGCGAACACTTCCAATACTCCCGCCAGGAAATGCTGGACCTCATCAAAGTAAAATCACTCCGTTCCTTTGATGAAGTACTGGACCATTACGGCAGCGGGGAAGGCTGCGAAGTATGTAAACCAGTGGTAGCCTCTATCCTGGCCAGTTTGTGGAATGATATGATCCTCGATAAGGGCAACGATACAGCGCAGGATTCCAACGACCGCTACCTCGCCAATATCCAGAAAGGTGGTACCTACTCTGTAGTGCCCCGGATTCCCGGTGGAGAAATTACACCGGAAAAACTGGTAGTGATCGGGCAGATAGGTACTAAATATAACCTCTATACGAAAATCACCGGCGGACAGCGTATCGACTTGTTTGGCGCACACCTCAGTGATCTGCCTAACATCTGGGAAGAATTGATTGCAGCAGGTTTTGAAAGTGGCCATGCTTATGGTAAAGCACTCCGTACAGTAAAAAGCTGCGTAGGCTCTACCTGGTGCCGCTTCGGGCTGCACGACAGTGTGAGCTTCGCCATCCGGATAGAAGAACGCTACCGCGGATTACGGGCGCCGCATAAAATTAAATCGGCCGTATCCGGTTGTATCCGGGAATGTGCAGAGGCGCAGTCGAAAGACTTTGGCATCATCGCCACCGAAAGAGGCTGGAACCTGTATGTATGCGGTAACGGCGGATCCAAACCACAACATGCACAACTGCTGGCATCAGACATCGACAGCGAAACCTGTATCCAATACATCGACCGCTTCCTGATGTTTTACATCAAAACGGCCGATCCGCTGACACGTACAGCTACCTGGCTCAATAAGCTGGATGGCGGTATGGACTATTTACGCAATGTGGTGGTGAATGACAGTCTTGGTATTGCCACCCAGCTCGAATCAGAAATGCAACTCCTGGTAGATAACTACAAATGCGAGTGGCGCGAAGTGGTGGAAAATCCAGAACTGCGTAAGCGTTTCTCCCACTTTGTAAATGCACCAACCGATAAAGATCCGACTGTAAAATTTGAAACGATGCGGGCTCAGAAGAAAGCCGCTGAATGGAAATAATCTCTTTACACAAAAATACACTGCTATGTCTACTACTCACACAACTACTACCAGCTGGTTCCTGGCCTGCAAAACATCAGATGTACCTACCAATGGCGGCGTTTGCGTAAAGTATAAAGAGGAGCAGATAGCCCTGTTCTATTTTGCCCGCAGAAATGAATGGTATGCCACCCAAAACCTTTGCCCGCACCGCCAGCAGATGGCGCTCAGTCGCGGTATGACGGGCACTGTACAAGATGAGCCTAAAGTAGCCTGTCCTTTTCATAAAAAAACATTCTCCCTGAAAGATGGCCGTTGCCTGTCTGACGAACACGAATGTTCCCTCACTACCTACCCTGTAAAAATCGTGGACGACATGGTATATATAGGTGTAGCCGCTGAGATGGAGATGGCAGGTGTATAATAAAAAAACGAAACCCGGTAGCTGGCAGGCTAACCGGGCTTCTGATCCGGAAATGATTGGCTCATTCAAAATCAACCAAAGTTACATGAAAAAATGGTTTCCAGGCAAGGTATCGTTGATACTTCCCGGACTGCTGTTATCGCAGTACGGCTATGCCCAACTCTCACTCGGTGCGCAACTCAGAACCCGCACCGAACTACGTAACGGACAAGGCGCTCCGCAGCCCGAAGGCGCCGCACCAGCTTTCTTCACCTCTCAGCGTACCCGGTTAATGGCCGGCTTCAGCGCCTACCGGATCAAGCTGGGACTAACGGTACAGGATGTACGTGTTTGGGGACAGGACGGCTCTACTATTAACCGCACCACTACCCCGGATAATAACGGGTTTATGCTGCATGAAGCGTGGGCGGAAGTATTGCTGACAGACACCGTGGTGAAGAATAAAAGTCTTTCTCTGAAGATCGGCCGCCAGGAACTGGTGTATGACGACAGCCGTTTACTGGGTAATCTCGACTGGCTGCAACAGGGCCGCCGGCACGATGCAGCAGTGTTGAAATACGAAAGTAATGCGTGGACCCTGCATGTGGGCGCCGCCTTTAACCAGAATAAAGAAAATGCCAGCGGCAGTGTATACAATGCCACGCCTCCCGGTAATTATACCGCGAACACCAATGGCGGCAATATGTACAAAAGCCTGGAATTTGCCTATGTATCCAGGAAGCTGAACAAAGGCAATTTATCCTTTCTTTTCCTGACAGATCAGTTTTCAAAATACCACATCGACAGTGTAGAACATGTGGCTGTAAAAGTATACGAAGGAGCGGTGAATACCCGTATGACCACGGGGTTATTTTACACGCAGGCATTTAACAGATTCACTTATACAGCTGCCGCGTATCATCAGTTTGGTACCAACGGGAACGGACAAACGGTGAGCGGCAGTTTACTTTCAGGTTCTTTCTTTTATAGTGTGAATAAAGCATTCAGCGCAGGCGCAGGCGCGGATTATACCAGTCCGGATTTTGATCCGCTGTATGGCACCCCGCATAAGTTCTGGGGCAATATGGATTACTTCTATGTGGCCAGCGGATTTGGGAATAAAGGATTACAGGACTATTACGTAAAAACGAAACTAAAGCCGGGGCAACGTTGGGCATTGACCGGCGATGTACACGAGTTTTTCAGTGCAGCTGATGTAACGGGCATGAAGAAACAGTTTGGAACAGAAGCAGATGTAACAGCGAATTACACCCTTACCAAAATGATAGGACTGGAAGCAGGTTACAGCCATTTCTGGAGTACTGCCACCCTGTCTTCCCCTACTGTTAAAAATGTAAAGAACGCTGCTGCAAACAGTAACTGGGCATATATATCGGTTAATATCCGGCCCGAATTTCTGATTAAATAACCTGTAAAAACACAACACATGGCTGCTCCTTTAGAAAAATTAAAAATATTCAGTCTTGATACCATACAGATGCGCACGTTCCATATTACGTGGCTGATGTTCTTCGTTTGTTTCTTCGGCTGGTTTGGGCTGGCGCCGCTGATGCCTACTATCCGTGCGGATCTCGGGTTAACCAAATCGCAGGTAGGTAATATCATTATTGCTTCCGTATCCGGCACCATCATAGCGCGGCTGATCATTGGCCGGCTCTGCGACACCTGGGGACCTCGTAAAACCGCGATCCGCCTCCTGCTGGTGGGTTCGATACCGGTATTCCTGGTAGGGTTATCAAAAGACTATACTTCCTTTATGCTGTTCCGTTTAGCCATCAGCGTTATAGGCGGTTCCTTTGTTATTACGCAGTTTCACACCTCCCTTATGTTTGCCCCTGCCATCAAAGGCACCGCCAATGCAATTACCGGCGGCTGGGGCAACCTGGGCGGAGGCGTTACCAACATGGTGATGCCGGTGATATTTGCCGCGATTGTTGGTTTTGGTTACACCAAGCCTGAAGCGTGGCGGTATGCTATGATACTGCCGGGACTGATGATGCTCGGTGTAGCGTACCTGTATTACCGTTATACAAAAGATACGCCTAACGGAAATTTTGATGAGATTGGTTATAATAAGAAAGATAATAAAACGGATTGGTCCGTGCTGGGCGACTGGCGCATCTGGGCGCTTACGCTGGCATACGGTATGTGCTTTGGTATGGAGATCACTTTTGACAACGTAGCATCTTTACATTTTGTAGATACATTTCAACTTTCGCAAGGCAGTGCAGGGTTCTGGGCCGGCATCTTTGGTTTTATGAACCTGTTTGCGCGGGCACTGGGAGGCATTATTTCAGATAAGGCAGGCGCCAGGTTTGGCATGAGAGGTAAAGGATGGTTATTGGCCCTGATGCTGCTGGCGGAAGGAATCGGGTTGTTATTATTTGCACAGGCAGGATCGCTGGTAGTAGCTATCATAGCTATGCTGGGCTTTGCGCTGTTCCTGAAAATGGCCAATGGCGCCACTTATGGCATTGTACCTTTTATCAACGAAAAAAATGCAGGGCTTGTAGGCGGCATTGTTGGCGCAGGGGGTAACCTCGGTGGAATGATGTTCGGCTTCCTGTTTAAATCAGACAGTATCAGTTACGTACAGGCGTTCACGTATATTGGCTATGTAGTTATTGCCATCTCCTGTATTGTAATGCTGACACGCTTTACCCGGCAGCCTGCTGCTGAGGAAGCACCGGTAAGAACACCGGTAGCGGTATCATAAATCATTGTAAAACCTTTAGCATGCAAGCATCATTCAAAACCACCTGTTGTTACTGCGGCGTAGGCTGTGGAATAGTGGTACATAAAGACCGGCAGGGCAAGCTGCATGTAGAAGGTGACAAAACACACCCGGTTAATAAGGGTATGCTTTGTTCCAAAGGTATGAACCTGCACTATACAGTGATGGATACATCAGACAGGTTGCTGTATCCTGAAATGCGGTACCACCGTAACCTTCCACGGCAAAGGGTTACATGGGATCAGGCATTGGAAAGGACCGCTGCTGTATTTGCAGCCATCATAAAAAAACATGGTCCGGATGCTGTAGCCTTCTACGCATCCGGGCAATGCCTGACGGAGGAATACTATGTAGTGAATAAGCTGATCAAAGGATTTATTGGCAGCAATAATATAGATACCAACTCCCGGCTGTGTATGAGCAGTGCGGTAGTGGCTTATAAAATGGCTTTGGGAGAAGATGCAGTGCCCGGCACCTACGATGATATAGAGCAGGCCGACTGCATCTTTGTGGCAGGCGCCAATCCGGCGTGGTGCCATCCTATTTTATGGCGCAGGATAGAAGCAGCGAAAGCAGCCAACCCGGCTATGAAGATTATTGTGAGTGACCCGCGGGTAACACAAAGTTGCGCGCTGGCAGATCTGCATTTGCAGGTAAACCCCGGTACTGATATTGTATTACACCACGCCATAGGCCGCGCGCTGATCACCGCCGGGCATACCGATAGTTCCTTTGTGGAAGCGCATACCAATGGTTTTGATAAGTACAAGGATACCGTGATGGAACGCACCATAGAAGAAGCGGCGGCCATTTGCGGTATTGCTGCGGAAGATATCCACAAGGCCGCCGATTACATTGGCAACGCTACCGGGTTCATGACGCTCTGGACAATGGGTTTAAACCAAAGCTCCGTGGGCGTGCATAAAAATCTTAGCCTTATTAACCTTCACCTGATCACCGGCCATATCGGCAAACCCGGCAGCGGCCCCTTCTCTTTAACAGGCCAGCCCAATGCAATGGGTGGCCGCGAAGTTGGCGGTTTATCCAATCTCCTCCCGGCGCACCGCGTGCTGAACAATCCTGCGCACCGCAAAGAGGTACAGGCTTTCTGGGGAGGCACCGAGCTTTCCGACAAGCCGGGGCTTACTGCCACAGAAATGTTCACCGCATTAAACGATGGACAGCTGAAAGCTATCTGGATCATGTGCACCAATCCGTTGGTGAGCCTGCCCGACGCCCGCTTTGCCGAAGCTGCACTGCAAAAGGCAAAGTATGTAGTAGTGCAGGAAATTTCCAGTAAGCCCGAAACATTGCGTTATGCAGATGTGGTATTACCCGCTGCTGCATGGACGGAAAAAGAGGGCACCATGACCAACGCAGAACGACGCATCAGCTATCTCACCAAAGTGACTGATGCACCTGGCGAGGCGTTACCCGATGCCGAAATCATTTGCCGCTTTGCGCAAAAAATGGGGTATCACGGATTCGACTATACGAATGTATCTGAGATATACGATGAACATTGCCGGCTTACTGCCGGTACCAACATTGATGTGAGTGAACTGAACTATGATATTATCAAGGCACAGCGCAGCGTGCAGTGGCCCTACCAATCGGGCAACGGCACGCCGCGCCTGTTCCGCGACCACCGGTTTTATACCCCTGACGAAAGGGCGGTAATCCATAGTTTCGACGATGACAACAGATCCGAGCCACTCAGCAATGAGTTGCCGCTGATACTCACCACCGGCCGCATACGCGACCAGTGGCATACCATGAGCAAAACAGGTAAGGTGAGTAAGCTGAAGCAGCATATTTCTTCCTCCTTTCTTGAAATACATCCCGAAGATGCACGGCAGCGCGGCATTTCGGCAGACGATATTGTTACCGTTACCAACGGACGCGGAACAGTACGGGTAAAAGCGCAGCTTAGTACTACTATCAAAAAAGGCGTTGTTTTCCTGCCCATGCATTGGGGAAAAATATTGCACAACGATCTTCACCGCGCCAATAACCTGACCAGCCCGTTGCTTGATCCTCTTTCCAAACAGCCGGACTTTAAATATGCAGCGGTACAGGTAGCGCGCTACCGGAAACCGGTACAGAAAATTGTGATAATAGGCGCCGGGGCCGGAGCCTGCGGATTTGTAAAGTCGTACCGCGAACTAAACACTTCCGATGAAATAGTGGTGTTCAGTAAAGAAGACCTGCCATTTTATAACCGTGTGATGCTACCGGATTACATCAGCGGCACCCAGCAATGGAAGCAGCTGGTGAAGATGACCCGTGCAGAAGAAAAGTCCTACAATATTACCTTACACCGCGGCGTAAGCATTACGCATATCGACCGTAACAACAAGTTACTCACCGATAGTAACGGGAACGTACATACGTATGATATCCTGCTGATGGCTACCGGCAGCCGGGCGGCCACGTTGCGGGATATTCCACCCATACCGGGCATTTTCACGATGCGTACCCGGATGGATGCAGATGCCTTCAAGCAGCATATAGATCCATCCAAGGGGAAAGTAATGATAGCAGGTGGTGGATTATTGGGAATAGAGCTGGCAGCATCTCTCAAAGAAATTAATATAGACGTTGGCGTTATACAACGTACTTCCCGGTTAATGGACCGCCAACTGGATACGCTGGGCGGACAGCTGCTTTACGAAGAGCTTACCGACCGCGGTATTGACATTTATTACAATGATGAAATCAACCGTTTCTCCGGGCAGGATCAGCTGGAAGGCATCCAGCTGAAAAGCGGCCTGTACATTCCCTGCCAGGCAGTGGTCATGTCTATTGGCACGGTTCCCAACATAGAGCTGGCGCAGGCGGCGCAACTGGAGTGCAACCGGGGCGTGGTGGTGAATGAATATCTCCAGACCAGTGATCCGGACATCTACGCTATTGGCGAAATTGCGGCTTTCAATGGTACGTTATACGGCATCACTGCCGCTGCGGAACAACAGGCAGAAGTAGTGGCCCGTTATCTCAATGGCGACATCAGCAATTACTACCAGGGCTCCCTGTTTATGAACATCCTGAAGATGCATGGCACGGATCTTTGTTCGCTTGGCATGGTGGAAACACCGAAAGATCCGGCTTATGAAGAAGTAGTGTTTATTGACAAAGCGAAACGTTATTATAAGAAATGTATCATTCACCAGGACCGGCTGGTGGGCGCCATCCTGATCGGCGACAAATCGGAGTTCATCGAATTCAGGGATCTTATCCAGCAAAAAATTGAGTTGTCGGATAAGCGGCTGGAACTGTTACGTTCCGGCAAAAAGGGAACGCCGGTAATTGGCAGGCTGGTATGTTCCTGTGGCAATGTAGGCGAAGGTAATATCATGGAGAAGATAGCAGGAGGTTGCGACAACCTGCAACAGCTTTGCCAGGCTTCCGGTGCTGGTTTGGGCTGTGGTAGCTGCAAATCCGAGGTAAAGGCTTTGCTGGAAAAATCAATTCAAAAAACCGTGGCAGCACTTGTATAATTATGGCTAAACATACGCATACATTACCCGTTAATTTCACCGGTGGTATTATTTCACCGGGATACCTGCTGGAGCTGTTGGAAACAGCGGCAGCAGCGCAGGCTACGCATGTACGTTTTGGCTTACGGCAACAACTGCTGGTAGATATACCGGATAAAAATTTAGCCGCCTTTAAAAAGAACTGCGCGGAGAAACAACTGCCTATAGCGGAGCAGCCCAATATTATGAGCTCCTACCCTGCGGCTGGTATCTTTATCCACGACAGCTGGCTGAGTGAAGGAATTTATAAAGATGTATTTAACGGGTTCGACTATACGCCTACGCTGAAGATCAATATCTGTGACAGTCAGCAAACATTTGTGCCGTTGTTTACCGGGCATATCAACTGGATCTCTTCTTCCAGTTTACATTACTGGTACCTGTATATCCGCATGCCGGGAAGCCAGCAGCTGTATGCGTGGCCGGAGCTGATCTATACCAATAATATTGCTGCTATGAGCAAGCAATTGGAGCAAAGCATCAATGAAGGTGATACGCCGGAGGAAGTGTACCAGCAGGTAAAACAGGTAGCAAGTTACATTGGTCGCGCGAAAGAAAAGGAGCCGGATCTTCCTGCTTTTCATTTGCCCTACTACGAAGGTTTTAATAAGCACGACAATAGCTATTGGTTAGGTATTTACCGGAGAGATGAAGATTTTCCGATTGCTTTTTTGAAAGAAGTATGTACCATTTGCCTGGAAACCCGCATCGGGCAATTATATGCCACGCCGTGGAAGTCGCTGATCATTAAAAATATTGAGCCGGCTCACCGTAAGCTCTGGGATTATGTGTTGGGAAAATATGGCATCAATGTGCGTCATGCGGCGAATGAATTAAACTGGCAGGTAGAAGATAACTGTGAAGACGGGCTTGTTTTAAAGCGGCACATCATCCGCTATTTTGATACGGCTGATGTGCGTACTTATGGTTTGTGTTTCAGTGTGAGGATTAACCGGCCGGCAAGCCTTTTTGGAACGGTGGTAATCCGCAAGCAAGAAAACAAACATGGCAGCAAGCTGAAGTATATGCAGCGTTACGACATTCTGTATACGGCGGGTTATAACGCCAATTCCGCACAGCTGCTGTTATACCGGGAAGGCGTTTCCAAAGAGCACCTGGGGCCTTACATTGTAGCGTTGTGCAGAACTTTTTACGAGCGGGAAAGTGAGGCGGATGTATTACAGCACTATGTAACGGAACAACAATCGCTGGCGCCTGTTGCTGCTGTTGAACGGACAGTTCATCAATGCCAGGTGTGCTTAACGGTATATGACGATGCCGCCGGAGATCCGGAACAGCAGGTACCTGCTGGCACTTTATTCAGTGATTTACCGGAAGATTATTGCTGCTCCGTATGTTCGTCGCCGTTAGATGAATTTAAAGCGATTAATGAAGCTACTTTATCCACACACACTGTGTAAATGCGCCATTGGCGGCTACATCCCACAATTCAAACCGTACCCATTTACGGTTTTCCAGGTTGGTATTAAATGTAAACGTGTTTGATCCGAATGACTGCGTTTGGTGCAGGGGAATTTTTTCCCGGTAAACATCCTTTCCATCGCCGGAGATGATTACCGCATAGTTAAGCGGGAAAGTCCAGCTGGCAGATACTTTCACAATTCCCTTCCGTGCGGCGGCGATCGTATTACCAGAAGATTTTCCATTCACGGTAAAAGCGGGCAATAGTATTTCTCCTGTGGTTACAAAAAACTTTCCCTGCTGCATGGCATCCAGCACAGGTTGCCAGCCATCTTTAAAAGCGGGCAGGTGATCCAGCTGAAGATAGTTTACGTTGAGATGTCCGTACAATTCATCTTCCGGC
The DNA here is from genome assembly GCF_037483205.1 of Chitinophaga sp. CCNWYY40. Taxonomy (NCBI): domain Bacteria; kingdom Pseudomonadati; phylum Bacteroidota; class Chitinophagia; order Chitinophagales; family Chitinophagaceae; genus Chitinophaga; species Chitinophaga sp. CCNWYY40. Next base: position 565,759 of record NZ_JBBHLF010000003.1, read on the forward strand.
GTAATGCGAAACAGGTCTGCTTCTGCAATCATTGTTTTGTGTAAGCCCCAGTTGGCCATATCATCCAGCAAGTCCAGCGCCCGCTTACCAAGATAAGGCTGTGAAAGATCGGCGGGTAAAGCTTTCCAGGCCGCTCCCATAAATTGTGGAGCCGTGAAAAATGCCTCCTCTTTATATTTATCCGGAAACCCGGTAGATCCTTTGGTACGTGCATGGGCTGTCCAGGCCATGCCTTTTTCTGCTTGCAGGAGCTGCAGCATTTCCTCTTTATTGCTTACGCGGTATACTTTTCCATAGGTGGGATCATTGGTTACAAAAGGCTGTGAGGGCTTACGATCCATCACCCAATAAACCGGTTTAGGGAAGAAGTTCATCCAGTGCCCGCCGAAGAAGTTATTGGGTTCTTCACCGGGGAGCAGTAAAAACTGCTTGGTGGATAATCGTTCACACTCTTTAAACAGTGTTTGCTGTTCAAGGAAGCGTTCACTTTCCGGACCGCGTGGATGACCGGGGCCGTGGAACTCGCCAAGGTGAACGATGTTCACACCCGTTTCACGAAAGGCTTTTATGAATGCAGGAAGTTCCGGCATCGGCAGCTTGTTCAATACATCAGCAGTATGCTCCTGGTGAAAGTGACTGCTCATGGTATAATATCCGGGGAGCGGCGTATATACATCACTGTGGGTATAGCGGCGTACATACTGCAACGTTTGGCCGGCAGTGGTATTGCTGAGTAAACAAAAGAAATGAAGGCGCTGTGCAGTTCCGGGAGGAGCATTAAACCAGGGTACCCATCTTTTATCTCCTTCCGGTTCCTGCCGGATACCAATACCATAGCCGGGTGCAGTTTTATTATAACTATTCCCGTACCAGGTAAATGACTGGTTGAAACAATTATCCAACGGATAAAAGAACTGGTGCGGCGCAGGAAATAATGCCAGGCTACCGGTTTTACTTTCACCGATGATGGTGCGGTATTTCACGGCTACATTGGTGCTTTTGGTACCTGCTACTGCCGGCACAGACTTCATCACACCTTTGGGATCGGCCCAGTGAATCTGTTGCCAGGGTATATCCGTAGCCGTTAGTCCGGCGTCATATAGTATAGCGGTAGAATCCTTTTGGGTAGTCATCACGGCGGCTATGTTCATCAGTCCGCTGCCATTATACAGGGTTATTTCCACCGCGCCGCTGAAAGGGCCTCCGGTGGCGCCGGCCACACGAATAACAGTACGGGAGCCATCTGTAATAACAGCGATACTGTCTTTCTGCAATTGTACCGGGTAAGTGGTACGCGGTAATTTTGCCGTTTTATCAAAGAAGATATTCCAGCCGTTTTGTGATACCAGGTCGCGTTTTCCGGTGGTAAGAAAAAATACGGGCTGCAGACCGGACGCCACCTGTTGCCATTCCTTTTTACCGTTGTTCCAGCTGAGACTATGGATGAGCGGGCTTCGCTGCTCCATATCCAGTACAATCCGGGCCTGTTGATTAGTACCGGCATTCCACACAGCAGTGAGTTGCTGATTGGCCACGCTTACCTTTACATCGCCGGAGGGCTTGTATCCATGCAGGTTTACCGGCACCTGCGCCGCTACTGGCAGATAAAGAAAACAACAGCTGACAATATATTTAAAGAAGGGCATAACGTGGATATTTAAATACAGAAAAGGGAGAAATTATTACCTCCCCGGTAATCATCTCTCCCCTACAAAATATATAATTGTCCTGATAACAACTTACTATTTTTTATAAACAGCAGCTGTTTGTAACCGGTTTAGTAAAATAACCGGTGGTTGTGTGGCGAACTTAATAAAATCTGCTGCGCTTACCTGGCCTTCGTAAGGTATGAAAGCGCCTTCCTTTGGCCCGTTGCGCCAGAAGAGCGCATAAGACATCTTATATTTTTCCAGTACGGGTCCAAATGTTTTTGTCCACCACTCGGCCTGTGGCGTATTGATGTTGCCTACTTCGGTAAGGGCGGGTACTTTGTGGTGCGCGGCAGCAATTTGCTGCAGGATACTTAACCGGTTGTTAAGATCTTTTACAAAATGGGCTACATCTTTATTGCAGTAAGCATCAAAGCCCAGCACATCCACGTATGCATCACCGGGATAGCGTTCCAGGTATTCTTTTTCTGTCGCAAAATCTGCGGCAGAGTATGCATACAGCAGGTTATGCAATTGTTTTATATCACGCAGGTAGGTAACGGTGAACTGCCAGATGGCTTTAAATTCCTCCGGTGTACACGAGGATTTGCCCCACCAGAACCAGTTACCGGTATGCTCATGGAACGGACGGAACAATAAAGGGATTCCTTCTCCCTTATCATTTTTTATTTTATGAAGATAAACAGCCAGTTTATCCAGGTAAGCTTTGTAAGCGGCATGATGCGCGCCTCCGGGGATAATACTTTTTACCGTGTTCGGATTAGTGCTCCAGGCCGTGGCCTTTGTTACGGGATCGTCGAAATGCCAGCTGAAAGTATTGATGCCACCGTTTTCGTATACCCATTTCATATATACCACTATAGAGTCGAACGGAACACCATCCAGGTTATGGGTGCTGTCTTTTTCCAGGCGGCCCAGTTCCCATCCAAAAACGCCGGGGTATTGTCCGGTTAGCCGTTTCACATCAGATTCACCTGGTTTATAGGCCCATTGCATGCCATAGGCCAGGTCGTCCTGGTGACCGAGGATGACGCCTTTGTCCAGCAGCGCCGCCATGTTATGCAGCAGCTGCCTGGTTTCCGGCGTAGCCTTTTTATCAATGGGCTGTTGTTGTGCGAGCGTGGGTATGGCGCCCAGCAATACAGCGGTGATAATGGTTAATAATTTCATGTGGTTCATTTAGCGTTACAGGAATGTCTGGTTCTTACTCACCTGCTCGCATATACGTTGTACGGTGCTATCGGAAGTAAATCCGTCTGCCGGTGTGTTGATGGCATAGTCCAGCATCTTATCCACTGTGGTAACGGCAACGTGCATACGGGTATCTGACGAGGCATAATATACAAAGATATTTCCTTCTTCGTCCGTTACCCAGCCGTTGGAAAATAATACATTGGATACATCTCCCACGCGCTCCTCTCCTTCCGGCGCCATGAAATAGCCGGCAGGCTTATGTATAACAAGGGTTGGATCTTCCAGCGAAGTGATAAATACATAGAGCGTGTAGCGCAGTCCCGCAGCGGTGTTACGCACACCATGCGCTAAATGCAGCCAGCCTTTTTTTGTTTTTATGGGCGCCGGTCCCAGGCCATTTTTTGCTTCGTATACCGTGTGATAAACTTTTTTATCCAGCAACTGTTCTTCGTGGATAACGGCGCGGGTGATATCATCTGCCAGTCCGAAGCCAATGCCCCCGCCGTTTCCGGCTTCAATAAAGCCATCCTGCGGACGGGTATAGAAAGCATATTTGCCGTTTACCAGTTCCGGATGCAGCACTACGTTGCGCTGCTGGGGCGAAGGCGTTTTGAGATCCGGCAGGCGTTCCCAGGAGCGGAGATCCCTGGTGCGGACAATACCGCATTGCGCTACTGCCGCCGACTGATCGCCCGGCGCTGCCGCGGGATCCCGGCGTTCCACGCAAAACAGGCCATAGATCCATCCATCTTCATGCTGTGTTAAACGCATATCATACACATTGGTTTCCTTGTCGGCCACCTGTGGCAGCGCGATGGGGTAATCCCAGAAGCGGAAGTGATCGGTACCGTTCGGACTTTCGGCTACGGCAAAAAAAGATTTACGGTCGTTGCCTTCCACCCTGGCCACGAGGTAAAACTTACCATTCAGGCGGATGGCTCCTGCATTGAATACCGCGTTCACGCCTATACGTTCCTGCAGGTGTGGATTGGTGGCCGGGTTCAGATCAAATTTCCAGAAATAAGGTATATGCGCCGCCGTTAGTACGGGATACTTATACCGGCTATAGATGCCGTTGTAGGTACCTGCAGGTTCATTGCCGCGTTGTACCAGTTGTTCGTATTGTTCCTGCAACTGTTCCACCTGCATGCTTGTGTTTTTCATTGTATATGCCATAAAACCGGTACTTTTTAATCGGCATTTTATGCCTGCATTAAATCCTGCTGATATAAGTTAAAATGATGCAGCGCTGTTATTGCCTGTAAATGTATTTTTATTCATAACGTTCGTACAAGTGTGATCGTGACATTAAAAGTACGGACGTATCAAATACTTTAATGACACTTTCTTTTCTAAATGTTATACTATTTCAATCAAATGATGATGATAAGTATACTTTGAGAAAGAAATATCCTTGATAAGATGATCTTCTTTCTCTCAAAAAGAACTTTTAATATTTACTACATTTAGGGCATCAGACTTAAACCCTATTTCCTGATGAAGATAAATTTATACTGTAGCATGAACGTCAGAAAATTACTCATTTCAACCTGTGTAATACTGTTACCGGCTCTTCAGCTGGTTGCGCAACACAAGTGCTTCACCTTTGGGCTAAACGGCGGATTTAATTTGTCCAACGCCCACGAAACGGTAAACTATATTATTGGAGAAAAGAAGAGTAAACCGGGATTCCAGGTAGGATTTAATGCCGACTATAACCTGTCTGATGCTGTTTATATACGATCCGGTGTTTCGCTTACCACCAAAGGAACCATACATGAGGATGCCGAAAGGTGGGTTGGAGGTAGCAATGCCCCGATTACTTACAGGAAAATAATAACCAACCAAACTTATCTTCAACTGCCTCTCCTTATCGGATACAAGTTTTCTCTCACTTCCAGCACCAGGATTTTTATACAGGCAGGTGCTTATATTGCTTATGGTATCGGCGGAAAAGAAATAACCAGGAACAAAACAGTTCATTCATCCGGAGAAACCAATTATGAAAAAACTTCAACAGATACATTCGGTGAAACACGAACTGGTTTAGCAAAAACGGATTTCGGATTAAGTTCCGGTGTTGGGGTTGAGTATAAAAGATTTGCACTGGGAGTTAATTATGAGCCGGGCCTGATAAATATCGGGGAGATTAAAGAGGCTGATACTTATTCCAAACGGGATTATAAAAACAGGAATTTATCTGTTACGGTTGGGTATAGGTTGTGAGCCCATTATCAATGAAGATAAAAATCATATTGAAGTACCTGTTGTTTTGCCTGACCGGGTTATAGGGGAAAATCAGATGCCTAGTTTTTGTAAAACATAGGTATCAAACCAGTTTGGAATATCGTTTGTTTCTATTTTCAGGGTTTCTCCATCTGTTATTTCTGCGATCAGACGATAGGCATCTCCTGAATTATCAAAGAAAAAGCAACGATGACAATAGGGAAAGATGTCAGCAACCAATTCCATTGATCTAACGTATCGCTCCCTGATCTTTATTTCATCAACCGGATGTCCACCCTTATTCACTCTTTCTGCAACCCTGTTCACATTGATATCTACTGATTCTGTGGAAATGAAATACAGGTAATTTTTAAACCCTGCCTCATGAGCACTCTTGAAAACACTCAGTTTGGAAGAATGTGACATTACAGTTTCAAAGGAAAAAGTTTCCCCTTTAGCAATCAGTAACCTTCTCAGATATTCGGAGATTAAGGCTGCCTCATAACTGTTAGAATCGTTTCCGATGGTGATAACATTATTTGAAAGCCCTAGATCTATTTTAAATCCGTCTTTCACAGCCTTTTCCAATAATGAAGAATGCTTCAGGTAGGTGTTAAAGTCTGTTGTATCAGCTTCAAGGTTGTAATCTCCGAGGTTAACAAATCCCTTTTCCCTGGCGGACTTTTCGATATCGTCCGCATTTATATAAGTACCAGTTTTGTATGCCTTCTGGATTTCCTTGATGATTGTGCTTTTACCAGAACCATTGGGACCGGCAAAAACACGCATTCTTTTAGCGTTTCTTACCGACATGGATAACAGCACCTTTTACAAGATTACGTACCTGATACTGCTCACTGGATATCAGGTGAATTTCTGAAATTACCTCCTGTTTTCCATCCGGCATTTCACGCATCACCTTACCATTTCTCATCAGCGTAACCGGCAAATTCATAGCTCTATTTTCATTAATGGCATTGATTGCCGCACGACGTCCAACCGTCTCAAAAAAGTCAGCAGGCAGATGCTCTTCGTACGCACTCAACTCCCCAACCTTCCACCCCTGTTTAAGGGTTTGATAGAATCCACTTCTGGTTTTTCTCCTGGACATAACATTACATTTAAACGCTATGAGTTAATTCATTAATATTAATAAAGATACAATTTTTTCATCAGTGCCCCAATCCATATACCTATTGTCTCTCATAGTACAATCCAAATCCTCCCTTACAATAAAGTGTCCACCTAACACCCAAACCCTTCTCCCGCTTCATTTCTGCGCAGTCCCCGCATTCCCTACGCCAATTCTCCCCGGATTTGCCTAATTTTGCACCGTCAAATACCACAAACAGGTGTGGAGCGCAGATCATGTTAGCAGATATTCAAAATGAAACCGATGCGAGGCAATACCGCATCGCTATTTCCGTCTTCTTTTTCATCTCCGGATTAGGTTATTCATCCTGGGCTTCCAGGATTCCCTCCATTAAGCAGCAATTGCATTTAAATGAGGCGCAGTTCGGGCTGGTACTGCTGGCACTGCCTATCGGGCTGATGCTCACAATGCCCATTACCGGCAGACTGCTGGGGCTATTCAGCAGCCGGAAGATCATGGTATTTGGCGCAATGGTGTTTAACCTGATACTGAGCTTACCGGGTTTCACCACCAGTATCTGGCAGCTGGCACTGGTGCTATTTTGTTTTGGCTCTGCCCGTAACCTGCTGAACCTCTCCATGAACTCGCAGGCGGTGCAGGTGCAACACCTGTTCCCACAGTCTATTATGACCACCTTTCACGGCATCTGGAGCGTAGCGGGCTTTGCCGGCGCGGCTATTGGCTACCTGATGGTGACTATGAACGTGGCGCCTTCCTATCATCTGCTGATGATCAGTACATTATTACTGGTATTTACCATCTATTACTATCCCAAAACATTACCGGATCAGCCGGTGAAGGAAACGGTAAAAAGGGCGGCTTTTGCGCTGCCAGATAAATCGCTGCTGAAATATTCGCTGATCTGCTTTGCCTGTATGGCTACGGAGAATACCATGTACGACTGGAGCGGGCTATACTTTGAAAAAATTGTTGGCACCAGCAAATCCACTGCTGTAGCTGCCTTTGGTATATACATGGTAGCCATGACCACCGGGCGTTTTATCGGCGACAGGCTCGTAAACCGCCTGGGCATCAAATCGATGCTGCTGTATAGCGGCTGGTTTATACTCACCGGGTTATTACTCGCTATAGTGCTGCCTTATCCGGTGACGGCCGGTATCGGGTTTATTTTTGCTGGTTTGGGAGTAGCGTGTGTAGTGCCGCTGGTATTCAGCCTGGCAGGACGCTCAAAGAGTACTAACAGCGGGCAAACGCTGGCCTCTATTTCTACAATCGGCTATCTTGGATTCATGGTAGTACCGCCACTGGTAGGATTGGTGGCACAGGCTACCAGTTTACGCTGGTCATTTGCCATTATGGCGATATGCGGATTAGCGATTGTGGCCCTGGTGAAAGGAATGAAGGAATAAGTTTAAGCGGAGGGTATTCCCCTCCGCTTAAACTGCTAAATAGTATACTTCTCTTTCAGGATCGCCCTTTCCTTTTCCCCAATCCCCAATTCTTTCTCAAAGAAATTTTCTACCGTGCCGTATTTGCCTTTAATGGCATTAAAAAGACTGTGCAGTAATTCCGGTTTCAACTCCAATGCTTTACGGATGGTTTCTTCATCCATACCAGTACTTTGTTGCAGCCCCTGGAACATCCGTTTATTCATAGGCAGCAGGTATACATTGCTGGCAGTAAAATCTGCTTCGATGGTTTGCTGCGGCACGCCTAATGCGTAGAGGAATAACGCAGTAGCCATACCGGTTCTGTCGCGGCCACCGGTGCAATGGTACATGATAGATTCATTGGCAGGTAACACCAGGAGTTTCTGAAACAGTGGTTTATATCGATCGCCCAGGTATTGGGTGTTGCCGTAAAACTTCTCCAGGAAATTACCATTCTTAATAATTTCTCCCATTTGTGCAGCACCAGGCAGACTGTCGCTGCCGGCGGGGCATAGCAGGTAATCTGTTTTTGGTAATAAATGGTCCGGCGCAGCAGCAGCTTCTTTCACGCCACGGAAATCTATTACGGTGTGGATATGTTTTTGTTCCAGCACGGTGAGGTCCTGGTCTGTCAGGTGGCTTACATCGGCAGAGCGGAACACTTTTCCCCACACTACTTTTTTGCCATCATTTGTTTTGTATCCGCCTACATCGCGGAAGTTAACCGCTCCCTGCATGCGCACCACTCTTTGCGCGCTATCGGCTAATTGGGCAAAAGTTGCACCGGGTAAGGCAATAGCCAGTACCAGCATTATTCTTTTCATATAGTGTTTGTTATTTTTTGAGAGATGATGTTATTTGATGATGTCCCAGCGGATACCCGCCTGACCGCGACTGCCATACCATTCTTCAGCGGCGATACGGCGTTTATCACCCATATAGGTTTTCAGTGGTTCATTGGTAATGTTATTCAGCTCTGCAAACACCCGTATTTTGGATGTGATGTTTACGGTAGCAGAAGCATCTACTGTAAAGTTCTTATCTGTCCAGATATAAAAATCCTTGCCCAGTTGCTGATTGATGGTTTCTACCGAAGCACCGCGGTAGTTGCCCGCAATACGGATCATCAGACCGTTACGCTCATAAAAGAGAATGCTGTTAAACAGGTGACGCGATTGATTTGGCAGACTGGTTTTATCCATGATCTTATTACCGCTGGCGGTTCTTGGCACTTCTACCGACGAACTGATAAAAGTATAATTCAGTTCTGCACCCAATCCACTGAGGATACCTGGCAGAAAATCGAACCGCTTGTTGATGCCTGCTTCCAGCCCTATAAGGGAGGCGTCGTTCAGGTTCTTTGCCTGTGCCACCACGTAATTCGTGTTATTGTCCGTGTAGTAAGTTTTATCTGCAAAAATTACGTTACTGATTTTCTTATAAAAGACACCGCCGGAGATGAGACCAATATTTTTAAAATAGTATTCGCCCATCAGATCGAAGTTGTTGGAGAAGGTTGGCTGCAAGTCGGGATTACCTTTGGTGATGGTAATAGTAGAGCCGGTGTTATCCACAGATTCGCCTGGCGTGAGGTCTGTAAAATTGGGGCGGATAAACGTGCGGGTGTAGGCAGCACGCAGGTTGGCCTGGTCGTTAATGCTGTATTTAAGGTGCAGCATTGGCAACAGCGCATTGTAATTATTTTTTACTGTAGCCGGTGTAATGGTGGTTACTTTTGGTGTGCCTTCGGCAGTTGCTTTTGAACCATGCAATGTAAAGGCGGTGTATTCATTTCTGACACCGGCAATCATTTTTAATTTTTCTGTAAGATCGATTTCTGCCATTGCATAAGCTGCTGCTACATTCTCTGTACCTGTATAAATATTGGTAGCATTGGATTTAGATGTGTAATCGGCAAAACCGTTTTTACGCAGGGTGGCGGTATCATACAAATCAAACAGCTGTTGTTTGGTGATGGGATCAATCATAAACTGATCATAGTTGCCTTTCAGTCCCTGGAAGAAACCGCCGCGTACCGGAAAATCAGTGGTTTGCAGTGTATTCAGCGGCAGCAGGCCCGGGGAATTTGGAATGCCCAGTGCTGCGCCGGGGAGGTACACGATGTTGGAGCCATACATACCGGCGCGGTCTTTATGGCGGTATTTGGCGCCGAACTTCAGGTTCACCCTGGAAGAGGCGCTTACTTTGAAGTTCACCTGTGCAGTTTTATCTTCTTCTTTTGTATCCAGTTGCGCAATCACTAACTGTTGCAGGGTGAGCTTCGACGGGTCCATTACTTCCCCGCTGTTTTTTATGCCGGCATCAAAGTGTAACGGATCTCCGCCAATACCTTGTGGTGAATCGAAACCCCAATACCGTTTTCCATCTGCAGAAAGATTATTAAAACCACCGGTTATTTTCTGACGGAAAGTAGCGATGGGTAATCCTTTATTACCATTGGTAGGTGGTGTTTCCAGGAAATACTTTGTGTAGTAATCGCTCACCGTCCAGTCCATTTTTACTTTGGAAGACAACTGGTGTTCACCGCCCAGTTCTCCGCCGTTCAATACAGTTTGATAGTAAGAGTAGCGATAGTTGTACTGGTAGCGGCTGTTGTTGTAATCCACATAAGATTCATATACCGGGCGGATATCGTTGAATTTATCCATCAGTCCGCGGAAGAATATTTTATGAGAGGAATTGAATTTATATTCGAGTCCAACGTTGGCGCCATAAGTCTGCCGTTTACCCATGTATCGTTTCAGCATAACGGTGCTGACAGACTTCTGCTGTGCCGGATCGGGAAGGCCGGTATTGTAGGCTACTTCAAAGGCATCCGTTCCCCACTGGCGGTCCCAGATGGCGCCGGCGATCATCACGCCCAGTTTATCTTTAAAAAAGCGATCACCGTATACAAGGGATGCGTTGTAGGTAGCATCTTTTGAAAAGGTGTTGTAACCGCCTGCCGCACTTACATTGAGTGTTCTTTTAGCGGGAGCGGTGCGGGTAATGAAGTTAATGGAACCACCAATCGCGTCGCCTTCCATGTCTGGTGTAATGGCTTTGGCTACCTGTACGTACTGGATAATTTCTGAAGGTACTGCGTCCAGTACAGAGTTGCGGTTGCCGAGTACATTGGCGCTTGGCAGGCGGCTGCCGTTAAAAAGAGTAGAGGTCCATGCGAAGGGCGTACCTCTTACAGTGGCGGCATCAGCTTCGCCGTGGTAGCGGGCTACCGCTACACCCTGTACACGTTGTACCGCTTCGGCAGCGTTACGGTCCGGTAATTTACCGATGGCATCCGCTGCGATTACATCCATGATAGCGAGGGAATTCTTTTTGATACTGAGGGCTTTCACGGTGGAAGGCGCCATTGTTCCTTTCACCAGTACTTCTCCCAGTTTGCCACCGGTAGGCGTTAATGTGATATTGCCGGCGTCGTTGATGCCGGGTTTTACGGTTAGTTCCAGTTGTTGTGTTTCATGTCCTATATAGGATACCAGCAGGATTACTTTGCCGGTAGTGTGTACATTGATAGTGAAGGCGCCATTCAGATCGGTAGCGGTGCCTTGTTTGCTTCCTGCGGTTTGTACAGAAGCGCCGGGCAGGTGTCCTTCCCTGCCGTTGATAACTCCTTTGATGGTTTGTGCCTTTGCCGTGCCGGCCATTACCAGCAGGAGCAGTAATGTAAGGTAACGGGAGCTTTTTAATGGTTTAAAAATGCGATCCATATGAAGGTATTTTTCAACAAAAGTGGGGGTTGCTGATGATGAGTTCGACCGCATCCAACTACTGCTACGTGTATACGTGTTTTCCGTTTTAAACGTACTCACTTTTATTGAAAACCAATGCATTACCATGTGTTACGAAATCATTACCAAATAGGGCGGCAGCTGTCTGAAACCGCAGGTTTAACATTCCGGTAATATTGGTTTTATACTTTCGGTGCATATCCGCACTATGATATATGTTATTGCCATCGGAGCATTTCAGGCGCTTACCGCAGTTGCTTTATTAGGAAGCAGTAAATTGCGCAGTAAAGCAGATTTTCTGCTGATCCTGTTGCTGTGCTGTATTGCTGCGCATCTTGCTATTAAATTCTGTATTTATTCTTTTGTGAACGACAACGAGGTGCGTACGCAGATGAATACCTTTATCGGTTTTTGTTACGGACCGTTACTATATTTATATGCGTGCCAGCGGCGGGATGCTGCATTTATTCCTGCTTCGCAGTGGTATGTTTTTCTTCCTTTCATACTAGGTGCAGTGGGTTATCTTACGGTGGTGTGCGTGCTGATGTGGTCGGCGGATGCCGGTCACGCGGTATTGTATTACTACAATGAAACCACCACCTGGATGATGATGGTGTTGGGTTTCCTCTTTCCCGGGTTGTCGCTCCGTATTGCGAAGCAATTACCTGATATGCCGCAGGAGAAGAAGCTGATTAACAGTATCAGCTACCTGTTGGGTGTTATCAGCATTATTTCGCTGGGGTTTAAAACGGCGCAATCGGTGCACCTGCTGGATAGCTCGTATAACTATAATATTATCTGCAGAGATATCGTATATTCTTTACTGTTAGTGGTGTGCCTCGTGATTATCCGGTACAAGTATGTGGGAATTATAGGTGCGCAGCCTGTGAAGGCAGCGGCGCAAACAGTAACGACGGCGGAGGTATTGCCTTCCCGCAGGATGCAGCTCAGTACCGAAGAGCAGCGGATGCTATTGCAATCGCTGGAAGCTTATCTCCATAAAACAAAAATATTCACGGATGCTGAGTTAAACCTCGACAAGCTCGCGCAGGGCGCCGGGATCAGTAAGTATCATATTTCAGAAACGCTGAACAGTTATGCAGGGAAGTCGTTTTACCAGTATATCAATGAATGGCGTATCCGGCGGGCGATGGAGCAGATCCGCTTCATGAACGAAAAAGCACTGCCGGTGAATGTGTTAACACTGGCGTATGATTGTGGCTTTAAAGCCAAATCATCTTTTAACCAGTATTTTAAAAAGATTACCGGTCTTACACCTACTGAATATATCAAATCACTGGTGGCTGCCAGCGTAACTATTCACGAGTGACGGGCTCACAAATTCAGTGGAAAAGATCCGCTGTACTTTGTCTATTTCTGCCGCGTACATTGTTTTTTTCCGGGTACCGAAATACAGGGTATTTTCTATGACCTGTTCCCCTTCCCACACCAGCTTCATGCTGCCATTTTCAATTTCATGGGCGCACAAAAAGTCGGGTACTACTGAAAAACCGGTTTCGCCACTAAGACAGCGAACAATAGAACAGATATTCGGAACGATGTAGTTGGGTTTAAAATCCATCTGATGGCGGAAGTTAAATTGCCAGAATCGTTTCAGGTGCTCCATATCTGCCGCAGTGCTGTACCATAGCTGTTCTTTCAGCCAGTTCTCCGCTGCTTTCATATCTTTCTTTTTCAATAACGCGTTCAGTGGCTGGATATCTGTTTTACCGCCGGCTACCAGTACAATCTTTTCTTTCGAGAAAGGTTTAAACTCCAGGTTTTTCTGATCACCTTTCTGTGGGGTGATGATGAGGTCCAGCAGTCCTTTATCGAGGTCGTTGATCATTTGCGGGTAGTCCCCGAATTTGATGATGATGTTAAAGGGCAGCGTGGCGATATATTTCTCCAGTGTATATTGAAATGTTTCGAAACACATACCGATGCTGATAGTGGCCCTGTCGGTTTTTGTGCTTTTATGAAAAAGCTGTTCTGCGTTTTCCAGTTTGAGCAGTGGTTCCTCTATAAAGTTATAGATCACTTTTCCCTTTTCGGTGGGCACGAGTTTTTTGGCCGAGCGGTCGAACAGTTTGTAGCCGGTATATGCTTCCAGGGAGTTGAGGTGCAGGCTTACGCCAGGCTGTGAAATAAAAAGCTCCTGTGCCGCACCGGTAAGGGTGCCCTGCTCATAGATGGATTTGAAGGTACGGAGCCATTCCAGGTTTAATCCCATATCATTATCATTTTTCTGATACAAATGTATAAGTTAAATAATTATGATAATAATATATTTTGGGAGAATTTTGTGTTGTCAAAATATTAATACGATGCTTTTTACAGAATATACACTAGGCGGGCTTCACCTGAAAAACAGGATAGTAATGCCGCCAATGACCAGGTCCAGAGCGGCCCGTGGCGATGTAGCCACTTCACTGATGGCGGAATATTACAGTCAGCGTACCGGTGCCGGGCTGATAATATCAGAAGGCACACAGGTGAGCCGGCAGGGCCAGGGCTATGCCTGGACGCCAGGTATATACAATGCGGAGCAAATAGCCGGCTGGAAACAGGTTACAGACGCCGTACATGTCAATAACGGCGTCATCTTCGCCCAGTTGTGGCATGTAGGCCGTGTTTCGCATATCTCCATACAGGAAAACGGAGCTGCTCCGGTGGCACCTTCCGCCATCCTTGCAGAAGGCGTGAAAGTATTTGCCGATCCCGCAGGGAAAGGGCCCGAAAACGGCGCCGGGGAAATGGTTCAGCACTCTATGCCCCGCGAGCTTACCAGGCCCGAAATACAGGCTATTATCAACGAATTTGCACAGGCCGCCAAAAACGCGGTAGCCGCCGGTTTTGATGGCGTGGAATTGCACGGAGCCAATGGCTACCTCATTGAGCAGTTCATCGACTCACAAACCAATCACAGAACAGATGAATACGGCGGCTCCCTGGAAAACCGGTTACGCTTCCTGAGAGAAGTGGTAACCGCAGTAGCAGATGCCATCGGAAAACACCGTGTAGGCGTGCGCCAGGCGCCGCTGACTACTTTAATGGGCGCTATGGACGACCATCCCGAAGAAACTTATATCGCAGCAGCCAAAGTGCTGAACGACATAGGCATTGCCTATATCCACATCGCGGAGGCCGACTGGGACAACGCCCCCGTGATGCCGGTGGCTTTTAAGGAAGCATACAGAGAAGCCTTCTCCGGTACCCTTATTTATGCCGGTAAGTACACCGTTGCCAGGGCTGAAGAAGCATTGCAGAAAGGCTGGGCAGACCTCATCGGCTTTGGACGTCCGTTTATTGCCAACCCCGATCTGCCTTACCGCCTGCAACACCAGTTGCCGCTCAATGAACCCGACAGATCGACATTCTTCGGCGGCAGCGCGGCAGGTTACACTGATTATCCCATCATCAAAAAAACAACAGATGCTATTATTTGAACCATATACCGGCAAAGGCCTGGCATTAAAGAACAGGATCGTGATGGCGCCCATGACACGCGCGCGGAATCCAAACGGAATTCCCAACGAAATGAATGCGTTGTACTACCGCCAACGCACTAACGCAGGACTCATCATCACGGAAGGCACTTCCATCTCTCCTACCTCATCAGGCGTATTGCATATTCCCGGCTTGTATACACCGGAGCAGGTGGAAGGCTGGAAACTGGTTACTGCAGCCGTTCACGCCGCAGGCACTAAAATATTTACACAGTTGTGGCACGTGGGCCGCGTATCACATACCACCAATCAACCCGGCGGCATTGCACCAGTAAGCGCTTCCAACATCCAGGCCGCCAACTCACATGCCTGGGGTTACAACGAAAACGGCCAGGAAGCATTTGTTACCTGCTCTGTTCCGGTAGCATTAACCACCGAAGGCGTGAAAAACGTGATCCAGGATTTTGCCAATGCCGCTGCCAATGCAGTAAAAGCGGGCTTCGACGGAGTAGAACTCCACGGCGCCAACGGCTACCTGATTGAACAGTTCCTGAATCCTTTTGTGAATAACCGCACCGATGAATATGGCGGTAACATCGTTAACCGCAGCCGCTTTTTACTGGAAGCCATTGATGCGTGCATCGCTAACATTGGCGCTGCGAAAGTAGCTATCCGTCTTACTCCTTACGGCGGCTTACATGAAATGCCCCACTACGATGAGCTGGAAGCTACCTATACTTACCTCGCCGCGGAACTCGGCAAACGGAACATCGCCTACATTCATATCATGGACCAGCAGTCGAGAGGCAGCTTTGCCTTACCCGACGGCTTCCTGGAACGTTTCAGAAAACAATACGGCGGTGTGATCATACTGGCAGGCGGTATGAACAAGGAAAAAGCGGAGCAGTATTTAATAGCCGGCACCATTGACCTGGCCGCATGGGGCGAGCCTTACATTGCCAACCCTGACCTTGCCGAACGATTAAAAAACAACTGGCCATTAAATACACCTGACCGGAATTTACACTATGGAGGGGCCGCACATGGATATACAGACTATGTGGCGTATGAAGGAGTACGATAAAAGGAACAGGCCGTCTCATAAATGGGGCGGCCTTTTTGATTTTTCGTTTTATAGATGACTTTATTCACAATTGACAGTTGAAAAAAAGAGAACTGTAAGTATTTACCAGTCAATAGTTATTGCGTTAATTTAATGATGCTAAGAGGTAAAAGCTTATCAGTCATTACTAATTTTTTTTAGCTTTTTATTAAATGGCGGATAAAATATAGTAATACATTTTATCATGTGATTTTTTTTAAAACAAGGCCTTTGGAAGACTTAGGAAACCTATATATTATATACTAGATAACTATATAGTATTTTTTTTCTCTAGGTACCACATATAAATCTATCTTCATAAAGAATGAATAGCTATTTTTTATTGGTGAACAATTTGAGTACATTTTAATTAAATATTTATCCATGAAACGACTAATCTTCAGTTCCCTACTTTCCTTAATTGGATTATTTACTTTTGCACAATCCGCCAGTTTATCCTCTGTTGCCGCAAAAGTTCCTGTGAACAATAAGGTAACAACTAGCTCTGTAAAAAACACTGGTTGCCCCGGATCATACTATAACTTAACGATTGGTTATAATGTCAGTAGCGTTAGATTAGATGTATATTATTCATTGCCAGCTGGACATGTTAGTGATGGTAATATGCCATGTCAGTATGGGGCAAATTTCGTAATGACAACCTCGACAGGACCGAGTACTGGGTCAGCCACCTTTTTACAGGCAATTGTTCCACCTAACCAAGAGCAGACACTTTACTTTAATAACCAGACAGTAAAATTTAAATGGCCAGGCAGCGGTTCCCAATGTGAAGTTATTTGTCAGCCAGGTGTTTCATGTAGCTGCCCAGGTCTCTAATTTTGTGCTTTTAGGGTAGAAATGCGCAAATAAATCCCCTCATTTCTATACATAAATCAGAATTCCCAAAGAGTTATCCTTAATTTTTTATTTAAACGTTCACTAAATAATACCTAAGAAGTACAACACCCCTAAAAGCTTGTTGTAACAATAGCTTTTTAATTCGCATAAAAAAAGAAGCCGGCTAATAATTTGAGCCGACTTCTTTTTTATGGAATTTACTCCACCAAAATATGGCTGTATAAACTTTGATACGCGGGGCACAGACTAATCCTGATAAAACACCCATAAAACACTGAACCCGCCTGTTACAGCGGGTTCAATTCAACTAAAACAAACTTTAGCCATTGGGCATCCGGCTATTAGCATACCCAAAAAGTTTCTCCGCAGGAAATAAACTGCGTAGTGGGCAAAGTGCGGCCTTTGTCTTTCTCCTGTGGCGCTTTACTAAGGCTGGCAACGGTAATTTTTGTGAGCTTCAGCTTTGAAGTGATTTTCTTTTTCATATTGATACAGATTTAGGTTACTTCAATCTACGATAAGAATCTGTTACCATCAATCACGTAAAAAGGGGATTTATCACTGCTGCGCTCCTTTGCTGATCTTATTATTGACAATACGTGCGTTGCCATCGATATCCAGACTGCCATTCACTGCTTCAGAGATCACTGCGCCGGTATTGCGGGCCGGTGAATTGGGTGCGATGTGCAGATCTGGTGTTGTTGTGCTGATGAGTAAAGGATCTGTACCATACACGGAATTCGCATCCGTGCCGGAGGTAGTTTTCCAGGTGTTGAAATCGGTAATGATGTTAGTATTAGTACCGTTCCAGATCCATTGCGGTGTACCGGTGGTGAAGTAAAGATTGTTGTCTATGATATTACCGGAACCTGTGCTGGTATATTTATGCACAAAGATATCTACCGGTCGCGCATATACGATATTATTACGGATCACATTATCAAAGCATTGCTCTGTAAGGCGGATCTCTCCTTCTATTTCGCCGAAGGCGCCCGGCTCGCGGTCGTTGAATAATAACGTATTGTTTACCACGTAACAGTTGCGTGTGCCACCGGATGTATAACCCAGGTAGCCGCCAAGATAGATGCCGGTGCGCCAGCAGTTATACACAAAGTTATTCCGCACAATGCAGTTGCTGGTGGGGTAAGCATCGTTTTCACTGACGATACCGATTCCGCGGTCAGCTTCATGAATACGGTTTCTTTCCACGGTGATATTCCTTGCACCGTCTACATAAATAGCGATAGCGCCGTGGCCATGCGTTCCGCCAACAGGCCCGCGGGTCATATCAATGTTATACAATTCATTTTCGGTGATAACGCCGTTCCTGGCATAATTAAATGCGGGGTTGGTATTGGCAGCATAACCACCTGCCGCGTCGATACCAATGTTCTCAGTATTGTAGATCGTGTTTCTCCTGATAGTAAATCCATCTACATAACCATTGATCGTGAGATTTTCGCTATACCCTGTTTTAGTATCGTGAATGATATTATCTTCCACAAGAATGTTCTTCATCACATCGGCGGTGTTGCCGATAATCTCGATACCATGACCGCTACGGCCCTGCGATGGGTCTACGTTATGTTCTATATTATAAATTTTATTCTTCCGGATGATGATATTGCCGGCGCCTGCATCCGCTGTAATTCCATTCACATTGGCCCATGCCGCGCTACTCTTTAAATTGCAGATATCAAATCCTTCCAGCACCACATAACTGGCGTTACTAATGGTAACCAGTGCTTCCTTTCCGGTAACAGTCATACCAGTACCATCAATCACGGCTTTTTCACCGGGATATGCTTTGAGGGTAATAAGCTTCTCCAATCGGCCGGAGCGTGGAAACACTACCTTCTCTGCGTATGTTCCGGCCCTCACCATCACAGTATCGCCGGGAAGGGCTTTTGCCAAAGCGATGTTGATGCTGCGTAGTGGTTTGTTGATAGTACCTGCGGCCGAATTATCGCCGTTGGCTGCTACGTAATACGTGTGGGTTTGTGCGGCATCAACGGTAGTAACAGCGGTAGATCCTTTACTACAGGCGCCGGCCAGCATTGCGAATAGCAATAAATACATGTTCCTGTTTAACATCTTTAAAAAATAAATGGCGGCAGTAGTTACTGCCGCCGTGGGTTTGCATATAAGTTATTCTGAAATTATTTTCCTGACCCTGTTATTATTCTTATCCAACACATACACTATTCCATCCTTATCTACTGCTACTCCCATCGGTGCGTTGAAGGAAGCAGCGGCTCCGATACCGTCTGTAAACCCGGCGCTGTTGCTGCCGGCATACGTAATCACATCCCAGGTGTTAGCGGAAATGGCGCGGATACTTTCATCAGCATTAGCGCCGTAGCTACCATTACCTGCCACGTATATATTACCAGTGATGTCTACTGCCAGTCCCCAGGGATTTGCAAACCGTGCAGCAGCGCCTGTTCCGTTTACATAGCCTGCTACTCCGGTAGCACCGGCAATCACAGTAGGCTGCCATGTTCCTGCCTTAAACTGGATAATAGTATGACCGGTATTACTTGATACGTATAAGTTACCCGCCTTGTCGAAGTCCATTCCACCGGGGGAGGTGATGCCATTGATAATAGCGGTACTGCTGCCATCTACCTTCATCTCGAAAACGCTTCCGCCGCCGTTGCTGCAATAATATACTTTACCGGATACTTTGTCTACCGCTACATTCCAGGGTTCCTGCACCGTGCCTCCCAGGGTGGTGGTAGTGCCATCCGGTGTAATTTTGCGGATGCTCCAGGTGCCCGGATCTGCCGTATACACATTGCCCTGCGCATCCAGTGCTAAACCATATGGAATCTGGAAACGCGCTGCCGGACCTTTGCCATCGTCGCTTCCGCCGTTACCCGGACTACCGGCTAACACGGTGGCATTTCCTGCGTTATCAATTTTACGGATACAGGCGTTACCCGGATCTGCCACATATACGTTCCCGTTATCATCTGCACCAATCCCCATCATGCGGTACCAGCTTTGCCCGTTAAAATTAAACAACGCATCGGCGCCCTTGCCGTTTGCAAATCCTGCAGTGCCGTTGCCGGCCAGCGTTGTAACGGTTCTGGAAAACACATAGGTAAACGGCGTGCTGCTCACCACACTATCCTTTCCTACTTTCACCACCAGGTTTCCGGTGCCGCATTTCTTTGGCACTATCACCATGATCTGTTTCGTATTGGCATTCACGATAGCACAACGTTTACCATTGATGGTAACCGTTATATCGGAGGTATCAGCGGAAAAGTTATCGCCTGTAATCAGTACTTCCGTGGTACTGCCGCCGGTGGCGGGAATGAAGTCGGTGAGCAATACGGGTTGCCCTTCCGCGTGTTTCAGATCGTCGTCCTTTGAACATCCCGCCAACAAGGCAGACATCAGTAAACAACCTTTCAGTATATATGAATTCAGTGGCCTGATCATAGTAGTTAGTTAAGAATTAAATAAAGAAGAATTACCAGCCCGGGTTTTGCACCAATGCGCGATCTCTTTCCAGGTCCTGTTGCTGGATAGGGAACATATACATTTTGTTATCCCAGTATCTTTTCTGGAAAAGTGTGCGGGTATAAAAACCGGTGAAAGAAAATCCCTGGTCATTATCTTTCGCATTTATATTCATGCCGTAAATAGCCTGGTTTTCCGGTTTGCTCATCAGCAACCGGCGGATGAGCGTGTAATAACGATCGCCTTCAAAACAAAATTCTACCTGCCTTTCCCGCAGAATATATTTTCTCATTTCTTCCTGGTTGCCAACTGCGCCTGGGTACACGGTTTCAATGCCGGGCAGGCCGGCGCGTGTTCTTACCTGGTTGAGGTACTTCACAATATCAGGATTGGCAGGATCATATTCGTTCAGTGCTTCTGCATAGTCCAGTAAAATTTCCGAGTAACGGATAAGGATATACGGAGAACGGTATGCGTCGGTAGACATGCTGCGGAGGTTATCGTTCGGACTCAGTAATTTAGCCGGGAGGTAGCCGGTGATAACGTTGCTGCCCATTCCCTGCATCCCTGATTTACCGCTGTAATAAAATTCCTGGCGGCCAGTACCATCTTTATTTTTTTCAGAAGAGAAGTAGTTTTTATCATCTACTGATACTGCTGCAATCACCGGGCGGCGGTTGTAAGCAATGTAAGCGTAGAACCGTGGTTCGCGCTTTGCATACATGTTCCAGTCGCCTTCCTTATTTTCCCAATAGTGCTCACCGTCCTGTGTAGCAAAGCCTGTTTCCACGTAGTTGGAAGTAGGATCACCGATGGTTTTACCATTGTTCATATAAAAGGCATCTACTACATTTTGTGTGGCGTTGTACAGGTTGTATCCTGCGGGGCCGGGAGAGGAACAGATGGTATATCCCCAGCGTTGCCAGTTCATGGAAGCAAGAATGATTTCATCATTCCAGGAAGTAAGGAATACATCTCTTACAGAAAGGAACGGATCAAAAGTAGTACCGCCATTATCGAGGTTGGTAAACAGTTTGTACTTGTTGGAATCGATGATCGCTTTTGCTGCCTGTGCAGCGATGCGCCATTTATTCACATCATAGCCGGCGGGTGCGAGTGCGGTACCATCCTGGTTTTTAAACCCGGCAAGAGCGGGATTACCATTCCATAAAGGACTGGCTGCCCACTGTGCTACCTTTGCTTTTACAGCGAGACAGGCGCCGCGGGTTGCACGGCCATTGTTACCGGAGGAACTCCATACGAAAGGAAGTCCGGCTGCTGCGCCATCCAGCATTTCATTGATGAATTTTACGCAGGTATCGAAAGGCGCTCTCGGATACTTGTTCATGTCTTCATCCTGACTAACAGTAGTGGTGAGTTTTACAAATGGTCCGTATTGTCTTAGCAGCATCCAGTAGAAGTAACCGCGCAGGAAAAGGTTTTCTGCTTTGTATTGTGCTTTCAGTTCGTTGCTCAGCTGATCGGCCGGTACCTTATCGATGTTTTGTTCGAAGATGAAAGATTTCCGGATGGCAGTATAGTAGCCGCCCCAGTTGTAGAAGTACCAATCGGATGCACTCCAGTTGCCGCCCACCATGTACCTTACCGTAGTACCGGGAATAGAAACAGAGAGTTCATCCGCGGCGCCTATGCCGGCATAGTCGCCGCCAGCCTGGCGGGCGCTGTAAATATTACTCAGATAGGCTTCCGCGTTAGCCCTGGTTTGCCAGATCTGATCTTCGGTAAGAAGATTATCCGGCTTTTTATCCAGGTACTTGCTGCAGGATACCAGTGTAATGGCGTTGATACCGATGAAAAAAAGTAACAGATATTTATATCTGGTCATAACAATAATCTTTTTGATCTTGATTAAAACTGCGCTCTTACACCCAGGGTAAAGGTTTTCGGATAAGGATACTTTGCCGCGTTATTACCCAGTTCCGGATCCCATAATTTAAACTTCGAGAACGTGAGCATGTTGGTGGCAGTAGTATATACCTGTAAGCTGCTGATACCCTTGCGTTTCATATCCGGCGTGATAAAGGAATAGCTGAAAGTAGCCTGTTTCAGGCGCATGAAGCTGCCATCCCTGATCCACCAGCTGCTGTTTAAATAGTTATTGTCGTTGGTATTGGCTACCGTTAAACGTGGATAGTGTACATCCTGACTGGGATTCTCCGGTGTCCATCTGTTCACCATATCTTCCAATACACTGGCCGGATATTGTCCCATACCGGCAAAAGGAATAACGCCTACACCATCAGCGCCGGCCCCATTGCCGCGCACTTCAGAGCCATTGGCCATGATCCCTACATCAGCCACGCCGGCGAAAACGGCAGAAAGCTCAAATTTCTTGTAGCCGAAATTAAAGCCGTAACCATATGACCAGGTAGGAAAACTGGATTTGCCCAAATAAGTTTGGTCGTTACCATCAATCCTTCCGTCGTTATTCAGGTCTGCATACTTTACATCACCGGGATGCACTACCCTGAACTGCTGCGGGCTCTTCTCTACATCATCCTGGCTAGTGAATAGTCCGAGGCTCTGGTAGCCTTTGAATTCGCCATACTTATGTCCTTCCTGTTGTGCATAAGCATATAGTGCGATGGGATTATCTGCAAAAAGGATCTTGTTACGTGCGTAGGTAACGTTACCGAATAAACGAATAGAGATATCCTTTCCAATCCGACCGGTATATTCCATGCTGCCATCTATTCCTTTATTCACCATTTCACCGATGTTACCATAAATGGCGCTGGAGCCGTATCCTGCAACGGGTGAAATAGATCTGCGGGCAACGAGGATGGCGCTTCTTTTATCCTGAAATCCGTCTACTATGATATTCAGTTTATTCCATAAACCTATTTCCAGGCCGATATCAGTTTTGGCAGATTTTTCCCAGGTGAGGTTTTCGGTACCGATTACATCTGCATTTATGCCTCCATAATAGGAAGGCGTACCAGAACTGCCGAAAGACACGCCGGATGCGCCATTATAATAAGTGAGGTATCCAAATCGGTTCCCGTCGATCTGGTCATTTCCTGTCATCCCATAAGATCCGCGGATCTTTAACAGGTTGACCACATTTGTATAAGGCAGGAAAAAGTTTTCTTTAGAAATCACCCAGCCAACAGAACCTGCGGGGAAGTAACCCCATCTTTTCCCCTGTTCAAAGTTTTCAGATCCGGTGGCGCCCATATTTACCTCTGCCAGGTATTTATCCATATAGGAATAGGTGACCCTGGCTGCAGCGCTTTGGTTGCGGTAAGGAATAGCTTTTTTCAGATCGGGGGCAGAGCCCACCAGGCGGTTGCGGATACTACCTACCAGCAGTCCGCCGAAGTTATGTTTACCGAAGCTATGATCGTAAGTGAGGTTACCTTCCAGGTACATCATGCGCTCACCTGTAGAAGAAGCGCCATAGCCCAGGTAAGTGGTACCCGTTCTGGTTTGGTTAAAGATCAAACTACCATCTTCATTTCTGCCGGGCGCATAAAACAAATCATTTACACCGGTTCTGCTGTTATCAAATTCGCTGTAGGTATCAAAAGAAAAACGCACGTTGGCGCTCAGTCCTTCGGTAATTACATCCAGTTTCTGATTGAGGGATAACACGGATTGGATGGAAGGTCTGAATTCTGTAGAGTAGCCTGCGTTTTGCACCAGGTTAAACGGGTTGGAGCCACCGTTGTTAACCGGGCCTGCCCACTTGCCATCCGGGTAAGATACCGGGAAAGAAATGGGGTTGGTGGCGTAGGTAGAATACCAGATAGATCCGGCGGAATTGCCCGGGTAGCGGGTATTTACCAGCATGGAAGCCAGGTTAAGGGAAAGCAATGTTGTTTTGGTCACGTTCAGGTCTACATTACTCCTGAAATCATATCTTTTGAAATTGAGGTTGGGGTTGTACCCGATGTTATTCACTTTATATTGTCCGTCCTGGTTATAAAACGACATCGACACATAGTAGCGCATGGCTTCACCACCGCCACTTACGTTTACGTTGGCATTGGCCATAGATGCCCAGTCTTTATAAATAGTCTTGATCCAGTTTACATTTGGATAGATATATGGATCAAGGCCGCTGGCTGTTTTACGGATCAGTTCATCGGAATATACCGGTTCTTCCCCGGCGTTGGTACGGGCTTCATTATACAGCTTCATATAATTCACGCCGTCCAGCATTTTTGGCATCTGGGTTAATCCGCTGAAACCCGTTTCTGCTTTGGCAGATACTTTTGGTTTACCGGCAACCCCTCTGCGCGTAGTGATGATCAGTACGCCATTGGCACCTTTGGCGCCATATACTGCGGTAGCGGAAGCATCTTTCAGCAACGAAATGCTCTGGATATCTTCCGGGTCAATGTTATTGAAAGCGCCGCCATAGGTGCTGTTTACATCTTCCCTTTGCACACCATCCACAATGATGAGCGGGGAAACGCTTCCCTGGAAAGTACCAATACCGCGGATGGTGAAGTTAGGGTTATCATAACCAGGTTCACCACCACCGCTCTGCATGGATATTACACCGGCTACTTTGCCTACCAGTGCGTTGGTAAGTGAGCGCACCGGTGTTTGCATATCAGCCATATTTACGGTGGATACAGCGCCTGTTACGGTTACTTTTTTCTGGCTGCCAAAACCTACTACCACTACTTCGTTCAGCTTATCCACCTTTGCGGTTAAACTTACTTTGAGCGTTTTCTGGTTTACTACTTTTACTTCTTCGGGGTTCATTCCCATCATCGCTACTTTGATGATGTCATCCCTGTTGGCGGCAATAGAAAATACGCCCATTACATCGGTAACGGTTCCTTTTTTACTGTCTTTCACCGTAATAGTAGCGCCAGGTAAGGGATTTCCATCTACATCCATTACCTGCCCGCGCACCAGCCACTCTGCCGGTGTCTCTCCTGCGGGAGCTGCCGTAGTTTCCGGAGCAGCTGCTTTTTTGTCGAGAACAATACGATTGCGTTGCAGTACGTAGCTGATATTTTTATTTTTAAAGATAAAAGCCAGTACTTCTTCCAGTTTCGCCTGCTGGAAGTTGAGCGACATCTTTTCCCCATCGTTCAACAGCTGGTTGCTGTACACCAGGGTAAGCCCTGTTTGCTTTTTGATGGCCCGGAAGATCTGCAGGAGGGTTACCTCGTTACCGGTAACCGTGACGATTGATTGCAGCGAAGGCGGCGGTGTTTGTGCCTTCACGCTGGAAAACGACGTGCATATAAGGGCACACAGCACCAACATGCGCACAACGTTTCGCATAGCCAGCTGGCAGTGGCGTATACTTTTTCTCATTCGGGAATTGTTTACAAGTTAAAATGATGGTACAGCAAATGACCGTAACAAATGCTTTCATCACAACTACATCGTTTTTCAGAAAACGGGTGACAAGGAGTAGTAAAAATATTTTTTGAGGGAAGAAAAATTTATCTCAGGGTAATTTCATTGCCTGATAAATGGTATTCGATATGTGCAGTTGTTTTAAGATCTGATAAGAAATCTTCCAGCCGGTTACGGTCCATCAGGCCCGTTACTACCTGTCCGGCTTCCTTGTTCTTATCCAATACAAAACGCATCCCATAGAAGCGGGAAGCAGCGGTGATAAGGGTTGTAAGCGGCATGCGGTGATAGTAGTAAACACCGTTGCGCCAGGATAATACTTCTTCTTCATCAAAGTGACTGGTAACAAATCCTTTACCGGCGTCATAATCGGCCTGGATGCCTGGTTGCAGGGTTTGGCGTTCGCCGGTTTTTCCTTTGGTAACAACACTGCCCTGTACGAGCGCCGTTTTCACGATGCCCGGCTGATAGGTATTTATATTAAAAGCTGTTCCCAGCACTTGCACGCTGGTAAGTGCAGTGTGTACAATAAAGGGTTTCTCCGCATTGGCGGCCACCTTAAAATAGGATTCCCCTTCTACATATACTTCTCTTGCAGGACGTCCGAAATGAAAAGGAAAACGCAGCCTGGTGGCGGCGTTCAGCCATACTTCCGTACCATCTGACAAGGTGAGTTTATAGCTTTCGCCGGCAGGTACGTCGAGGGTATTTAATACGGTGTCGGCAGAAGAATATTGCAGGGCGCCATTGCTGGTATTCAGCGTGGCGTTGTTGAGGGCAATGATTTTGGTGCTGCTGTCTTTACTCAGCACTACTTTTTCGCCATTGCTCAGCAACAGGCGAACCGGTTGCTTCTGCTGCTGCATAGCCACTGTTGGCGAAGTGGCGGGTGTTGTGCGGACAAAGAAGTAATAGACGCCACTACCTGTCAACAGCAATATGGCGGCGGCGGACAACCACTTTTTAAGGTGGACGACCGGGCGGCGTGTTGTTCTTTCTTCTTTAATCCGGTGAAGGGCAGCTTCGGAATCAATCTGCTGAAGATACCTGTCGGTATGAAGGGTCATGTTCTCCTGCTCCAGCTGATCCCACTGTGCTTTGAAACCGGCATCGTGCTGCAGCATTTCCTGCACATACCGCTCCTCTTCTGCAGAGAGTGTTCCCGACAAACGTTGTAGATATAATTCAAATATTTTTTCCTGTGCCTGCTCCATTGTTAACAAAACGGGGGCTAATACCCCTTATTAGTAATTGCATGACGTAATACTTTCAGCCCTCTTTTCAGATGGGTTTTGAAAGAATTGATACTGATACCCATTTCATCCGCTGCTTCCTGGTAACGTTTTCCCTGGATATACACCATTTGTATAGCCGATCTTTTTTGTACCGCCATATCATTGATGGCGGTTAATACCTGTTTATAATAATCCGGTGAAACTTCGGTGTTTACCATACAGGTATCTTCCTGTAACTGGGTGAACGCTACTTTATTTTCCAGTTCCGTCTTTTGCTTTTTAAGATGCGTCAGGCAACGGTTTTTTACGGCCTGATGCAGGTATCCTTTGATATCGCCTGAAAAATGAAGGTATAACTTTTTGTCCCAAATGTCCAGGAAGAAGGTCTGTACAAGATCATTTGCCTCTGCTTCGTTTCGCAGAAACCAATAGGCATTCAGGCAAAGCAGCTTGTGATACTTCATAAATAAAGCATCATATGCTGAAGCATCGCCTTCCTTTAACCGCTGTACCAATACTATGTCTGAAGAATGACTCATGTAACCGGAACCTTATTGGTAATTATTCATTACAGGTAGCTTAAACACATAACATGTCTGTAACGCTGCTTAGCGGCAGCCTTATTACAGTGATTTTGATTAAATGATCCGGAAGAAATTTACTTCTTCCATTGTTCACGCTTTGATACTAAAGATTTTGGCTAATGACTATTAAACTGGAATCAAGGTAAATAATAAAATCGGAAAAATATACGGACCCGGTAAAAAAATTAAAAGCCCCGGTAAAGGATACCGGAGCTTTTTTTTCCATGGGGGTTTCAGTAGATAGCTTATAATTTAAAGAAGATTTTCTTTTTAAATAGCCAGTAACACAGTCCCCATTCCAGCGCCAGTACCGCAAAGGCGGATAATATTTCCCGGATGCTTTCGGGAATTCCTGCCAGCGCGGCAAATCCTTTTACGAAGATATCAGTCGTGGGATTTACCCATTGCCCACCAACTGTTTCAAAGAAGAGATAAATAAAAATGGCGTTCATGCCTACCACGGTGGCTATCCAGGCGTAACGCACATGCTGTTTTACATCTATCAGCCAGTACAGCAGGGCCATTACCAGCATTACCCATCCCCCCGAAGCCAGCGTAAAAGATGCGGTGGCAATCCGTTTGATAATGGGTGTAATGCCTGCCAGGTCCAGTCCGAAGCCGGTGATGAGCCCTATCAGCCCGGCTGTCATCAGGATCTTTATTTTCTGAGCCTGTGGCCGGTCGCTGATCAGTAACTTCCCGGCCAGCGCCCCCCAGATGGTATGCGCGGCGGTGGGTATAAAGTTAATGGTTACCCATCCGCCCGGGTTGATCTTACCCATCAGCACAGTATCCATAAAAGCTCCGAAGTTATGACCTTGTGTGAAGGGTTCTTCGAAGCCGGGCAATAAAACAAACCGGTACAATAAATCAGTTGCCAGCAGCAATAACAGGCTTACGCCCAGCTGGAAACCAAAGGAACGGCGTATGATGAGGTAAGCGATCAGGGTGGTTACAGATAACTGCGTGAGCACATTCCATAACTCCCATACTAACCTTCCTGCATATACGCAATGGAGGGCAGTGCCAAATATAAACAACTTTAAACAACGCAGGGCAATATGCCTGAAATTTTGTGACCAGGTAACGCCCTTTTGTGTTTTATAATAATAAGAGATGAACATCGCAGCACCGGCCATTGTCATAAAAGCAGGTTGCACCAGGTCCCAGGCGCGTAGCCCATTCCAGGGGTGGTGAAAAAACTGCGTTATTAAACTGCCTGCTATCCCCGTAGGGTGTAAATGTGCTATCGACTCATAGACACGGGCGCTTTCTCCAGCCAGGAGAATCATGATAAGGCCACGCATTACGTCCAGGGAAATCAATCGTTGGCTGACATTGGTTGTCTGGTTCATTGTCCTGTTTGTAGGCTTAAATTAATAATTTATTCCGGCATATTTAATAAAAAAGCAGCGGCGCCTTCATCGGGGATGGTGCCCAGCTGGGTGGACCAATCGTTGGAAGTGGCCACCATGCCAAGTCGTATAGCCGCTCCCGTAAAGCCCTTTATTTTTGAGCGGTCCAGTTTTCCTTCAAAGCGGATCACACCACCGGCTTCCGCAATGGTGCCCATCGTAAAGAAATCCGTACCTGATTGCTGGTCGAAACTGAAACTGGTTTGCGGTCCGTTATGGTAATACATCGCCATCGGGATGGGCGCTGTATTCTGATTGAGCAATAGCTGGCCCTCCAGCAATACATCGTATGCCGCGCCGGTAAACAGGGAGGTGATCAGGCCCGTAGCGGCACTGTTGTCGCTGTCGATATACACGTCGAAAATAGCGCCATCGGCCAGTTTACCACTCATCTCTCCATAGAAATAAACAAACTGTCCGTCGTAATCGAATTTCACTTTTTTGAAAACGCCGCCAGCCGGGCCGGCAGTGATCACATTCTGACTGATGGTATCCCAGTCGGCCAGGCTGTTATCGGTGAGTTTCACCGGCGAAGTCTTAGAGATGCGGATCACGGTAGATCCTTCTGCTGTAACCCCTGCGGCAGATGTAGCATACAACGTAGGCACGTATTTGCCCTTGCCCTGGTAGGTATGTACGGGGCTTTGC
Organism: Chitinophaga sp. CCNWYY40; assembly: GCF_037483205.1. Classification (NCBI taxonomy): domain Bacteria; kingdom Pseudomonadati; phylum Bacteroidota; class Chitinophagia; order Chitinophagales; family Chitinophagaceae; genus Chitinophaga; species Chitinophaga sp. CCNWYY40. The sequence goes on from NZ_JBBHLF010000003.1 coordinate 595,253, forward strand.
TCGGTGGAACCGGTACCATCACCAAAGTCCCATTTCCACGAGGTGGCGCCGGTGGTGGTGTTATTAAAAGATACCTGGTTGCCTTCTACTTCGATGGTATATACTACCAGCGGCGCGGGATTGGTATCATCTTTTTTGCAGGCGGAAGCTGCACACAGCAGCATGAATATATAGAGCAGTTCTTTTTGCATGATCAGGTAGTTTTAAGGATTCTGTACGCACAGTTTATTGGTTTCTATTTCATCGATCGGGATGTAATAGATGATCTTGGGATTATCGGGCTGCACTACCATGCCGGCATAACCGGAAGGATTTACAGCCGGGTTGATATCGGATTCTTTCAAACCCGGTAAATGATAACCCCAGTAAGTTCTGTTCATGGCTTTTTTATTGCGGTACACATCAAAGGTGCGGTGGCCTTCAAAAGCAAGTTCCAGTCGTCTTTCCTTTAACACTACGTCCAGTGCGGTTTTTCCGGCAGGCAGCTGTTGATGATACAATGCGCCCGACAAACCGCGGTTGGTGCGGATGATATCCAGGTCGTCCAGTGCGGCGGCTGTTTTGCCTGCTTTGGCTGCTGCCTCTGCCCTGTTCAGGTACATTTCCGCGAGGCGGAAAAGGATGGGCGAGCTGAGCGTAGGACTTCCCCCCTGCCCGGAGAATTTGGAGATATAGTAAATATCGATGCCATTCTTTTTCTGTAATACGCCGTTGTCATCTTTCAGCGGGATAATATATTTCCAGCGTACATCTTCCGGGTTGGCGGACATGGTATCCCTCAGCGATGCGGACGCAAATTCTTCGCCCCATCCGGAGTTACCATTGGAATAGATCATGGAGGCGATAGAACCAAACTTACCGTAGTCGTCCAGCTGCGTAAAGGCCACACAGAAAATGGTTTCTGTACCGGCGGCAGCGTTGGCAAACAAATCGGGGTAAGTAGCCGGGGTGGCCAGTGAATAGCGGCCGGATGAAATAACCTGCGACGCGAAGTAAGTGGTGCTGTCGTTGTTCCCTTCATACAGGTATGCCCTGGAAAGCAGCGCCCAGGCGGCTTCGCGGGAAGCGTACTGCGGGCCCCTGCTTTGCGACATCAGTTCTGCTCCCCTCCTGGCGTCTGCGATGATCTGTGCATATACTTCGCCTACGCTGGCCCGTGCTTTTTGCGCAGGATCGCTGGTGGCAGTGCGCAGGATCACACCGGGAGCGCCGGGGTTTTGCGCGTATGGCATAGCAAATAATTTCACCAGGTTAAAGTGACTGAAGGCGCGCAGGAAATAGCACTCACCCAGCATTTGCTGCGTAGTGGCGTCAGGGTTAGCCTGCTTTTCCACCGCTTCAATTACGGTATTGGCGTCGTTGATAATTTTGTAGGAGATGTACCAGAAATAGCGTGTATTCGTTTGCGTTGGCGAGTGGCCTAACGAGAAGCTATAGAACAGGGGATCTTCTGTTGTTTGCCCGCATACAATATCATCGCTGGCAAAATCCGACAGCTGGAAATACTGACGCAGGTACATGTTATTATCATCAGTAGTACCATTAAACGGTACATGATCCTTTAGCAGGGAATATGCCCCGTTCACGGCGTTTTTCAGCCCTTCGGGAGAACCGGTAATGGTTTCTGTGGTGAGGGCATCGCTTGGATTCACATCTTTCATACAACCTGTTTGCCATAACAACACAGGCAGTAGTAGTAATATTATAATCGCTGATCTCATGACAGGCATTTTAGAATCTGAAATTAATGTTGAACAGGTACTGGCGGTTGTTGGGATATTTGAAATCCGATACGCCCGGCATCACCTGTGATCCAGGTGTGATAGTGGTTTGCGGGTCCTGCCCTAAGAAATTGGTGAACGTATGCACGTTATCGGCGGTGAAGCCAACAGTTACACCATCGAGGCGCCACCTGTTTACGAGGGCTTTTGGCAGTTCGTAACTCAGGCTGATATTGCGCAACGCCCAGAAGCTGCCATCTTTCAGAAAACGTGTAGACGTTTGCGTGCTGTTGGCGGAGTTCTGCGGACTGGGCTCAGTAGCGTTATCGCCGGGCTTCGCCCAGGTGCTGCTGCCTTTGGGCAGGTTTACCTGGTTGTAGTAGGGTTCGTTGCCGTCATTTTCCACAAAGCGGAGGTTATTGCTGTATACTTTGTTACCGGAAAGGAAATAGATATTTGCACTCAGGGAAATACCGCTGTATGTAAAGGTGTTGGTCATGCCGCCCTGGAACTTCGGCAGTGCGGAGCCTACTTCCTGGTAGGTGGCGCTGGCATAATCTGATGTTGATGATTTGTTGCCGTCTTTATCCACTACTTCCCACAAAGGTGCGCCGGTTTGTACGTCCACACCTAACCATTTGGGCATATAAAATTCATACAGGTTACCCCCATTGCGGTAGATCTGCGAGATGCTCCAGGTAGATTGTGTATTGATGATGCTGGCCGGGAATTTTTGCAGCTTGTTGGTGTTGAAGTTGATATTAAAATCGGTGCTCCACTGGAATTTCCGGCTGCGGATATTCACGGAGCTGATGCCCAGTTCCACGCCATTATTCACCAGTTCACCAACATTCTGCCAGCGTGTTTCAAAGCCCACCGACAGGGGTTGCGATACCTGCAGCAACAGGTTTTTGGTGATGTTGTTATACACATCCACACTCAGATCTATACGTTTAAACAACCCGATATCGATACCGCCGTTCCATTGGTATTTGCTTTCCCAGGTGAGGTCCGGGCTGGGCAACTGTGAAGGTGTTGCCGCTATTTGTCCGTTATACTGACTGGCCAGTGAAAACAACGCAAGGTAGCGCGATGACCCGATGTCCTGTGTACCGGTCACACCATAACTGGCGCGGAGTTTCAGATTGGTGAACACATTATTATCTTTCAGAAAATCCTCATTACTCATCAACCATGCTGCAGAAACAGAAGGGAAAGATGCCCAGCGATTGGCGGACGGAAAATTGGAAGAGCCATCCACGCGGAATGATCCGGTGAGGAAATATTTATCCAGGTAACTGTAGTTTACCTGTGAGATGAGCGACTGTATAATGGCTTCATTGATACTACCATTCACAATCTGGCTGTTAGCTACTACATTCAGCACTTTTAACCCGGCGGGCAATCCTTTTCCGGAGGCGCCCAGCACTTCGGTATTGCTGCCTTCAAATGCTACGCCCGCAAGGCCGCTGATGCGGTGATCACCCATGCGGAAATCTACTTTCAGCAGGTTATTGGATACGTAGCCATAGTTAAGCGTACTGAATTCGCTGAGGTAACCGGTGCCATGATATTGCCCGGCCACATCCGGCGAATACCAGGTTTTATTTTTATTGTATCCCAGCGACAACCGGTTGGTACTGGTAAAGGTAAGCCAGTCGGTGATGCCGATGTTAAGTCCCATATCATAATTCACATCAAAATTTTTATAGGGATGCTCTGAATTATTGATGGTGTGAATAGGATTCACCTTATCGCGCGACCACCATTTGAAAGGCGAGTTACCATCTACATACAATGCTTTACCGGAGCTGTCGTACGGGTTATCCCAGGGCATATTGAGGAATGCATAATACATATCGTTATAGTCGTATGTTTTACCAAAGGAGCCGCTGAGGTTGATGTTATTGGTTAAGCTGATACGTTTGGTAAAGTGATAGGTAGAATTGGCTCTCAGATTTACGCGCTGATAGTTGGTATTCATGAACGTACCTTTCTCGTTATAATAAGAGAGGCCCAGGTAGTAATCTGATTTTTCTGATCTGCCGCTGGCGGAGAGATATACATTCTGCATGGGTGCGCGCTGGAACATGTCTGTTAACCAGTTGTAGTTCTGGTTGCGCAGGGCAAGCGGGCGTTCATTATAGAATTTCAGCAGGTCTATTTTATAGGAGTTGTTGGTAGCACCGGGAATATAATCGCGGTAATATTCTTTCTGACGTTCATACAATTCGCTGCCGTTCATCATGTCCATGGTGCCGAAGTCCGGTGTGCGGAAGCCGGTGGTTACTTTTGCCTGGAACTGTATTTTTCCGGAGGCGGCTCTTTTAGTGGTGATGATGATCACGCCGGCATTAGCCTGGGAGCCGTACATGGCGGTGGCGCCGGCATCTTTAAGCACCGTTACGCTTTCTATATCATTGGGGTCGTAGTTGCCGCCAATGATACCATCTACTACTACGAGCGGACTTTGTGAAGCGTTTACAGAGGAAATGCCGCGCATGCGTATTTCTGCTGCGGCGCCGGGAACGCCGGAGCTGCTTACCACCTGGAGACCGGCCACTTTACCTTGCAGCATGGTACCTACATCGTTGGTGGTAACGTCTTTCAGTTTTGCTGCATCTACTACGGTAACGGCGCTGGTTAATTCGCTTTTCTTTTTATCGGAGTAGCCCACTACCACTACCTGGTCCAGCTGACTGTTAGCGGTGCGCAGGGTTACCTGCATACCGTTGCGGGCGGGCAGTTCCTGTTTGTCGTAGCCGGTGAAAGTGACTACCAGTATTTCGCCGGCGTTGGCTGCTACCGTGAATTGTCCGCCGGCATTGGTGGCGTTGCCCCTGCTGGTGCCTTTTACGATTACCGTAGCGCCGGGAAGCAGGGTGCCATCAGGGCCACGCACGGTACCGGTAATACGGCCAGTAGTATCCACTGGCGGCGGCGGGGGCTCGGACTTTGGGCGGATCACGAATACGCCGTTGTTGATAGAAAAGGTAACCGGCTGGTGTTGCAGGCATTGCTCCAGTACGGATTGCACGGAGGCGCTGCTTACCTGTAAGGTAACCGGGGTAGTGTTTTTGAGGGCGGATTCATTGTATACGATGGTGGCCCCGGATTGCAGGATTATTTCTGCAAACACTTTCTGTAACGGCATATTTTTCACAGAGAGAGTAACCTGTTGTGAAAAACTCCTGGCGCTTACATGTAAGCAGGCGATCAGGATAAGCCAGGTGGTCATTTTCATAACCCGCAAAATTTTGGTTAATAAAAGTCCCTTTGGGAGAAATGGTATCTCCTTAAATTTTAAATGCATACTTTTAATAAGGTTTAGAATTCTTAAATGATCGTCGCTGATCTTACAGGATGCTGAGCTGCTGCCGGGGGTGTGTCACCACCTCCGGCTTTTTTCATTGTTCAATGTGTTACTTCATATGCTTTTTTTACAGGTTTTACGGTAATACCACTACTTTATTTCCATCTGTTTTAAAGTGATTAGTTCCGTTTTCTTCTAATACGTGCAATACGGCTGATAAATTAAGATTCCGGCTGATTCCGCCACCATACAGTTCTTTACCGGGTGCGGACTGATAAACTATTTCCACATCATACCAGCGGGCAATTTCCCGCAGTATGGTTGGCAGGTCCATATTATTAAATACAAAGAGGCCGTTTTTCCAGGCCATAATTTTATTCACGTCGGCATCGCGTACGGTGAGCTCGTGGCCGGACAGTGCCAGCACGGCCTGCTGACCGGGGCGCAGGATCTTATCCTGTACTTTTATTTTCCCATCCACCAGGGTGGCGTTGATAGTTGGTTCGTCGGCGTAGGCCATCATATCGAAGCGGGTGCCCAGTACCACCACTTCCATTTCATTGGCCTGTACTTTAAAGGGTTGCGTGGCATTGGCGGCGATTTCAAAGTAGGCTTGCCCCTGCAGGATCACTTTCCGTTCTGCTCCCCGGAAACTGGTGGGATAGCGCAGGGAGGTAGCGGAGTTGAGCCATACGTTGGTGCCGTCCGGCAATACCAGCTGGTATTGGCCGCCACGGGGCACAGTGAGGGTATTGTACACCACTGCACCGTTAGCGTCTCCGGCCTGGTAGGCCAGTTGTCCTTTTTCTTTTTTGATGATGTTTGCGCCGCCTTGTTTACCGAGGGCGCCGTTGGCGGCATCATCGAGGGTGATGGTGCTGCCATCGGCCAGTGTAAGCATGGCTTTTTTGTTGGCGGGTGGTTTATCTGTTGCGGCAGTGTTATCCGCCATGATATTTTTTTGGGGAGATGGATACCGGTGCTGCCACCCTATTTTGCCGGCTACTGCTACCAGGGCCAGCAGGGCCGCTGCAGCCGCATAACGCCAGAAGGGAATTCTTTTTACTTTTGGTGGCTGCATCACCGGCTTCAACCTGTTGAGCAGCCGTTGTTCCAGCATCCGGCGGTCTTCCCCCGGCTCCACGGGCAGCGGCACTTCGCTGTCGTCGAAGCTATCATACCACTCATGAAGCGCTTCCACTTCTTCGGGTGAAGCATTGCCTTTCAGGTAACGTTGGATCAGGTCTTTTAGGTGCTGCATAATAACAGAGTACAGAAATACTGCTGTTACCCTTAGTTGTTTTTATATTTTTTTTCAGAAGAAGAAAGAAAGATAGGGGTATACATCTTTCAGGCGAACGCGCAGGTGTTTCAAAGCCTTTGTGAGATGGGCTTCCACGGTTTTTTCGGACAATTGCAGGGCGGCGGCGATTTCTTTATTGCTGTATTGATCGCGGCGGCTGTACAAAAATACGAGGCGGCATTTTTCGGGGAGCTGGGCTATTTCCTGTCCAATCCGTTCCTGGAGGCGGCAATAATCCAGGTGATCCATGTCCGGGGTTTGCACCAGTTGCTGCGCCACATCGGGCGTATCGAGCGGATGATCCGGCAGTAAACGGCTGATCTGGCGGAATACGGCGTATCGGGTGGCGGTGGCGAGGTACCCGGAAAGGTGGCGGATATCCAGTTCTGCTTTTCTAACCCACAGGCTGGCCAACACTTCCTGCACTACATCCTCTGCAGCGGCGCGGGTACGTAAGCGGTTGTACGCAATAGCATACAGTTTCTCCCAATAACGATGAAATATTTCGGTGTACGCCGATTCATCGGATTGCCGTAGTCTTTGTAATAGCGCTATGTCACTTTGTTCCTCCACGTATGGTAATTGGTTGATATCGGTGTGCGCTATAAAAATAAGTAAAAAGAAGCGGAATTTGTCTTTCGCAAAGGCGATAGAGCAATATTAAAAAAGGTGTACCAGCCGATACACCTTCTTCTTACAACCGTTCGCGGATCACTTTCACCGCATCGCCTCTTTCCAGTTCGTTGTGTTCCTGCCAGCGATCCTGCTGCTGCTTCACCAGCTCACCGGTTTGCCAGGCGAGGAACTTTGCTTCCAGCCGTTCCAGGCATAACTGTTTATTCTGTAACTGAGAGCGGCTGTCCATTGCCAGCACCTGTAATCCGCTTGGACGGTGAATACCACGAACAGCGGTTTCTACTTTATTTACATGCTGACCGCCCGGACCCGCGGCACGGCAGGTTTCCAGTGTTACGTCTTTGGGATTCCACTGCACCTGTTTTTTGATGTCGAATACAGATACACCCACGAACCAGTTTTTACGTTTGTGGAATTTGCGGTAAGGGCTTTGTGCAATCCACTGCACAGTGCCTTCCCACGCTCCGCAGAAAGCTGTTACATTTTTTCCTTTGAGCAGCAGCGTCGCAGAAAGCAGGGTGCCGTTAATATCTCCTTTGATATTTTCCAATACCTGTATGCTGATGCCTGCTGCACGGCCTTCCTTTATCATTATTTCCTGCACCCTGGCCACTACCCTGCAACATTCTGCAGGGCCGCGGCCGGAGGTGATCTGTATAATCATTTGTTCCATGTTGTTAGTCTTTATTCATTCTTACTATGGCGGGCATAAACCGGCCTTGTATGTCTACTAATTCCTGCTGTGCGCTGATAACATTTTCAATGTCTTTATACGCCAGCGGGTTTTCTTCCACGCTGCCACCGATGAGGGTTACGCCTGCGGCGGCCAGCATTTTTTTCAAACCGGACACGGTCATGCTTTCTTTGGCTCTTTTGCGGCTCATGGCCCTGCCTGCGCCGTGGGAGGCAGAGTATAAAGCATTGTCCACGCCCTTTCCCATTACGAGGTAGGCGGCGGTGCACATGCTGCCGGGGATGATGCCCATTTCGCCGGCATGAGCCGGAGTAGCGCCTTTGCGGTGGATGATCACGGATTGACCGTTTGCAAGGGTATCTTCCCAGGCAAAGTTGTGGTGATTTTCCACTTTTGCGAGCGACTGCAAACCCAGCACCTTCATGAGGTTGAGGTGAATGCGGTCGTGGCATGCTTTGGCGTAATCGCCTGCCAGGTTCATGGCCAGCCAGTATTCCTGTCCGGCTTCACTGTTGAGATCCAGCCAGGCCAGCTGCTGCGCTGACTTTGGCAGCTTGCAGGTGTCCATCGCAATGCGCGTGTAATGCTGCGCGATGTTAGCCCCCAGTCCGCGGCTACCGGAATGCGACAGCAGTGCCAGGTACTTTTTTGGTGGCAATTGCAACGCATTGTCTTCCTTCAGTTCTATTAAACCGAATTCCACAAAGTGGTTGCCGCTGCCGGAAGAACCTAACTGCCGCGCGGCTTTGGCCTGTAGTTTCCGCAACAGTTCTGTTGACTGGAACGCCGCGCTGTCGAGCACTTCATGTTCCTGTGGAAATTCAAGTCCACCTTCCATGCCGAAGTGCGTGTATTCTTTCAATGCCACTTTTACCTGGTGGGAGAAGCGTTTTAAAAAGCTTTCTCCTTCGTCGAAGATGGTGAGCGCCATGCGGCAGCCGATATCCACGCCTACCGCAAACGGCAGTACGGCGTTATCGGTAGCCAGCACGCCGCCGATAGGCAGGCCATAGCCGGTATGTGCATCCGGCATAAGGGCGCCCTGTACGGTAACCGGTAAGGACATCGCCGTTTCCATTTGTTGTTTGGCGGAGCGTTCTATTTCTTTAGCGCCGTATACTTTCAGCTGGCCTGTTTTTTCCAGCAGGTCGTACGACTGAAAATTGCATTCCACCGGTTCATCCATAAAGGTGTCTGCTATTTTTCCCAGTATTTCGTGGGAGCGATAGCTGGCCGGATCCGCTTTGATGGCGGTTAATAACGCCAGGAGATCTGCCTTTGCCTCATGTTTGAAATGCTTTGATATAATATTGATGACGAGGCTTCTGGCCTGGTCGTTTGTATAACCTATTTTACTAAGTTCCTTTGTTTTTATACTGCCCATAAAAGGTGATGTATTTGCAGGGATGCGGCCTTTGCGGGCACACCACTGCTGCACCGGTTATCCGGTGCGGGTATTAAATATAAATTTTGTTCTGTGTGGGAATACACCTTCCGCTGAAAGGAGGAGATAAAGCAAACGGAGGCACTAACGTAACCGTATATACGAAATGCGTTTATACAAAAAGTATAAGATGCATGTAGGTATTATTCCGGCTTATGTAAAAGGTAAGCAGCAACGTTTGCCTGATCAGGCAAGAAGCGAAAGGTGCGATATGTGGGTATGTTCTGTCATGATTCCTTGTATTTTAAAAGATGACAAATAAGGAATTCGGATGCAAAGGTATATTTATTTTACAAATACAACGGCATTTTTTTCACATAATAATTTCAGTGCAGATTGTGGCAGATTTTAACATTTCTCCAGCCTATAAAAAAGGGTTTATAACTGTGCATGACGTAAATTTGTATGTACCCGCATTTTTAACCTCCGGAACCCGCTCCGGACGGGTTACATCAACATTATAAAACTTTTTCTTATGGACAAACAGCTCATCCGCAACGCCTATAAAGTGTACTGGCTGGAAAACGGCAAAGCGCCCGTTTCTGTTTATGCGCTCTGCAAACTTGTAGACGTTTCTGAAACCGAATTCTATGAACAATACAGTTCACTGGAAGCGGTAGAAAAAGACATCTGGTTAGCTATCTTCCAACAAACATTGGATCAGCTGCATGCAGATGAAATTTATCAGCAATATAATGCGCAGGAAAAACTGCTGGCCTTTTATTTCCTCTGGGTACAGAAGCTGAAGGAAGACCGGAGCTACCTGTTATTACAGCGCAAACACTTCCGGTTACCGGACCTGTACCGCAACAAACTGGAAACTTTCCGTCATGCGTTTAACAAGTATGTAAGCGACCTTGTGAAAGAAGGTTATCAGTCCAGCGAAATCAAGGAAAGAAAATATATCTCCGATCAGTATGTACATGGTTTCTGGTTACAGGCGCTGTTTGTGCTGAAATACTGGCTGGACGACACCAGCAACCAGTTTGAAATGACGGATGCCGCCATTGAAAAAGCGGTGAACCTGAGCTTCCAGCTGATTAAATCCAATACACTGGATAGTTTGCTGGACTTCGGGAAATTTATTTTTACGCGGAAATAAGTATCATGAAAGAACAATCCAATATTCCCACTTCAAAAGTGGAACGGGCAGGCAAATTCGTTACGACAGGACTTAAGGTAGGTACCAATTATATCAAACACTACACCCGCAAACTGATGGACCCTTCTACCACCAAAGAAGAGCTTCACCAGGATAATGCCGCGGATATTTATGATACGCTGAGTAACCTGAAAGGCAGCGCGCTGAAAGTGGCGCAGATGCTGAGTATGGATAAAGGCATGCTTCCGAAAGCCTATACCGAAAAGTTTGCCATGTCGCAGTACAGCGCTCCCCCGCTGAGCGGCCCGCTGGTAGTAAATACTTTTGTAAAGACGTTGGGCAAATCGCCTTCACAGCTGTACGACCAGTTTGACCTGCAGGCGTCCAATGCCGCCTCCATAGGGCAGGTGCATAAAGCCACCAAAAATGGTAAAAAACTGGCCGTGAAAATCCAGTATCCCGGTGTGGCCAATAGCGTAAAGTCCGACCTCCGCATGGTGAAACCCTTTGCCATCCGCATTGTGGGCATGAACGAGGTGGACATGGACAAATATTTTGACGAGATAGAAAGTAAGCTGCTCGAGGAAACCGACTATGCGCTGGAGCTCCGCCGTTCTATGGATCTTTCCAGGGAATGCGCGCATATTCCCAACCTGAAGTTTCCCGGTTACTACCCGGAACTGTCGTCGGACCGGATCATTACAATGGATTGGCTGGACGGTCAGCATCTGAAGGAGTTTTTGCTGACCAACCCTTCGCAGGAAGTGCGGGATAAGATTGGCCAGGCGCTATGGGACTTTTACCAGTTCCAGGTGCATAGCCTGAAACAAGTGCATGCAGACCCGCATCCCGGCAATTTCCTGATGCGCCCGGACGGCACCGTGGGCATCTTTGATTTTGGCTGTGTAAAGGAAATTCCGGAAGATTTTTATGAGAATTATTTCCTGCTGGTAGATAAAGAGGTATTGAAAGACGAGAAACGCCGGCACCAGATCTATACCAACCTGGAGATGATCCATCCGTCAGACACCCCCAAAGAGGTGGAATTCTTCTCCGGTCTTTTCCAACACATGATCGATTTGCTGACCCTTCCCTTTACGCTGGACAATTTTGATTTCGGCAACGAAGTTTATTTTAATGAAATATATGCCTACATGGATGAACTCTACAATATGAAAGAGATCCGTGATTCAAAGGTAGCACGTGGCTCCAGGCATAGTCTTTATATTAACCGTACCTATTTTGGTTTATACTCCATTCTGAGCGACCTGAAAGCGAATGTGATCACCGGCCCTGCCAGGATACAGGAGCTGATGGATGCCAGGAAAACTGCTTAACGGGCTTTCCGGGGACATACCCCGGAAAGCTTTGTTCTTTTCCATGTTAGTCGTAGAATTATTACAATTGGTCGCAACTCCGCCTTCATAATTATACAAATGCCCTAATTTGCCGCCATGAAACAGGAATGGTACCAACAAAAATGGGCAATAATAGCCAGGCATATGCTCGCATGGCTGATATTCTTCTCTCTCCCCTATTTGTTACATCCTACCAACGAAAAGTACGACCGGGACCGCATGGATGAAAAACAGGCGTGGGCTATGTATGTGTATTTCACTTACCTGGTAATGGTCGTGTTTTTTTACCTGAACGCCTGGGTATTTATTCCGAAACTGGTTTATAAAAAGAAGATTGTCGATTATATCCTTTACATCGTGGGGATATTTATTTTTATGTGCACCATGCGGTATACTTTTGAAAAGATATTCCTGAAACCGCATCAGATGGATATAAAACCAGCCATCCTGTTCACCTTTTTTACTTTTTCCTTTGTACTCTCGGCCAGTACAGCTTTCCAGATGATTGTGGATAAAATGAAGCTGGAAAGACGAAGCAGTGCGCGGGAAAATGAGTTGCTGAAAACGGAATTATCGCTGCTCCGCTCACAGGTAAGTCCGCATTTTATGTTCAATGTGCTTAACAACATGGTATCGCTGGCGCGTAAAAAGTCGGATGTGCTGGAACCTTCTCTCATCAAGTTGTCGTCGCTGATGCGTTATATGTTGTACGAAGCAGATGAAGACAAAGTTCCCCTGCAAAAAGAAACCGAATACCTGCAAAGTTATATTGACCTGCAGCAGCAACGTTTCGGGAAGAATGTAACCATCCAGGTATCACTGGAAACAGGCGATACCTGTTATGAAATAGAGCCGATGCTGCTGATCCCTTTTGTGGAAAACGCTTTTAAGCACGGCACCGGCATGATCACTGATGCTATGATAGATATCCGGCTATATACGCGGGATGACAAATTGTTTTTTTCCGTGCGTAACCGTTTCAATAAAGATTCTTCCGAAATAAAAGATAAAACCAGCGGTATTGGTCTTACAAATGTAAAAAGGCGTTTGAATTTGTTGTATGGAGATAATTATGTTTTGCATATTGATAAGAAAGATGACTGGTTTATAGTATCCTTGCAATTAAATCTCCACTGATGATGAAATGTATTGCCATAGACGATGAACCGTTAGCGCTGGACCTGCTGGAAGACAATATCAGCATGGTTCCTTACCTGCAGCTCACCGGCAAATGCAACAACGCATTTGAGGCGATGGAGATTTTGCGGCATCAGTCCGTAGACCTCATATTCCTGGACATCCAGATGCCGGGACTTACGGGGCTACAGTTCCTGGAATCGCTGCCCAATAAACCGCTGGTGATCCTCATCACTGCTTATGAAAAATATGCATTGCAGGGCTTTAACCTCGCCGTAACGGACTATCTCGTAAAACCGGTGTCCCTGGAGCGATTTATCAAAGCCTGTAATAAAGCGCAGGAGCTTTTCCTGCTCAAAACAGGTGGAAAAACGGCGCGGGAAGAGGCGGATTTCTTTTTTGTGAACGTGGACTACAGCCTGCTGAAAGTAGTATATGCCGATATCCGGTGGATAGAAGGATTGAAAGATTATGTAAAAATCCATCTGAACAGCAGCTCCAAACCGGTTATTACCCGTATGAGCATCAAGGGATTGGAGGAGCAGTTGCCCGGCTCCAGGTTTGTACGGGTGCATAAGTCGTATATCGTTTCCATTGCCGCCATCACTACGATCCGGAAAAACGCCATATTCCTCGATACGCTGGAACTCCCTGTGGGCGATACTTACCGTGATGCGGTATATGCCATTGCCGGTAAGGCCGGTCAGTGATCCGACAGTTCGTAGCTATTTTTTCCCCACTCATCTCATTTAATTTATTTTATCCACCTGGTGGGTATACTTTTGCATGATCTGAATTTATATAAAATGTATAAGATTTATTTGTTTATCACCCTGTTTTTGCTTTCAATGAGTGCTGTAGCTCAGCCCCCCGCAGGCGCCAAAATGCCGGTGGGCATGGGTATGGGAATGAGCGGCCATGTATATGGCAAAATTATTGACCCCGATGGAAAAGCTGTTCCTTATGCTTCCGTAATTATCCTGCAGAACCGCATGGATAGTGTCACAAAAAAAATGAAGGAAAAACTGCTGAAAGGCGTACTGACCAAAGGCAACGGAGAGTTCAGCCTGGAAGATCTGCCCGGCAGAGGCCCGCTCAAACTGCGGATCACTGCTACCGGGTATAAAACTGTGGAACAACCGGTTACCTTTCCGCCATTTGAAAAGGATCTCGGCAATATTAAACTCGCAGTAAGCACCACGCAGTTGCAGGGCGTTACGGTAGCCGGCACCAAGCCGATGATGCAGATGGATATCGATAAAAAGGTATTCAACGTGGAAAAGAACATCGTAAGCGCCGGCGGTACCGCACTGGACGTGATGAAAAACGTGCCTTCTGTAAACGTGGATATCGATGGCAATGTAACCCTGCGTAACAGCGCGCCACAGCTGTATATCGACGGGCGCCCAACCACCCTTACCCTGGAACAGATTCCGGCGGATGCGATTGAAAACGTGGAAGTGATCACCAATCCTTCTGCCAAATACGACGCGTCCGGTGGCAGTGCCGGTATCCTGAACATTGTACTGAAAAAGAACCGGAAAACGGGTTACAACGGTAACCTGCGCGCCGGTGTGGATAAACGCGGCGCTGTAAATGGCGGTGCGGACTTTAACCTGCGCCAGGATAAGGTAAATATTTCCGCCAGCGTAATGGGCAACCAGATGAAAGGCCGTACCAATGGTACCACCGAGCGTAACAACTTTGCGGATGAACCACCTACCAACATCAACCAGTACAACACCAACAAAACAGATGGTGGTTTCATTTTTGGTAAACTTGGACTGGATTGGTTTGTTACCAACCGCACCACCTTATCTGTGGCCGGTATCAAGGTACATGGTTCCATGAACCCTTCTGAACGGATTGATATCAATACCGATACCCTGAATAAAGCCGGCGATATCAGGGCTTTCAGTCAGCGTAACTCCAGTTCCCACAACAAGTTCAACGCAAACGGCCTGGTATTGGGCATGAAACACCTTTTCCCTAAAGAAGGAGAAGAACTGACTGCCGACTTCAACTATTTTGGCGGAAAGAGCGATAATAACTCCGACTACAGGACCGACCGTTATACCGGCAGCAACATCAGCGGCAGCGATATACAACAGATCCTGGGTAATGGCTCCATGAGCTTTATGACCATCCAAACGGATTATGTAAAACCTTTCAGCGGTAAATTAAAGCTGGAAACCGGGCTGAGAGCCTCTGTCCGTAAAACGAAGAGCAACTTTAACAACTATATGCTGGACCCGGAAACACAGGAATATGTACTGATCCCGGCCGCCTCCAATAATTATAAGAACAGTGATAACGTATACGCAGCTTATGTAAGCGTATCCAACACCATCGGTAATTTTGGTTATAAAGTTGGCGTACGTGCAGAAAGTTCCAATTACACCGGCGATCTGCTCAACAACGGACAGCATTTCTCCAACAACTACCCGGTGAGCCTGTTCCCATCGCTGTTTTTAAGCCAGAAGCTGAAACACGACCAGGAGCTGCAAGTGAGCTATACCCGTCGTATTAACCGGCCCAACTTCTTCCAGTTGATTCCTTTCACCGATTCCACCGATAAGCTGAATATCACGAAAGGTAATCCGGGACTGGTACCGGAATTCACCACTTCACTGGAAATGTCGTACCTGAAAACGCTGAAAGGAAACAATACCATACTGGCATCTATCTATTACCGACATACCAATAACCTGATCACCCGTTACCTCACGAAGGAAACCGATCCGGTAAACGGCCAGGAAATGCTGGTGAACACTTACATCAACGCCAATTCCAGCTATTCTGCCGGTGCGGAAGTAACCGCCATGTATAATTTAGCCAAATGGTGGAGCGCAACGGCCAACGTGAACATTTATAATTCAAAGATCAATACAGACAATGTAACGCAATCCCAGGATGCGCTCTGGAGCTGGTTTGGTAAGCTTAACAACACCTTTAAACTACCTGCTAATTTTGAATTGCAGCTCACAGGTACTTACCAGTCGAAAACCAATTTGCCGGTGAATGAAAATAAGAATGTGCAGAGCGG
The DNA here is from genome assembly GCF_037483205.1 of Chitinophaga sp. CCNWYY40. Classification (NCBI taxonomy): domain Bacteria; kingdom Pseudomonadati; phylum Bacteroidota; class Chitinophagia; order Chitinophagales; family Chitinophagaceae; genus Chitinophaga; species Chitinophaga sp. CCNWYY40. Next base: position 611,007 of record NZ_JBBHLF010000003.1, read on the forward strand.
TCCGCCTATGCAGCAGTCGCAGAATGCTTCACAGGGATACATTGCTTCTTTCTATGGTGTAGACGCCGCCATCAAAAAGAGCTTCCTGAAAAACAATGCCGCTTCGGTGACCTTTAGCGTGAATGATATCTTCAGAACCCGTTGGTCCGACCAATATTCACAAAGCGATTATTTCACACAATATTACAGTCGCTTACGCGACCCGCAGATGATGCGCCTGACATTTGCTTACCGGTTTGGTAAAATTGACGCCAGCCTGTTTAAGAGAAAGAATATGGGCGCAGGTATGCAGGGAATGCAGGAAGTGATTCAGTAAGAAGTTGTCTTATAGTTTAAAGCACCGGAATGCGAAGGGGGTACACCTGAGCGTTCCGGGCTTTTTTTATGGATTCCGGCCATTCTCCCCCGGATACAGCAAATACACCGCATCGCTCTGCCACACTTCTTTCGTATCCACATTCATCGCGGAAATTTTGCCTTTGAAAGCCGCGCCGGTGTCGATGTTGTGCACGTTGCAGGCGATCATAGGAAGATCTTCGCCATAGTTAAGGCTGGGGGTGTGACCAATATAAATCTCCTTGAACTGCAGCAGTCTTTTTGGATAGAACATGGAGTTCTTTGGAATGCTGCGATCCATCGCCAGGGCGAGTTCCCAGAGGCTTCTGTCCCAGTAGAGCATGGGTTCAAACCTTTCATGGGCGGGGCCGTGGGTGGAAGTGAACCCCGCGTGTATGTACAACCTGTTTTGATCATCGATGTAGTACATGCGCATGCGGTTCAGGAATTGTTGGTGACCTTCCAGCGCTGCGGGCGACAATTTATTGAAGCTCTCCACCGTGGCTTTGCCGCCATTGCGCTGCCAGGAGGCTTCGGGCATTACGCCATTCAGCCAGGATTCGCACCAGGCGTCGTGGTTTCCTTTTATAAAAATGCAGGTGTATTGTGATTCCAGTTCCATGAGCCAGGTGATTGTTTCGGCAGACTCAGACCATCCATCCACATAATCACCTAAAAAAATCAGTGTATCGGTTGTTTTCGGCGCGATACGCTCTACCAGCTGTTTAAGGGCTTTCAGCGCACCGTGTATATCACCTATTACGTAGGTTGCGGGCATGTTTTGTTTTATTTGTACATAATGTCCGTTCGCAGCACATATTTCACACCTGCAGTAAGCAATGAACCTTCATGCCGCAACGGGTGATGAAATATCAGGGCGGTACCGGATTCCGGGCGGATAATTTCGCCGGAAGCAAAAATGGTTTCCCCGCCGGTATATGCTTCGTTCAGATAGATCATAAAAGTATACTGGCTGGCTTCAAACCTGTTCCGCTCAAAACTGCCGTCCTTGTGCATTTTGAAGCGTTGTCCGGGGCTGTATTTATAGAACCGGAACAATTCATTTACACCGCAGGCGGTTCTGTTATCTTTTTCTTCCGGAGCAAAGTTTTTCAGCCGTTCCCAGATAAAGGTAGCATAAGCTACATCTTTATACAAGACCCGTTCATTATTTCGTACACCTTTTATCATCCGTTGTACGCCTCCGCCTACGTCTACAGTGGCTTCTTCGTAGCCCATTGCTTCACTTTTTTCTATAAGTCGGGCACATTCGGCTGTACTGAGAAAGTTTTTAATGGTAAAAATTTCCGGGGTGTAAGTGATTTTCTCCATAACATCAGGTTTCAGTGGGAACATTGATCTGGAAACTATTTTTCTTCAGTTGTTTGTTGAACTTGTACAGTTCGGGATGCCGGTTTTTCAATCCTTCGCGTTTCAGGCCTGTATTAACCACATAGGCGGCGTCCAGTATTTTGCGGCGGAAGTTGCGCCGGTCGATGGTTGTTTGCAGGATACATTCATACAGTTCATGCAGCTCTGTGATGGTAAACAGTTCATCCAGCAATTCAAATCCTACCGGGTAATACTGGATCTTCGACCGGAGCCTTTGCAGCGCCTGTTTAAAAATATGTTTATGGTCGAAGCCCAGAGCAGGCATTTTCCTGACATTGAACCATTTTACATCATTAGCCATGCTACCGGCCACCACGTCGAATTTAGCGGGGTTAATGAGGGCATAATATCCCACAGCTATTACCCGGCCACGCGGATCCCTGTCAGGTGCGTCAAAGGAATAGAGCTGTTCAAGGAATACTTCCTTCATGCCCAGCTTTGTTTGCAGGATGCGGGAACAGGTGTCCAGGAAGGTTTCTTCCATTTGCAGGAAGCCGCCCGGCAAGGTCCAGCAGTCTTTAAACGGCTCTTCCTTACGGTTCAGCAGCAATACCGATAAGGTATTGTTGTGGTATCCAAATACCACCAGGTCTACCGCCAGGGAGGGGTTCTTATACTCGTGGAAAGACTTCATATTCTGTTTGCGTCATTTTAACGTGAAGTAAAGATTTTTTAGGGAGATAACCTAAAAATTGATTGGATTTTACCTGTAAAACAAAAAGGCGGCGCCGAAGCACCGCCTTTTTTATTTGGACCCGGGATAGGAATATTCCAGTCATCTCATAACCTACAACTGTTACACTGTTAAAGTAACAAGATGCAAATATACATCCCGCGATCTATATAAAGTAGACCGCTATCCCGCAGGTTACCAGTATTTTATGGGTGATGAGCCAAAGTCACGATATCCTTTACTTCCAGCACCGGCTTCGAATAGCCATAAAGGGTAACATTGATCATGGCCTGCCCCACCTCCGCCAGCGTGGATACCCACTGTGGGAAAACGCGCCGGAAGAACGGATAGGCCCAGGTCATATACTTATAGTACTTCTGGCTATATCTCAATCCATCGGTAGGTAACATAAAGCCCGGCCGGAACATATACGCCGCCTTGAATGGTTGTTTCAGCAGGTCATTTTCGGTTTTGCCCTTCACCCGCGCCCACATACTGCGGCCTTTCTCCGAGCTGTCGGTGCCTGCACCGGAAACATAACAGAAGGTCATATCTGAATTGAGGGCGGCCAGCGTTTTAGCCACTTCCATAGTAAGATCATAAGTGACCCGCTTATACCTGTCTTCCTTCATTCCTACGGAAGAAACGCCCAGGCAGAAGTAACAGGCATTATATCCATGCAGCTTTGTTGCCACGGGCAGCATATCATAGAAATTTTCATGAATGATTTCCTTCAGCTTGGGATGCTTTACGCCACAGGGCCTGCGGTTAATAACCAGCACCTCCTTTACATCCGGATGTTGTAAACATTCATGCAACACCCCTTCTCCTACCATACCGGTACTTCCTGTAATAATGGCTCTTATCTCCATAGGAACAATTTAAATTTCAGATATCCCGAAATTTAGATCTTTCGTTTGATTTTAATAAAAATATCTATGCCGGGATGTTGTCGTTAGCTTCCCTCTCCCAGAAACGATGCTGTGCGATGGCGTTTATAAAGTCCTTACTGCTTTTGTTCAGCAACAAACCCGGTTCATTACTTTCTGTTTGCAGATAGGTGGCTTTCAGCACTTCCACTCCTTCGCCATTTACTGCAATGGCCTTGCAATGTTTATAGGCTTCGTTGATGAAATGCAGCGCTGCCGGATCTTTGGCTAATACAGCGGCGCTGGCCTTACCACCGGGCACATATACGGCATCAAACAGCACAGATGCCGCGATGAGCAGGCTCTGGTCGGCCTGGAGATCTGCGCCGCCAGCTACTTTGATGGTACCAAGCCTCGGAGCTATCAGCTGCACCTGCGCGCCCGCCGCTACCAGGTCGGCTTTCATTTTGGCCACATCTGTACCGGAAACGCCGTCCGCCACCAGGAAAGCTATCTGCCTGGACTTCACCGTATTCTTTACTGTATTGGCCATGCTCAACGCCGGCGAAGTAGTTACCTGTTGCTTTACGGCTTTGGGCTCATACTTTTTGATATCTGCATCTGCCGGCCGGATGTGGTTAATGGGGAACTCCGGTTTCGCAGGTACGGGTAATCCCAGCCCTTCCGCTACCCGTGCAGCAAGCGTTTTATCTACCTGTGTTAACACACCAATCATCCGTTCACGTATATCCGTACGGGTTACCTTGCCAAGCTCAAAGCGCAGGGCTTTTACGATATGCGTTTTTTCCACTTCCGACTGGCTGTTATAAAACAAGGTGGCCTGGCTGAAGTGATCAAAGAAGCTTGCACTACGGCCGCGGATCTTTTTAGCATCTATTCTTTCTTCATAAGAAGTAAAACCACCGTCTTTCATCTTTGCCTGGAAAGGACAACCGTTGCTGACGGTATTGGGCTCATAGGCAGCTTCACCCCGATTAATGGTTTGCCGCATGTGGCCATCGCGCTGGTTGTTGTGAACCGGCGCAACCGGGCGGTTGATGGGGATTTCATGAAAATTGGGACTGCCCAGTCTCGACAGCTGCGTATCTGTATAAGAAAATAATCTTCCCTGTAAAAGCGGGTCATTGGTAAAATCAATCCCTGGCACCAGGTGTCCGGGATGAAATGCTACCTGCTCTGTTTCTGCGAAGAAATTATCCGGGTTACGATTCAACACCATCTTACCGATCCGCATTACCGGTACTACTTCTTCAGGAATTATTTTAGTAGGATCGAGGAGATCGAACGGAAATTTATGTTCATCTTTTTCTGCAACTATCTGCACACCAAACTCCCATTCGGGAAAGGCGCCTGATTCAATGGCATTCCACAAGTCGCGGCGATGAAAGTCGGCGTCTTTACCGGAAATTTTCTGCGCTTCATCCCATGCCACAGAATGCACGCCAAGCAATGGTTTCCAGTGAAACTTTACAAAGCTGCCCTTACCTGCCGCATTGATAAAACGGAAAGTATGTACACCAAATCCTTCCATCATACGCAAACTACGGGGAATAGCGCGATCACTCATGGCCCACATAATCATATGCATGCTTTCCGGCGCAAGCGATATAAAATCCCAGAAAGTATCATGCGCAGAAGCAGCCTGGGGCATTTCATTATGTGGTTCCGGTTTAACAGCATGAACAAAATCAGGGAACTTCATTGCATCCTGTATAAAAAATACAGGCATGTTGTTGCCTACAAGATCATAGTTTCCTTCATCGGTATAAAACTTCACTGCAAAGCCACGCACATCACGGGCCAGATCAGTAGAACCGCGTGAGCCCGCTACCGTAGAGAAGCGGACAAATACCGGCGTTTGTTTCGACGGATCCTGTAAGAAACCCGCCTTTGTATATTTCGCCATAGACTCATACACCTGGAAATAGCCGTGAGCAGCTTCTCCCCGGGCATGCACAATTCTCTCCGGAATACGTTCGTGGTCAAAGTGGGTAATTTTCTCCCTTAAAATAAAATCTTCCAGCAGCGAAGCACCACGTTCACCTGCTTTCAGGGAGTTCTGGTTATCATTAATGCGTAAACCCTGGTTAGTGGTCAGGAACTGGTCTACCCCTTCTTCTGTATGCGGGGTAAGACTTTCCACCTTCTTGTTTGACTTTCCGATAATAGGATTTCTTTTCTTTGCCATTGGTTTGGTGATTTTAATGATGAGGTAGGACTCATTCATTCACACAAACCATACCTATTCAAAACGCATTCTCATCTCCCTTAATCGTATTCCTGATCGTTAAAAATATAATGCGCAGATCGAGATATACCGACCAGTTTTCCATGTACCAGATATCATGTTCGATCCTTCTGCGCAGATGTGATTCTTCCGTAATTTCCCCACGCAACCCGCATACCTGCGCCCAGCCTGTAATACCGGGTTTCAGAAAATGGCGGATCATGTACTGCTGGATCACCCGCGAAAATTCCTCGGTATGACGAAGCATATGTGGACGGGGCCCCACAATAGACATATCGCCCATAAATACATTCAGGAACTGCGGCATTTCATCGAGGTTTGTTTTACGCAGGATACGCCCGATCCTCGTGAACCGGCTATCATGCCGCGTAGCCTGCTTCGCATTCGCCTCATTATTTACATACATACTCCGCAGTTTCAAACAAGGGAAATTCAGGTTATTACGGCCTGTACGGTATTGAATAAAAAACACCGGCCCCCTGGACTCCAGCTTGATCAGCAGCGCCAGCAAAGGAATCAGCCAGGTGAGTATAAAAACAATCACAAGACTGCTGAAGATAATATCAAACACCCGCTTACGGATGCGGTTGGCAATATCATCCAATGGTTCAGAACGCAATGAGATGATAGGAATATTATTGAAGTAATCCACAAAGATCTGCCTGTTCACAAACAACTTGAAATCGGGCACAAAGCGGAAGTGAATCAGGTTCAGCTCTGCTTCTCTCGCCAAAGTGTACAGGTAAGGAAATTTTTCGGGAGATAACGTAGAATATATTTCACGGATATTATTAGACTGTGCATAGGGCACACAGGCTTCCAGGTTACCGATCACCGGGTAATAAGATAACTCATGCACGTTACTGGATTCTTCAAAATAACCTTCAAACTTGAGGTTGCTGTTATCTCCTATCAACTGATCCGCCAGTTGTTTGGAAAGATCATTATACCCGAGGATCACCACTTTCTTTTCCACTCCGTTGCGATGCAGGATATGCCGGGTAACCTTGTAGAAAACCCAGCGGCCCAGCAATACCATGCAGAGGAAGCTGGAACAATAACTCAAAATAAACAACCGGGAATATAATTGCTTGGTGAGAAACAATGATAACAACAATAACAACAGGTACAGCAATATGCTCTGTATTGTTTTGCGGGCAATACGGTCAAACGATAATTGCTGACTGAGGAAGTAAATACCGGTAGTGTACAAAGCCACCAGCCAGGAGAGATTTGATACTACGAGAAAAATATCCACGTTAATATCCTGCATACGGTCGTACCGCTGCAACCAGGAGCTGGTTAAAAAAAACAATACGTTCAGCCAGATAAAATCCAGCACAATCAACTGGATACTGCAAATTTTGAGATACCGGTTCAGCATAAAATAGAATATGGTTGATCAATAAAAGAAAGCGCTACGCCACCTGTTCTTTAAAGCGCGTCATCACTCCTGAAATAGAAAGGTGACTGGCTGCAAATTCACGGGCATTCCTTGCAATGTCGGCGGTATTTTCCCATACCGCCCTGCCTATACCCGTTTGCAGCGCCTCCTGGTTTTCCGCATCCACGAGGATTCCCATCTGATGCCGGCTTACCAGCTCATGCAGGCCCGTGCCTTCATTGGCGGTAATCAGCGCTATACCGCCCACCGCGAGTATAGTGGTTAACTTAGATGGCATCACCAGATCGCTGGCATGTGATTTTTGTATAACCAGGTGTACGTCTGCCATGTTTAAAAAGTTATTAAACTGCGCGAGGGGTTGCAATGGAAAGAAGATCGTGTTCTTTAACTGCAGTTGCGATGCAACCTGTTCCAGCTTTGCTTTATAAGGTCCGGAACCACAGATCAGGAACTTCATTTCTTCGCGGTGCTGCCAGGATGCAGCGGCATGCAACAAGGCTTCCAGTCCCTGCTTTTCGCCGATGGCGCCGGAATACAATATAATTTTATCGGTAGGCAGAAATCCAAAAGACTGTTTTAATATAGCCTTATCCGTTAGTGGATGAAATTGTGTTACATCCACCCAGTTAGGAAAATAAAACACTTCCCTGCCAGCCTTGTCACTTATTTTACGGATCATCCCGTCGGCTATACTGCTTACGTGATCTGCCTGCCGGAGAATCATCTTCTCCAGTTTCAGCAGCGCATTGATAAGCCGTGGCGAGCGGATCATCTGCAGGTCACGCGCGGCTTCTATCTGCAAATCCTGCACATGATACACGAAGCTGGCTCCCCGCAGCTTTTTATAGAGAACGGCCAGCAACCCGAGATGAAAGGGCGGCGCTACCGTAATCACAATATCATATTTCTTTTTCCACACCAGTTGCATCACTTTGACAAATGCGGCCGCTGCAAAAGAAAAGTCCTGTAACATTCTCTTCTTGCCGGAAGGTTCTGCAGGTACATACTGCGGGCAGCGGTATACCGTTAGTTTTCCTTTTCCCTGCGGAAGTACTTCTTTTTTAAACCAGTTCTTTGACCGTTCATAGGGCGATTGCACCTGCCATTGCGGGTAATAAGGATAGGTAGTTATTACCGTGCAGTCGTACCCGTTATCTGCCAGCCAACTGATCATTTCTCCATTATACTTTCCTATCCCCGTTGGCTCGGGTGAAAAATTGCCGCCTATCAGTAATATTCGTTTACCCATATACGTTGTATTTAAATATTATTGCCGCCAACTCCATAACACCCCCATCATAAACCCCACGTTATCGGAGAGCTGCCCCTGATCCACTGCTATGGATGCTTTCAGGGCAAGTCCTTTCGACGACAGCTGGTACTGAAACTCCTGCAACGTATACCATTGCCGCTTCATTGGCTTAAATAGGGCGGTATTGGTGTAAGTGCCATAATTTTGTGTGTAGGTGATTAATGTTCTGCCGGTAATTTTTTTTGGGAGATGATAAAGCGCACCGATATGCACTCCCATTACACGGTTATTAATAATATTCCCTCCCTTTGCCCTCAGTGAATCCTTATGATCATTCCAGTTGAACGGCTTCATGCTGGGGAAGTAATGCTGTCCGCGATCCCGGTCAATAAACAACGGAGTGCCGATCACACGTTCGTGATAATCCCAGCCGGTAAGATATACGCCGTTGTTATAGTAGCTTTCGCGTTGATGCAACGGGAAGAAATCGTTCATTTGTTTGGTATACAGCACCTCTGCTGTGATCTTCTCCAGCCAGCTGCCGGCTTGTTTGTTGGTATACACAATGCCCAGGAGCCGGTCGATGTTCCGGATATCGATACCCTGCCCCGATTCAAAAGGGGTTTGGTTATACAGGCGAAGCGACAACTGATCATTTTCCCATTCAATACCTCCTTCTATAATGCCGCGGTGGTCGCCGGGGCGATTCGGCTGTATCTCCGAAGTACCAACGGTACCATCATCTTTTGTTTTTACCAGCAGCACATCCATAAACCCCTGCCAGTCGGCGGTGATCTTTGGCAGGTCTTTCCGGTTACCACCCCATACCGCGTAGTGCTGTATACCACCAAATACCTTTAGTTTTCTTTTGCCTATGCGGAGATAGAAATTTTTCTCATGCAACCAGGCATCCTTGATGTATTGGTCCTTTCCCATCCAGCCGTGACTGATGAGTCCTTTAAACTGTACCCAGCCATTGGTGTAGGGAATATCGGTGTACTGCGTTACCGCGATGCCTACTTTCGGTATGGGGAGCGCATTACCGCTGATCCCCATAGAGCCGCTGCTCAGGTCTTTGTCTGTTTCCCCGATGATTTCTTCATACCGCCCGGCCCTGATTTCCCAGTGTTTATAACCGGCCTTTACATATCCCTGTTCTATAAATGTTTGATGGAACTGATCGTTGTTGTACACATCCAGCCCGTACCTCACATAAAAATCCTCTTTCCATACGTGCCCGTTGCTAAAACCCACATGTGTAGATACATCGCCTTTACGATCGCTGATGGTACCAAAGTGATTGGCCATGAGCCAGAGCGGCTGGTAGTCTTTTGAAGCAATGGTTCCTACTGCGCCCGCATGCACTTCCAGCGAATCTGCAAAGTGAACCTGCGCCCACGCAGTGACCGGCCCTATCATTAACGCGATATATAAGCCCCATTTCTTCATATAGCCGCCGTATTTAGTATGGTAACCGTATGCCCTTTCATTTCCCTTTTACGTACTGCCACCGCGGGGTTGCCGGAGTAAATCAGCCAGGGCTCCATCTCTTTTGAAACCACGCTGTTTACTGTAAGCACGGCATGGCTACCGCAGGTAACACCTGCACACACTACTGCCATAGCGCCTATCCAGGCGCCGTTTTCAATGTGGATAGGACCAAGCCGGTAAGGAAAATCCGGTTGTTTATAATCGTGGTTGCCGGTCAGCAGCAGGGCGCCCTGTGAAAGGCAAACATGATCTCCCAGCGTTACCGCCGCCAGATTATCAATCCATACGGACTCCCCTATCCAGCAATGATCGCCGATAGTCAGCAGCCACGGATATTTGATCCGCACCTTTGTTTTTATGACGAGGCCCTTGCCCACACGGGCGCCAAACAGCTTCAGCAGCTTGCTTTTGAGGCCATATGGCCAGGGGAAAGCGCTGTTGAAAATGTAATAGTTACAGAAGTACCATAACAGCACTTTCCACTTAGGGCCGGCATAATAACTGCCTGTATTAAATGCAGCAAGATTAGTGGTCATGTGATATCAGATATGAATGTTATAATCCTGTTTCAGTAACGCCATAATATCTTCCCTGCTTTCGTTTCCATCGAGCTTTTGCTGAAATTCCTGCACGTTAACGTCTACGAGTAAACGATACCAGTACCCTTGCATGAAATGGAAGAGGAACCCCTTATAACCATCCAGGAAGCCGTAACGCACTACATAGCGGAACAGGAAATACAGCGAAGCGCGCATTCCCGGCGACATGGAGGCGTATACCTTCTCCTTCAGGAACCGTTTCCGTTTGGCCTGTGTTCCGCTTTCGCGCAGCAACCTTTCGTCAGTTTGCCAGAAGCCATAGCGGATATTCAGCAGGTCCACCATTTCACGGATGGCGTAGTTATTATGTTTGTTTACCCACCAGTGAATGGAATTCAGGTTATCGTCTACAATATGTTCTTTAAACAGCATCGTAGCGCCGTCGGACAATACAATATGTTCATCCATCCAGCGCTGTTCGATGCTGCCTACCCCATTGCGCCATATCCGCAAGAGGGTATGCGGGTAGAAACCGCCGAAGCGGATCCATTTACCTTTGAATAACACCTTGCGGCGTATATATATGCCCGTTATACCGGCTGGCACTTTGTCTATCCGCTGGCGGATTTCCTTTACCAGTCCGGGTTCCAGGTATTCATCTGCATCCATGCGCATCACCCAGGGTGTTTCAATGCCGCAATGATCCAATGCCCATTGAAACTGATTGGCATAATTGACCCATTTGCGCTGAAAAACCTTTGCGCCGAATCTCTCCGCTATCGCTACGGTATCATCTGTTGAAAAAGCATCTATTACGTACAGCTCATCCGTTATTTGCCGGAGATTCTCCAGGCAGCGTGCCAGGTGCAACGATTCGTTAAATGTGAGTATTACTACCGCGATCTTCATCTAGCTACATTTTTCATACAGTTCTACATAAGACGACGCCAGTGTGGCATCATTGAAATCATTACGGATCTGCAAAGGGGCAGACCGTGTAATCCTTTGCCGTTGTCCTTTTTCCCGGTAAGCAGCCGTGAGTTGTGCGGTGATCGTCTCCACACTATCAATCCCCGTAATCCAGCCCAGGTCATGCTGCTGCACATACGTTGCCAGTCCCACCTGGTCGCTGATCAGCACCGGCGTGCCCGCATACAGCGATTCAATCACTACAATGGCAAAGTTTTCGTTACGGGAGGTAAGCGCAAAAAGGTCGGTGGCAGCGAGGAAATGAAATTTATCCTCACTGCCTTTCCAACCTACCCATTCGACGCTATTATCCATATCGAGCGACGCAATTAAATCTTTTAATTCAGCTACATACTGTGCATCACCGCTCCCCGCGATCTGTAACCGGTAAGGGAACGTAACCTTTGCCAATGCACGGATCAGCAGGTCCAACCCCTTCTTGGGATCTACCCGTGAAAGAAAACTGATGGTAAATACTTCGTTCTCTGTCCGCACAAAACTTCCTTCCGGTAAATCCACCAGGTTAAATACCTGTCCGCCTTCCCAGTGGGTATTCACCTGCCGGCATTCTTTCCACTCCAGCTCTGACGATACATGCAGGTAAGTGTTCTTTAATAAACGTTTACCCATCACCGTGTGCAGCAGCTTTTTCTTCCGGTTGTTCCGCGCCGTCAGTACATAGTCGCAGAACATGCCATGCGGCGATAGCAATGGCTTCAGCTTTTTCCATTTACAGATAAAGGAAGCGCCCATCACCAGGAAATTCCACCAGGAGTGGATATGTACCTTATCAAATTGTTTTGCATTAGACCAAACTGCTTTCCACAACGCCGGCGACACATGCGTATGGTCACCGGTGATTCTTTTGAAATAGGTTACCTTCACCCCGTCCATGATCACCGTGGTATTAGCCGCTATATCCAGTTCCTTCGCACCGTTGGCAGTGGTAGTATACACTTCCACCTGGTGCCCCATTAACACCAACTGCTCCGCCAGCCGCGCTATTACTACAATAGGGCCTCCGTACACGTAGGCCGGTTTATAGGAAGGAACAATAAAAAGTATCTTCATAAACAAGGGTTATTTATTCATTGAATCCAGTGAGTGAAAAGCATTATCCACCATCGCCGTCATGGTGAGGTTTTCTCCCACAAATTGTTTGGCATGTTGACCCAGCCTGTTAATCTCTTCATCCGACAATTGATCCAGCACATACAAACATTCCTCCATGCTATCGAAGATCAAACCGTTGTAGCCATCCCTGATATAACTGTATTCCACGCATTGCAATACCTCTTCGCTGCGTTTAAAAGTACATACCGGTTTACCATAGGCCATTGCTTCTACCGCTGAAAGGCCCACCCATCCTGGTTGAAAGTACAGATCCGCGATGCCAAACAACTCATGCTTGATGGTAGGATCATATACTGCCCCGAAGTCGTGCACATGTGGATAACTGCTGAAGTCCGGTTTATATTTACCTGCGCCGATAATAATAAATCCGTACTGTTCCGGATCGGTTTCCTGCATCAGCTTCTCCAGCAGATCAATACGACGGCCGGTTTCATTAAAGCGCGCGCAGTAGATCAATATGCGTTTTGAACGGATATTATATTTCTCCCGCAACGCTGCTTTATCGGGCACCTCCCGTTGCATGATCTTCTCCACTTCAGAAATAGTATTGTTTAAAGCCACTGCTTTTAAACCCGGCATCTCCTGTTGCCAGAGCGCCATTTCCTTTGGCGTGTAAAACCAGGTAGCATCGGCCAGTTGTATCATCCATTTCAATAAGCGGCTGGGGCGTTGCTCTTCCTGTACATATCTTTTCACTGAAATACCGTGTCCCCAGAGAATAACCTTTTGTTTCAGCAAAGGCTTCAGCAGCAGGATCATCCAGGTAGACAAATGCGCGAAATTGAGCATCAGCACCAGCACTTTATAATCTTTACTAAAAAAGCGCAACGGGTTATATAACACAAACGGGCCTACGCTCCAGGCAGGTAATTGCTTCACCGTAGTATTGCCGGCCGACAGGTTCTGCTGCTTGATAGCATCCGCCTGATCATAACAATACAGATCGAAAGGCGCCTGCTCATTGAGCCGGTTAAAAAAATGCTCGCGGTAATGCGGTACCAGTGGCTGCAGGATGGCAATCATACCAATACATTTTTATGTGCATGAATAATACTGCTTACATCATAACCATAAATCATGCGGCGGCCTTCATGGATGGAATCAAAAGCCACCACGTTACCATCGCGCTTCCAGCGTGGGTGCAAATCACAATGCAGGCCGCTGCGTGTAAAAGCCATCTGCTCCAGTGAAAAGGCTTTTAACACGCCTTCTTCCACGCCGGCCAGTAAAGGGTGTGCCAGTTGCAGGTCAGGTTTATCGTCAATCATACGGTAAGTACCCAACGTAACTTTCTGTTGCGTGCTGTACTGGAAAAGAAACAGTGTACGGATCCCCTGCTGGTTGGGATAGGTATCACAAATCATCCAGTCGCGGTCTGCAGGGCAAAACATCGGATGCCCGTCTTCTGTAATAATATCTTTCGCCAGCATAGCCGGTGCCCCGTTATCCACATCTTCCAGTAACAACCAGTTGAAGGGTGCTACTGCTTTGGCTCCTTTCTCTTTTGTATATAATAATTTCTTCAGTACTTTCTTTCCTCCGGAAATCAACCCGGAAGGCATCATTTTATACAACAACGAGCCACGCAGTTTTTCGATGTTACTGCCTGTTCTGCCCCAGATAGCAATGTGGGAATCATCTTTCCAGTCGAAATGACTGAGGAAACCCGTTGCCAGGCATTTCAGGTCGCTGCCGTCCACACCAATGGTCATAAGCCGTGTAGTTTCGCCACCGTCTTTCAACTTATAGCGATGCAGGAATGCTAATCGCTGCTGCGAAGGGTTCAGCAGCAGATGCGTGATATAATGATGCTGCCCCAGGGCAGGATTCATTTTATAATTGGCAGCAGCGGCGATAGACAGCAGCATTGTCTGCTCACCGGTGTATACATTATGTTTCACAATACCGGATGTATCGGGCACGTGAACGTGTGCATACTTATCCGTAAGCCCTGTGTATCCATATCCTCCTACACGGAACAACCGTGCATAGTCGATGCCAAAGGCGACGCCTTCGTCTGTAATCACATGGGCGGGCTGATGCAATACGCTCACACATTTACCGGCGTTTGTATCATATATCCGAGAACCCCAAACATCATCAACACGATCATTTACAATAAAAGTATCTGTATCGCCGATCCATTGCTGGCGGGCGCCCTGCGGGTAGTTGTAAGCATAGGTATCTCCCATCCGGCGGAATTGCTGCGCTGCATCGAAATAGCCAATGCCGCAGGGAATACGCGGGTCCGGTGGAACGGTGATATCCGGTGTTTGTAATGCGAGCAATTTATCACCTGCAGCATTCCAAGCTACCAGATCATGAAAACCAAAAAAGAAATGTCCTGTTCCTGCTGATAAAATAAATTCCTGCTGCATATATTAATGTGTTGTGATGAAAGATGATTTATCCATGCACTTTTCCTTTCTCAACAAAAAAGTCTGATCATGAATTTTATTATCGATACGCCTGATCACATCTTCTTCAGATAAATAAAAACCATTCACCGCCTGCAGCGTTTTCAGCAGGTCTGTTTTTACGATATCCCTGGCCATAAACTCCGCGCTGATACGGTTGCCGGAGAGTGTTTTAATTTTCTGATGAAGAAATGACTTGCGGTAAAGCTTCACGGGTGTAGCATTGATATTATACAGATGAATGGCCGCCTGCCAGTCCATCCATTTAAATTCTGCCACGCCGCTGCCTTCTGTATGCGGGGTAGACAATATAAAGCGATGCCAGGGCACGCGTAGCGCATCGGCGAGGATAGCGCCGTGCATGGCTTCTGCAATCACATATTCCGATGCGGCGATTTCCTGTAAGGTATGCTCCACACCTTTTTCAGACCGCGGTGAGATATAATTATAGCCCAGTTTACTACAGAGCGCTTCCCAATCGAAAAACGGCACTGACTTAAAATAAGGGATCACGCTCACCTTATACTTTTTTTTCACCTTCAGGAATTTATCGAACTCCGGCAGCTGGCGGATGGCATAAGCAGCATCTGCGATATACGGGAACTGGTTATTAAACGCATAGGCAGATAATGGTCCACGCAGGAAGCGGATATCCCAACTGCTGTTGAGGCTGAAGGTTTGATGAGAGGGCCTTACACCTGTGCCGAATACGATCTTGCATTTGTCCGGTATATCCCTGAATAACGGGGAGCCATCGAACAGGATGGAGCCAATGCCCAGGAACGCTTCCGGGTCATTGATGTTGCCTTCGCCAAATAACTTGGGCCAGAGCCAACCGTTCAGGTCATCACCAAAATTGCCTTTGGGATCTTTATAATACACATAGTTCACGTTGTAGTCATTTACAGGTTAGCAATACGTAATACTTTTACTGCATCGTTACTGTTGATCCATGCTGTAAAATCAACTGCCCGTCGTTCCCAGCTGTGGGCTTCGCTATTCACCGTTGCCGGCGCCAGTCTGCCGTTGGCCAGTTTACTGATCAATACTGCCAGCGATGCCGGCGCATTGTTATTGAAATAATATCCTTGTTGTCCGAATATTTCCAGTGGCTCACCAATAGCACAGGTAAACACCGGCTTTTCAAATGGCAGGTACATATAAATTTTGCTGGGGCAACGTGCCCAGTCCTGCACGGTATCATTCAGCGGGGAAATAAACGCATCAGCAGCAGTAAACCAGGAGCTGAGATCTTCTTCCGGTGCATAGCCCAGGAATTCTACCTGTGCATCGAGCTGTTTTTCTTTCACAAAAGCTTTTGCTTCTGCCATATGTCTTCCCTGACCCAACAGCATTAACACCACATCACTTCTTTCCTTACTCACCATCTCCATTGCCTGTAACATGGTAAAGAGGCCATAGTTGCGGGTAAGCGTACCCATATAGATCAACATGGTTTTACCTGCATAAGCATCCTGCAATTCTTTCAGACGGATACGCGGTGATGCTATTACATCGTTGTTGAATGCGTAAGGCGAGTATAACACGGGCAACTGCTTGCGAAACAACTGAGCCGCTCTTTTCGTATATACGTTACAGAGATACTTACTGGCGCACAGCAGTCCATCTGCATACAACACCGACCAATATTCCAACGCCAGCATAGCTAACTTGCGGATGCCTTTATTATCGGGGATCCCGGAGGGCAGCTCCGAATGTTCGATGAGTATTTTCGGTTTTACGTTGAGCTTACTTTTGGAAATACGGTTACGGAAACTAAAGGAACAGAACAGCACATAGTCGGGTGCAATCTGGTTTACCAGATCCGTTTTAACCTTTACTTCTTCTCCTGCTGAGCCAGGCTGATAGTAGTATACCTTCACTGCTTCGCTGCACTCCATTGCTATGCGTTTGCGGTTTTCTTCACTGTCCTGTGCAATGATGGATACCTCCCAGCCGAGCGACAGCAACGGTCCGGCCATGCCTATGGCCCGTTTCATGGTGGCAATGAATTTAATATCCCCTAGTGTAATGAAGCATATTTTCATAGCTGATGTTTTTTACCGTTTATATTTTCCCTTCGGGAGATAGCATATCAATCGTTTCATTTGTTTGTACCGCTACTTCCCCGGTGCTGGCTTCTTCCATAAAATCATAGTACGCGCGTAACAACACTGCGCCTATAGCGGGTATATTAAATCTCAGTTGCTGGATGGGAGAAAAAAGAAAGGTCCATATCACCCCAATCGTCATGAGCACCAACACCGGGTACAAGGCCGTGTCTGCTGCATTCCGGATGAGATAGAAACCCATTCTCAGCAGGAAGATGAATATGAGCAATACTGCAATAAATCCACCCAGTCCGCAGTTTACCCAGGCGCCCAGCAGGATCGAGTGACTGGGGATCAGGTGATCTGTTGAAGTAGCCAGTTGTTCATTCATCTCTTCATTCTGGTACAACAACAGGATCCGGTAATATTGCAGGTTATCATCTTTTGCCCAGGAACCATGACCAAACAACGGCGCATCGGCAATAGCGGCCATAGCAGCAAAGGTTTCGCCCCTGCCTGTCATGAGCAGTGATAACGGGTTGTAAGGATTATCAAGCCGGTCTATTTGTTCCGAAGCATGATCTCCGCCTATTTCATGATTCATGACGGCATTTACATAACATACATAGGCAAACTGGAACAGGATAGCGCCTGCAATACCAAATACCAGCAACCGGTCGCGGGTGAGGTACATGCCGCTGTTAAAGCAGTAGATGATGATAGCACCGAGGAAAAAGACCATGCCTGTTGAGCGCGAGTCGCGGGCAAAACACAACAGGCTATAGCCTAATAGCAGCGCCAGCACTGCTTTCCATTGTCCCCTGCGATATAATAGGAAAGAACAGATATAAACAGCGTACGACAGGATAGGTACCATTTTAAATTTGAAATACGACATATCCGTGTCTGCATTATCATCTGTCCAGATAATATTTTTTATAAGGGTCATGCAAAGGAAGAAGAAGATTGCCTGGTCATCTTCCAAAGTTTTAAACAGAAAAATAAAAGAGAGGATAGACATAATAATAGCCGCCCAACCCCGCATGAAATTTTCTGATGAACTATGTACAACAAACAGATCTGTAATAGCCTGGAATACAAAAAGCGCTACCAATGCAAAAATGATCTTGCGGAACATGGGATATGCTTTAAAATCCCGCAGGTCAAATACAAAGGGAGTAGACAGCAGCACCATGATCTCATTGAGCTTCAACTGGCCTACCAGTGCTACATTTACGCCACTCAGCAAAGTGTACATGGCTATTTTGACCCGGTTAAACATAGGCAGGTATTTTACCGCGTACCGCGTAGTGAACAATTTGCTGCAGTCGTTCCCGGTTTACATCCAGGCTGTATTCCTGTAAAAAATCTTCGCGTAACCTGGCGCCTTTATCTGTTTCCGGATCAAACGCCAGTAAGGATTGTTTAAAGGCCGCCGGTTCATCAGACACAATAAAGTGATGGCTCTTCACGCCTTCCACACCTTTACGGGTGCTGATAATTGGCGTGCTGAGCGCCATTGCTTCCAGGCATTTCAGGCGGGTACCACTGCCATGCACCAACGGAATAATTACGGCGCTGGCTACGGAGATATACCATTTCACATCATCCACTTTTCCAAAGGCCACAATATTGCGGTACTCTTCTTTACCGGTAATTTGTTTCAGCGCTTCCTTAGAACCTCTACCAACCAGCCACAGATCATACTTTCCGGCCAGGTCATCATCCCACACATTTTCGATAAACCATTTAAGGCCGGCGAAATTCATATATACGCCAAAGTTAGCCGTCATCACCAGTACGCGCTGTTGCTTCTTGCCGGTGAAGTGATAGTCTTTTGCATCCAGGAAATTGGGAACGGTAAATACTTTCTGTTTAGGCAGGAACCGTGTATGATAGGCATTATCATCTTCACTCACTACCAGCACAGCAGCGGCCTTGTTAAAGTACATGCGTTCATGCAGCTTCTCCATGCTGAACAGCTGCCACTTGCGCAGCTTATCCACAATGCTTTTTGAAGGCAGCTGCCACGTGATCATGGGCTGTGCGTTGTGAGTACCCAGGATAACGGGGATCTGTTTCTGTTGGAAATAAGAAATATAATGACCTACATAGCCATAGTCCAGGATAGCCGCTGCCAAAGGATATTCCCGGCACACCTCTTCAAAGATGTTCATCACGGTGGCGGATCGCTGGAAGTATTGTTTACCCGTAATACGGGTCAGCAGGTCAAAAGGTTTTGCTTCATAAGTATAAAAAGTAACGTTAGGGAGATGGTATTTTTGCAGGTCTACCTTCTCCACATTCCGTACCACAGCAATCACCTCATAGCCGAGCTGCGACAAAGCTTTGATCAGGTAGTAGCTCCTGATCCGTTCTCCCCCGTTTTGCGGGAAAGGAGAAATGTCTGTGAAGAAAAGAATGTTCATATCTTAATTCGCTTTTAATACCACTAGCCGTGCCTGTAGTTTTGTGAAAATCCTGTTGAGTAACTGTTCCACTTTCGCGGTTTCATCGGTAGTTAGCCCAATGAGCCGGATGAGGAACACAATACTGATGATACTTACTATGGTGGTAACGCCCAACCGCACAAACCCTTCGCCCATGAATAGCTGCGGGATACAGGCCAGTCCGGCTGCCAGCAGTACCGGCACTATTGATTTGATGATCACCTGCCGGGTGAATACTGCCGGTGACAAGCCCGTGATAGTTTTCGCTGCCATCATACGATAGATGCCGCTTACCACTTCAATGGCGATTGCGCTGATCAATACCGTAGCTGCGGGGTATCCGGCTTTCAGCAGCAACCATGCAATGGGCAAATTGAACAGCACCATTGTGCTCACCACTACCTGGTACTTTCTTATTTTCCCTACCGACTGCACCGCCACCTGTATACCGGACGACAGCTGGTTAATCAACGTAGCGATGATGATCAGGCGGCACATCATCACCGTAAAATCAGGCACCTGCTTCAGCCAGCATTGCAATACAAAAGGCATTTCTATCATCATGGGGATGGCAAAAAAACTCAGCAGGAAAAAGGAAAACTTGCTGGCAATCATGGCCAGCCGCAGCATCCTCGGTCGATCGCCGCTGCCTTCACTTTTAATGATCTGCGGATTTAATGCCCGCAACATGGTAACAGAAAAGTAGCTGAGCTGTGCATTTACCTGGTTGGCGATGCCATAAGCCGCGTTTACGATGGTGCCGAAGAAAACATTCAGCAGGAGCGCAATGCCCTGGTTGCGTGCCACAAAGCTGCCGGCACCAAACATATTCCAACCTGCATAGGCAAACATCTCTTTCAAAAGATTTTTGTCGAAATACTGCCGGATGCGGATACGGCTTTCCTCATACTTCACGGCGCAATACACCTGCTTGAATACCAGCAGTAATACCGTGAGCAAGGCCATGAGTCCGCCGTATACAATGAGGCGGTCGTACGAAGTGTATTGCAGGCTGAGTGCGATCAGCAGCTTTCCTACTGATTCCACAATACCCAGTATAGCTACCATTACCATGTTCTCCTGTGCAATCAATGTAGCATCATAAGGCACAGAGATGATGGTAAAGAATGCGCTGACCACCATGAACTGAAAGATGAGTTTGGCGGCCATGGTGCGGGATGCAGGATAGTTAAGCACATGATCAAAAAGATAGCTGCCTATTACTTCAAACAGCAGCACCAATGCCAGGCCCAGTACAAAGTGTAGCAGCACGCTGGAGTTAAACACTACTTTTAATTTGTGTGCGTCTTTGGTGCCCAGGTGAAAAGACATATACCGCTGCGTGCTGATGGTCATTGCCATGTTCAGAAAAGACAACATGGCAATGACCCCGCTGATCAGGTTAAACAATCCATAGTCCGCCGCACCCAGCAGGTTGAGCACCAGCCGGGTGGCGTACAAGGAAATAAAAACGGTGATCAGCATTCGCCCGTAAAGCGCTCCTGTATTCAATATCACCCTGTTCGCTACCTGCATGTTGGTTAAATTATCCGATTAAGTGTTCCAGTTGTGTAACTTCTTTCTTTGCAAACAATGCCACATCGCTGGCCATCATTTCCTTTACCAGTGCAGCCAGGTCGTAGGCCGGTTCCCATCCCAGTACAGTTTTGGACTTGGTAGGATCGCCTATCAGCAGTTCCACTTCCGTAGGGCGGAAATAGCGCGGATCGATGGCTACTACCTGCTTACCTAACGGCAACGCATATACTTCATTTGTGCAGGCAGCTACTGTTCCGATTTCTTCGGCGCCGGTGCCGGTGAAGGCGATTTCAATGCCCAGTTCTGCAAAGGACATGCGTACAAACTCTCTTACTGTAGTGGTGATACCGGTGGCAATTACATAGTCGTCCGGTGTTTCCTGTTGCAGGATGCGCCACATGGCTTCCACATAATCTTTTGCATGGCCCCAGTCGCGTTGTGCATCCAGGTTACCGAGGTACAGTTTATCCTGTAATCCGAGTGCGATGGCAGCAGCGCCCCTGGTGATTTTGCGGGTTACGAAGGTTTCTCCGCGCAGCGGGCTTTCGTGGTTAAAGAGGATACCGTTACAGGCGTACATACCATAAGCCTCGCGGTAGTTCACCGTAATCCAGTAAGCGTATAATTTCGCCACGGCGTATGGACTGCGTGGGTAGAAAGGTGTGGTTTCACGTTGCGGCACTTCCTGTACCAGTCCATATAGTTCGGAGGTGCTGGCCTGGTAGATGCGTGTTTTCTTTTCCATTTTCAGGATGCGCAGCGCTTCCAGGAGACGCAGTGTGCCTATTCCGTCGGCGTTGGCAGTGTATTCGGGCGTATCGAAACTTACCCGTACATGGCTCATGGCCGCCAGGTTATAGATTTCATCCGGTTGGGTTTCCTGTATAATGCGTATGAGGTTGGTGCTGTCGGTCATGTCGCCGTAATGCAAACGGAAGCGCACATTTTCGCTGTGCATATCCTGGTAGAGGTGATCAATTCTTTCTGTGTTGATCAGCGAAGCGCGGCGTTTTACACCATGCACCATATATCCCTTTCCCAGCAGCAGTTCTGCCAGATAAGCGCCATCCTGGCCGGTAATACCTGTTATCAGGGCTACTTTCATACGATCGTTATTTTTAGTGATAAAGAAATAAGTTATTGCATAAGGGCATTTACTGCGGTAGCGGCGGTATTGCCGATGCCGTAATAAGTGAACCCGTGTTTTACCAGTTGTACGTCATCATAAATATTCCTGCCATCAAAAAGCAGTGGTGTTTGCAGCAGGCTGCGCAAGCGTGGCCAGTCGGGCATCCGGAAGGCATTCCATTCCGTTACCAGCAGCACCGCATCTGCACCGGTGGCGGCGGCGTACATATCATCCGCAAAAAAAACGCTGTCGCCCAGTACGTGAAGCGCTTCCTCCATTGCAACGGGATCGTATACACGAACCTGTGCGCCGGCTTCCAGCAGGCTGTTGATCAGCACCAGCGAAGGTGCTTCCCGCATGTCGTCGGTGTTGGGTTTGAAAGACAATCCCCATACGGCGAACGTGCGGCCTTTGATATCGCCGTCGAAGTGACGGAGCACTTTATCGGATAATATTTTCTTCTGGTCTTCATTCACTGCTTCCACTGCTTCGAGGATGCGGAGCTGATACCCGTATTCGCGGCCGGTTTGGATCAGGGCTTTTACATCTTTCGGGAAACAGGAACCGCCGTAGCCAATACCTGGATACAGGAAGTGTTTACCGATGCGGGGATCGCTGCCGATGCCTTTTCGCACCTGGTTAATATCCGCACCCACCAGCGTGCATACGTTGGCGATATCGTTCATGTAGGAGATCCTGGTGGCCAGCATGGCATTGGCTGCGTACTTGGTCATCTCCGCGGAGGCGATATCCATAAAAAGCAGCGGGTGTCCGTTTAACACAAATGGGCGGTATAATTGTTCCAGTACTTCGCGGGCATGGGTGGTACTCACGCCGGCGACTATACGATCCGGTTTCAGGAAATCATTTACCGCAGCGCCTTCTTTCAGGAACTCCGGGTTGGAAGCAACATCGTAATCGATAATCAGCTGGCGGGCCGACAGGCTTTCTTTTACAGCACGGTTCACACGGGCGGCGGTACCAACCGGCACAGTGCTTTTAGTCACCAGCAGGAGGTAATGCTCCATGTGCTGCCCTACTTCATGCGCTACCTGTAATACATACTTCAGGTCCGCGCTGCCATCTTCTCCCGGTGGTGTGCCTACGGCAATGAATACTACTTCTGCACCGGGCAATGCGCTGGCCAGAGAGGTAGTGAAGGAAAGACGGCCGCTCGCCTGATTACGCATCACCATTTCAGGCAAACCGGGTTCATAAATGGGTAATACCCCTTTCTGAAGCCGCGCTATCTTTGCTGCGTCCACATCAACGCAGGTAACACTGGTTCCCACTTCAGCCAGGCAGGCGCCGGTAACCAGTCCAACGTATCCTGTTCCTACAATGACTACTTTCATACCACTGGTTTTTAAGGTTGTAATTTGAACTGATCCTGTTGCAGAAAATCCCTGTAAGCCATTACCAGACCTTCTTTCAGGCTGATGCTATGTTTCCATCCCAGCCGGTGCAGTTTTGATACATCCATCAGCTTACGCGGCGTGCCGTCAGGTTTGGTAGCATCAAAAATGATTTCTCCTTCATAGCAAACCACTTCCCGGATATATTCTGCCAGTTGTTTAATGGTGAGGTCTTCTCCTATCCCGATGTTCACCGGTTCCTTTTCGCTGTAATGCTGCATGAGGAATACGCAGGCATCTGCCAGGTCATCTGCAAATAAAAATTCCCGTTTAGGCATCCCCGTGCCCCATACGGTTACCGATGGCTTCTGATTCACTTTCGCTTCATGAAAACGGCGGATCAGCGCCGGTAATACGTGTGCATTTTCCGGGTGATAATTATCGCCGATGCCAAACAGGTTAGTGGGCATTACGCTGGTAAAGTTGCAGCCATACTGATCGCGGTAAGCTTCGCATAATTTGATGCCGGCTATTTTTGCAATCGCGTAAGGTTCGTTGGTTTGTTCCAGTAAACCTGTCAGTAAGAAGCTTTCTTTGATAGGCTGCGGCGCCATGCGCGGGTAAATGCAGGAACTCCCCAGGAACTGCAACTTGGTAACGTTGTGTTTCCATGCCGAATGAATTACATTGGCGGCAATCATGAGATTATCGTACAGGAACTCCGCGCGGTAAGTATTATTAGCGTGTATGCCGCCTACTTTGGCAGCTGCCAGGAATACATAGGCCGGCTTTTCTTTCGCAAAAAATTCGTCCACTGCTGCAGCGTTCCGTAAATCCAGACTGCCGGATGTGCGGGTAATAATGTTCTGGTAACCTAATGTTTCCAGTCTCCTTTTAATAGCACTTCCTACCATTCCGCGGTGGCCGGCTACATATATAAGATCGTTTGCCTCCATACGTGTTGATTGATTGTGTTTATGTTTAGAGCAGTTCCGGGCGGTTTTCCCTCACCCATTGATGCAGTTGTTTAATATCCTGTCCGCTTCCTTTTTGCATGATCAGCAGTGCGCTTTCCGTGTTCACCACTACCATATTTTCCACGCCCACCAGTGCCACCAGTTTATCTTTCCCGATCACCATACTTTTATGGGGATCGCTTTGAATAAATACCGCCTGGTGATTCCTGTACTGGTAATGTTGTGAAAGTGCGTCTGCCAGTGCTTCATAGCTGCCTACATCGCTCCAGTCCATTTTGCTTGGCACTACTTTTACGATGCTGCTCTTTTCCAGCACCGCGTAGTCGATGCTGTCTGATGGAATGGCTTCCATGCTTTCTTTCGACAGCACGCCGGTTTGTTTCCATTCTTCCGCGGCGATGGCAGCAGCTTCGTAGATAGCAGGTGCATGTTTCTGCAGTTCCTGCAGCATGATGCGTGCTTTGCAACAGAAGATGCCGCTGTTCCAGAGAAATCCTCCGGCGGCCAGCATGGCTTCTGCCACGGGGCGGTCGGGTTTTTCCACAAAGCGGAGCACATCATGACCGGAGTAGCTGATGTAGCCGAAACCCGTATCCGGGCGTGTAGGCACCAGGCCGATGGTAACGATATGGTTGCCTGCAGCCAGCAGACCGGCCGTTTCAATAGCCATGGCGTACCGGTCGGGCGTACCTATGAGGTGATCGGCGGGTGTGATGAGTAATATGGTTTCCGGCTCTGCGGTGAAGGCTGCGAGGGCAATGGCGGCAGCCGTATTACGGCCTACCGGTTCTGCCAGGCATACCGGCGCCGCTGCACCTGCCTGCATTAGTTGTTCCTGAACAATTTCCGATTGTTGTTCATTGACGATCGCCATTACTTTGTTACAGGCAAAACGGTTGCGCCGGAAAGCAAGTTGTAAAAGACTATAGCCGTCGAACAGGGTGAGTAACTGCTTGGGCGTTTGTTGGTTGGACAAAGGCCATAACCGGGTGCCGGAGCCACCGCAAAGAAGAATGTGCTGCATCATAGGATGATTGGTTTATGGTCAGTAATGATGTCCGTTCACCGTTTTATGGCCGGTGATCACCGTCATTTCCCTGGATGGCACGGTTGCTACAAGCATACAGCCCAGGCTATTGAGTTCCACTTTCACGCGGTTACGGCTGATCTGTAAGATCCTGGCGGACGAAGCAGGACGATCCTCTTCTTCCTGTGCTTTTATAGGAAACTTTTCTACAGATACATCTTCATAATCACGGAGAAAATGGCGGATGAGTGCTATTTCGTGATCCGGTATCACCGCCGGTTGTCCCAGCCAGTACACGAAGTTGACCACGTTGTCTGTTTCTTTTACCACCCAGCTCCTGCTTTCAGGAATGTGTACGAATACGTAGGATGGAAAAAGAGGTTCCTGGATGATCTTACGGGCACGCACCAACGGTTTAGCGGGAACGTAGTGTTCCACCTTTTTACGGGTGAAAAGGTCTGCCACTTTTTTTTCGCATTTTGGCCGGGTATATACCGCATACCAGACCGGAGGCTGTTCATTAAACATAGAAGCCGGTTTTAAGGTGATCGGATAGTTTTTGCAGAATTTATAAAGGCAGGAGCGGGCATTATTCGCCCTTTGTTTATTTATATTTCGACTATAGCTGGCGGCAGTTACTTTACACCGCGCCTGAATAATCCGGGTTTCTTTGTTACTTCCGTGTATCCGTATCCGTTAATGTCACCATATCCGGATCCGTAACCGTATCCTGCTACACCTTGTCGTTTGATACCGTTAAACACGATGTTTAGTTTTCCTAATTCTTTATTCTGATACAACTCTTCAATTAATTTAAGATAGTGTTTCGGGGTCCGCTGATGACGTACCACATACAGGGTAGCATCGCAATAGGGCGCTATCAGGCGGGCATCGGTTACCAATCCAACGGGGGCGGAGTCGATGATAATGTAATCGAACCGTTCTTTCAGTTCATTCAGTAATCGCTCCAGTTCACCATTCAGAATAAGTTCACTTGGGTTTGGCGGCATAATACCGGCGGACAACAGATAGAGGTATTCATTGTCTCCTACGGGTTGCAATATCTGCTGCAATGATGCTTTTCCAACGAGATAGTTGCTGATACCCGGATCGGCGCGCATGTTCAGCATTTTGCTGACCATTGGTTTCCTCAGGTCAAATTCCAGCAACACTACTTTCTTTTTTGCGAGTGATAAGCTCATTGCCAGGTTAACGGATATAAAGCTTTTTCCTTCACCGGATATGGAAGAAGTGATCAGTAATGTTTTGCGATCGCCGTTTAAACCGATGTAAGACAGGGATGTTCTTAATGCCCTGAACTGTTCTGCCACGGCGGTTCTGCTGTTATTGGACATCACGATGGCATCTTTGCTGTCGTGGTACATTATTTCTGCTGCAATAGGCGCCGTTGTTACTTTCTCAATATCTGCGCGGAACATTACTTCGCGGTTCATCATATCTTTCAGTGATACAAATCCTGCTACCAGTGCAAGGGCTGTGAGTATTGAAATGCCGAATACCATTGGCTTCTGCGGACTGAAAGCATATGCTGCAGCTTCTCCCGCATCTACCACGCGGCTGTCGGACACGGCAGCCGCGTATGCCAGTGCGGTTTCTTCTCTTTTCTCCAGCAGGAAGGTGTAAATATTATTCTTGATCACCTGTTGCCTGCTTACTTCCAGCAATGCTTTTTCTTTTCCGGGTACGCTGCGGATGATGCCCATGTTGCGACTGTTTTCTGCCTGCAGGCGTGTTAAGCCGGCCTGCAGGTTAGCGCGCAGGCTCCCGATATTTTCCATGATAGCGGGTTTCAGCCTTTCTACCTGCCGGTTCAAACTTGCCAGCAGCGGGCTGTTTTCGCCGGTGGTTTTGCGTAGTCTTTCCAGTTGTAATTCTGTTTCAGATAACTTGCTCACCAGTTCCAGCAATACCGGATCTGAAAGCCCTAATGTACCGGGTACAATATTGCCTCCCGGGTTCTGGCTCGTAACATATCTTTCAATGGCATCCAGTACGGAGATCTGCATGTTGGCTTCACTGATCTTACGGTCGTTCTCCTGCACACCTGCCAGGAATATTTTGCTTTGTTCACTGATGTCTACAATCCCCTGGGAAGTTTTGAAGTGTTCCACTTCCGTTTCCGCCTGGCCCAGTTCCGCACTTACAATACGCAGGCGTTCTTCCACGAAGCGCATGGTGTTGGCAGAAGTTCTGTTCTTATCTTCCACAGCGGCCTGGCTATATACCCGGATCAGTTCATTCACAATATCTTCCCCGCGTTCGGGCGCTGCATCGGTGTATTCAAGATCCACTACGCTGCCGGCTTTTGCGGCGGGCATAATTTTCATGGTGCCAAGGATGATCTGTATCCAGGTTTTTTCATTCATGATATGCAGTACATAACCGGCGGTAGTATCTGTATGCCTGGCTTTTGCCTGGATGAGCATTTTTCCCCAGCGTGTTTGCACGGTATCGTTCAGCGGATATTTTTTACCGTCGATGGCTACACGCTTTTGTACAGGATCGTATGTAAAAGGCCAGTTGCCGGTAGAAGCCAGCTGGATAGATTCCGGTTCCAGGAAGGTAAATTTCACCGGGCTATCTTTATAAAGTACAACGTCTCTTATTTTTCCTTTTTCTATTACTTCTCCATAAAGATTCAGGTTCCTTACCACTTCTTTTGTGAGGGTACGTGATTTCAGGATTTCTATTTCGTTTTCCATCACCGTTTTGCTGCCGCCCATCAGGTCGAGCGACTGCAGCATATCGCTGGCGCCGAGTCCGTTGGTGGCTTCCTGTACCAGGAGCACGCCGGAAATTTTATACAGGGGAGTGGCATAACGGAGATAAAGGAAAGCTGCTAACAGTGCGATTACTACGGCTCCTGCAAAGAAAGGCCAGTATGGCAGATAGCGGGAGCGGATGATAGTAAGCAAACTCTGAGGCGCTTCCGTGTGCTGGGTTTTATGTCCGTTAACTTTTTGCATAACCTAATTATTAATAACTAACCGGTCCAGGATAATAACGAGTAATGAGAGACTGCTGAGAATAATTGGCAGTACCTGCCGCGAACGATCAGCCGTCGCTACTTTTGACTTATTGGGTTCTACATATAGGATATCATTGGGTTGCAGAAAATAATAAGGAGAATTCAGGATACTTTTGTCGTTCAGATCGATGCGTCGTATAATCCGCTGCCCGTCTATCTCCCGGATCAACAGGATATTATTTCGTTTACCGAACACCGTTATATCCCCTGCCATTCCCAATGCTTCAAGGACCGATATTTTTTCGTTGGTTACGTTTACTACAGTTGGTTTATTCACCTCTCCCAGTATGGTTACGCGGTAGTTAAGAAACCGTATGCTCACCACCGGATCTACCAGGAGCTTTCGTTCAATGAGCTGATCATGCAGGTATACGGTAAGTGCTTTTTTGGTGAGGCCTGTTACTTTTACGGGACCCAGTACAGGGTACTGTATAAATCCCTGTTCGTCTACCAGGAATCCTCCCAGCATAGCGCCGGCTCCTGCGTTGGCGCCACCGGCGCCGGAAGCGGAGGTCATGTTGGATACATTATAAATGATCACATCCTCCGGATTAAGACTGCTTACATTAATCTGCAGTATGTCGTTCTTTTGGATACGAGGGTCAAAACTGCTATCTGATGGTAATAGCACCGTATCTCTCACATCATTGAAATAAACAGCATTTTTGGTTGACACGCACGAAGTAAACAAACAACTTAAGCATAGCAATCCCAATCCTATCCAGGTTAAGCAGGCTTTCAATATCATCGATATGGCATTTAACATCATCACTTACACTGACCGTTCCTCTCAATACAATATTACTTCAGAACGGGGTGGTATTCAATTACTCACTACAGTATAAATTGGGATGATTGGTATGGTGTCCTTACTTATTAAAGTAGGTTACCGCTCACAGCCATCGACATATCAAATAAATTTAAAATTTAAATAATTTACTTGGATAAGGATAAAAAATAGAGTGATGAATAAATTATTTGATAAAATTTTTGAGATTAACTCAGATTTGGTTGAAACGTTCAATTTAAAATATACTTTTTTCAGATGTTGGTTCACAGTGAATACTGTCACGAACAGCTTGGCTGCCATTTCCTTATATGAGTAACCCTCCTTCAGCAAAGCCACCAGTTCATACTCCCTGCGGGTAAGCTTGTCTTTGATGCTTTCCAGCGGATCCTTATTGATATGAGTAATGAGCAGGTGTGCTGCGCGCGGAGATAAAGAAGCGCCGCTTTGCACGGTATCCATCACCGACTGATAGATATCGCTGAGACGGCTGGATTTAATAACATAGCCGCTTGCGCCGTTTTTAATGGCTTCAATAATATACTGCTGCTCTTCATGACCAGACAGTACAATCACCTTTGTGTCGGGATACAGCCGCCTTACTTCGCGGAGCCCTTCAATACCGGATATACCAGGTAAAGTGATATCCAGCAGGATTACTTTTACATCAGGATAAGTAACGGGTAAGGCCATGAATTCCTCTATCGATTTACAGGCAAACATAACCTTACACTCCTGGAAGTCTTCCAGGAATTCACGGTAATTACTTAGCAGAAAATGGTTGTCTTCAATGATTCCAATGTTGATCATGGCTAAACGGGGGGTATGGTACTCGAAATGATATGGTTTAATAAAATAATCTGATAGTAAATATAGTCTGAAAAATGATAGCTGGTTAGTATGATTTTTTACACATATGTTATCAGCTTATATACAGACAAAAACAAAATAAGGCATCTTCATAAAACAAATTATAATATATTCTATATAAATAAATTTACAGTCTATGTTAAATAAAAGTAACCAAAACGGACTTTTTTAAAAATATAGATAAGTTTCGTATATTGTGTACATAACCATTTGTGCTCCTAACCCGATATCCTTCGAAATAGAAACCTTATTTAAGAATCAACCAAAAAAAGAGTATGCTGAACCATATCAAAAGGCATGCAGGTGGCCAAAAATCATTACTGGAAATGCGATCGGATTTTATTGCAATGGCTACACATGAATTTAAAACACCGATCAGTGCCATCTCGTCCTCCATAGAGTTACTGGAAACCAAAATGCAGAGAGATGAATTGATGTTACCGTTTTACGAACGCAATTTGTCCCGCATTAAGGAAGAAATAGACATTTTAAGCAGCATGGTAGATGACATCCTCGCTACCGGCAGCATGGTAGCCGGCAACCCCGTAACACAACCGGAAGAAACAGCCCTACCCATTTTTGCCAGTATGATCCGGCAGCAATATTTCAGCAACCGTGCCGACCAGCGGGAACTCCGCATCAAAGTATCCGGACGCCCGCGTAATATCTATATCGACAGAAGCCACCTGGCGGGGATACTCACCAATCTCATCAGCAATGCGTTTAAATATTCTTCCGGGGATCCACTGCTGGGCCTGCATTTCCGGAAAAACCACCTCTGCATCAAAGTAAAGGACAATGGCATCGGTATACCGGAGGCGGATATACGCTTTTTATTCACTCCTTTTTTCCGGGCAACAAACGCCCGCAGCAAAGAGGGCACCGGCCTGGGCCTGGCCATTGTAAAATCGTATGTTGCCGCCAACAACGGACACATCAGCGTAACCAGCGGTAAAAATGGTTCTGTCTTCTCGGTTACCTTTAATTATTAACGGAGCAGCATCACCGTTCCTTTCAATACATGCTGTTCACTACGGCTATCCGTATACGTACATATGTATACATACGCCTGCACTCCCGCCGGCATGCCTTTAAAATTCCCGTCCCAGCCCACTTCGGGCGCATTGCTCATAAACACCAAAGCTCCCCACCTGTCGTATACCCGCAACCGGTAGTCGTGAATAACGTCGTATACTTTCGGACGAAACAAATCATTTAGCCCGTCGTTGTTCGGACTGAAAGCACCCGGCATTACCACCGTACAGTTTTTCCAGGGAGATTCCACCTTAGCAGTTACACCGGCGCTGTAATCATGTGCATCCATTATTTCCGCTATATGCGTACCCGCCGCAAGCCCGGGGAACACGCTGTCTGTTTGCCACAGCCCGTTATCCAGCCGGTACCGGTAAGGCGCCGCGCCGCCGGTTACGTGCAGCATAATGCGGCCATCGGCTACTTCCCCGCAGCTGCAGGGCTTTACACTGGCCTGCACCGCAGGCGGTATCAGCGGATCAATGGCAGAAAGATTGTCCATCAGCAACGCTATTCCATACATACTTTTGTTGCAGGGCGTTGTTGGGTAAGCCCAGAACGAAATATAAGCATGGCTGCGGTGCGGCCTGAATATGGCATGATAACGTTTCCAGTTTTCATGGATAAAATTACCGGACGACCATAACAACTCAGCAGTATCTCCCGGTGCATTACCTCCGAAGATTGCCAGGTTGCCATAACAGGCCGGGTATAAATAGTAAAGTGTAAAGGCCAGGTCGAAGCTCAATATATAAGTGCTGTCCTGTTTTAACGGGGCAGACAACTTCTGGGCAATACCTTCCAGGAATCCTTTTCCACTATGCACACCTATATAACTATTACCTGCCGAAGGAGCCAGCAGGATCTCAAAAACGCCCGGCTGTGTATCCGGCGTACCATTAGCTACCATCCAGCCTGCAGGAACCAAACCTTTCCCGGTACGGCCTTCCAGTGAAGGGTTACTTAAGGGTATCTGCTGCGCCTCCGCCGGGGCGCACACAGCCAAAAACAGCCAGCAGCATAGTATTCCGTATATAACTGTGAGATCTGAAAACATGCCGCTCATTTACCGCATTAAAATTACCGGTTATATAGATGATGACATATACTTATACGAGTAGTTTGTCTTCCTACTTTTCTTTTGTTTTGTTTGCCTGAAAAAATATCTTTGCCCACGAAAAAGCCCCGGCACGCGATTGTGCCATCGTTTAATCCGAAAAACACTTATCATGAAAAGATCCGTACTGTACTTAGCCCTGGGAACCGCCCTTCTCACCACGTTTGTGTCATGTAATGAAACTGGTAAAAAAGACAGCAACGCAGCGTACGAAGATAAATCTGCATCTTCGGCAAATGACGTAATTGAGTACACCAACCTGATTGTAGACCTGTCTAACAAAAATTCCGACTACGTAGAGCGGCTGGTTAATAACGCCGACCGTGTAACCGAATTGCTGTCTCGCAACGGCAATCCTGCCTTCCTCAGCAGTATCATCAAACCCATTATGATCAGTATGATCAGTCATGGAAAGGTGAAAGTGGAAGAACCGGTAGATGCCTTAAATAAGGCAGATCAACAGTTTTTTAAAGAAAAGGTAGCCAGCTTTAAAGGCTCGTTCGACAAGTTAAAAACTACTTACACCCAACTGGATGATTACCTGAAAGCACAGGACTATAAAGACGACAAAGGCGCAAAGGGCCTGGCACTGGCAGATTCTATCCGCAACAACGCCCAGGTATTTTTTGAACAGAAAGCCGTCCTGATGAAAAGAGTAAGTGAAGTAGCAGATGCCAGTGAGGCGATCATTCTGAAAGACAGCCCCATAAAAGAATATGTACTGGCTATGAAAGCAGATATGCAGTCGGTACGCGATTACATTAACCTGCTGGGAGAAGGCGGTGCAGACTTCGCAAAGATCAGCGACAAAGCACAGGCGGCCTATGATGCATTGGAAAAAAGCCAGGCAGCGCATGCCGGCATAGATATGGCCAACGCGGCAAAAGAAAGCAAAGACGGATACTACAAGAACTTCTACGACAGCTTCCATCAGTTCCTGCTGACAGCAAAAAGGATCATGCGTGACGCCAGGGAAAAAGGCGAAATGACCGACAGTCAGCTCGAAAGCCTCGACAGCGCGCTCGATACCATGATTGGCAGGTACAACAGCTTCACAAAATAAAATAACAATGGGTAGATATCCAGCGTGGATATCTACCCATTTGTCTTAGCAGTAACTATTTCTTAAATACTTCTTCCAGCTTCTTCTCTAATTCTTCTCCGCGTAAATTCTGTGCGATTATTTTTCCACTGCCGTCAACAATAAAGTTGGCAGGAATGCCTGAAATACCAAATTCCAATACTGGAGTACTTTTCCAGCCTTTCAAATCTGATACGTGCGTCCACGTTAGTCCGTCTTTACCTACCGCTTTCAGCCAGGCTTTTTTATCAGTATCCAGTGATACACCGAGAATATCAAAACCCTGATCATGGAAGCGCTGATATGCTTTTACTACGTTGGGATTTTCTGCACGGCAGGGCCCACACCAGCTGGCCCAGAAATCCACCAGTACTATCTTCCCTTTAAAGTCGGTCAACTTCACCAGCTTACCGGTGCTATCGGGCAGCGACATTGCCGGACGGGCGCCCACGCTCATTTTAGCGTGTTTAGCCATCGAGGCTTTGATGGCCAGGCCGTAGTCTGTTTTCTTTGCCGCATCGGTCAGCAGTTTATAGGCAGCCGCCGCTTTTTCCGGATAAGAATAATTGATATACCTGTCCACGATCACAAATGCGGCCATTGGCGAACCGGGATAACGCTTTACAAAAGCGGTAACAGCGCTATCCAGTTCTTTATCCAGATCAGCAAATCCGGCTGTTACGGCCTTTTTCTCCACACTGTCTTTGCTTTTCTCTGCCGCATCCGAACGCTGATATAATTTGCCTGCCTTCTGCCGTATTGCTTCCCATGTTTCCAACCATCCGGTGTATAAAGGCTGATTTGCCGAACCGGTTATTTTTGCGGCGCCCATAGAATCCTTATAGGCGGTAATGGTGATAGTGTTGTTTTCCAGGAAAAACGATATCCCATTATATTTTGAAGCGGCCGTCCATATCGAATACAATTGCGGTGAGCCCACCTTTCCTTTAAACGTAAATTTCCCGTTCTTCAGCACAGTGGAATCCGGCTCATGACCGGGCAGCATAAAAGTATTCAGGTATACTTTACCGGTGTCCTCTCCGTGGATAACGCCATTAATCGTATAGCCTTTACCGTTCTGTGCCTGTACCGGCAGTATACCAATAGTGGCTGCCAACAAGGCGATTGATTTCTTCATATTAATAGTGGGTTTTGATGGTTATGCTGCTTTATAGGTCATGCTTACAATTTTGCCAAAACCTGTGAATACCTTTACATTCTGGAAATCGCCCAGGGGACTGATCCTGTAGCGGTACAATTTTCCCTCCGTACCGTTCCAGGTGCCTACCATTACATCGTCGCCGGTACATTGGAAGTAAGTCACCTGCTCTCCTGCTGCAATGGCCTTAATGGCCCTTGCTTTGCCAGAAGGAATATCATACAGGTAGATGTTGCCATTAACGAGAAAATAGATCTGCTGTAATTTTTTGGAGCTGGTCATTTTAGTGAAGGCAGCCAGTTCAGGTGCATCACCCGTAATCAGTTTTTTTCCGACGGTGGGGTCCGAGCGATTGCCATCTATCTGATATAAATAATAATTACTGTTATCCTTAAAGATAGCGTTATTCAGGAAAGGCGCATTTCCCTGGTCCATTGCAAGGAGATCCATCCCGATGTTACGCATATCAAAGTAACTACCCGGCTCCGGTGCGCTGAAAGCCACCAGGGAAGGGATCAGGGAAGCACCCGACAGGTATACAAAGCCTTTGCTTTTTGTATCAAAAAAGATAGCGGAATAAGGTGTTTTTTCACCGGTGTAGGGTTGCGGACCGACCCCTACATAAGAAGAAAAATAATAGTTATCGCCTTTGCCTCCCGGGAAAGGAAGTGTATTCATATATTTTACATCTCCCGGAAAACCTCCGGCAACACGTACATTCAGAAGACCATCGTTAATCATGATATTCGTCCCGTCATCGATTTGCCTGAACTTTTGCGGATGAAACACTGGCGGTGTTTCCCAGAACCAACTGGTGTAGTCTGTGAGTTTTGTCATTTCTGTATACTCCAGTTCTATGGCGTTATCAGCGCCAAACATCCACACCGATTTAGCGCCATAAAAGTTAGTGGTAGCTACCTCCACCGGTGCATTCAGTACATAGTCTTTATTCAGTTCTGTGAAAATATGATGGAAGGAGGTATCTGTGTTCAGGATGATGCTCATATCTGTTTTACCGGCTACATCTTCCATTACCAGCCATCCTTCGCTGAAGCGGTTAATGACTTTCAGGTTGAAGAACTTAAAGTAAGAAACACCGGAGGCTTTCACGGTTACTTTATAAATGAGCCTGTAAATGCCAGGTTTCACACGGATAGCCTGGTGAAGGTAACGGGTGCTGTCCAGGATATATACCGGGTAAGCATCTTCAGAATCATTCTGGTGGATGCTCCATTCATATACCAGTCCATCTTTGTCTCCCGGTACTGCTTCTTTAATATCGGGCCTCACGGTTAATGTATCAAACTGCAGTACGGCATCTACTGCGGTGGTATCAGAGATACTCAGCACATTAATAGGAATAATATCTTTATTGCTCTTGTCTTTCAGGCAACCGGACAGCGTAAGCATTACCAGCATTAAAACACATAACCAATTATATACTGACAATTTCATATTGCAACTTTTAGGATAAAGAAATAAGAATGCAGATTAAATAGCAGGAAAAGTAACCCGGTTGCCATTTTCATCTATCAGCGGTCCGTTTGTATTTTCGTACCTGATCAGTTCTACACGCATCTTTTGCAGGATAGACATGATCTCCGAGAATTGCGCGCCTGTTCCCATTGTGATAGCGGTGGTACCTAACCGCGATACCATGAACTGATGCTTGGTGAGTGAATAGGCGCCGTAGAAGAAATCGCTCCAATCGGCGGGCTTCAGCAGCATATCCGTTATCCTTATCTGGTATTTAAGGCTGTTGGCGAATCCTGCAGCAAAGTCATCGGAAGAGGCTATACGAAAATAAACAGAGAACACTTTATCTTTCATATCCGGAGTACGGAAAAGGTATACCGGGAACTTTATAGCATATTCACCTGCTTTTATAACGGCAGGGCCTATATCAAAATGTTTTCCTTTCACGGCGGTAGAGCTGTCTGCTATTACCAGGTTAAATTTCCTGTCGGCATCGGTGGCCAGCCCGGTGATCCGGATATTGAGGTACACGGTATCTCTCAATACGGTATCTGGTTTTACCACAAATGTGTAATTGATACTGTCGGGCAATACGAAATCCCGGGAGAAGTAGATAGCAGGCGGTTCTTTGTACATCAGCCGCTCTTCCTTGCCACATGCACTTATCAGCAGGTATAATATGGCTGTTGCTATCAGCCGGTTAATATTCTTCATGTTTAATCATTTAAAGAGATGCAGAGATGATTATTTTCCAAACTCGATTTCCTGGTTGGGCAATGGCAGTACGTACTGCGTATTATTGATGGTACCATTGAGGGCACCTTCAATTTTAGCCAGGTTTAACCGTTTGTAATAATAGAAGAGTTGTCCTACACAGATAAAGTCCCTGCGGTACTCTTTAAATATTTCGTGCTGTAAAGTAGCGGCATCCAGCCCTGCCGGCAGTTCTACAATGTTCCTGGCGGCACGGATCCTGTTCAGCCATTTGAGTCCTTCAGCAGGAGCTGGCTCGCTTTCTGCGGCGATGTAATACATTTCTGACAGGGAAAGCACCGGTATTCTTTTCTTTAGTGATTCCCTGTTTTCATCTACCTGCCAGAGTTTACTGGGGAATATAATACCATTGCTTACGCTCCACAGGCTGTTACTAACAAAGCGGATGTCGGTACTGCCACCTGCTGCAGTTTCAAACACGGCTTTTCTGCGTTCTTCCGTGATGGTAAATTTCCTATATATTTTATCACCGGTAGCCATCATGAAATAGTTGCTCACAGGCTCTCTCAGCTTAGATACATAGATAGAGAAAATGTGTTCCGGTGTAAAGGTCCTGTTGAGATCAGCAGCATTGGTTGTTAATTCACCGGAAGTAATAAAGCGGAAATTATTGCTGGCAATTACTTCTTTTGCATAAGCCAGTGCCTGTACTTTGTTGTTATTGTAGAGATACAATCTTGCCAGTAATGCTTTTACCGCCCAATAGTTCATGCGGTTGCTGCGGAAAGCGAGAAAGTCGTCGTTACCGCCGGGGTTGCTCATTTGCGGGTATACTTTCAGCAGCATTTCTGCTTCTTTCAGGTCTTTTTCACATAATGCAATCACCTCGCTTACTGTCAGGCGCGCCTGTGGCGTTACCGTAAAGGCTGTCATATAAGGAATGGCAGTGGCAGTAGCATCTGATTTAGGAGAAGGCGCGTATAAGCGCAGCAGATCAAAGTGTATAAACGCCCGCAACGCCAGCGCTTCACCCTTGATAATATTATAGTTATCTGCTGTAAAGACTGATTTTTTACTGTCGATGTTTTTCAGGATATAATTTGTTTGCGCGATGGTAGCATACATATTACTCCAGATGTTGTTGATGATGTCTGTTATACCGGCATTGCTATACTGGTAGGTAGCGGCATAGAAAAAGTCGTGGTCTATTTTCGTGGTATTGTCGTATCCCTGCGACAGCACTTCCAGGAAACTGAAAGTCAGGTTGCCACCGTAGAGTTGCCCGTCTGCTGCTTTCTGATAGCTGCCATACAGCGCATCTTTGAAACCCTGTTCGGTAGAAAACTGTTCTGATTCCTTGATTTCGGTTTTGGGTCTTACATCCAGCCATTTCTTGCAGGAAGTAAGCGTGAGTGAGGCAACGGAAGCCACCAGGAAAAATATATTGCGTAGATGTTTCATGTTCAGATCCTCTTAAAATTAAAAAGTGGTTTGTAACTGTAAAGTGAAGCTGCGGCTGAAAGGATAATCCAGTCCTCTTTCCCGCTTAATGCTGGACCACCAGAACAGCTGGTTGGTGAAGAGGGTGATTTTGGTATCGTGCAGGCGTAACCGTGCGTTCTGCGCATCACTTAAGCGGTAATACAGCGAGGCGCTTTCGAGGCTCAGCCAGTCGTCTTTCTGTACAAAGCGGGAAGTGGCATAGGTGATAGTGTTAATAGTATACCCGTTATTATCCACAATACCTTTATAAAAAGTTACGTCACCTGGTTTTTTCCAGCGCTCTTCAAATACGCGGCGGTCCACATTAAATCTCATGTCGGCGCTTTCTACCCTGTCAACCAGTGTTTGATTGTAGGTATAGCCGCCAAACCGGTACCGGAAATAGAGATTTACCCCAATGCCTCTTTTTTCAAAATTGGTTCCGAAGGTTCCTTCCAGTGTGGAGCGGGCATCTCCTACTATTACCTGGTCCAGCGGATCATACACGGTAGTAGTGGTCCCGTTGCGGGTACGGAAAATTTCCCTGCCGGTAGAAGGGTCGATGCCCAGCGATGGTACTGCCCAGATGGCCGTGGTGCTGCGGCCTTCGGCAAACCGGGCCAGCGGTGTGGTGCTGAGTGAGTCTGTATTTCTCTTGTTTAACTGTTCGAGGGTATTGGAGATTTTTTCGATTTTATTCTGCACATGGAATCCGTTGGCAAAAACGGACCAGCTGTCGCGGTTGCGCGAATTAGAGAAAATGGTATAGCGCAAATTTACTTCATACCCTTTGCTTACTACGTCGCCCATGTTATCCATATACATGGAAAACCCGGTAGATGGGGCGGTGGTGATAGATACCACGGAGCCTTTTGTTTTCTCTTCAAAATAGTTGGCGCTAATATCCAGTCGTCTGAAAAAAGTACCGTCAATACCGAAGTTGCTTTTGGCAGTTTGCTGCCAGGCAAGATTGGGGTTGCCAAAGCCCAGCAGGGAGGTACCGAGGTGATATAAATAGTCCTGGTCGGTATAATACTTACTGGTAGTAAGACCGAGGTAGCTGGCAAAATTGGAGGAGCCGGTATAACCATACGAGTAGCGGAGTTTCAGCCGGTTGATAGCAGTACTGTTTTCCAGGAATTTTTCTTTATGAAGATTCCATCCGCCTCCTACGCTCCAGAAAGAGGCAAAGCGTTTGTTGGCGCCAAACTGGGAAGAACCATCCAGGCGGTAGGAAACATCCAGCAGGTAGCGGTTATCGTATGCGTAACTCACGTTGGCGAAATATCCCAGCAGGCGGGTAAGTCCTTCTCCGCCGAATGGCCGCGAACCCGCTTTATAGCCGTTTCCCAATGTCACCTGGTCCAGTTTATCATTTGGGAATCCGTTGATAGTATAGGATTCTGAAGTAAGTTTATCCTGGCGCAGGGTAGTACCCACTGACCCGAAAAACATATGTGATCCGAAGGATTTGTTCAGGTCGATGGTGAAAGCTCCATCAATCGTGTTCCTGAAGCCATAACCTTTGGTGTAAGATCCTTTTTCATAATAGCGTTCCACGGGAATACTATCGAAGGCCGTATGCTGGGCCGGGAGGAACCTGTCGCCCCCGGTGGTGGTGCGCTGATAGGCAAAGCGGCCGGTAAAGCGCAGCCATTCTTTTGCCTGCCACTGTGCAAAGAAGTTGTTGGTGATATTTTGCTGCCTGGACTCGTCTACTGTATGCAGCGACACATTATAAACCGGGTTCAGTTGTAAAGCCAGCCGTGCGTCATCAAAGAAGCGGATATCTTCCAGGTAGTATTTGGGATTACCATTCGCATCGTAAGGCGACCAGTAAGGATTTAATTTAGTATAAGTATAAAATGAACCATAGGGTGAGTTAACTGCCTTGTTGAAATTGAGGGTGAGATCATTTCTGAATAAAAAGTTTTTATACCGGTAGGACAAATACGTGTTGCCGGAAATATTCTGCCGGCTGGAGCCCTTCATAACGCCCTCTGTAGTGTTATAAGTACCATTGAGGCCATACATCACCGATTCCGATCCACCTTCCAGGTATAGGTTATGCGTACTGCCGATGCCATTGCGCAGGGGTACATTGAGCCAGTCGGTATTGATACCTTTGGCTACTTCCGCCAGGCGGTAGTTATACAGGAAATCTTTTCTTTCCTGCCAAACGGGGTTGGGATAGCCGTTATAAAGACCGGCTTCTTTTTCCAGCTGGAGTTTTTCTTTGGAGTTTACCAGGTCGTAGCCTTTCAGGTCAGGCAGTTCTGCTACCACACTACCGGTATAGGTTACACGTAAACTGCCTTCGCGGGGCCTTATAGTTTCAATCACAATTACGCCGTTGGCTGCACGGGAACCGTAAATAGAGGTAGCTGCCGCATCTTTTAAGATAGTAACCTTTGCGATGCGGTTCATGTCGAAATCGTTTACCCGTTGCAGTGACACCTCAAAGCCGTCCATGATAAAGAGCGGTGTGTTGGGGCTGGTAGTAAAGTCGTATACGTTACTTTGATTAGTCCCGTTCAGGTTGCCGAGGCTGTTACCCCCTCTTACCACTACATTGGGTAATGCATTGGGGTTGGAGCCGGCACCGATATTTTCCGGCATCTGGAAAGAGGGATCCAGTGCACGCAGTGCGCTTAACACACTATTGCCCGATACCTTGTTCAGTTCTTCTTTTGTATAGGAAGATGCTGCACCGGTGAAGTTTTCCGCCGGCCTGGAAAACAGCCCGGTTACCACTACTGCGTTCAATGACTTCGAGCTGGTACTGAGTTTAACAGTGAGATTAGCGGATCTGCGCACTTCCACTTCCTTTGTTTCATAGCCTACATAGCTGATGAGCAACGTGGCTTTCCCTCCTGATACATTCACCGGTATTTTAAAGGCGCCTACTTCGTTGGAAGTGGTGCCGTTCAGTACCTTATTTCCTTTCTCAATAATGGTGGCACCCACA
The DNA here is from genome assembly GCF_037483205.1 of Chitinophaga sp. CCNWYY40. Taxonomy (NCBI): domain Bacteria; kingdom Pseudomonadati; phylum Bacteroidota; class Chitinophagia; order Chitinophagales; family Chitinophagaceae; genus Chitinophaga; species Chitinophaga sp. CCNWYY40. Next base: position 652,016 of record NZ_JBBHLF010000003.1, read on the forward strand.
ATGTGGTCACCACTTTTTTCATCAAGGATACGACCGGTAATAACTGCCTGTTGCTGGAATAATTCAGCGGCTTCATTGCCTGAAATGCCGGGATTAACATTAGGTTTTACATACAATACCACGCTGCTGTCCACCTCCCGGTAAGCGAGGTTGGTATTTTCCAATACTGCATTGAGTGTAGCGCTTACGGAGCGGCTGGCGGCAGGGAGCGTAATATGCTTGTACTTCGCTACTGCGGTAGGCGGATAGGCAAAAAGAAATCCGCTGGCCTGCTCAATTTTCTTAATAGCGCTGTGAAGTGATTCATCTTTGAGGCCGAGTGTAATTGTTTTCTTTCCCAGTTCCTGACCCGACACCGGTGAGGCTATCAGTAGCTGAACGGACAATGCCAGCAGAAAAAAATACAAGAAAATTATCTTCATAATAAAACCTGTTTTGCCCTTTTTCTTAATGTATGGTTGGTTGATTCGCATAGGGACATAGCGATCCCTCACGGAGATTAGATCCATAATTCTGATGGTTGATTTAGATAATTACAATTAAAAAAATAGCAGCTACGCGCGGTGCACAACGCGCCTTACCAGATGAAGATCTTCACCGATGTTATATTCCGTTTATTTGATTGACTACTGTTTTGATAAGTGTTTATTTATTGGTTGGCACATCCTTCTCCGTTCAGTACTACTTTATCGTTGGGATAAATGGTATACCCGGCATTTGCCACACTGCAAATAATGGTCAGCACTTTTTCCAAAGGCTGGTTATGAAAAAATGTTCCTGCAATACGGCAATTCTTTAATGACTCATTGGCAAATAATATTTTCACATGATACTTATCTCCTATCATAACAGCTGCTTCTTCCATGCTTACATCGTCGAGTACGAGGAATTCATCTTTCCATTTTACCACTTCTATGCTTTTCACTTCTGCCCTTATTACTGTGCTGGTAAGCATATTTACCGATAACTGCTGATCCGCTACCAGTACACCATAGCTGTTTTTTTCATCATTTACCTTTACCTTACCCCTGGTAACGGTAACCACCACACGCTGCTGATCCGCCGATGCCTTTACATTAAAAGCGGTGCCAAGTACCTGCGTGCTGAGCTTACCCGTTTTCACGATAAAGGGTTTATCCGGCACTTCTTTAATATCAAAATATCCTTCTCCCCATAACCGTACTTCCCTTTTATTTCCTTTGAAATCGCGGTTATATTCCAGGCGGCTGTTGTCCGCAAGTAACACCGTACTTCCATCAGGCAGGCGTACAAACTTCGTTTGTACTTCCACCACTTCTTCCGCGGCAGGTGCTGCTGCGGGTCCGGTGATGGCTACCGGGGACTGCTTTCCGCCGGCATGCCACCACCACCAGCCAGCGAAAGGCAGCACCAGCAAGCCGGTTACAACAGCTGCCAGGGCCAGCCTCCGCACGCTGCGGCGACGGTTCCGTTTAAGCGGGATGATGCTGGCAATATGTGATTCGGCCGACATAATATTGCCGATCATCTCATGATAGCGCTCAAATGAAATGCCTGGTTCTATAATGCCGCTATCCCATTCCGCATCTATCCGGTTCTTTATTTCTTCATCAAAGTTGCCTTTGCTGATCAATCCCCTCAATTCATTCCACTCTGCCTCGCTGGCTTTCCCGGCAAGGTATTTATCCATTAATTCATTGAATCCAGGATCGTTCGTCATAACGATTACAATAACTTTACAGGAACTTACAGGTAGCTTTTCAAAACTTATATAATAACAGACACCCGGCAAATTCCAATGGTGGAGGGTGAAAAAATATATTTTTTATTATTATTTAATAAGAGATATCAACAGGAAGATACTGATGCTGCCGTTCAGGTAGCGGCGGATCGACTGTAATGCCCTGGCCATATGGGATTTCACGGTAACGGCGGAGATATGCATGCGGCTGGCGATGGCTTCATGGCTTAGTCCTTCTTCTTTGGCGAGGCGGTATACCTCCCGTTGCTGGGGCGACAACTGTCCGAGGGCAGCCTGGATAATTTCCTGGTATTGGTATTCCTGTATCCGGTGATCAGTATCGTTTACCATTACCTCCCGGCGGCCCAGCTCTTCCTGGGCGGCGGCTTCGTTGGCCAGTTTGCGGAAACGGTTCAGGACCAGGTTCCTGGTCACAACTTTCAGGTAGGCGTCCAGGTTTTTCACCTCCGGCAGGGTTTCACGTTTCAGCCAGCACTTCAGGAACACATCCTGTACCACTTCTTCAGCGGCAGCCTGCGACCGGAGAAACCGGAATGCCACAGAATACACCTTTGTACGGTAGCGGCTAAACAGCTCCGTAAAAGCATACTCACTGCCCTGTGATAACAGCTCCAGCATTGTGTTCTCATCGTAATTACTCCGGGAAGGCATATCCACGTAATATATGATTACCCGACAAAATAGTTCAAAATATTTTAGCAAAACAAAAAAACCGCAGCCAGGAATGACTGCGGTACTTTTCTTATCCACTCGTTTATCGTTGTAAACTCAACTCTGTATTATGCGAAAACTGTTGTAATGTAGTTGTTATGGTCTTTTCCAGTTCGGCGCCGGAAAGCTCTTTGCGGAAAGCTTTTTCCTCCAGCGCAGACATCACCTTATATAGCGGTTCATTATTTACTTTCTTCTGCAGGTTAATTTCACTGCTTTCACCATAAATTTTATCCCAACTCTTACGTACTACTGTCCAGAAAGCTTTATGTTGTTCCCACCATTCTTTAGCCAGCTGGCATTTGCTTTCGCTGGTGCGGTTATAGGTGTTCAATCCTTTCTCTCCTACAATCACCTTATCCGTACCATTTGCGCGGATCACTTTCTTGTTATCCTGCTCATGTACAGATCCGGTAGCAGTGATTTCATGATGATTTACCCGGTGTAATACATTATAGTCCTTGCGGGTGGTGTATTCGCGGCGGGGCAACGGTGCATCGGACGCAGCTTCCCAGTAGTGGCGGCCATCGGCATGTACCCAGGTAGCAGAGCCTTCATAGCGCGGCTCATCATCCACACCATATACTTTCTGCGACCACTGGCCCTTCACCTGGGCAGCAGGCAGGGTGATCTTCTTCCACTGGTTATCCTGTGCATAAGCAAGCAGTTGCTGATTTTCGTACTGCCAGTCTTCCGTCCAGTGCTTGATCACACTGCTGTCTGCAATAAGCAGATGCTGCAATACAATGCGGCGGGGATCTTCGGATGCAACGGTTACATATTCTATGGCGTCAATAATTTTATGATATCCTTTGGGTTTATAGCTGGTATCTGCCGGGAATGTTTCCGTGTATTCAAAGGTCACTTCCTGGCATCCACACATACTTTTGATAGCTGCTTTATCCTGCGATAGTTTATCGCCGCCCTTTTGCTGGGCTGTTGCTGCCAGCGTCATGAATGCGCCGATGGTTAAAATGGTAATACGTTTCATAAAAATAAAAATGAGTGGTTAGTTGAACTTACGTGTGCCATCCGGCTGATAAGCAAACCGGAAGTTATAGTAACGGCTTATTGAATTCTGATCCGGAGTGGCCGGCGCATCCTTATAATAGCTGGTAACCTCCAGTTTGGCATAATTGCCGTTCGCTGTTTTCAGTACAATCATGGCGCCCGTTACCGGTGAAATCACGTGGGTGGTCATATTGTAGGAATACCAGCCGGTGATGGCTTTCTTTGCGGCAGCATCGGTAGTATAGCCTGTTTCCGGTGCTGTTACCAACTGGCTGAATACGCCGGTAATCACCTGGGCTTCTGCTTTACCCGGTCCGCTGGTACCACCGTTGATGATGATGGTAGTGGCTTTGAAACCAATGTCCCATTTGGTGGTGGCAGAATCGCTGTTGGGGATTACTTTATTGTCTGCAAGACTGTATAAAGTAAAGCTGCCTTTATTCGCTGCGTCGGCGTCGACGTTTGCTACTGTTTTAGTTTCCACTGCAACAACCGGCGGTGTAACGGTATTATCATCATCTTTGCTGCAGGACACCAGTGTAAAAAGCGACAGTGACAGCATACCCGCTGTGAGTATTTGTTTCATATAGTATTTGGTTAATGGTTTACGTGATGATAAAAATTCCAGGTGGCCCCGACAGAATAGATCCTTCCGGGCATGGTGCTGATATGCTGCGCATCCGTGTAGTTAAATACGTTTTCCACAGTGGCCTGCATACGTAGCTGGCGTTTGAACAGGTATTTCGCGGCTGCCAGGTTTACCGTAGCATAACCGGGCACAAACTCGCTGGCCTTATCAGGCGTGTTATTCCCGTTTTCGTCGGTGAAGCCGTATTTGCTGCGGTACAGCACCCGTGCATTCGCATCTATACCAAAACGGGAAAGGCTATACGCAATTTTCAGGTTGGCGGAATGATGTGAGCGGTTAAATAATCCGAAGTATTCCCTGCGGGTAAGTGCGCGTGTTTCCCCGGTAGTCTCATCTTTCGTATATACTTCCCCGTTCTTTACCTTTTTAAAAAGATCATTATCTCTTGAACGAAGGTATTGATAACCGGCAGACAGCTGCAAATGACTACCAATGGCTTGTCCCAGCTCCGCTTCTGCGCCGGCAGTGGTAATGCTGTTGATATTTACGTAACTGTATACAGCGAGGTCATTTGTTTTTACGGCAATAGCACGGGTATCTATCAGGTTTTTCACACTGTTGTAAAAGACATTTGCTTTGACGGTGGTGCGGGAAAATGGTTTCCCTTCCACTCCCAGGTTATAGGACCAGGAGCTTTCGGCATCCAGGTTTTTAAGTTGTTCCGGGGCGATGTTTACCTGTTTGATCTGCCCCTGTTTCTCCATTTCTTTCAGGATGTCTGCCGCCAGTTTGGTACCTACCACGGTATAACCTACTGCTGCATTATTGAAATGCAGGTACAGCTGTCGGAAATCAGGTGCGCGGTAGCCGCGGCCTACGGTGCCCAGCAAGCGCCAGTTGGGCGTTAGCTGGTAGGATACCGACAGCTTGGGACTGAACTGGGAAGGGTATTGATTATGTGTATCAAAGCGGCCACCGAGCAATACATTCCATGCATCTGCCGGTTTCCAGTTTTCCTGTATAAACACATACCCGGTATTAAAGGCCATGCGTTCCTCGTAGCGGGTAGCCTCCAGCGATTCATGCACATACCCCATACCTGCGGTGAGTTGATGTTTCGGGTGCAACTGCCAGTCGGCCTGGTACTCCGGCTTCAGGTATTGCTGGGTAAAAAATGAGGCATCATACAAACTTTTGTCGGCCTGATAATGCATATCCTCATTGGTGGAGTACCGGGAATAATACAGTCGCAACGTTTGCCTGAAATTCTTTGCCGGCGTATGAATGAGCTGTAATGATCCGTTCATGTCTTTCTCCTTTCCGATATCATCCACCATTCCTTTTACGTCGGAGAAATAGCTGTTGTACTTTTGTTCATAGTAGCGACCGGAGAGAACAGTGCTCCATTTTTCCGACCAGTTGTGCTGCCAGCGCGATTGTGCCGTATATGCTTTAAATGGCGACACGGTAGGTGTACTGCCACCTGTTCCGAGCGTGTATCCGTCACTGTTATAGGCATTTAGGCTGGCAGAGAAAGATCCTTTTTTATAAGGAATACGCGTACTGCCATCGAGGGTATAGGTATTATTAGAGCCATACCGCCCGCTGATACTGCTTATTCCTTCCTTACTGTTGTTGCTGGTAATGATGTTAATAACGCCGGCCAGTGCATCGCTGCCATAGAGCGAAGAAACGGGGCCTTTAATAATTTCAATCCTTTCAATATTGCCCACTACAATCCTCGACAGGTCGAAGGTACCGGCAGTTCTGCCGATGAGCGGTTCGCCATCCAGTAATATAAGTGTATATTCTGCTTCCAGTCCCTGCATCTGCACGCCTGTTCCGTGGTTGGAGGTGATGAACAGGCCGGTTTGTTCTGCCAGTACCTGCTGCAGCAGTACCGCTCCCATAGCCTGTATCTGTTGTTTATGGATCACCGTAACCGGTACGGGTACTTTGCTTAACAGTTGTTCATTCCTGGTGGCGGTAACCACTACTTCCTGTAACACTTTACTGCCGGAAGTAGTGTCGGTTTGGGCAAAAAGGGTCCCTACCCGCATGATGCAGGTGAGCAGGAATAAAAATTTATACATCTTAAGGTTTATCTGAAATTGTGAAGCAAAAGTACGGGCATAAACATCAGTACCTTTACGAGTTTGGGAAAGTTATTTACGAGATACGGAAATTTGCATTTAACTTAGTTGGTCCGGAAAAATAACCGGTGTCCAAACAATTTTAAATCATTACCTGTTCATTAATATATGAAAACACAATACTTCCCGGCGGGCGACAGAGGCGTGAAAGACATAGGCTGGCTGAAAAGCAATTTCTTCTTCAGCTTCAGTGATTTTTACCACCCGATGCGCAGCGCTTTTGGTACGCTGTTCGCCTTCAACGACGACTATGTAGAAGCCGGCAAAGGCTTTGGTATTCATCCACATGTGAATATGGAAATTATTTCCGTTTTGCTGAAGGGAAAGATGAACCATAAAGATACAATGGGATACAGTACCGAGATAGAAGCACCCGCTGTACAGATCATGAGTGCCGGCAGCGGGCTACGACATGAAGAGTACAATATAGGTACAGAAGAAGTTAACTTCTTACAGATCTGGATTCTTCCCAAACAACAAAACATTTCACCGCGGTATCAGCAGCGGAGTTTTCCCCTGGAAAAACGAAAGAACAAACTGGTAACCATCGTATCCGGTGAAGAAGGAATGCAGCATTGCTGGATCAACCAGAACGCGAAGTTGTCGCTCGGTTATTATGAGCAACCGGCCAGCGTTACCTATACCTTTAACCAGCTGAATAAATGCCTGTTTATCTTTTCCATTTCCGGCAGCCTGAGAGTACAGGACCAGGTACTGCAGCCGCGTGATGCTATCGGGATATGGGAAACCGGTGAGGTGATCCTGCAGTGTGGAGAGAAAACAGAGTTCCTGATTATTGAAACACCTGTCAATCAGAAGTAAGCATCTTCTTAATACATATTAAATACAAACATATTATTAGTTTTATAAAATAATAACATCCAATTTATTCATACAGGTAATTTATTCCACCGGGAATCATTAAATTTATACAGCACCGCTCCAAAGGGTCAATTACCTGTATGATTAATACCTCTCAAAATAATTACATAGGTTTCGAGGTACTCTTTAACCATGCTACCATCAGCATACTGGTTGCCGACAACCAGCACCGGATCGTAATGGCCAACCCCTTCCTGCTTAACCAGTTTGGCTACACAAAAGAAGAAGTTACAGGTCAGTTAGTGAGCTTGTTGCTTATTCACAATGGCAAAGAACAATATGCAGTACGGAAAAACACCAGCCAGTTCCCGGTAGAGATCAACCAGGTTAACCATAGCACCCCTGAAGGAATACTAACGATCATCTATATCACTGATACCACCGATCGCCGCAATGCTGAGATGACGCTCCGCGAGCTTTCACAGCAACGGAAAGAAGCGGTCGTTAAAGACGGTTCGCTCCAGCGGATGAACAGCTTCCTCAACAGTTTATGGACCAGCACCGGCGCCATGATCATCGTAATCAATACCGATGGTTTCATCAGGTGGTTCAACCCGGCAGCAGAAAGGATACTGGGCTACAAAGCCAGCGAAGTGGTGGATGTGTATACCCCGCTGCTGCTGCATGATCCGGAAGAAGTAGCCCTGCGGGCAGAAGAATTTTCACAACAGCTGAATCAGCCGGTTGCTCCCGGTATGGAAACACTTACGATCAAAGCCAGGCTGAACCTGTACAATGAATACGAATGGCAGTATATCCGGAAAGATGGAAGCAGGCTACCGGTTTCCCTGACGGTATCCGCTATCCGCGATGCCTCCGATATTACCGGGTACATCGGCATTGCCATCGACCTTTCCCGCATTAAACAGGCCGAATCAGAGCTGAGAACTTCCCTGGAGAAAGAGCGGGAGCTGAATGAACTTAAATCCAGGTTTGTATCCCTGGCCTCCCACGAATTCAGAACGCCACTCAGCGCTATTCTCTCTTCCATCTACCTGGTGTCCAAATATGAAGCTGATGATGATTTAGCCAAACGGAGTAAACATATTCAACGTATTATTTCCGCCGTAAATATGCTGACGGATATATTAAACGATTTCCTGTCGGTAGGAAAAATAGAAGAAGGAAAGATACAGGTGCGCCCCGGTACTTTTGACGCCGGCAAACATATCAGCAACATTCTCGGTGAAATGGACGGACTCAAAAAAGCCAAACAGAATATTTACTATGCCCACCACGGCGCTGCTCATGCCTGCATGGACCCTACACTATTAAAACACATTGTTATGAATCTTGTATCCAATGCCATCAAGTTTTCTCCGGAGGGAGCCATCATTTCTATCCGTTCACAATGTAGCGACAGCACTTTTCAGTTATCCGTAAAAGACAAGGGAATAGGTATTTCAGAAGAAGACCGCCAGCATCTTTTTGAGCGTTTTTTCCGTAGTCAGCATGTATCCAATATCCAGGGTACCGGACTTGGGCTGCACATTGTAGCCAAATACGCAGAATTAATGAATGGCACAGTTTCCTGTAACAGCGCTCCGGAAAAAGGTACAGAGTTCATTGTTACGGTTCCCTTTCCCAAAACTGACGCTCATGGAAAAAATATTGCTGATTGAAGATAATGCTGCTATCCGTGACAACGTAGCAGAAATCCTTGAACTGGCCAACTACCAGGTGCTCACCGCCACCAACGGCAAAGAAGGCGTGGCAATGGCGCTGGAACACCTCCCCGATCTTATTGTATGCGATATCATGATGCCCGTGCTGGATGGCTACGGCGTATTACACATGCTGCATAAAAATAAAGCCCTGCAAAAAACGCCTTTTATCTTCCTGACAGCGAAAGCTGAAAGAACGGATATACGAAAAGGAATGGAGCTGGGCGCAGATGATTATATCACCAAGCCCTTCGAAGGCACGGAATTACTCAGCGCTATAGAAAGCCGCCTGAAAAGATGTGCAGAAATTAAACAGGACACCGTTACCGGTTTACACGGACTCCAGGTATTACTCTCTGCCAGTACCGGCAGGGATCAGCTGACCCTGCTCAAAGAAGACCGTAATACCAATCATTATAAAAAGAAACAAAGCATTTACGCTGCCGGCAATCGCCCGGATCATTTGTACTACCTGCTCCAGGGAAAGGTAAAAACGTATAAACGCAATGATGAAGGAAAAGAACTGATCATTGGTTTATATAACGAAGGAGATTTTCTCGGGTATAATGCCCTGCTTGAAGGCGGTAACTATCAGGAGTATGCAGAGGCGATGGAAGACACGCTGGTAGCGGTGATCCCACAAAAAGATTTTGAACAGCTGATCAGCAGCAACCCCGAAGTGCTGGGGAAATTCATCCAGATGTTATCAAAAGAAATGGCGGAAAAAGAACAACAGCTGATCGGACTGGCATATAACTCGCTTCGTAAAAAAGTAGCGGAAGCGTTACTGATGCTCGATAAAAAATACAATACAAAAGGCAGTAAACATTTTACGATTGATATCAGCCGGGAAAACCTTGCTGCAGTAGCGGGGGTGGCAAAAGAATCACTGATACGTACATTGGGCGACTTCAGGGATGAGCAGCTGATTGCATTGAAAGAGGGTCAGATTGCTTTTTTATCTATCAAAAAACTGGCGGCGCTGGTAAACTGATGTCTATACCTTTTCAGCCGCTATAAAAACGAGGAATGCCACCTTTAACCGCTCGTACTCCTGCATCATTCCTTCCATATCATTTTTCAGCACCGCATACGGATGAGGCGCAGGCACGCCCGCCGGCTGCTTATTCAGCCAGTCGAGCTGCTCCCCTATCTCATGCCGCAACAGGACCAACGACTCTTCCCGGTCCAGCATAGTGAGCTGAAACTCCTCTGCCTCCTCAATGAACGACCGCCGCGTTGTTTCTTTCAACGCTGCCGCCAGCCGGTTGATCAGCGAGGCATTATCTTCCCTTAAGGCTTTCAGGGTCCTGATCCAGTTGCTGCATGCTTCCCGGTAGGCAGCAATAGCTGTTTCAGTCAGAGGTTCATAAGACATATTGATAGTTGCTAATTATAATAGGTTTGCTGCATATGCAGATTCTTATCCGCTCCCCATTTCTTCAATAGCTGACATAGATGTTGCTGGTGATGATTCATCTGCCGGATGTTTGACATTAATTCCATCATCTGGCGGAGATATTGTTCGCCTGGTAAATAGTTTTCCTTTCTTGCCACATCTTCCAGTACAGACAACATGCTTTTGCTTTGCAAAACAAATTCTTTTACTACCCTGTATAGTTTAGAGATGTGTTCCTGTCCGGGTTCCACCACCGGCTCCCGTTTTTTTGATTTTCCGGCCGGCTGCAATTCCTGCTTCATATTGCGCAGGATCACATTGTGATAGATGGATGCCTCTCTGTAAAAATGAATGATGAGATCACTGAAATCCAGGTATAAACCCGGCAAATTACCGGCAGCCGCCTGTACCTGCGTATAAAATTCTTCCAGCTTTACCAGCACCTGCGCCGTTTCCGGTGCTGCCTTTTCGGCGATACAGCGCTGTATTTCTTCAGCATACCGGTCGTTGTTCCCCGGCATGCCCAGCTGCATATCCAATAATGCTTTCACACCGGCATGACGTCCGTATTGCCTGAAAATATGATTCCCATACTTACGTAAATGCCTGATGGGAAAAAAGAGGAAACCTTCACAAAATTTCCGCTGACGGGATGTAGGAGTTAATCCGCTGAACATGATTTGCATTTTTTTTAACAGTAGGTAAAAGTACCACCGCTGATAGAACGGTGATACCTTCTCGAACAGCACATCTTCACTTTTATTTACGCCAAGGAATCCAGGTGGATGTCCAAATGCTGATGTAAAACTAAGCCGGAATGCATTGCTGAACAATGACGGGCATTACTCCTTCCGTTGACTGTCATCATTCTTTCGGATGACCGGCGTCATTACCCCGCTGCGGAGGCTGATAGTTCATACAGCGGAAAACGAGGAATTTCCTTACTACGCGGCCCTGGCGGGTAACAACAATAGGGGGCAGCGACCGCACCGAACTAAAGAACGGCGCCAGTTCTTCTTCCACAAACTCCTGTTCATCCACATCATCGTTTACGTCGGTCAATGAATTGATAAACAGGGCATTTTTTCCTTTTAATGCATTGATATCGGTGCCTATAAAATCAAACTGCAGGGCATTTTCACCAATAATATTACGGGAGTATACCATGCGCCCCAGGTAAAGATTGAGCATGGCACTGGTTTTATAATCATCTGCAGAGAAAATAAAATCATCAGGGTATTCTTCAGACAATGTCTTTACACCGTCGCCCAGCCCTTTCCAGCCAATCATCGTATCATCAGAATGAATAGGTACCGGATAGAAAATGATCTCTACAGCCAGCGCCAGGTGTATTACCAATGAGCAAATCCACTGCCAGCGTACATATTTAAACGTGATCCAGGTGCTGATCCATATAATGCCCGTAATATAGGCAGGCATCATCCAGTTGATCTTTACCCAGTAGATAGGAGAAATCAGGAAGAAAATGCCAAAAACGGGGATAAAAAAGCATAACAGGAAAAGCTGCCGGGCAGAGATCCGGCCAATATGCCATCCGTATTTGCGGACCAGCTTATACACATAATACAGCAAGGCAAAGAATAATACCGGCAACAGGATGGCCGCCTGGTGACCAATAACACCGAAAAAATCCAGCGGCCGGAATTCCACGCCCCCTACCCGGTCGGATGACTGGAACCGGAAAGAGGCAAAGTCGTTATCCACATTCCAGATCACTACCGGCAAAATGGTGATACAGAAAACCACGATACTGGCAAAGAACCAGGGCGACCACAAATACCGGCGGTGCTCCCTGGACAGCAACAGGTAAAGCACGGCGCCCGCCGGCAGGAAAATAGCCGTATACTTGCTGTCGAATGCCAGTCCCATTGCAATCCCCGTCCATATCCAATATGCTTTGCGCTGCTCAAATACCGCCCTGTACATAGCAATCAGCGATAATGTCCAGAACAGCAGCAAAGGCACGTCCGGCGTGGATACCAGTGATAAGATAGTGATCATCAGCGTAGCGCCCAGCAACAGCAGGCTATTCCAGGCTCGTTCCCGGGGAAGGAAGCATGCCGACAAGCGATAAAAAGCCAGCAGGGTACCGATGGTCACGAGGGTATCTGCCAGCTTGATCACAAATACATGCCGGCCCAATAAGTCGGTAAAAGCACGCAGGATCCATGCTATTGCCGGAGGGTGATCGAAATATGACAGGGCGAAGTGTTGTCCGTAGAAATAATAATAGGCATCCTGGGGCATAGCTCCCATGATCCCTGTAAATGAAAATCTCATCAACACAATAATCCCGATGGCAACAGCCACCCACTTATTTGCTGTGATATAGGCCATGAAACGATTACTCCCCGATAGATCCCGCATATGTTAGGCTGACAGTTGTGATAGTGTGATCAGAGTCGTTCCTTCCACAATCTCTGTGCCGCTTGGTAATTTTATACCAGTTGCTTAACTATAATTAACACTACTGCACTGGTTATGTTCAGCCTCAAACAGCGGCTAATCCGCGTTCAGGCGTAAGGGTAATGCCGTCTGTTGTTTCAACTACCGGAAGAAATCGCGCGTGGTGGCCAACTTCCTTCCAGCCCGGCAGTGAGGTGAGGGATGTACATTTTCAGGCGGGAAGAGTAGAAATTCCGCATCAGACCGTCCTATCACCGTCAGGCAAATCAATCTTTAAAGATGATAAAAAATTATGAATTACAAATCCTTAATTCATAATTCGTAAATTTAACAGACCTCCTTTCACCAAAACAACCCTGCATGGCTGGACAGATCAATTTACCGGAGCATATCAAAGGTTTGGATGAAGCAGCTGTTACTGCTTCAAGAGAACAACATGGCAGCAATACCCCTCCGGAACCTGTTACCAGTCCACTGAAGGCCGTATTGAAGGAAATCACGGAAGAGCCCATGCTGGTATTACTCATAGCAGTAACCGCCATTTATTTTGTGATGGGAGAACTGGGCGAGGCGTATTTCATGCTGGCTGCCATTGCATTGGTATCGGGTATTTCGTTTTACCAGGATAGCCGCAGCCGTAAAGCACTGGAAGCGCTGGAGAAAATGAATGAGCCACTCAGCACGGTTATCCGCAGCGGGGAACTGAAAAGTATCCCTACCAGCGAAATTGTAAAGGGAGATATGATGCTGGTGTCCGAAGGTAATACGATCAATGCCGACGGCATCATTGTACATAGCAATGACTTTTCTGTCAACGAATCGGCCCTCACCGGCGAAGCCTACGCCGTATTCAAACAAAGCGACAGTGAAGACAATAAAGTGTACAGCGGCACCGTAGTAGTGTCCGGGCTCGCTATCTGTGAAGTACAGGACATAGGCGCGCAAACAAAAATCGGCCAGCTGGGAGAAGCCATCCTCAATATCAAAGAAGAAATAACGCCACTGCAACAACAGATCCGGCAGTTTGTAAAATGGATGGCCGTAGCCGGTGTGATCGTTTTCCTGGGAGTATGGCTGTTTAATTACATCCGCAGCGGGAGCCTTACCGACAGCCTGCTGAAAGGGCTAACGCTGGCCATGTCTATTTTACCCGAAGAAATACCGGTGGCCTTCACCACCTTTATGGCACTGGGTTCCAGGCGGCTGATGCAGATGGGGATTATTGTAAAAAGGATCCGTACCGTGGAAGCATTAGGCAGCGCCACCGTTATCTGCACCGATAAAACAGGTACCATTACTGAAAACAAAATGAGCCTGCAGGCGGTGTATAACGGCGCCGACTACACGATATATGAAGCCGGTCACTTTCCGCCAGCGCTGATCACCAGCGCCATGTGGGCCAGTGAGCCGGTACCGTTTGATCCGATGGAGAAAACACTCCACCGGCTATACGAAGAAATGGTACCGTTGGATGAACGCACCAATTATACAATGGTGCATGAATATCCACTGGAAGGCAAGCCTCCCATGATGACGCATATTTTTGAGAACGCAGCAGGCAAACGCATCGTGGCAGCGAAAGGAGCGCCGGAAGCGATACTACAGGTTTCCCATCTCCCGGAAAAAGAAAAACAAACGATCCTCGACCAGGTAAATATACTGGCAGCAAAAGGCTACCGGGTACTGGGAGTAGCCACTTCGGATTTTAGCGGTACCAACTACCCCGCCACGCAACAGGAGCTGCCGTTTGCTTTTGTGGGTTTGCTGGCCTTCTACGATCCTCCCAAAAGCAATATCGGAAAGGTATTCCAACAATTTTACCAGGCGGGTATTAAGGTAAAGATCATTACCGGCGACAACGCCGTTACCACCCGCGCCATTGCGCAACAGGCCGGGTTACAGCAGGCAGATGAAGCCGTAAACGGTGATACCCTGATGCAGATGAACGAAAAAAAGATGCAGCAAACCTTACAGTCTGTCAATATTTTTACACGCATGTTCCCCGAAGCAAAACTGGCCGCCATCAATGCGTTGAAAGCCGACAATGAAGTGGTGGCCATGACCGGCGACGGCGTGAACGATGGTCCTGCGCTGAAGGCCGCTCATATTGGCATTGCAATGGGCAAAAAAGGAACGGAGATCGCCAAACAGGCCGCCGCCCTGATCCTCGTGAATGATGATCTCAGCAACATGGTGGATGCCATTGCAATGGGACGGAGAATTTATACCAATATAAAAAAGGCGGTGCAGTATATCATCTCTATTCACATCCCGATTATCCTCACTGTATCGCTCCCACTGTTTCTCGGCTGGATCTATCCCAATATATTTACGCCCGTGCATGTGATCTTCCTGGAAGTAATTATGGGCCCTACCTGTTCTATTGTGTATGAAAATGAACCGATGGAAGAAAATGCCATGTTACAACCACCCCGGCCTATTACACAAACCTTTCTCTCTTTCCGGGAAATGAATATCAGCATCCTGCAGGGACTGATCATCACGGCAGGTGTACTAACGGCCTACCAGTGGAGCGTAGCACGGGATTCGGGGGAAGTGCTCACCCGCAGCATGGTGTTCACTACGCTGGTTCTCGCAAATATTTTTCTTACCTTGGTGAACCGTTCATTCTATTACTCCTTTATACACAGTATGCGCAACCGGAACAAACTGATGGTGGGCGTAATTGGTATCACCCTGCTGTTGCTGGCAGCGATGTTATATGTTCCGCCGGTGGCGCGGTTCTTCAGTATTACCGGTCTTTCTGTATATGAACTGCTGCTGTGCACCGCCATCAGCGCAGCATCGGTATTATGGTTTGAAATATGGAAACTGGGGAAGAGAAAATTTCAGCGCAATTAAACTGATGATATTATGAAGGTATTCACAACAAGGGTTATTCCGGAAGAAGGGTTATCACTCCTGCAACGTGCAGGCTTTACCGTTACACAGTGGTCGGAAGAAAAAGAAATGACGCCCGCACAAAGAGTACAATACTGCAAAGACAGTGATGCCCTGCTTTTTGCCGGTGGCGAAAAACTGGACCGGGCATTTTTGGAACAATGCCGCCACCTGAAAGTGATCAGTCTTTTATCCGTAGGATACGATAACGTAGATCTGAAAGCGGCTACAGAACTGGGATTACAGATCACTAACACGCCTGGCGTATTAAGTAACGCCACCGCCGATACCGCCTTTTTACTGATGTTATCCGTAGCACGAAAGGCATTCTATCAACATAAAAGAATTTTAAAAGGCGAATGGGGATTCTCTACTCCTACCGCCAATCTTGGCACCGATATAGAAGGAAAAACACTGGGCATATGGGGACTCGGCAACATAGGTACGGTAATGGCTAAACGCTGCAAGGCTGCTTTTGGTATGAAAATCATTTACTGCAACCGCCATCGCAACGAAGCCGCTGAAAAAGAGCTGGACGCCACCTTTGTTACCTTTGATGAGTTGCTGCAACAAAGCGATGTTATCAGCATACACACCTCCCTTACACCTGAAACAAAAGAAAAGTTTAATAAAGAAGCCTTCCGTAAAATGAAGCCCACCGCCATTTTTATCAATGCAGCACGCGGAGGCATCCACAATGAAACAGATCTCATTGCCGCTTTACAGGAAGGGCAAATATGGGGCGCGGGGCTGGATGTTACCAATCCGGAACCCATGCACCCGGACAATCCGCTGCTGGAAATGCCTACCGTAGCAGTACTGCCGCATATTGGCTCGGCCACACTGGAAACCCGCAACGCCATGTCCAGGATTGCTGCACAGAATGTAATTGCTGCCTTAACCGGCCAACCTGTGCCAAACCCGGTGAATCATATTTATGACCTGTAAACAAGTACCATCGGGCTGATATATTCCTTAACTTTAGTTAAAGCACAGCAGCATGAAAAAGGTCGCTATCATCGGCGGATTACGTATCCCTTTCGTAAGATCCTTTAAAGAGTACAATCATATCAGCAACCAGGAAATGTTAACCACTGTATTGAGCGCATTGGTGGACAAATACCAGCTTTCCGGAAAACGGCTGGGAGAAGTGGCGCTGGGCGCATTGCTGAACCGCTCCACCGATTGGAACTTTGCCAGGGAGTGCGTGCTGGGCACCTCGCTGGATCCGCATACGCCGGCCTATGGCGTACTGAGAGCCTGCGGTACCAGCCTGGATACCACTATACAACTCGGCCTCCGCATTGGCTGCGGACAAATAGATACCGCCATCAGCGGCGGCAGCGATACCAACAGCGATATTCCGTTGCTGTTCCAGCAACAGCTGGCGTGGAAGCTGGCCGATCTGCGGGCCGCAAAAACCTTTTCCCAACGGCTAAAAATACTGGCCTCTATCCGCTTCAAAGACCTGAAACCATTATATCCTTCCATCGTGGAACCCAGAACGGGCTTGTCGATGGGGCAACACACCGAAAAAATGGTAAAGGAATGGGGCATTACACGCCAAGAGCAGGATGCGCTGGCATACCGGAGCCACATGAATGCCGCAAAGGCTTATGAAGAAGGCTTTTTCAATGACCTCATTATTCCTTATAAAGGTGTGAAGAGAGATACCATTGTGCGGGCCGATACCACACCGGAGAAACTGGCTGCATTGAAGCCGGCTTTCGATTTCGGCGGCAAGGGCTCTCTGACAGCAGGTAACAGCACTTTGTATACCGACGGCGCAGCCGCTTTGCTGATGGCCTCCGAAGAGTTTGCGCAGCAACAGAACTGGCCTGTGCTGGCCCATCTTGTAGATGCGGAAACCGCCGCCGTGGATTATGTAAACGGCGAAGGACTACTAATGGCGCCTACCTATGCCGTAGCGCGTATGCTGAAACGCAATCACCTGAAGCTACAGGACTTTGATATTTATGAAATCCATGAAGCCTTCAGCGGGCAGGTACTCTGCACACTGAAGGCATGGGAAGATGCGGCCTATTGCAAAAAACTCGGCTGGGATACGCCGCTGGGAAGTATCGACCGGGACAAACTAAATACAAAAGGCGGCAGCGTGGCTATTGGCCATCCCTTTGCGGCCACCGGCGCACGTATAGTAGCGCAAACCGCTAAAATACTGCAACAGCGTGGCAGCGGCCGGGCGTTGATTTCTATTTGCACCGCCGGCGGCATGGGCGTAACAGCTATCTTAGAAAGCTAAGGACTCCCTACTTTTTTAATGATGCCAGGTAGGTAACCAGGTCAACCAGTTCCTGCTGCGACATAGCTGTAGCGAGGCCGGTGGGCATCAGTGAATGTTCATATGCTTTCCGGGATACAATGGTGCTTTTTTGCAGTTTTACACCCTGACCGCCGGCGGTACGCACATCTACTTCCTCTTTTGTTTCTCCGGCAATATAACCCAATACCTGTGAGCCATCTTTTAGCTTAAAGAAATAGCCTTCAAAGCCAAAGCTGATGCCTGCATCCGGTTCGATGATGGCATCGTAGATAGCGCTTTTAGTAAGCTTACTGCCAATTTCTGTTAATGCAGGTCCGAAGTTCACGCCGGAATTTCCGTCCAGGTGGCAGGTAGCGCAATAAGTATTAAATACTTTTTTTCCTCCGGAGATGTTGCCCGGCAGGGTCACCAGCTTATCTACGGGCAACAGGTCGTGGTGTACTGCTGCAGGCTCATAATGGGCTACGGCTTTGGCTTTGATGTCCTGCCGCCATGCGTGTGTAAGCACCGCCCTGGCTACCGTATCTAAATCGGCGGGGAGCGATTTGCCTTCCACCATATTCCACAGATCTTCAAATCCGTCCCATCCGTGACCAAGATTACGCGTGGCTTGTTGTCGTAACGGTAAAGAGTATACGTTGTTGCGCATCAGTGTAGAAAGCAACGTCCGGCTGGTGCGGTCCTGTGTTTTGCCGACGGCGTTTATCAATGAGATGGCAGATGCCGAATCCTTTTTTGAAATGGTTTTTATCACCAGCAGTTGTCCGCCGCTTTGCAGCAGCGCTTTCATCGCGTATCCCTGGAGATCTTCGCGCTTTGAATCCAACACCATCTGCAAAAGTGTTTCATTCTGATCGCGGACATGGTACTTTAACACGAGGTCAACAAATTCCATATGCCCTTTGAATGCGGCCAGGCTGTTACGGAGCAATGCTGCGATGTCCGGCGTTTTAGGTACTGCTTTCTCATCCAGTTGTATAAATGCCAATGCATTGATATAGGCTTGCTGCGGATGTTGTCCTTTCAGTAATCCCAGCAGCACGGGCGTGCTTGCTGCAGTGGGATAGAAATCAAATGCGCGGAAGTAGCGTTTGTTTTGCAGGGGATCTGCATCCGGTTCCAGGATCAAAGCGGCCAGCAACGGCAGCGCTGCCGGCGTTCTGGCGCGCCAGATAATATCATGGTCCGCTTCGGGGTGTTTTGTATTAGGTGGTAATTTCCGCCATTCATTAAAGCAGGCATCCCAGTTGCCATCTGCTGCAATGCCCAGTGCTTCCAGGTACCACCGGTCATTTCCGTTGTATTGTGCAGCGAGCAATGCCCAGTTGGCAGGCATGTCTTTTTCATGGCTGTGATGCATGGCCAATAGCAACTGGCGGCGCACTGCAACGGAAGTATCTGTTACCAGCATATTGCCGTAGGATACGCCGGTTTCCCTGGCGGCGCGGATGGCCGTGATGCGGATATCTTCATCTTTATCTTTCAGGGCCGCCTGCACATAGCCGTTACCGTTAGGCAGCCTGCTGAGCAGCCACAGGGCGCGGGCCCGGTAGCGGGGGTTGGCGCTGTTATACAGCTCCTGTAGTTCCTTTTCTGCAGCCGCGCCCATGCCGGAGAGTTTTGTCCATGCGAGGTAGCGGGTACTGAGATTAGGATTCTTCAATGCGGCAATGGCATCGGCGGCAGTATTGAACACCGGTGGCTTCACCTTATAGGCGCTACCGGGCGGGGCTATACGAAATACGCGGCCCCGGTTCAGGTCGGCTACCTGGTGACCGCCAACGCCGGGATCGTACCAGTCGGCTACAAACAGGGATCCGTCAGGCGCCACGCACACATCAGATGGCCTGAACCACTGATCGGAACTGCTTTCCAGGATATTTTCAATAGTTGCCGTATAGCCGGCGCCGTATTTTTTTACGGGATAAGACCTTACCACATTATGGCCAGGCTCTCCGTGGATCATCTGGTTACGGAAAGGTGCGGGCAACAGCTCTCCTTCATAGATCACCATACCTGTAGGCGAACCCGAACCCGTTTGCAACAGGTTGGGCACTACACCGGGGTCATTGAGGTGCCAGTGCCGGTATGGAATGGAGTCTTCCATATTCATACGGCGGGATGACCAGCCTGCGCCGGTCATCTCATCCGTATAACCATAGTTGCCATGTTCAAGAATATAGTTGATGCGAACGCCCCTGTTACCATCGTCGTCGTTATCGCTCTGCCACATGTTACCAAAAGCATCCACCGCTACTTCGTAGTTGTTACGGAAGTTATGCGCCATTACTTCCAGGTTGCTGCCATCTTCATTACAGCGGAAAATCATTCCCTGGCGATAAGGCTTCCCTTTGTTGGCGATGAGGTTACCTTCTGCATCCCGGATCACGTTTCCATTCTTGTCAAGTATGCTGTCGCCGGCGTTACCGAAATTGAAATACAGTTTTCCGTCGGGACCAAAGGTGAATGAATGAATGGCATGATCGTGCTGTACGCCACCGATACCGCGGAACAGCAATTCTTTTTTATCTGCTTTATCATCTCCGTTGGTATCTGTAAAAATAAAAACGTTCGGGCTGCAGGACACAATCACTTTATTTCCCAGCACACAAATACCCAGCGCCGCATTTATGCAGGTATCCTGGTAAAATACTTTGGCCGTGTCTGCCTTTCCATCTCCGTTCAAATCTTCCAGGATCATAATACGATCACCGGCAGCCTTATAAGGATGCCCCGGATTTAATTCATTGCGGTAGTTATAGGCTTCCGTGATCCATACCCGGCCCTTTTCATCGATATCCATATTGGTAGGATTCATGATGCTGGGTTCACTGGCAAACAGGGTTGTTTCCAAACCGGAAAGCGTTTTTAGTCCATGTACGGCATTTTCAGGCAGTCGTTGCTGCGCTTCCGTTAGTACAGGTGGCGGCGTTGCCGGCTTGTTGGATTGGCATGCGCTGATAACAACAGTTACCATCAATATCGCCCGGTGAATGTATTTCATATACGCGGAATAATTAATTGTCAATATAACACGTATTAAAAGTAATAAATAAATTCACATTTTTTCATAAAAAAACCCGTCCCGGGAAACCGGGACGGGTGGTCCATTGTCATCCATTTCACCGAATAAATAATTCGTTGCAGGCATAGAGCAGATACCATGCCGAAATGAATGAATAACTTAGTGCAGTATTTTTTCCAGTTCTTTCTCTAATGCCTCCCCCCTCAGATTAGTAGCAATAATTCGTCCTTGCGGGTCGAGCAGAAAATTCTGTGGAATAGAATGGATCATATACAATTTAGCGATATCACTTTTCCACCATTTCAGATCGCTTACATGATGCCACACAAGACCATCCTTTTCAATAGCGGCTGTCCATTTTGCTTCATCGCCGGTTCTGTCGAGGGAAACACCCAGGATATCAAAATTCTTATCCTTGAATTTATTGTACGCCTTTACTACGTTAGGGTTTTCAGCACGGCAGGGACCACACCAGCTGGCCCAGAAATCGAGCAAAACATATTTACCTCTCAGGTCAGACAGTTTCATGGTTTTACCATCCGGAGTAGCTGCAGAAAAATCAGGAGCTACCTGGTTCTTTCCCAGTAATGCAGAGGCTTTCAGCAAGTCTGCTGCTTTTTGACCGAGGCTGGACTGGCGTAACGCCAATGGAAATTTATCAAACATTTTCTGCGTACCTTCTACGTCTTCTACACGGCCACCCATGCTTTCATAAAGCGTAGCGAGGCTTACATAATAATCAGTGTGCGCCAGCATAAACTTTTCCTGCAGCGCCTCTCTCTCTTCTGCCAGTTTTCTGAAAGCCATGCTCATAGCATAGTAACCGGTGGTATCCCTTTCTGCCTGCATCATCATTTTCTGTCCGATAGCGCGGAGGGAATCCATACTTTTTGTAACCGGCGCCAGCACAGCATCCATTTCCAGCTGTTGTCTGGTAATAACCGAACCTTTGATCACCGCACCGGATAAGGCGTTGGGCTCACCGGCGGTTTTGAGTGTGAAGGTTATCTTGTCGTTTGGCGTAATGTACAACGCCTGGTTACCACGCAATGGCTTATCCACTGCTTTGGTGCCTACGCTTAACATCGCGGCTAATGTATCTGTTACTTCATACTGCAGTTTGAAAGCGCCTTTTTCTATCAGTGCAGAATCCAGTTTTTTGTAGCCGTTACCGGATACATTAAAGAGGTAGATGTATTCATTGTCAAAGGCCACGGGTATTTTACCGGTAATGACAGATTTCTTTTGTGCAAATGCACCTGAAACGGCCACTGTTGCCAGGCAGCCGAGAATCATTTTTTTCATACGATGAATGATTGGTTGGTTTTGCCCGAAAGTATAAAAATGCAACAGCCCCTTCAAATGCTTAATGACAGGCGGTTAATGAACCGTGATTACCGGCGGGGCTCAGGGAACAAGCACCAGCCTGCTACCACCGGGGACTTCGCGTGCCCAGGCAGTGGCTACTTCACTCAGTGGCATCTCTATAGTGTTGATCCGCAGTTTTCCTTCAGCGGCCTTTTTCATAATTTCCGGTAATACTTTAAAGATGGCTTCTATAGATACGCTGCCACCGCCACCTCCCATGATTTCCAGCCGCGAACTGCGCAATGCCCCGGAAGGAAGTGAAATAGGATCTCCGGCCATACTGCCCACCTGTACCAGGCGTGTGCGCGGTGCTTCCTTCCTCAAGCTATTACCCGTTAGTGCTGTAATAAGCGTCATTACCGGTTCTCCCCACAGGTAATCTATTACCACATCATAAGGTTGAGCGGCAAAAGCTTTTACAAGGTTTTCGGGAGATTGATCCAGCGGTATACATTCATCTGCTCCAAGCGCGCGCAGTTGTTCCAGCACGGCTTTATTACGACCGGCGGCAATCACTTTGCCCGCACCCAGCAATTTTGCAACCTGTACTGCCAGTTGACCCGATGTGCCGGTGGCGCCGAGAATCAACACAGTTTCTCCGGGTTGCAGCTGCGCCCTGTAGGTTAGTGCCAGCCAGGACGACATAGCAGGATTAAAAATAGCCGCGGCAGTGGCATCCGGGAGGCCATCCAGAAGCGGCATGCTCCAACCCTGCGTGGTGATGCTTAATTCCGCGAAAGTGCCATAAGGCTTACGTACGGCGCCGAAATATACACGTGAGCCATCTGCCAGCAGGCCCACGCCGTCCACACCGGGAACAAGGGATTGATCGCCGCCCGAGGAATAGTGCTTTCCGGCCGCAATGGATTTCACCACGTGGTGTATAGCGGCGGCCTTTACCTGTACGATCTGTTCTTTTTCTCCGGCCACAGGATCAGCGAAATATCCATACTGAGGAACCTGACCGGGAGTTACAATTGCTGCATTCATCTTATTTGCATTTTTGTATCACAAAGGTGCACGACGAAAAAACAGGATCACTTTACATTTGTTAAGAAATTACCGGTGAAGTTTATTCCTGATCCTGCTCAGGGATACAGGGGTAATACCCAGATAAGAAGCGATGTATTGCAGGGGAACTCTTTGCAGGATGTGCGGTTGATCACGGATCAGCGCCTCGTAGCGCTCCTGCGGCGTATCGCGGATCTGGGATATGAACATGCTGGCGTAACGCAGCAAACGTTGAAACATAATTTCTTCCATCTTTGGCCTTAACCCCGGCGTGCTGTCAATTACCAGCTCCAGGTTTTCTTTGGAAATCTTATAGAGCCTGGCGGCAGTAATGGTTTCTATAGTACACATACTCGGCTGACCGGTACGAAAACTCTCAATGGAAGACACCCCTTCTCCTTCAAAGAAAAACTGGAAGGTGGTATCTTTCCCTTTATTGTTAAACCACACACGCACGGCGCCTTCTATGATGAAATAGGCATACCGGGATACTTTGCCTTCCTCCAGCAAAACGGATCTGGCGGGTACGCTGATTTCTTCATAGAGATGCCGGTACTGGGACCAATCAATGTATTCTGATCCTCTCATAAATGTTGCAGCTGAAAATATCCGAGATGAATAGGATCGGCGATCACGTCGGTTGCTGGTGTAATTTCCAATGTGTACTTTTCTTTCAGATGCGCCGGTAAAATATCCTTTACGTTATGCACATCATCTACGTCTACGCCATACTTATCATCAACGTGCGAGGTAGCCTCTCCGAAAGAGGTATGCTTGTAAAAGGCCGTTTGTTTGGATGCCCGGATCAACGCGCCGATATCTTTTTGTACGCTGAGAATTTTATAATGAAACTCTTCCATCTCATCGGGCTTATAACCGCCCAGGTTCAGGAAAAACAATTGCATTTCCTGGTGCAGGGTTTCTTTTTTCTCCACTACCCTGATTCTATAATTATCCACAAAGTTTACTTCCCTGTATCCATCGATGTGCAGTTTGTCTTTGGCCTCCGGCCAGAAGGCCCTCATATCAGGGATAAGATCACGCAGGTGATGCCCGATGCCAAAAAACACATCGTGTTGTTCTGTATGACGCCCTTCCAGTGAACATCCCAACACCAGCATAAACAATTTTAACTCCGCCATTTTTTACTGTTTGCAGTAAGAAAGATACAGCATTTTTAGTTCTTGCATATGCCTTGATAAATTATACGATAGTAAGATGGAAATGCTGACCTGCCTTCAATTGCAGTGATGTGGCCAGTTGAATAGTAACGTAACCATTTTCTTCTTTAAAAGTGGCCGGTGTTTTCTTATCTCCCAACAATACCTGTTTCACACCGGTACGTTGAAAACACAGCGTATTTATTTGCAGCCGGCCATACTTTAGCCGCAGCGTATGACTACCTCCCTGTTGTGTATAAGTGCCCCACCCTTCGGCAGTAACAAAAGGCGCTTTAAAATTTTCCCGGTTGATGGCCGGTGCAAAAGCGATAAAACCTTTAGGACCATGATAACGGAATCCGCTGGCGGTAACAAAAGTGCCATAGCTGGCCATGGCGCGCGCGTAGTGGTCGCTGCATTCTATTTCATTAAACGGGTTGCGCTTCACGGCGTGGTAACGGTCGTGTATAGCGCGGGTAAGCGTAAGCGCTTCATCGGTCATACCTTCCGCCATCATATGCGCTGCCACCTGGTGTTCAAAGCCACTCATGCATTCATTAAAGTACCCGAGTTGCCACGCATCTTTCACACCAAAAGGAAACTCCTCATTGCGGGGATTGGTGTTCAGGATCATGCCTCCTTCACCTGCGAGGGCATAGGGCCGGCCTCCGGGATGAGCGGCAATGTAAGGCCCTACGTCTGCCTTAAAATTATACTTATACAATGCTTTTAAAGCCGACAGTGTTTTTTCGCGGTCAATTACCCGATCCATACCCACCTGGAAAGCCCAGCTCTGACCATATACCTGGTCGATATGACAAGTATTGTAAGAACCGATCACCGATCTTCCTTTCACCTTATCCGGCTGATGAATAAAATATTCGCCATTGAACAACTGCGTTTCCATGTTCCGTTTTCCTTTCTCCGTATAGTCGTTACAGATACTAGCGAATGCAGTATCATTTACTTCAGCAGCCATGAGTGCAGCCGCTTTAACGGCAGCGATGCACAATCCCACAATCCAGGCGATTTCCCCATCCCAAACAGCATCCAGCGTATTTTCCATCGGCGTATCTTCCATGCCGTCGTTGTTGCGGTCCTGGCGGATCAGGAAGAGCGTGGCCTTCTTTATATTGGGCCAGTTTTGTTGCAGGAAAGCATGATCGCTGCTCATCTGGTGTTCACGGTAAATGCGTAATATGGTGCCTGCCTGTCCGTCGATAGCGGGGCGTTTCTCCGCTTCGCCGCGGAACAGGATGCCACCGTCGGGCATCTGGCCAATGCCGAGGTCCACCCGTTGCCGGGTATCGCGCTCCAGCGACGGGAATATGCGGCCTACGGCCTGTGCATACTGCCATACGTGGGTGCAGGTACCTTCACAGGCGCCCACGCCTTCCCATGCATAAAAGCGGCCCGACCTGAAGCGGTGCGCCGTGGTAGTAGCGAGTGTGGATATGTTGAGAAAAGTGCGCTCCATAAACCACCACGGCAACGATGCGTCGTACCAGGTATTCTTCCACAGGCGGCTTTCTCCGGCCAGGCGGGCATAATTTTCCAGTACATATTTCATTACTGCCGCAGCATCTGCAAACTTATTGGCGTAGTAGCGTCCTTCTCCCTGGATGTCTTTGAAATGCAGGTTGGCCGCGTACCAGCTGATGGCAAAATCAGTACGTATAGCCCTTCCCGGTAGTATGGCATGCCTGGTGGCAACGGTACCGGTTAACTTCTCCCCTGTTCCTTTTACTGCCTGCTTTGCAGACATCAGGGAAAAATGTGCGTCCGTTAATTCACCGGTGGGCATGGCCGGGCTTACCATTACTTTATTGCCCGCTGCCGCGATACAAAAATTTCCGTAGTCGTACTGTTGCTGAAAATCTTTATCGTTGCCGCTTTTGGTACGTACCGTTTCATAAATGCCCTGCCAGTTCTTTCCTTTCACAGAAGTATTCACACGTTCGTGAGCATCGCCGGCAGAATAAATAGCCGTTTTGTTTTCCAGCCATCCGAGAATGGTGGCGGTAACAGGCACCCTGTCCTTGTTTTCTATTTTGTAAGATAGAATGGTAACGGGTAACCCGGAATCATCTTCATTCAAAGGAATAAAAGGAGAAAATGCTTCCAGCGTAACCGCTACCGGCAGCGCGGGATCGGTATAACGGATAGTGGCTATCGGATAGGTTGCTTCAAAACTGATTTCAGGCCAGCTTTCCTCATCAAATTTCCGGATAATGGTTTGCCCGCCCCAGCTAAGCTGCAACGCAAATCCCTGGTCCAGTGGCCGGATATTTTTTGATGGCTCAATATAACACGCCCCATCGCGGGAGCGCACTTTTTTGCCGCCATCCAGCACATTGGCACTATAGTTAACTACTTTGGGTTCTATTCCTTCCTGGTTTTTATTAAAAATATCCCAGAGCCACAGGCGGCCATCACCACCGAGATACACGGTACCGCACATGATCCCTCCTACCGGCATACCGATATATTGCAGCTCATTCCTGCTTTTGAGATAAGTGGTAGTATTGCCCCGTTCGTAGAGGGAAGCGATCCAGGCCGCATCCGGCTGCCGTGTAAACAATAGCCGGCCACTTTCTGCCATAGCGCTGCCTAACACCGGCAGGCGCACGGTTAGTGCGCCGGCCATTGTTAAACTAATATTTCTTAAAAATTTTCTACGTTCAATACCCATAAAGAAGTGTTTTATTTCCAGGCAGTACGGGTATAACGCGGGGGTATAACGCCTTACAGGCATTATTCTCATTGTTCAATGTCATATTCTCCTGCCGGATGTTAATCATAACCAGTGGTAAAGCAATATATACAACCTTCCGTAAGGATTACACCGTATGTTAAGGGAGCGTCAGTAAATGTGAATAAATCATCAGCGGGAATTTTGTCTTACTCTGGATTAAACTGCGTAAAACAACCTTCACGTGCTACCAAACAAAAGTAGCTACTTCTCCGCTGCGTAAGGAAGCTGCTGCTGCTTTGTTTTTTACTTTAATCTGGAAATCCTGGGCAGCCGCATCTGTGTTTACTACAATCAGAACGGTTTTACCTCCTGGCGTTAAAAAGGCCACGTTATCAAGCGGCCCTGCAATATTGGAAGCAATCCTTACAGAACCAGCCGGCACAAACTTAGCAGCATGGCCTATTACATAGTAGGAGGAGTTGCGGGAAATGGACTGGCCATCAATGGTAATACCACCCAGGCACTGGGAGCATCCGCCCTGATCGGTATGAGGATTCCAATGTGCATCGGCTGCGAGGTTCCATTGCAATACGTTGCGGCTCCAGTTGCGGGTAGCGCCTACAATCAGTTTGCTGACATTGTTTTTCAGCTCATGAGAGAAACTGCCTTTACCATCAGACCACTGCTCTGTAAAGTAGAGGTGTTTTGCCGGGAACTCGTCGTGTACTTTACTCAGCGCATCAATAGTGCCTCCATACAGGTGAAATGCAGAACCATCTATGTAAGGATAAGCGGCTTTGTCTCTTAAAATAGTGAGCGGGTATTCCGGCTTATCGCAGTTGTGATCATACAGGATGATCTTTGTTTTCACACCGGCTTTTTTAAAAGCAGGGCCCAGGTGATCTTTGATAAAAATGGCCTGGTCTTCCGCCAGCATCAGCATGCTGGGATTATTTTTAGGATGCAGCGGTTCATTCTGGATGGTGATGGCATCGATAGTAATACCAGCGGCTTTCATCGTCTTTACATACTTTACAAAATACTGTGCATAAGCACCGTAGTATTCCGGTTTCAGGCTACCACCAATAAACGAGTTATTTGTTTTCATCCAGGCAGGTGGTGTCCAGGGGGATCCTAATATTTTAATAGCCGGGTTTAGTGCTACAATTTTTTTCAGTACGGGGATCAGGTCTTTTTTTTCTTCGTTGATATTGAAATGCTTCAGCTCCGGATCTGTTTGTCCGTCGGGCATATCATCATAGGTAAATACAGATGCGCTCAAATCGGAAGCGCCGATGCTGAGGCGCAGGTAGCTAATGCCGATGCCATTACCTTTTGTGAGGAACAATTCTTTCAGCAAGGCATC
Source organism: Chitinophaga sp. CCNWYY40 (assembly GCF_037483205.1). Classification (NCBI taxonomy): domain Bacteria; kingdom Pseudomonadati; phylum Bacteroidota; class Chitinophagia; order Chitinophagales; family Chitinophagaceae; genus Chitinophaga; species Chitinophaga sp. CCNWYY40. The sequence goes on from NZ_JBBHLF010000003.1 coordinate 680,403, forward strand.
CTGTTGTGTGGCGGGCAGCTGGTTGATCAGCGTAGCGCTGCCACCGGTGAGGGTAAAGCCAAAGCCATCTATCGGCTGAAACTTTGTTGCGGCATCCACTTCAATGGTAGCCATATTTTTATCCTGTGTGGTAAACGGCAGTGTAGTTGCCTGCTGTTGCAGGGCAATGGATTTGTCGGGAGATGTTAACCAGTAACGGATCTCTTTATTTTTTTTCTGCTGACTTATTGCGGGCTGGACACTTCCTGTCAGCAAGGCGAGGCAACATAGCAGTTGTCCGGTTCTCTTCATCATAGCAAAGGATTATTAATCGGTAAAAGTATTCAGGAATTCCCGTATTTTCTTCTTTTTTGAAGAAATACAGGAACTCCTGAATGAAGGGATCGTTACTCCCACTCTTTGCTCTGCTTCAGACTTGTGTTTTGCAGTTCCAGCGCAGGAATCGGCAATATTTCATTCTTAGGTTTAAAGCTTCTTTTATCGATAGCGTTCAGTACAGCGGATGCCTGCCCGGTTCTTACCAGGTCGAGGAAACGGTGTCCTTCTCCGGCCAGTTCAAGACGTCTTTCTTTAAAGATATTGTCGAAAGTGGCATCTATGGGTGTTAGTCCAACGCGGGCGCGTACGGCATTGAGCAACTGATAAGCGCGACTGCCGCTTCCACTGCCTTCTCCTGCTTTCACGCGGGCTTCTGCTTCCATCAGGTAAGTATCTGCCAGGCGTATTTCATACAGGTTTTGCGGAAAGTTCAGTTCCATGTTGCCACCACCTTGGGAGATGTTGGCAGTACGGCCCACAAATTTATTCAGGAAGAAGCCCGTGTTATCAAAACTTTCCGAGTAGGTTGCTTTACCTGCGGTCACGAGGCTTTTCATATCCAGGATGGTGGCGTTATAGCGCGGATCGCCACGCATAACGCTTTCCAGTTCTTTGGATACAAGCAGGAAACCCCACCCGGCCACATACTGGGAAGCCTCACTGGTAGCGGGTGTTGCCACCAGGCTGCGGGGACCGCAAAGGATATTCAGGATATTTCCATCGGTATTGGCTACACCCGAAGTCCAGTTACCACCGGAAGTAGAAGTATAGGATATCTCAAAGATAGATTCGCTGGGGAATTTGTAGGCATCTTCTGATCTCCATAAATCGGCAAAATTCGGCACCAGTGTATAGTTGTATTTAGCACTCGGCTGACCGGGAGTTTCGCCATTCACTTCTTTAAGTTCTGCAGCGGCTTCGGTCCATTTTTTTTCATACAGGTATACTTTCCCCAGCAAAGCATGTGCAACGCCTTTACCTACGCGGCCTCCTTCGGTAAGGCGTGGCGGCACGTCCGGCAGACTGGCTTCAGCGATGGCATCTTTCAGGTCTTGCTCAATCTGTTTGTATACTTCTTCCGGTGTGGCCTGGGTTACCTTTTTTACATCGTCAATAGGAAGTGGCGCTGTCATCAGCGGTACATTCCTGAATAAGCGCACCAGGTCGAAATAAAAATACGCACGCAGTAATTTTGCTTCTGCAGCATATCTCTTTTTCAGATTTTCATCCATTGGTACTCCCGGCAGCTTGGATAACAGGATATTGGCGCGGCTGATGCCTGAAAAGCCTCTTTTCCAGAGTTCATCCTGCGGACCGGTAAGCGGCGTAAGCAGGTCTAACCGGGTCATTACCTGGAACACATTGATATCACTGGGACTGGCGCCACCGGTCCAGTGGTCGTCTGATGCAGCATCCATAGCGCCTATCTTCGTGGTATAGTTGCCGGCCTGGTAGCCCACCATGTCATATACCGCTACCAACCCGTTAAATGCTTCCTGTTGATTGGAGTAGTAAGTACTTTCCAGGAAACTTCCTTTGGGAGGAACGGTAATGAATTTATCACTGCAGCTGCTCATTAACTGCATGCCTGCCGCTATGGCTACTATATATTTTAAGTTTCGTTTTTTCATTTTTGATCAGCTTTAAAATTATCAGAAAGTAACATTCAAACCACCCATAAAGGAACGTGCCTGCGGATATACGCCACGGTCGATGCTCAACGCGTTGGTACCGCCTATTTCAGGATCGTACCCGGTATATTTGGTAATGGTGAGCAGGTTTTCGCTCATCACGTATACACGTATTTTCTGCAACCCGGTTCTCTTCACCAGCGTTGACGGCAGTGAATAACCTATCTGTAATGTTTTAATCCTGAAGTAGCTGCCATCTTCCAGGTAAAAAGAAGAAGGTCTGCTGTAGTTTTTATTTGGATCAGCAGCGGTAAGCCGTGGATAAGTAGTAGAAGGATTTTCCGGTGTCCAGCGTTCCAGGGCTTTGGTTTGCCAGTTTGCTTTTGGAATATCCAGGCGGCGTAATCCCTGGAAAATTTTGTTGCCGTTAACGCCCTGGCCAAATGCGATGATATCAAATCCCTTGTATGCGGCGCTGATGGTTAAACCATAAGTCCAGCTCGGAGTGGGGTTACCGATGAAAGTCCGGTCTTTATCTGAAATGCTGCCATCACCATCGAGGTCTGCAAACTGGAAATCGCCTGGTTTTGCAGATGGCTGGATCTTGCCGCCTGTTTTGTTGGTGTAGGCATCTATCTGTTGCTGGTTCTGGAAAATGCCCATTAATTCATAACCATAAAAAGAGTTGAAAGCATGGCCTATTTCTGTTCTTACAATTTCGGGCATGTTCTGGAACCTTTCTTCCTTATCGTTCAGGCGGGTTACGCCATCACCGAGATAGGTTACTTTGTTTCTCATGTAGGAAGCATTCCCATTGGCAGAAAATTCCACTTCACCGATCTTCCCGTGATAGCCCAGTTCCAGCTCCACGCCACTGTTTTCCATGCTGCCCACGTTGGCCGCGGAGTTGTCGATAGCGCCTACAAATAAGGGCAGGCGGGGCTTCATCAGGATATCTTTTGTTTTTTTGTTGTACCAGTCGAAGCTCAGTGTAATATTGCGTAACAGCGTAGCTTCAAAACCGATATTGGTTTGACTGGTAGATTCCCATTTCAGATTTGGATTGGCCGGTGCATTGGGGCTGTAACCAACGGTATAACCGAGCGGACCAAAATTATAATTCCTGCCGCTGCCGATAGTAGAAGCAAATGCCTGGTCGTCTATTTCATCGCTACCTACCGTACCGTAACCGCCGCGGAATTTGAGGAAGTCCACCACTTTATTTTCCGGCCAGAAACTTTCTTTGGAGGCCACCCATCCCAATGAATAAGAAGGGAAGATACCATACTGGTGGTTGGGGCCGAAGCGGGAGGAACCGTCGCGGCGCAGGATACCTTCTACCAGGTATTTTTCTGCATAGTTGTAGTTGATACGTCCGAAGAGGGAAGATACGCGGTGATCAATATTTTCCTTACCATCGGAGATACGGTTGGCCGCTGACGATTTAAAGTTAAGCGATGCCTCTTCAAAATTTGTGGCCGGGATGTCGTAGAACATTACATTGAGTTCCTTTAAGCGATTATCCATATAAGCGCCCTGCCCTGCGAGCAACGTGATGTTGTGCTTATTGAAACTGCGGGTATAGGAAACGATATTTTCAATGTTCCATGCATAGCTCTGATGCTGGCCGCGGTTAAAAGAGGTACGGGTATTTTTGGAAGAACTGTTCAGGTAATAAATAGGCGTAAATGTTTCATCTCCCCAGAAAGAAATTTTTGCGCCTACAGTAGAGCGGAATTTTAATCCTTTAACCGGCTCCATTTCCAGGAAGGTATTACCTACCACGTTGTGCGACCAGTTGTAATTTCCAAGACGGGTACTGATATAAGCCAGTGGATTGGTAATTTCCTGCGCCACCTGGTCGGAGATGCCATAAAACTGTCCGGCTGCATTTTTCCGGGCGCCTGTTTGCGTATATGCGCCTCCGGCAGATTCTGCCGGATCGGTGATCACGGCTTTGGTAATCGGATCCAGGTTGATGGCGGAACTCAGCGGTCCACCAAATTCATTATTGGTATTACCTATGCCGGTTGATTTCTCATAAGAATAACCAACGTTTTCGCCCCAGGTAAGCCAGGGAGTAATTTTATGCGTGGAATTCAGACGGAAGTTAACCCGTTCGTATTTGGAGATATCGGAAGCCACGATACCTTCCTGCTTCAGGTAACCAAAGGAGGAATAGAACGTAGATTTTTCGCTGCCGCCGCTGATGCTCAGTTCATGATTCTGGCGGATAGCGCTGTTGTTAAATATTTCAGCCTGCCAGTCGGTACCCTTGCCATAAGAAGAAGGATTGGCAAAAGGGGCGGTACCACCATCATTTGTAACCGCTTCATTTCTTAAAGTGGCGTATTGCGTGGCATCCAGCAGTTTCAGTTTATGTGCCGGTGCGGAAGTGCCTAAGTAACCATTATAGCTCACGGATATTTTACCGCTCTTGCCTTTTTTGGTAGTTACGAGGATAACCCCCGCAGCGGCGCGTGCACCGTAAATAGCCTGGGAGGCCGCATCTTTCAGCACTTCCACGGATTCAATATCGTATTGGTTCAGGTAGCCAATGCCACCATTGTCTACCACTACGCCATCTATTACCCACAGTGGGTTGTTGTTATTGAAAGAAGTGATGCCTCTCACGCGGACAGACGACGCCGAACCCGGCTGACCGGAACTGGCTGCCACTGTTAAGCCGGATGTGCGGCCCTGGAGCACCTGCTCCACGCGGGTTACGGGCTGGGATTCAATATCAGCAGCACGCACGCTGGAAATAGCGCCGGTCACCACACTTTTCTTCTGAATACCATAACCCACTACTACCGTTTCTGTGAGCGCAGTATTGGAGGGTTTCAGGCGAATACTCAAAGGACTGTTGGATACCGCTACTATTTTACTGTCATATCCGATAAAAGATACCAGCAATAGGCTTTTATTGTTGGGTACTCTGATACTGAATTTACCTTCAGCATCTGCCGCAGTTCCGGTACCGGCATTCTGTACACGGATAGTAGCTCCCGGAATGGGTTCGCCTGTTTCAGATAACACACTACCGGTAACGGTTATACTGGAATCGGCGCTTTTTCCCGGAAGTATATTTACCAGGGTGATGCGCTTTCCTTCCATGACATAGGCCAGGGGTTGATTTTTCAGGCAGATGTCCAGGGCTTCCTTTACCGATACATTGCTGACATTTACGCTAACGCGCGCAAATGAAGACAATAAGGCTTCGTCATACACCACAGATATACCCGCTTGTCGGGCCACTTCTTTCAGCACTTTTTTCAGGGGTGCATTTTTTTCCGAGAGTGTGATCTGCTGCGACAATCCTTTTGCGCTGATATGCAGGCAAGCTGTAAGAAGCAAAAAGGCGGTCATTTTCATAACGCAGAACATTTTGGTTGATAGTAATTTCCGGGTACAGGAAATTATACCACTAAAGTTTAATTGCATACTTTTGTAGTGTTTGGGAATTCTTGTAATGAAGTTCTTTGATTAAGGGACTGAAACTCAAGGGAATGCCCAGGCCATACCGGGAGTGTTGCGAGCACTTCCGGTTTTTTTCGGACATACCTTCCCCGGTTAACTTGTTTCGGTTGTTGTCATCTGTTTGAAATTTATCAGTTTTTACGTGGATTGCCGCAACGTGGAAGCTGCAATAATTAGCAAATATTAAAAGTGTTGTCTTGTTATTTTATTACGGTTAATTTTCTTCCTTCCAGGTTAAATTTCGCACCACTCGCTTCCAGCAGTTTCAACATTTCCGATAGCGGCAGGTTCCTGTTGATCCTCCCACCGAATAGCCTGTTGTCTGCATTTCTTGTATCTGTCTCAATATCATACCAGCGGGCTAACTGTCTCATAATTACATTTATATTAGCATTGTCAAATTCAAAGAATCCGGTCTTCCAGGCGGTTACACCCGCTACATCTGCAGCGTATACCGACATCATGCCGGTGCTGTTACTGATAGCTGCCTGATCGCCGGGACGCAGGTACTTTTCTGCCTTACCAAGCTTCACTTTTACTGCACCACTGAGCAAAGTGGTTTTCACGGCGTCTTCATCGGCATAGGCCATAATATCGAACGCAGTGCCCAGCACCTGTACTTCTATGGCATTTACTTTTACAATAAATGGATGCTTCGCATCCTGCTTTACTTCAAAATAGCCCTGCCCTTCCATTTCCACGGTGCGGCTATTACCGGTAAAAGCAGTTGGATAACGCAGGCTGGAGGCTGAATTGAGCCATGCCTGTGTGCCATCCGGCAATTCCACGGTGAACTGCCCGCCGCGTGGTACTTTCAGTGTGTTATATCCAACCGATGCATGACCGCCGGACACAGCGTACTCGAGTTTTCCGTTTTGTTGCTTCACTACCGTTGCACCCTGCCGGATCTCCTGTTTGCCTGCACTGTCGAGCGTAACCACCGAGCCATCGGCCAGTGTAAGTATGGCTTTGTTGGTACCCGGCATTACGTCTGTGATGAGCGGAGCAGCCGGTAAAGGTACTGCAGGCTTACGCAGGGTATAAAACAAAGTAATGCCGGATGTTACCAACAAGGCTACTGTAGCTGCTATCGTCCAGTTACGGCGGAAGGATACCCGCATCGGTACAGCTTCTTCCTTACTGGTACTGATAGATTGCAACAACCGGGTTTCTATCCGGTTGCTCAGTTCTTCCGGAACTGCCGGCCGCTCCTGCATGATACGCTCAAAATCCTGTTGCATCACTGACAACAAAGGCTTATGCGCATCAGAGGTCAGCAGCCAGCTATATAAGGTGGCTATTTCCTCCGGGCTGCATTGCCCATCGAGGTATTTTTGCAATAGTGCTTCCTGGTAGTCTTCCGGTAAATTCATTATTATGCCAGAACCTTTTGAATACAGGCCCTGCATATAATATCCGGAAATGAAGAAAGAGGGTACCCCTCCGGGAAAATATTTTTTAAATAATAGTGGTAAGAAGATAGGTAGCCACCAGGATATCGCCATGACGGAAGATATAATCCTGTATAAACCGCATACTGAGAACCATATGCTTCTTTACGGTATCGCGGGAAATACCTAATATGGCGGCGGCTTCATCATATGTTTTGCCTTCCTGCCGGCACAGGCGGAATACGCTTTGCCGCTGGCTGGTCATCCGGCTTAATGCTTCCTGGAAAAGGCGGTCGTACTCCCGCGATCTTACCGTCAGATCAGTTAACCCGGTATCGTGGTGGGAGAGCTGCAAAAACAATTGCTCGCGCATTTGCTCATCGGTAGCCAGTTTGGCGATGGTTTTAAAAACGTGGTTACGGGCAATCCTGTAAAGATAACCGCTGAAAGAAAGCTTTGGGTTAATCCGTTCCCTGATTTCCCATATCTTCAGGAATACATCATGAACAAGGTCCTCCGCCAGGGAAGGCACTTTGCAAAAGCGTAACAGGTAGATATAGAGAGAAGAATGGTAGTGCCGGTAGATACTGGAAAAAGCCAATTCGTCGCCCCCTATCATCCTCAACAACACTTCTTCTTCAGATGGCATTCGCTCCATATGAGTTTAACAGGTTTTAATGATGCACACCGTTCCGGTGTAAATTATAAAAAACCACGGGAAATACAAATAACACGAATTTCATAACACTGGTGTATAGTTTACGCTTCCTGTATAAATGCCAGCGCCCTTTTTTCCGACCAGTAAAAATCGTCCCCGAATTTTACAAATCCCACATGGCCGCCCTGGTGCGGGGTTTCCAGGAAAAGGTATGGACTGTCGGCCGCTATCTCATAAGGATAACACTCCTTCCCCAGGAACGGATCATCTTTCGCATTGATTACCAATACCGGTATCCGGATGTAAGGCAGCAACGGCCGGGAACTGCATTGTTCCCAATAGGTAAGGGCATCTTTAAATCCATGCATGGGCGCTGTATAGCGATCATCGAATTGCCGGAACGACCGGATATCCGCATACCGGTCGAGGCTGATGCTCCCCGGAAACTGCAACTCCTTCAACCGCAGCTTCTCTCCCAGGTCGCGGATGAACCGCTGCATATATATAATATTGTGTCTTTTCTCCAGCTCCGCAGAACCGCTTTTCAGGTCACACGGCACAGAAATAGCTACAGCTGATTTTATAGCACTATCCAACGACGCGCCCCTTTCTCCCAAATATTTTAATGTTACATTCCCTCCCAGTGAAAAGCCCACCAGGTGAATGGCCTTGTACTTTTTCAGCGATACCAGGTATTGAATCACGGTATGCAGATCTTCCGTTTCGCCACTGTGGTAAAAGCGGAGGTTTTTGTTCGGCTCACCGCTGCAGCCCCTGAAATTCATGGACACCGTATCAAAACCGGCGCTATTGAAGATATGCACCATTCCCAGCACATACTTGCGACTCGCATTGCCTTCCAGTCCATGCAGGATCACTACAATACGCTCATGCCCCTTCTCACTGAAATCCAGATCCAGGAAATCGGCATCGGGCGTAGCAATCCGCTCCCTCCTGTACACCGCCGGCCGGATGCTGCGGAATAAAGAGGGATAGATGGTGAGCATATGGCGATTCTGTAATAAAAAAGGCGCCTGGTAATCTGAGTTATGTAATACGGGCATCCCGCAAAATTACGAATTCAAACTCCTTAATCCGTATTTTCGCTACATGTCGCTACCCGTTTTTGGTATAGAGAAAATATTTAATCTTCCTTACAAAAAAGAGGATTTCAAAATAGTATATCATGCGCCGATCAATATGACGGTGATACCGGAAGCGCATAAACATGATTTTTTCATGCTGCTGGTAATTGGACAAGGGAGCGGTGTTCATACCATCGACTTTAACGATTATAAAGTAAGCCCCCGCACTGTTTTTTTCCTGGCGCCCGGCCAGGCGCACCACTGGCAGCTGTCGAAGAACACCACCGGCTACCAGGTGATGTTTTCCGCGGAGTTCATGCTACAGAAAGGGCCCCTCTGGCCTTTTTTTACGCCGGCATCCAAACCACTGCTGAAGCTGGACCAGGCGCAATATGAACAGCTATTCCAGGAACTGCAGCTGATGGAGAAAGAAACCACCGCTGCTATTACGCAACACCGGCTGCAGATTGTATTGCTGTTGCTGCAACGCTGGTATGCTGCCATCCACCCGGAGGAGGTAGCCGCCGCGGGGAATCACCTCATCAACCGTTTCCTGTTGCTGCTGGAAAAACATTATGCACAATATCATGAAGTGGCTTACTATGCTGCAAAACTGCATGTTACGGCCAGTTACATGAACCAGGTATGCAAGAAAGAAACCGGTAAAACCGCCGGCACTTACATCCGGGAACGGCTGCTGCTGGAGTCCAAACGTATGCTCACGCTCACCGACATGGATATAAAGGAAATTGCCTTTACGCTGGGCTTTAACGATACCTCCTACTTCTCCCGGTTCTTCAGAAAATATACCTCCCTTACCCCGATGGATTTCCGCCGCCAGTTATAAAATGTACCCGTGATATTATAACCAGTACCATTTTCCACCTGTATACCGGGATACCTTTGCAGGATAGCATAACATGAGTATGAAAAAAATACTGTTCTCTTCGCTGGTGCTGCTTTGCGGGATATCCGTATTCAGTCAGCAAAAAAAGGCCGATCTGCTGATCAGGTCTGTACGTATCATTGATGTAAAAACCGGTAAGATCACTGCCAACCAGGCCATTGCGGTGCGCAACGACAGTATCATTGCCGTGATGAATAACAAACAGGCCATGCAATACCAGGCCACGCAAACGGTAGACGGTCAGGGCAAATACGCCATGCCCGGTTTATGGGATATGCATATGCACTTTGGTGGCGGCGATACGCTGGCTGAAGAAAATAAGAACTTCCTGCCGCTGTATCTCGCCCACGGTATTACTACCATCCGCGATTGTGCAGCAGACATCAGCATGGACGTTTTAAAATGGCGCGATGCCATCAACAACGGGCAGTTACAAGGCCCCACCATTTTCACCTCCGGTCCAAAACTGGAAGGCTATAAATCCGTGTGGCTGGGCGACCTGGAAATAGGCACCTCCGCGGAACTGCAACAGGCACTGGATTCTCTCCAGAAACTGAAAGTAGATTTTGTAAAAATTACAGAGAATACCATTAAGCCGGATATATACCTGGAAGCACTGAAAGAAGCCAGGAAAAGAGGGATGTTTATTTCCGGGCACGTACCTTATGTACTTACCATGCAACAGGTAACAGACGCGGGCCTCAGCTCTGTAGAACATTTAACCTATGCGTGGAAAGCCGGTGTGAAAGATGATGCAGCTTTTGCACGCGCCATCGCCAACGGTGAAATAAAAGGAAAAGATATCAATAAATATATCCTCAACAACTTTGATACCGCCGCTGCGATGAGCACCTACCTCCACATGGCAGAGAAAGGTACCTTCATAACGCCAACGCTTACACTGGGAAATGTAATGGCGTATTTCGACCAGGATAACCACGCACACGATCCCTACCTGCAATACATTGGCAAAGGACTTCAGCGTACTTATGAAATGCGTGTAAAGCGCGTAATAGCAGACGACAGCGCCGCCATTGCCTGGCGTAAAATGATCTATGAAAAATCATCTTCCATCCTGCCGCTGCTGCAGAAAGCCGGTGTTACCATTATGGCCGGCACCGATGCGGGTTACCTGAACTCATTTGATTATCCGGGTATAGGTCTTCACCAGGAACTGGCCCTGATGGTAAAATTCGGACTTACGCCACTGGAAGCATTACAGGCGTCTGTGATTAACTCGCCGGCCTACCTGCATAAAACAAGTTATGGCGCCATCGCTCCCGATAAAAAAGCAGACATCCTGTTACTGGATGCCAACCCGGTAGCGGATATCCACAATACGCAGAAAATTTATGCGCTCGTAGTAAAAGGCAAGCTGCTTAACAGGGCCGCACTGGACAGGCTGTTACAGGATGTAAAAGCTAAAACTGCGCGAACAAAGTAGCCGATTTTGTCTTTTTCAGGATTAGACTGATTTTACTGATTTAGGGATTTGATCACTTTTGATTTTAAAGGATTTTGGGAGATTTAAGCGGATATATTCGCTTAAATCTCCCAAATTTTTTTTTAATCCTTTATAAAATCCTAAAGTAAAATCAAAGTAATCAGTAAAATCAGTCTAATCCTGAAAAAGACAAATTCCGCTATTTTATCGCTGAGAACAGCCGCCCCCAACGGATGCGGTTATGATGAATACTCATCCAGATGATCCACGCTTTTCCCACAATATGATCTTCGGGAACATAGCCCCAGAAGCGGGAATCCATCGATTCGCGGCGGTTATCCCCCATCATCCAGTAATAATCCATTTTGAAGGTATAGGTATTGGTTTCCTGGTTGTTGATATAAATTTTCCCATTCACCACCCGCAGCGTGTTGTGTTCATACGTATCTATGATGCGGCTGTAGAAAGGCAGGGTAAGCGTATCCAGCGTTACGGTGGACCCTTTCCGGGGAATGTATAAAGGTCCGAAGCAATCCTCGTTCCAATCGTAGTGTTTTGTATCAAAGGGGAACACCCGCGAATCTGCGAAAGCATCATACACATAGCGTTGTACGGTAGCGCCCATAGCTTTCAGGGTATCTATATTTGCGGTGGTGAGGTTGTAAATAAACATGCCCGAATCGCGGGTAGCCCGCTGGATATGATCTGTTCCCAGTACATCCCTCATAGAGTCGCTGAGTTCTTTTTTATCCGGCATGGTAACATAATACCGCGCTTCAAAGTGTTCCGGTGAGGCCGTGGGCGCATGATTAATATACACGATGCCGTCGATGATCTGCAGCGTGTCACCCGGAACAGCGATGCATCGCTTGATCCAGTTTTCTCTTTTGTCGACTGGCCGGATTACAGGAGGAGGATAATTTTTATGAACGTATTCCGCACCAAGCGACCGCATATTCGTGTAGTAGTCCTCATCATCGCCGGTAATGGTTTTCAATACGGTATCCCCGCAGGGATAATTAAATACCACCACATCATTGTGTTGAATACTGCTGAAGCCCGGTAAACGTGTATAAGGCCACTGAACAGCGGTGGAAAAGGGTTTGGTGTTTCTGGTAAACGGAAGGGTGTGATGGGTAAAAGGCCATGCCAGTGGCGTGATGGGGATACGCGGACCGTAGCTGATTTTGCTGACAAAAATAAAATCGTTGATCAGCAATGTTTTTTCCATAGAAGCGCTGGGGATAACAAAAGCTTCAAAGATAAAGGTACGGATAAGGGTAGCGGCAACCACAGCAAAAAGAGCAGCTTCTATCCATTCTCTCACCTTCGATTTCTTCCGGGTACCTTCCTCTGGCTGCTTTACATCGCTGAAAGAAAAATTCATTTTACACGTGGTTTTGGATAAGTAACTACTAACAATTTAATTAATTATACCCACATCTTTTCAAAATTTATATGAGCAAAAAGGGCTGCTGTAATGACGCAGCAAGCAACGGGTAAAAACCTTTACAGCATTATCATACAGCCTAAATCAGCCTTTACTGCCATGAGACATCTGCGTTATTAAAAGCACGCATTTTATTGTACTATTATACCCGTTTCTGCAAAAAAGTATTATCTCCCGTATTTCTTTTTAAAAAATTTCAACAAGATAAAATCGTTTTATTAAATTGCTCTGCGTAACCACTTCAGTAGTTACACATTTACCCACGTTCCAAACATAATTACCATGCATACATCGAGACGTTCATTCATACAACAAACCGGGCTGATAGCCGCAGGTATGATGTTGCCCGGTGCTTTGGCCGCCATGACCGGCAACAAAGCGCTCCCAAAGAAAATAGGTTTGCAGCTGTATACCCTCCGCGAGCAGCTGGCCAAAGACCCTAAAGGTACGCTGGCCAAAGTAGCAGGTATCGGCTACAAAGAAGTAGAAACTTTTTACGGCTTCCAGGGTGCAGACGATAAAGGAGAATTCTGGGGACTGAAGCCCGCCGAACTGAATGCCGTATTGAAACAACACCAGCTTAGTACACCCAGCGGCCACTATCAGCTCAACGATTACCTGACCAAAGGCAATGGCAATGCGGATGCCCTGCAGCCACAGATCGACCTGGCTGCCGCACTCGGACAACAATATTTTATCGTTCCCGTACTCCCCCTCTCCCTCTGGGATAAGAAACTGGGCGCTGACGATTATAAGTTCATGGCCGAACAACTGAATAAAGCCGGTGAACAATGTAAAAAAGCAAATCTGAAGATCGGTTATCATAACCACTACTGGGAATTCAAACCGCTGGCAGACAGTAACAGCACCGGTTATGAAATCATGCTGAAAGAAACAGATCCTGCACTCGTTGCCTTTGAACTGGATCTTTTCTGGGCGGTAAAATCCGGTCGTGATCCAATCACCCTGTTTAAAGAAGCACCGGGCAGATTTGTAGCCTGGCATGTGAAAGACATGGACAAAGCTAATACTGCCAGTCTTACCGCCAGCGGCACGGAAAACAAAACCTCTATGGAGCTGCTCTCCGGCGTTACTTTTGCAGAAGTAGGAACCGGCAGCATCAACTTCTCCAAAATATTTGCCCAGGCAAAACTTGCCGGTGTAAAACATCTTTTCGTAGAGCAGGACAAAATTACTATCGATCCGTTCGACAGCGTAACGCAGAGTTATAAATATGTGAAGAACGTTTTGCTGAAATAACGGAGTTTGTCTTTTTCAGGATTAGACTGATTATACTGATTGAGGGATTTTACTTTTTGGATTTTATAAATGATTTTAAAAGATAAAGGGAGATACAAGCGGGTATTCGCTTATATCTCCCTTTATCTTTTAAAATCAAAAATGATCAAATCCCTCAATCAGTATAATCAGTCTAATCCTGAAAAAGACAAAATTCGCGTAGTTTTGCACCAAAGCAACTAACATATGGCGATGCATGAAATTGAAACATTGGTGGAACTATCTGTTCTTTGCCTGGATAAAAGCCAGGAAGAAGGACTGGATCGCAGGAGCCTCTTTTTTAATCTGTACAAATTACAACAGCAATACGATACCGGGTTTACCCATTTCCGGGTAATGGATGTATTAATCAAACATCATTTCGTATATACCTTTCCCGTTACTGCACATCCGGCTTATGCCGCGCATGCTGCCTGGTTTGATGCATTGGCTGCCAGTAAAAAGTTCAGCTTCATTTATGAAGAACCCACTGCTGAATGGAACCAGGAAACCAATCCTGTAGCGGGTTACGCTAACTTCGATTTCGCCACTCAATCCTATATTTTATACTGCGATGCCGGCTCCGCGCTCTGGGCGGCTATGGTAGCCAATGGCACCCTCACCGGTGATGACGCCATAGCGCCGGAAAAGATGGATACCTTCCCGCTGGCACATGAAGTAGCAGAAGCCGCCGGTGAACAAAAAGATAAAGACGTGCTGGGTCTGTGGTATCAGTTCCTTCCTTACCTGGTAATGGAAGCAGAACAGGAAGGTGAACCCATTCATTACAAAGCGCTGGAAGCCATACTGGAACTGGTGGTAGCCAATGATGCCATCCCGGATGAAGGATTGCCTCCGGCAGATGAACTGCCCGTAGGCGGTGAGCTGGGGAAATTCTGCAAGTGGTGGTACGCCCCCGCAGCAGATAAGATGCCTGCAACAGCGCCGGAAGAGACAGAAAAAGAAATAGACCTCGAAGCCGTACCATTTACAGAACAGGTGGATAAAAGCGCCGCCTGGTACGAGCAACAGGTAGTGCAGATCCTCCAGGATGCCAATGCAGCCATCACGCATATGGAAGACAGTGGCCCCAATGAAGCCACACAGCGAAGCGTTTATGAACGCCTGCAACAAGGATTAGTGTACGCTGATAAGGGACTGGAGTTGTCGCCCGGCCAGCCGCCGCTGCTCATGAACAAAGGCTCCATACTGATGCTGCTGGAACAATACGATCAGGCGCTGGCCGTTTATAACGAAGCGCTGGCCATTGCACCCGAAAATCCATATGTACATCTGAACCGGGCAGTACTCTTTTATCATATGGAACAGATCCCTGAAGCCATTGCCTCTTTTGAACACCTGCTGCAACTGGAACCGGGAAATGAATTTGCGCAACAGTGGCTTTCACATCTAAAAAACGGCGGGTGATTATCATCGCGCCTGCTGGCGGATATTAAAAGGTCTGAAGCATAAAACTACCTGGCGCCTGCCTGTTGCAGCATTTGTACGATCTCTTTATAATTTCTTTTCTGTGCATGTTGCAAAGGCGTTACGCCGTCTTTGTCCGCTATATTCGCATTGGCGCCCGCAGCAATCAGCATTTTTACCACCTGCTGATGCGCGGCGCCACCCTGGCCTAATATCACGGCCTCCAGGAGAGCAGTCCAGCCCAGGCGGTTGATGTGATCTACCGGGAAATTTTTATCTGCCAGCAATACCGCTATTACTTCAAGATGCGCACGCTCACAGGCAGGAATCAGCGCAGAGCCGCCGTAGCGGTTATAAACCTTATAATCTGCTCCGGGCATGTATAACTTTACCATATCCGTATAACCTTCAGCGCCGGCATACAGAAAGGGCGAGTTTAACAGCTGATCCTGCGCATTTACATTGGCGCCGGCTGCCGTCAATAATTTTGCGGCAGCAGTGTGATGATGATAGGTAGCCACCATTAATGGCGTGCGTCCCTGTGCATCTTTTGCCTCCAGCTGTTCGCCCCTGGCAATAGCTGTTTTGATGGCGCTGGTGTCGTTTCCGGCTGCCGCTTTGAAAATTGTATTATCACGTATCATCGTCTCCTTTTCTTTTTGTGCGCAGGCCGGATGTATGATCCAGAGCAGGCCCAGTAATAAAGTTAATCGCATTATGGAGGTTTGTTACACGAAAATAAAGCACCGTAGCGGTGATCAATGGTGTTATTCATGCATAAAACAGGACTAATTAAAACTACCTGTCTTCTTCCGCCCGGTAAAAAAGATATATCCGTTCATCTATTTTAAAAGCAAAATACCGGATTTATTTCCTAACTTATTAGTGATTAAATCTGGTAGAAAATGCCACAGGAAAACGACCAACAACACTATCCGCACAGGAAGGAAAAACATGAAGCCCGCCGCGACTTCCTGAAACAATCTTCCGCTATGATGGCACTGGCGCTCACGCCGCCGCTGGTAATAAAAGCGGCTCAGCACGATGAAGCCATTGCAGGCATCTTTGAAAAGATGCCGGTGAGCATGGAAATAAACGGTAAGAAAATAGAGGTTTCTGTAGAACCCCGTGTTACATTGCTGGATCTTCTCCGGGAACAACTGAATCTTACCGGCACCAAAAAAGGCTGCGATCATGGCCAGTGCGGCGCCTGTACGGTGCATGTAAACGGCCACCGCATTAATTCCTGTCTCACGCTCGCCGTTATGCAGGAAGGCAAAAAAATCACGACCATTGAGGGCCTCGCCAACGGCGAACAACTGCATCCGGTACAGGAAGCCTTTATTAAACACGATGGCTTCCAGTGTGGTTATTGTACGCCCGGCCAAATCATGTCGGCCGTAGCCTGCATCCGTGAAGGCCATGCCGGTTCCCCCGAAGAAATAAGAGAATTTATGAGTGGAAATATCTGCCGCTGCGGTGCATACGACAATATCGTTCACGCCATTACGGAAGTAAAACAGGGAGGGAAAACAGTATGAACCAATTCTCCTACGTACGCCCCGCGAGCCTGAAGGCAGCTATCGACGCGGTGGCAAAAGATAACACTGCCCGTTTCATCGCCGGCGGCACCAACCTGCTGGACCTGATGAAAAGCGGCGTGGTGATCCCGGAAAAACTGGTAGACATTAACCGTTTGCCGTTAAAAGATATCCAGTTAAATGGTAACACGCTGCATATAGGCGCCCTGGCACTTAACAGTGAACTGGCCGCACATGAACTGGTTACCACGCATCATCCGCTGCTGTCGCAGGCTTTACTGGCAGGCGCTTCACAGCAACTCCGCAATATGGCTACCGTAGGCGGCAATATGATGCAACGTACCCGCTGCACTTATTTTTATGATACTACCATGCCCTGCAATAAACGCAGCCCCAACAGCGGCTGTGGCGCTATTGGCGGCATCAACCGTATGCATGCCATCTTTGGCGCCAGCGAAAGCTGCATTGCCGTACACCCCAGCGATATGTGCGTGGCACTTGCTGCACTGGATGCTACCGTACTGGTAACCGGCCCGAAAGGTAACCGCCGCATTCCTTTTACAGATTTTCACCGCCTGCCGGGCAATACCCCGCAGCTGGATAACAACCTCGCAAAAGGAGAACTGATTACAGCAGTGGAAATTCCCGCTAACGCCTACACGAAAAATGTATACTACCTGAAGGTACGCGACCGCGCCTCATACGCATTTGCACTAGTATCTGTAGCCGCAGCGCTGGACATCAGCAATAATGTAATCCGGAGCGCCCGGCTGGCAATGGGCGGCGTAGCGCACAAACCCTGGCGACTATATGATGCCGAAAAAGCACTGGCCGGCAAAGCGCCTACGGAAGAAAATTTCCGCCATGCGGCAGACATTGCGTTGCAATCTGCCAAAGCATACACGCATAACCAATTTAAAACAGGTTTATCAGTCAACAGTATTCAAACCGCCTTACTTAAAGCTGCCAGCGTATGAAAAAGCAACAAACAGGACAGTCGATGGACCGTGTGGATGGCCGCCTGAAAGTAACCGGCGGCGCAAAATATTTCGCAGACCACCAGCTGCCGGAACTGCTGTATGCCGCACTGGTATGCAGCTCCATCAGCAACGGTACCATTAAAAGCATCAATACTACCAAAGCCCTCAGAGCCCCCGGCGTGCAGGATGTGATATCACATCTCAACGCCCCGCCGGTACCGGGATACAAAAATTCCGATCCCAATGCGAAAGACGGACTCAAAATATTCAAAGACGACCGCATCTACTCCAACGGTCAGCCGGTAGCTATCGTATTGGCCAACACGATGGAACGCGCTGTACACGCCGCTTCCCTCGTGGAAGTACAATACAACCAGGAAACGCATTACACCGATATGAATGCCAATATGGGTAAAGCCTTTCAGAATAACCGGATGAAAGACTATACACGCGGGGAAGCTGATGCCTGGAAAAAAGCGCCTGTTACCATTGACGCCACCTATAGCCTTCCGCTGGAAGTACATAACCCAATGGAACTGGCCGGCATCATTGCCCATTGGGATACACCGGACACACTGGTGCTCTACGCCAAAACACAGGGAGTAAAAAACGTACAGGATACCATCAAAAGATTATTCCAGATACCGGAACAGAATATCACTGTGCATTCGCAGTTTGTGGGCGGCGGATTTGGTATGGCATTACGTGTATGGCCGCTGGAAATAGCCACCATAGTGGCTGCAAAGAAAGTACGCAAACCAGTAAAACTGGTGATCACACGCGACCAGATGTTTACATTGGTAGGCTACCGGCCTAACGCAATACAACGATTAAGCCTGGGCGCCACTGCCGATGGTAAGCTCACTGGCATCACCCATGAAGCAGTAGCCGTTACGTCTCCCTACGAGGATTTTACAGAAGGCATTGTATCCATGAGCAAATTCATGTATGCCTGCCCCAATGTAACTACCCGGTACAAACTGGTACCGCTTAATATCAGCACGCCGATCTGGATGCGGGGCCCCGGCGAAGCTACCGGTGCATTTGCACTGGAATCGGCCATCGATGAACTGTCTTATAAACTCAACATCGATCCGCTGGAACTCCGGGTGCTGAACCATGCGGACACCGACCCTGAAAAAGATCTCCCTTTCTCCAGTAAATACCTCAAAGAAGCTTACCAGCTGGGAGCGGAGAAAATTGGATGGTCGAACCGGAAAGCCGCTCCCCGCAGTATGCAGGAAGATGGTATGCTGGTAGGCTATGGCATGAGCAGCGGCACCTTTGGCGCATTCCGCGGCAAAGCTACGGTATCGGCTACACTAAAAGCAGATGGTTCACTCATCCTGCAGAGTGCTGCCGCCGATATTGGCCCGGGTACTGCTACCGCAATGGTACAGATAGCTGCAGATGTAACCGGCATAGCGCCGGCAAAAATAAAATTCATGCTCGGCGAATCTGCCTACCCGTTTGCACCCCAGCAGGGCGGGTCCTCTACCGTGTCTACTTTAGGCAGCGCGGTAACAGACGCCTGTAAAGCATTGCAGCAGAAGCTGGCGGGTCTTGCAATCAGCCATGTACCGGCTTTTAAAAATGCCGCTCCGGAAACAATTATTTTTGAAGATGGACAACTGCTGAGAGCCGGACAATCTGAAAAAACATCTTACGAAACTATCTTACAACAACAACAGCTACCGGAAGTAAATGTAGTAGCCACTTCACAAAGCGGGGAAGAAAGAAAAAAATATTCCATGTATTCTTTCTCTGTGCATTTTACCAAAGTACATGTACATCCGGCTACCGGCGTGGTTCGTATAAAACATATTGTAAGCGTGGCAGATGCAGGTACCATCGTAAACGCCAAAACTGCCCGCAGCCAGATGATCGGCGGCGTAGTGGGCGGCATCGGTATGGCGCTCACCGAAGAAGCGGTTATGGATCACCGTTTCGGACGTTTTGTAAACAATAACTATGCAGACTATCACGTTCCGGTAAATGCAGATACGCCACCTACCGATGTATATTTTATTAACAAGAAAGATCCTTACATTAACCCGATGGGCTCAAAAGGCATGGGAGAAATAGCGCTGATCGGCTTTGCCGCCGCAGTTTCCAATGCCGTATACCACGCCACCGGTAAGCGGGTACGCGACCTGCCCATCACCCCGGATAAAGTACTGGATGAGAAAGGATATCAGCAATGGAAGCTGGAAAATAAAATGAGTACATGAAAGAACTGGAAGACATTGTAAAGTCATACCACGCTGCCTGCCGCCAGGGAATAAAAACGGCGCTGGCTACGGTAGTACATGTGGAAGGCTCTGCTTACCGCCAGCCAGGCGCAAGGATGCTGGTTACAGAAACCGGTATGCTCACCGGCGCCATCAGCGGCGGTTGCCTCGAAGGGGATGCCCTGCGTAAAGCGCAGCTGGTAATGATGCAGCAACGGCCCATGCTGGTGACTTACGATACCAACGATGAAGACGATGCCAAACTTGGCGTAGGACTTGGATGCAATGGTATCATTCATATACTGCTGGAACCCGTGAATGCAGAAGATCCCGGCAACCCCGTGGCTATGCTGCAGGAAATAACTTCCCATCGTACGCCCGCTGTACTGGTTACCCTGTTTACGCTGCGCCAGCGCAAAGCGCCGCAACCCGGTACCTGCCTGGTGCTCACCGCCAATGGTCAGTTGCATCACTGCATCACCGATGCTCAGCTGCAAAACGCCATCACCGCCGATGCACATCAGGCTTTGCAAACCCGCACTTCTTTTACAAAAACATACGTCTCTACCGGCAACGACTACACGACACATACGGCCTACATTCCGCCGGCGCCACAGCTATTAATTGCAGGTGCAGGCAACGATGTAATCCCGCTGGTGAAAATGGCAGCATTGCTCGGATGGCACACTACCGTTATTGATGGCCGCCCCGGTTACGCCACCACCATGCGTTTTCCGGAAGCCACACAGGTGATCACCGCCAAACCCGTACTGGTACTTCCACAGGTGCAAACAGATCAATATACCGTGGCAGTACTGATGACTCACAATTACAATTACGATCTTGCCCTGCTGGCGCAACTGCTCCCGCTGCCGTTGCCCTACATAGGGGTATTGGGGCCTGCCAAAAAACTACAGCGTATGCTCGACGAGCTGGCAGAAAGCGGCATCTGCATTTCCCCGATACAGCGGGAACGTATACACGGACCAGCCGGATTGGACCTGGGCGCTGAAACATCAGAGGAAATTGCCTTGTCTGTTATCAGTGAAATAAAATCCGTACTGTCTGCCGCTGCCGCTACATCACTGCGGGAAAAAACAACAGCTATCCATTCCCGCGAACAACAGATCATACATCAACAACAACTATAATGGAAACAACTGGTATCATCATCCTGGCCGCCGGCGCCTCTAAACGACTGGGAACACCCAAACAGCAACTCCCCTTCCAAAACAAAAGCCTGCTGCAAAACGTAGTGCACACGGCCCGTCAGTGCGATATGCCCACCGTAGTAGTGCTGGGCGCCTTTGCCACACAGATCAGGGAACAACTGGTGTCTGAAAAAGTACATACTGTTGTAAATCCCAACTGGCCTGCCGGTATAGGCGGCTCCATCCACACCGGGTTACAGCACCTGCTGCGTATAGCCCCTCACGTGAGTAATGCACTGCTGCTGCTATGTGACCAGCCTTTTATTACCACCGCGCTGCTGGAAGAAATGTTTGCGCTGAAAAACTCCTCCGGCAAAGCGATTGTAGCCTGCACCTACGGCAATTCCACCGGCACGCCGGCGCTTTTTGGCAAATCCTTTTTTCCACAATTGCTGGCACTCAATGGCCAGGAAGGCGCAAAGAAAATATTATTGCAACATCCGGAGCAGGTGGCTACGGTCGATTTCCCACAGGGAGCAGTGGATATAGATACCAATGGCGACTATGAGCAACTGCTCACCAGCACAAAATAAACCACCTTTTAAAGAGGCTTCTTCCCCGCAACTGTATATTTTCTTCCTGTCACCTCCCCTGAAAACCTTCATGGTCCTGTATTACAGGATCCTGATGAGATATTCTTTGCTTTTTCCTGAAAAATTTTTTTGGTAAATAAAATGACATGCTTATATTTGTCTACAAGATTGGTAGACTAATAAAAATCATACTCACCATGAACACAGATCAGCGTCATCGAAATCCGCGCCGGATAAGCGCCTCAACCAACCGCCTCACAATAGCGGCATCATATTGTTGTTGTTAACACCCACTCCCCTCTGCGGCCACCCCACCAATTGCCGCGATAGTATTTTCTATTTCAACAACTGATTTAACACTGTCAACAAAAATTTTCGTCATGAAAACGACCAACCAACCCGTATTCTCTCTCGCCGGGGGAGTAACTGCAGCGCACCTTGCCTGGTTTCGCACCTATGGCATCATACAGTTTAAAAATTTCCTCGATAAAAATGCACTCGCTACTGTGCATGAAGAAGTACAACGTGTACAGGAACTACTGATCCGGAATAACATTCAGAAAGTAAATGGCATTCCGCTCAAATTCGGTACAGACGTGGACGGCAGCCCGCTGATCCAGCGCATCGCCTTCGCATCGCATTATAGTAATGCATTGCGGGAACTGTTAAAAGACAAAAGACTGCAAACACTCACTGCTTTGCTGGGCCCCTACTCCGGCAGGATCGGTGAAAACGAAAAAGACGGACTGGTAGTAAACCACTACGTAAACACCACGGACAGCCAGTTTAAACAACTCGGCTGGCACACCGACAGCCCCCGCGATCTGTTCCTGGGCTCACGCATCCTGCCGATGCTCAATGTAGGCATTCACCTCGATGATTGCCCGCTGGACAATGGCGGCCTCAGAGTATTGCCCGGCACACATGAGCAGGGAATATTAAAACTGCTATTCAGAAAGAAATACTTCATAGACAATAACCCTGATGAAAAAGAAGTAGGCTTTGATATTGAAGCCGGCGATCTCACGGTTCACGACGGGCGCCTCTGGCACCGCGTGCAGCAGTCGCCCTACACTGGCGAAAAAAGCCGCAGAAGAGTGATGTATATTCCCATCATCACCGGCGCTTACCAGCCTAAAACGGCTGCCAGCCCTACTCCTTTTTATCACAAACTGGCACATCTGAAACAACATCTGTACGGTGGCAGACCACAGTGGGTGAATGTAAAAGCCCGGTCAGAAAGCCTTGCGGAAGTAAACACTCCATCTCTCTAAAAAATATAATCCGATGTCATACGCATTAATAACCGGCGCAGCAAAAGGAATAGGAAAAGCCATCGCTGCACAACTGGCGGAAAGAAATTATCATTTGCTGCTGGTAGATATAGATGAAAAAAGCCTCGCAGCTACCGCGGAAACACTTGCAGCGCAATATCACGTGAACGTACATACGTTGCACCAGGATCTGTCGGCCCCGGATGCTTTATCAAATGTTACCGGCTGGAGCAGCACCTGGCATCATTCGCTTTCCGTAGTGGTGAACAACGCCGGTTATGGTATCAACGGACCATTTGAGCAACTCACCCTACAGGAACAGTTCAACATCATTGATGTAAATATCAGGGCACAGGTAGGGTTATCCTATGCCTATATACCAGTGCTGCGGCAGTTTCCGAAAGCGTACCTGCTCAACCTCGCCAGCACAACGGCCTATCAAACCGTTCCATATCTCAATATTTACGCGTCTACAAAAGCCTTTGCGCTTTCCTTTACACGCGGACTCCGGTATGAACTCAGGCACTCCCCCATATCGGTCAGTGCCCTGAGTCCCGGCAGCACCGACACGGATTTCGTAAACCGGGCGCGCATGGGCGACTACACCCGTAATGTTGCCAACCGCTTCAATATGACGCCGGAAAAAGTCGCCAAAATTGCGGTAGACGGCCTCTTCAAAGGAAAAGCGGAGATCGTTCCCGGCTTCACCAATAAACTGAATGCCTGGCTGCCAAAATTCTTTCCCAAATTATTTGTGGAGAAAATTGCCGCGGGTATCTATGAACCAAAAGAGAAAGAAACCAGCACCGTAGCACTCACTGCCTGAAATACACCCTCTGCTTATATGAGAAAGCGGCATCGTACCTGGTGCCGCTTTCTTATGTATATGGGAACAACATTTGCAGCACTTCTATTCAAAAAAACGAATGGCAACTGCAGGCATTCATATCGGCACATCCGGCTGGAGCTACAGGCATTGGCGCGAAATATTTTATCCAACAGGATTAAAACCCGTTGACTATCTCCCCTGGTATGCAAAAAAATTTAAGGTAACAGAAATAAACACCAGCTTTTATCACCTGCCCAAACCGGCTACGGTAAAAGCCTGGGTAGAAAAGGTACCTGCACACTTCTATTTCTGTCCGAAGATCAGCAGGTATATCACCCATGTAAAAAGATTACTGGACCCCGAAGAATCTCTACCCAAATTCTTTGACCTCTTCGATCCCTTCATAAAACACCTGGGCCCCGTACTCATCCAGTTGCCTCCAACTGCCGCTTTTGAGGCAGCAAGAGCAGATCACTTCTTCAAAGTACTTACAAAAAACTATTCTGGTTATCACTTCGCATTAGAAGCGCGGCACCAAAGCTGGCTTTCCGGTGAAGCCACAGCTTTACTGCAGCAATACAAAATTGCCTGGGTGATTGCACTGTCGGGGCGCCGGTGGCCGTTTGCAGAAACCATTACCGCAAAACATATCTATGTCCGTTTCCACGGGCCAGACGGCAGGTACGATCAATTATATCCCGAAAAAACAATGGATACCTATGCGGGGAAATTCAAAGAGTGGCAACAGGACAAACATACTATCTGGGCATTTTTTAACAACGACGGGCACGGTTATGCTTTACAAAATGCACAGCAAATGATGGCGCTACTCAAATAGCTCCTGTTCGTCTGTATAATAAGTTTTCCGGCCACCACCGGTGTCTTTCTTAATAGGAACGCCACCGGGGCTTTCGGTTAATTTGGAGTTATGCACCAGCATAAAATCGCGGACCTCTCCATTAATGATATCAGGATTACTTTTCAGGATTTTCTTTTCCGCTCCTTCCAGGATCTTTTTTACTGATTTCAACAGCGCTTTGATCTTTGGGGCCGGTATTTTATTAGCGATAGAAAAAGGTGAAATTTTTGCGTCCCATAAAATATCATCTGCATACGCGTTTCCAATCCCCAATACATTGTGCTGATCCAGCAGGTATTTTTTAATGGTTATTTTCTTCTTTGCCAGCTGTGCTGCCAGGTAGCTTTCGTTGAAGTCTTTCGACATCGCATCCGGAGCAGTTTTCTCTTCCGGATCGAGAGTGATATTGGCAGCGGCCTGGAAATCCGTTAAGGCCAGCCCGGTACCATCTCCAAACAACAATTCTACAATGGTATACTTTTGCTCATTCTTCTTCTCAAACAAATATAATTTCCCATGCAACATTAAATGCATACCCAGCACATGCCCGTTTTTAAATACAAAATGCAGCTCCTTTCCCACCCGCTGTATGTGTTCCAATGCCTGCCCTTCCAATGCGGCCTGCAGGTCGGCTTCTTTGGTATGTAATTTCTTCGCATTCTTTACCGTAACAGACTTCAGTTTTTTATGAAGCAGCGCTTTTTCCAGGTTATGCCGGAAGGCTTGCAGATCAGGTAACTCAGGCATGATAAATATTTTTAAGATAAGTTAACGAATGTGCGGGAAATAATAAAGGGCCGGCAGCAATAACCGACCCGTTTTTTATGGCAGTTTTTTCCTTCTACGAAACAATAAACCAAAGATAATTATCATAACAGATCAGCTTATGCTGATATTGTCCATCATTTAACCAATATTAGCCACTTATAAATATTTTTCATGTATGTGAATAAGCTGTTAAAATAATTGCCCAGCGGCCTCAGACGCGACTTTGCGGGATTTTTAAACGCAAAAATCGCTATATTTGTGCCCTATGCCTTTTCTTTAAACCAATAAAACACGGAGTGTGAACATGAAATTGAAGCAAGTGATTAAACCGTTGATTTTTATTATTACAATTTGTCTTTTCGTATTTCTATTTACCAATTTCACCAACCTTACCACAGCTGGAACATCCACTGCAGCTACCCAACCGGCTACGGCTGTAAAAACTGACTCGGTTCAGCGGGAAAGTTTGTACGACATGATGCGGCTGGATACTACCGGTCTTTCCAGGGAGGCGTTTGAAAATGCGATGGTAGGATACGAACACCTGCAGGAAAACGGACGGATAAAAAATCCGGATATATTGTCTATTATCGACTTCTCCCTGCCCAGTACCAAAAAGCGTTTGTTTGTAATAGATCTGAAAAACAAACTATTACTTTTCAATACCCTCGTATCTCATGGCCGGAATTCCGGAAAAGATATCGCCAACGCTTTTTCCAACAAAATGAACAGCTTTAAAAGCAGTCTGGGTTTTTATGTTACCGGCGATACCTATAACGGCGAACATGGCTACTCCCTCCGCCTTGAAGGCGAAGAAGCCGGCATCAACGATAACGCCCTCAGCAGGGGTATTGTAATGCACAGTGCAAACTATGTAAATGACAACCTCGGTAAATTACAGGGTTATATTGGCCGCAGCCTGGGATGCCCCGCCATCCCCGAAAATGTGCACCGTAAAGTGATCAGCAGCATCAGGAATGGTACCTGCCTGTTTCTTTACAGCCCGGATAAATATTATTCCGCGCATACCAAAATCCTTGTAAAAGACAGCACTGCGTCTTAAATTATTTAAACAGCTTTTGCTGAAAAACGGCATCATGCCCATATACATCGGAGGCAAAGTATAACTTGCCTCCTTCCATCCATGCAGTGAAATAGGTAATAATCACCGGCACCGGGTCCTTCACCGCTACAAACTTTTCCTTTCCACTGTTCATAGCACTGTCAATTTTTTCGTTGGTCCATTGAGGTGAGCCTTCCAGGACAAACTGCGCCATTTTTACCGGATCTTTCAGCCGGATGCAACCATGACTGTACGCCCGGTTATCCCTTTCAAAAAGACTTTTCTCAGGCGTATCATGAAAGTAGATATTGTAACTGTTCGGGAACAGGAACTTCACCCGCCCCAGTGCGTTGCGCTGCCCCGGCCGCTGCCGGATAACCGGCAACCCGTTCGCCTGCCCGGTAACCTCCATACCTTTCGACGCCAGGTATCCCCTGTTGCGCTGGATGGCCGGCAGGATCTCCTTCCGTACAATGCTGCGGGGAATATTCCAGTAAGGACTAAACACCACCTGGTTCAGCATTCCTGAAAACATAGTAGTGCTGTGCCCTTCCTTTCCCACCACAATATCCATATCAAATAAACGTTTATCCCCGTCCGTTACATGAAGTATAAAAGCAGGTATGTTTACCAGGATCAGCTTCCCCTGCGGTTTTACAGGCATCCACTTCATGCGTTCCATATTTACCAGCAACTCCTGCAGCCGTTCTTCCGCAGGGATGTTTAACGCATTGATCACCGTATCATTCAAGACGCCGTTTTGCGTATATCCGTTGCTGTTACGGAATGTATTGACGGCCGTTTCCAGTTCATCATTAAATACATCGGTGCTGTCATTATTCTTCAGCTCCCCGGTTATCAGCAACCGTTTTTTTACAGCTATAATTTCGGGAGATGATTGCCCCTTTTTCAATCCCTTCTTTATTGCGGGCAATGGCTGCCAGCCACCATTTTTGACATATTCCCGGTAGGCTTTGAGCGGCTCTTTCATAGGAGCAACCGCCGGGAACATCTTATCATTGGTTTTAAGCATGGAATCTGCCAGCTCCATTACAGCGTAACGCTGTCCCGGCACCATATGCTCCAGCTGACCAATGCTGCCGCCGGTTTCCCTGAAATAGTTAATGAGCCGCCAGGTAAGCTGCAGTTCCGTTTTAATAATCTCTTTGTCGGTAGCGCTCACTACCAGGCTGTCTTCATCGATAAGGGCATTCAGCCGCTTATCAAGCGCCCGGTTGCTGGTGCTGTCTTTACTGTAATTATACAGGCTCCGGAAGGCGGCAGCCTGTTCTACCGGCCCCTTACTGTCGAACCAGGCAAATTCGAAGTTACGCGCATTGTAAAAGCTGCGTAGCCGGTTAGCGATGGTATCGTTCAGCTTTTCTGCGGTGATGAATGCGGCAATAGCCGAGCTGTCCAGGAACAAGTCGTTGTAGGCATTTTCCGGGGTAATCCCTGCATTCCGGGGACTAATGTGTTCATCAGACGTGGCAGGGGCAGATGGGGAGTTGCAGCCATTAAGCATGTATGCAAACAATGCAATCAGTAGTAGCCTTTTCATACCTGATCATCTATCAAATAGGAAGCCGGTTGCAGGATGCCCTTTTACCGGGGCAAAAAAAGAGCGGACGTAGCCGCCGCGGAACAAACTGTGCATATAGCGCAACAAAAAGTCCCCCTGCGGGGTGCAGGAGGACTTTCTCACAAAAAATATTTGCGCTAATTCTTTAGTCCCAGGTATTGTTGTACAGACTTATAATTTTTCCAGTCCACTCCACTGGCACTGCGGGCAGCAACGCCGCCGGGAACCAGCACGTAGCGGAACTGCTGGATCACTTTCTCACCGGGGTAATTGCCGGAGCTGAGATCATGACTGGCCAGGATGATGATGCCTCCTTCAGCAGCGCGGAAACTTACAAACAGGTAAGGATCCACATAAGGCAAAGGTACTATATAAGGCGCATCGGCGGAATCAAGGTTAAAGTAAACATTTATAACGCCCTTGGTCAGTATCTCTTTGGTCAGTTTTGGAATTTCGATGGAACCAATAAAGCCATCGCCGGTTGGCACGCCATTTTCATCCCGGATACTATCAAAGGCTACATTGAGCCACTCCGAGTAGATCACGTTCGCTACACCGGTATCGCCTTTGGGACCAGCAGGGCCGGCAGGACCGCCAGGACCCGCAGGGCCGGCTGGACCGGGATTTCCGGCAGGGCCCTGATCTCCATCTTTGGAGCAGGCAGCAAAAGCCAGAATTACAGCAAACAGAAACATGAGGGGCAGGTGACGGGAAGATAATTTCATAAAGGAAGATTTTGGATGATTTAATATAATTAATGATATGTGGAGATTCGAGGCAACGGGATCTTTACACGTTAGTCAATATACAAAAAAACAAATAACAAAAATGGTATAATTTAGTTCAAACACCCATCCATAACTCTCTCCCTTTTCTTAAACAAAATCGTCACTTGTTGGTTTAAATATAATGTGCCCCCTTTTTGTCATCTGAACCATTTCTTTAATAACCTATAATTAGAATATGACAGTGCGCCGTAAACTTTGTGTAATAATACCTGTACATAAATCTGTGCTATCTGAGGAAGAAGTTTTGTCCCTGCATGCATGCCACAGGCATCTGAAAGCATTCGACTGTTTCCTTGTTTACCCGGAAGGACTGCCCATTGATCGCTACCTGGCAATACATCCCGGGCTCAAACTTAAACCGGTTGCGCCGTCGTGGCTTTCTTCTCTGGGAAATTATAACAGGATGAAACTATCGGTTCCGTTTTACCAGCAATTTGCTGACTACGAATTTATGATGACCTACGAACTGGATGCTTATATCTTTAGCTCTAAAGTTCATGAACATCATGGGTTCGACTTCGATTTTATAGGGGCGCCTGTTTTTGAGGGATACCTGAATGCAACACCGGATGCACCATTCCACGGTGCGCTTAATTCCGGTTTTTCTATCCGCAATATACAGTCATGTCTGACGGTTCTGAAATTACTCAGAAGGTATAAGTTAAGATGGAAATTCTATCATTTCATTTACGCCAATTGTGCCGCTTTACGGAAAAGGATAAAACAGGATCAGGACGCTATCTTTTTTAACATTCATCTTAAAAAATATTATACAGGAAAAAATTTTAATGAAGATATGATCTGGACACAGGTAGTTCCCCTCCTGGAACCGTCCTTCAGAACTGCTCCTCCGGAAACCGCTGCTGTATTCAGTTTCGAAGTAAATCCGGAACGGCTGTATGAACTAAATAATGGCCGGTTGCCACTCGGATGTCATGCCTGGTTCAGATTTCCTTTCTGGAAAGAATATATCAAAGTATGAGCAGCCGCTTATCAGGTATATGCTTGTTTTCCATTCATCATTTTATTAAATTTACTATACATCTATTTATCAGGTATGGCCAATTATCATGTGCAATCTCCTGTCTTATTATTATCCTTCAACCGACCTGATACTGCCTTAAAGATATTTGAACGGGTAAGAGAAGCCCGGCCCGCTAAGTTATATATCGCTGCAGACGGACCACGAGCCGGCGTAGAAAAAGATACACAGCTATGCAGGGAAACAAGGATGATATATGACCAGGTAGATTGGGACTGTAGCATATACAAATTATTCAGTGAAGAAAATAAAGGCTGTAAAGTAGCCGTGGCAGAAGCTGTGACCTGGTTTTTCCAACAGGAAGAAGAAGGCATTATCCTGGAAGACGATTGTTTACCGACCAACGACTTCTTCTATTTTTGCGACCAGCTGCTCCCGCGCTACCGGCACGATACACGTATGGTGAATATCACCGGCACCAATCTGCAGATGGGAAAAAAGTGGGGAAACGGCAGCTACTATTTCTCACAATACAGCCACATCTGGGGATGGGCAAGCTGGCGGCGGGCATGGGAAGCATACGACATCGACCTCGAGCAATACGACGAAAAGGAAACCGTTGCTGTACTGAAAAATATCTTTACGGATCAATTCCTGATCGACGGCTGGATAGACATCTTTCAAAGACTAAAAAGAAAAGAAATAGACTCCTGGGACTACCAGTTTAACCTGATTAACTTTTTCCGGAACGGACTATGTATTACACCCAATGTAAATCTTATCAGCAACTTAGGGTTCAGGCCGGATGCCACCCATACATACAACGTTCCGGAAGATCACGCCAACCTGCCGGCGGAACAACTGGAAAAACCGCTGGTGCATCCTTTGCATTTTACACCGGAGAAACAGGCCGATTATTATTTTTTAAGTAAAGACTTTAGGCTCGAAGAGAAATGGCGGAAAGTAAAAAAAGAACAACTGTTGAGAAGACGGTTTAAACGATGGGTAAGAAGTCTTTTTAAATAAATCATCATCAAACGTCCAGCAGTATGTTTCAAAAAATGATAGAAAGATCTGCCCTGAAAAAGATCCATCCCTATTACGAAATAGATGGATGGCTCACCGAACGGGAGGCACTGGGACTGTTCCTCACCGCACGTAAACTACGCCGCGATGCGGTAGTGGTAGAAATTGGCAGCTGGCAGGGAAAAAGCACCTACTGTATTTCAAAAGGACTCCGGTCAGGAAAAATATATGCCATCGATCCATTCAATGCAGACGCCGGGTTTGACCAGGAAAGCCGTAAAGAATATGCAGAGAAAGGCGCCAGCACCGATCTCCTGATACGCTTTACGGAAAATATGGAACGCCTCTCTGTTCATGATAAGATCATCGTGAAAAAAGGCTATTCGTATGAAATGCATAACGACTTTGAAAAAATCGACTTCCTCTTTATCGATGGCGACCACTCCATCGCAGGATGCAGATCGGATTTTGAATTGTACGCTTCCAAAGTTATAAGAGGCGGCTACATCGCTTTCCACGACTACTACCCCGACCGGGATGAACTGGGTCCTACTTATGTGATCGAAAACCTGGTGGGCAACCATTTCAATTTTTTCAGGCAATATGACTCGTTATGGATTGGGAAAAAAAGATAGATTATTCACTGGTTATATGCACCTTTAACCCGGACAAACGTATCCTGCAACGTTGCCTGGAAGCCGTGTGGCAGCTGGATACCACCGGCATTTCCACCGAAGTGATTTTAGTGGATAACAACAGCGATCTCCCACTTCACCAACAATCATATATAAAGATATTCGAAGAAAAGATCCCCGGCATGCACATCCTGCTGGTACCGGAGCAGGGCGTAAATTATGCACGCATGGCGGCCATCGAAAAAGCTGCCGGCAACTATATCGTATATTTTGACTACGACAATGAACCCGAAAGCGACTACCTCCAGGAATTGAAAAAACTAAACGAACAATTTCCTGCGGTGGCAGCCTGGGGCCCCGGTAAAGTGACAGTAGATTTCATTGACGGAGTAGATAACGCCATCAGGCATTTTGCCAGCATGGCCTTTCAGCAGCGGGAAGAAAAAACGGTAAGAACTGCCCGGGAAAATTCGTGGCAATCCTGTTATCCTTTTGGTACCGGTCTTTGCACCACCGCTTCCCTGTTGAAAGAATTTGTGCAACTGGCCCGCCAGGGACGCTTTACCGCTTCCGGCAGAAAAGGGAATAAACTCAGCAGCGGGGAAGACACACAAATGGTATTGCATTGCATCAGCAAAGGATATGCTGCAGGCGTATCTCCGGCGCTGAAACTCACACATATCATACCGCAGAGCCGGGCCAACAGCCAATACCTGCAACGTTTGCTGTATGGCACGTTTATCTGTTATGAAACCTGCCTGCTGCAGGTATTTCCCGAACAAAAAAAATCACTCGAACAAAAAATAATGCCGCGGTGGAAATTCTCCCGGAAATCCCTGAAGAAATTCATCAGGGCCCGCTGGAGCAAAGATCCACACAAAATGTTTGATCTCGTGGAATTCATTGCCACCAACGCAGGAACCTATGCAGCACTGAACAAACCGGTACCATTACCGGTGAACCAGATAGTCAGGATCCTGAAAGTAGAATAGCTTAAAATTAAATATAACCATGAAGTGGAAGATTCCGGAAAGTAATATCAAAGGCGTTTCAGTTATTATCTGCTGTTATAACAGTGCTTCCCGGCTGCCGCAAACATTAGCTCATCTGAATGAACAGGTAGTGCCGGAAGATTTTTTCTGGGAGATAATACTGGTCAACAATGCCTCAACAGATAACACGGTTGAATGCACCCGGGCCATCTGGCAGGAAAATAAACCGGTGAATGCTACGTGCAGGATAGTGGATGAGTTTACACGCGGACAAATGTACGCCCGGAAAAGAGGCGCCAGGGAAGCTAATTATGAATGCCTCATATTTTGTGACGATGATAACCTGCTGGATAAAAACTACGTTTATCTTTCCTGGCAGGTGATGCTGAAAGATAAAATGATCGGTGCAGCTGGCGGACAAAATGTACCGGTAACAGATTCGGCAGCGTATCCCGACTGGTTTGAAGAATATAAAGATAAATATGCCATCGGTATCCCCGCAGAAGAATCGGGAGATGTAACCCATCGTGGGTTTGTTCTCGGCGCCGGACTGATTACCCGCAGAGCCCTGTTCCTACAGGTGTTTGACGACAGGTATCCTTCCCTCCTGAATGGCAGGAATGGCGAAAAACTTACCACCGGCGATGATTTCGAATACTGCAAACGCCTGCTCCTGTGGGGGTTTACCTTATATTATGATAAAGATCTGAAACTGAAACATTTTATACCGGCAGAAAGATTAACAATAGATTACAGGGATCGCCTGATGGACGGCATCCGCGAGGCCACAAAAGTGCTGAGCGTGTACGACAGGGCACTCTTTCTCCACAACAAAAACAAACATAAAAACAGGTGGCGTTTACTTGTTATGACCCCGATCCGGATATTGTTTGCAAGAATAGGTTTGTCTAAACGGGACCTGACAACAGAAAGACAAGTACTCTTCTACCTGTCGCCGTTCGCCCGCAAACAGGACGAGGTGACCTACTCAATTAAAAAATTCTTAAATAATAAATGATGGCAAGAGAAAGAAGAAAGCAGTTTAAGATATTCTCGTTTTATAATCATAAAGTAAATCCCAGGGTGCCCCGGTATCAAAAAGCAGTGTTTGGTAAATTCGGCGTGCCGGTACATCACATTGTTGATGAACAGTTCAGCCATGGCGACTTTCTGAATCATATATGCAGAACTGTTACAGATACTGACTACCTTATTTTCTTTGATATTGATTGCGTGCCTACACGTAAGGAGTGGTTATCTGAGCTATTGGAAGATCTTCGTGAACCCCGCACCATCGCCGGCGCGGCGCAAACAGCCAATCACCTGCGCGACGCAAAAAACCTGTATGTTTCTCCCTTCTTCTTTGGTATTTCCACCGCTTACCTGAAAGAGCTGGGATATCCGGATATGAATATGACGGAAGATATGGATGCGGGACAAAATCTAACGGAAGAGATTATACGACGTGGTGGCAATGTAAAATACTGGTGGCCCACTCACATCGAAGATGAGCAATGGTACCTGCATCATCCGGAACACAATAAATTCGGGTACGGCACTACCTACAACGACCGTATTTACCATGCGTTCCTGTCGCGGCACGATTTGTCGCAGCGCTTTATAAAGAAGTGCAAATCAATATTGCCTTTACTTACCAAACTTCGTTTGAAGCTAACGGACAAAAAACAATCGCCTCCAGTAGGACAATAAAAAGGCGCCTCATACTAATGAGACGCCTTCTTTCCTATCGTTGTAAATAAATATTATACTCTTCCCATCACCGGGTCGCTGATGCTTTCCTTCCCGGTTTCCACCCTGCCGGCATAACGCTGCGCAAATACATCGCTACCGGTGGCTTTCACGGAAAAATCGTACCAGCCGTGGCTTTTAGCCAGGTCTATTACCAACGTGGCGGTGGTGCGTGCGGCTACTGTTTTCTTCAGTACGCCCTTGTTATATCCCAGGTCGGTGATGGTAAAAGTGGCCGGTTGTGTACCGTGGTTCACCAGTTTAAGTTCCACGTTGCCAGTCAGTTTCTTACTGTTGGAAAGACTCCGCTGATAGCTGCATTGTATTTCCACCTGCGGATCATTGGCTGCGCCGGTGAATTCACGGTAAAAGCCATTAGGGCCGTATACCCTCAGGTGATAGTACGCGTTTTCAAAAGCCGTCAGTGGCCAGGCATCTTTCAACTGGTCGCCGGCCTTCACGGCATACGACCAGGTTCTTACCGGCTCCATTGTTTGGGTGGTTTCCTGCAGGTATTTACCGGGTGCATATACATTGAATGGAGCACCGGCAGCCCGGTCGCCAAACACCTTGCTGGCGGCCTCAAAGCTGATTTCAAATGATTGCTTATCCGCTCCCAGTTTCCCTCCAACATATAATTCATAAGGCAATGCATTGGAAACACGGGTGCCTTTCTCCTGCTGTGGCATCCACTCTGCGGCGGCGGGGTTGGCATTGATCTTTGCAATTTCCTCCGCTGTGAGCAGCTTGAATTCATCCGGCAGCTTCTTGAACTTCGCATTGTAGATCGTTTCAATAAACTCGTTCCTTTCCGGGAAGGGCACGGAGATTTTTTCCCCGTTAAAAGGACGGAATACGGAAGTAAGATCACTGCACACCGTACGGCGCCAGGCAGATATGTTCGTTTCTTTGATAGGCTTTCCCGTTTTGTGCTGCAGGAAATGTTCCATCAACTGCAGGATAGAAGTATGATCGCATACCTGCGAATTTACATAGCCACCGCGGCTCCAGGGCGATGCAATCACCAATGGCACACGGTAACCCAGCCCGATAGGGCTTTCCCGGATTTCATCTGCGCTGAGATATTTCTTTGCTTCTTCTTCCTCGCGTGTTACATATTCAATACCGGTATCAATTCCTGCAGATACCTTGCCGGTGCCGGGTTTATGTGGTGCGGTAAACGGAGGTACGTGGTCGAAGTAGCCATCATTCTCATCATAACATAAAATGAAGATGGTCTTTTTCCACACCTCTTCCTGGCGGGTCAGGATATCCAGCACTTCAGACACATACCAGGCGCCATACCACGGCGATCCGGGGTGATCAGAAAACTCGCCCGGCGCCACCAGCCAGGAAATAGTTGGCAGCTTGCCTTCATTTACATCTGTTCTGAACTGATGCAGGATGTCGCCCTTCGGCACCTGTACCGTTCTTTCCGTACCACCATCTTTGTAGGTGAGGGTTTCCAGTTCGTGGTAATCAGGGTCGGCGATATTGGTGGTAAATGCTTTATTATGGAGATTTTGTGCACGTTGCGGCAATTTCGCAAAATTAGCCGCTGTAAATTTTTCTGCGTCTGACTTTGCCCGTTCCAGTTCCGTTTTACGTTGTTCCAGTTGCTTTTGCAGCTTGGTGGCTTCTTCCCCGGAAGTACCACCCAGTTTTGATTCCAGCGTTTTTATTTCGGCAGGCAGCTCTTTGATTTTGCGTTGCAGATATTGGATATGCCCGGCAGCAAAGCGAACGTTATAGGCAGCAAACCACTCTATGGGGTTATCGGTAAAGTTGGCCAGCATACCATCTTTTTCTCCTTCCAGGCCTGCAGCACTGATTTCATTCTGGTAAATTTTCCAGGAAACGCCGTTGTCTTCGAGGCGTTCGGGGAAACTGGTCCAATGCGCCTCCCGGCCATAGTCCACATCTTCATTCCATACATTGGCTTTGGAATCGGCTTTCTGTTCATCGCGCAGGGTACCCGTCCAGAGATAAAGCCTGTTGGGTGTTGTACCGGTTAACGAAGAACAGAAATTCTGATCGCATACGGTAAAGGCATCTGCCAGGGAATAATAAAACGGAATATCCTCCCGGTTATAATACCCCAGTGTGAGTGGCATAGGCGCCCATTCTTTGTTACCTGATTTCTTTACCAGCAGCCACTGATCATATTTACCATTGTTGCGGGCATCTACCTGGTTACCCCATGAATGCGGCAGGCTGCTCATCCAGGTGGCTTTTGTTTCCTTCAGGTTGAGCCGGAAAGGGGCGTACGTTTCATTCTTTGCATTGCTCTGCAGCCATACCAGGTTTTTGTTGGGCAGCTGAATGGCACGTGGATCATTGTAGCCCCGCACTCCGCGGAGCGTTCCATAACAGTGGTCAAAGGAACGGTTCTCCTGCATCAGCACCACGATGTGCTCTGCATCCAGGAAAGTAGTACCCGGCTTAGGGTCAATAGCCATTGCCCGCTGGATAGACGCCGGCAGGGCGCTAAAAACACCGGCAGCCCCGGATAGCAACGCTGCCTTCTTAATAAAATCTCTTCTGTTATCCATTATTCGTTGAATTTTTCTTGTACACTGTAAAGGGATTACGAAAGATGGAAAATAGTAAAAATCCCTTGCTATACGCCACTTACTATGAAGAATGGTGGTTATTTTATTATTATGGTTCTGACTTAACGGAAATAAAAAAGGCGCCCGTTTCCACGGAAGCCTTATGTATGTTGAGAAATGGTAAAGCCGGTTTACTGTGCAGAAGGTATCAATACAATTTTCACTCTCACTTTGGTAGCCGGCTTTTGTGATGCAGCGCCGTTCACACCTTTGATATCCACCTCTACTGCCTGATCATCGTGGATAACGAAATAAGATTGGTTGTTATACACCTGTGGCAATAATTCAAATGCCTGTGGCACCACTGTTGGAGCGTTGGCATCATATCTGGCCATAGAAACAATCACACCATCCAACTGGTTCACATTATTCAGCTCCGATACAGGAATGGAATAAAAGTAAACGCCGGTATTGTTATCGAATCCCCAGTCGGCCGGATTTATTTCAAACAAAATCGTCTGGTTAGGGATTACTACTTCGTTAGTTGTTTTGGTGCAACCGGGCAATATAAAACCCAGTAACAGCAGCGGCAGGTAAAACCATGTTTTCATATTGAGTTGCTTTTAACATCATTTTACCAAATACAATGCCATAAACATATAATTCCATGCTAATCCGTAATTTTATGGCATGTTACTGCGATATCCAAAAGCCTTTGAACATATTCCCGATGTACGGTTGCAGCACGCCGGAAAGTCAATAGTGGCGTGGTTCAGGCAATCTGACGAACCCGGCAAAGAACAGGGTTTTCTTACAGAAAACTCCCTGGTATTCATTCTCCGGGGCACCAAACATATGCATTTCCCGGAAGGAGACATGATTGCCCACGCCGGCGACCTCGTATTGCTGAAAAGAGGCGTTTACCTCATGACCGATTTTATTACGGATGGCGCCGATTATCAATCGCTTTTACTGTGCATAGATGATACCCTGCTACGTTCTTTTATCAGTGAAGATGGCGCTC
Organism: Chitinophaga sp. CCNWYY40; assembly: GCF_037483205.1. Lineage (NCBI taxonomy): Bacteria > Pseudomonadati > Bacteroidota > Chitinophagia > Chitinophagales > Chitinophagaceae > Chitinophaga > Chitinophaga sp. CCNWYY40. The sequence goes on from NZ_JBBHLF010000003.1 coordinate 718,092, forward strand.
CCGCCCCGGCCACAAACGCGACGCTGCCATTAATCATCTCCTGTAAAAATGACCTGTTACAGGTGCGCAACAGCATCCTGAATTACCTGGAGCATCCCAACACCCACACCACCCGGTTGCTGGAATTAAAAATACACGAGGTACTGCTGCTATTGCTTTGCGGCGAATGCCGGGAAACCGTCCGGGCATTCCTGTCCCATCTTTTCGACAACAGTGCGGAAAATATTTCCCTGATCATCCGCAATAATCTCTTCCAGCCTTTTACCCTCGAAGAATATGCGAAAATGTGCGGGCTAAGTTTGAGCAGCTTCAAAAGGGAATTTGCCCGCCTCTATGATGCGCCTCCCAAAAAATGGATCAATGAAGAACGGCTGAAACATGCACGGGAACTCCTGCTGCATTCCCGCAACAACGTCAATGAAATCGCTTATGAGTGCGGTTTTGAAAATGTATCTTACTTTATAAAACAATACCGGCAGCTTTACGGCACTACGCCAAAAAATGCGCAACGAACCAAAAATGCTATTTTTTGAACGATTCGTGCTACAGCTCCATCTCCGGCGGATATACCTTTGATGAAAAATAACATCAACTATGAAACGTATATCTGTAATGGCTTTCATCCTGATGGCCGGCCAAACCTTTGCCCAGCAAAAGCTCAATAACTCCGCATTCATGCACGCCCCGGAAAGCGTGGCCACGGACAACAACAACTATTATATCGCAGACATAGGCGAAGGCGGCAACCCCACAAAAAAAGATGGTAACGGCAGCATTTCCCGCATGGACAAAAAAGGTAACGGCAGCATCCTGGCAAAAGGGCTGGATGCGCCCAAAGGCGCGTTCATCCTGCATCACACGCTCTTTGTAGCAGACATCGATAAAGTAAAAGGATACGACATCGCTACCGGCGCACAACTATACAATATAGATTTTGCGCCCGCCACCGCTTTCCTGAATGATATTGCCGCCATCAACGACACTACCCTGGTGGTTTCTGCTACCGATGTAAATAAACTCTTCCTGGTACATCTCAGTAAACATCCACGCATGGAAGAACTGGTATACACCAATCCCATAAAAGGTACCAATGGCGTGGTTTACGACACCCACACTAAAAAGCTGTATGTATGCGGCTTTGGCGGTGATAATAAGCCAGATGGACAAATTGGTTATATTGATATGGCAGCAACGGAAAAAGTATTCAAACCACTCACCAGCCGGCCGGGTTATTACGATGGTATTGCGCTCACCGCGCATAATACACAACTGATCATTTCCGACTGGGTAGCTTTTGAAAAGAAAGGGATACTGCTAAAACTGGATCTGGCCAGTGGCAAGGTTACCACCCTGAATGAGGAACCGGTTGCCGGCCCTGCAGATTTTACACTGGATGCCGCTGGTGCGGCAATTGTACCCGCTATGCTGGAAGGGAATATATTGAGATACAATATTTCAAAATAAAAATATTTCAGCGGAGGAAGTATACTTCCTCCGCTGAAAATAATGATTACAATCTTACCTGTACACCAGCGGTACCACCAATATATCCGCCGCGAAATTTGTTGTTGCTCCTATACTTCGACCAGATATAATGGTTGCTCAGCTCCTCTCCCACACCATGTTCCGTTTGCACAACATTAAACGTAGGACCTGCAAATACTTCTACCCTGCTGCCAAAGCGGTAGGCAGGAAATATGCCCAGCGACTGACGGTGATAATAACCTTTTTTGAAATCGGTAAGTATCAGCGACGTGGCTTCTGCATTGATTCTGAAATGTGATAACAGCGGAAAATGCGCACCCATACCCGCCTGCAGGGCATACAGCGGATTAGGGTTATCCTTAAAGTTATATCCCACCCCGAGGATACCGTATAATATTCTTCCACCCGATTTGAAAGACGCAATGGTAGTAGCAGTTTCATCGATGCTCACACTTACCTGCTTTTCGCCGCCTTTCACAATGTTGATCACCCCAATCGGATATTCGCTGCTGTCCGCGATGTTAATAAAACCAACCTGCACGCCTTTCACTTTCTTTGCCATATTCAGGAAACCAGCCACCTGTGTGTGCACGTTCTCCGATTTATTCATAAAACCGGCTATCTGTATGCCGGCATCTTTCTTTACAATATTCGTAAATCCCGCTACCTGCGCCTGTGAATTATTTGCACTCATATTCATAAAACCGGCTACCTGCGTGCCTTTCACATCATGCTGCACAAGATTGGCGAAACCTGCCATCTGGACACCATGCATGCTTCCGGACAAATTCAGAAAACCCGCCACCATAGCGCCATCGGCGCTGGTTTTCACCTGGTTCATAAAACCTGCTACCGTAGCAGCGTGAAACGTTTTGCCAATATGATTGGAAAAAGCCGCTACTTCTGCACCGGTAGCGTTGTCTTTAATGATATTGGAAATGCCCGCGATAGCCGCGCCTGTTTCAGCTTTGGACACGCCGGCAATGATATGCAATGAAAAATGATTGGTATAGGCAGCCGCATTTTTTCCATTGCTGCTCAAGGGGTATACAAAACCAATATGCGCAGGACTGGTAAGCGGCGTTTGCGCGTAAGCCGCTGTGACAAAGGAAAAAACGGAAACAAAGAAACAAATGATCCGGCTGCTGAAGTAAAATATTCTCATAGTGTGTTAGTTATTTCGTACTGTATAACGACACGTTGAAGAACTTATACCCCTATGCGGAAGAAATGAAATTTAAAAAAGACTAATGCCCGCCTGCCATCCCAACCAGGAAGTAACGGAGTTTCCAATGTTAAAAGAAGGATAGTGCCTGCTAAAGTCCACCGACTTATAACCCGGCATAGGCGCTATTTTATCATCGATGTAAATCGCCATCGCCGGCCCCGCAAATAAGGTGATGCGTTTGGATAATTTAACATTGAGAGAAGGTTGCAAACGGAAGATCTGTGTATTGCGCTCCCAGCTGCCCAGGAAAATATTCTGTGCGGTAATTTCTGTGGATAACGACAACGTTTTATTAAATGGAATAATTTTACCTACACCATATCCCAGCGACCACGCTTTGTTGTTTTCGCCAAAGCTGGCGCCACCCAGCAGGATGCTGTACAGCTCACTGCGACCGGCTTTCCAGGCAATATTAAAAGGCAGCACATCGGTACTGAATATGGCAACTTTCTTGTAACCTCTCCGCACAATATTGATGATGCCGATACTATATCCGTTCACCGTATCTGCAATATTTACCAGGCCAATCTGTACACCATCCATTTGCCGCGCGTAGTTAAAAATAGCGGCGAGCTGCAAGCCTTTCATCACACCGCGGTTGATATTTCCACCGCCCGCGAGCTGCATACCCTGCGCATCTTTCCCGTTGTAATTGGCAATGCCGCTCAGTTGCAGCCCGTCGAGGTTTTTACCATTGTAGTTGAGCGCGCCCGCTACCTGCCAGCCCTGCGTATTGCCACGTGTAACGCCGGCGATGCCCTGTATGGATACGCCTTTAATATTACCGTACACCTGGCCGATGGCGCCGGTGAGTTGCACTCCTTCCATATTACCTTCTGTAATATTGCTGATACCAGCTACCTGTACGCCTTTCATAGAGTCCAGTACGTTATTGTGAAACCCCGCCAGCTGCACCCCTTTGGTTTTTCCACCCACTATATTCACCATGCCCGCGATCTGTACATGCTGCATATCATTTTTCACGATGTTGAAAACGGTGCCTATTTCCAAGCCATCTACACCTGCGGCGTAGCCGCCGAGCATGTTCACCGAAAATTTATTCACTACCTGTCCGCTCATCCTGCCGTGAGTACCCAGGCCCGGCGTGAGCGACACCTGGTAAGGCTTGTCAGCCAGGAAAGCGCCGATGTTCAAACTGGTTAACTTCTGACGGGAAGATAAAAACATGCTACCGAGCCAGGTTTTTTCCACATGTGGGTGCCCGGTGATATCCACCACTTTCAGCTGATAAGTAGCAGGGGCAATGCTTACCGCGATTTCCTGGTCGTAGCCGGCAGTAAGTAACAGGGAGGTATCTGCATAAAGGTCCTTATTAACACTGATGGCTGCGGTAGGATATTTATCCTTTAACCGCAGCCTGAAGTAACCGTCGTTGTTTGTTAGGGTAGAAATGAGTTGCTGTCGTTCATACACACTGGCATTGGGTAGCCGTTGACCTGTTTTCCGGTCCGTGACCACCCCGCTGATCAGATAGTATACTTGTCCCGATGATTTTTTTAAAAGGATAATATAGTTCCCCGATTCTTTATATAAAAAATCACCGTTGAATAAAATATCAAGTACCTGTTTTACACTTTTATTTTTTACAGAGATGCTTACCAGGCTGTCTTGTGGAAGGATGGTACTGAGATACGAGAAATAAAAATTGCCTTGTTTGCTGATGGTGGTGAGCACTTCCGAAAGTGGGCGCTGCTTCACGTCAATGCTAACGGTTTTATTCAGTAGCTGCTGGGCAGCCAGTGGTAATGAAAAACAACAAACAAATATTAATGTCAGCAATTGCTTAGGTAGTAACATACAGTACGAAGGCTATTATTTCAGTATAATTTGTGATCCCTGTTTCTCCACGGCGATCTCATAAGTAAGCCCGATTACTTTTAAAGTACTATCCAGCGAACTGTTGGTAAAGGTAGAATTAATCTGCAGATCGCGTTTAGCATTGTTGGCAATAACGATGTTTACACCATATGCTTCATTCAGGATCTCCACCAGTTTCCATAAAGGCGTGTTATTACATACAAACGTTTGGGTGCGGTAGTAGCTGTACAATTCATCTGTATTACTTTGCTTGCTGGGGGCAGCCTGTTGTTCGGTTACCACTGCTTTTTCGTGTTGTTTCAGTTGTACGCTGTTATTGTTTTTTGTTACTTCCACAGCGCCGGTTTCCACAATTACTTCTGTTTTACCGTGTACGCTTTTAACATTGAAAGAAGTACCCAATACAGTTACGGTTACATCGTTCACTTTTATCACGAATGGTTTTCCCGGGTCCTGTGCCACATTAAAAAATGCTTCTCCTTCCAGTTTTACAGAGCGTTGTTTTCTGTTGCCTGCATAGGTGATAGTGGATTGTTTATTTAGCGTTACCTGGGAGCCATCCGGCAAAACGTCCTGCTTGATTTGTTCCCCTGAGCTTACGATCAGCGGGGTGTTGCGGTTTTGCGAGATAAACCAGGCGCCGGCAGCGCCTATCATGACGATGAGTATGGCGGCAATGCGGAGAATAGGTCGCCAGGCAATACCGGTATCCAGTTTTACGATGCGGGTTGTATTTTCGTTGGTACCTACCCGTTGCTGGAAGCGCGACCATGCGTCATTTTCATTCACGGTGCTTACCGCAGCCAGTTTGCGGCTTTCCTCCCATATCAGGCGGAAGTGTTCAAAGTAGCGTTGATGCTCCTCCTTTTCTGCCAGCCATGCGGTTACAGCTGCTTTTTCGGATGGTGTGGTGATATCCAGCAGATGCTTTACCAGCAGGTCGTCGTTTATATGTGTAGATATTTTTTTCACGGATGCACTTTTACAGGTGGAGCAAAATTAATAACAAGGGCAGAAAATCTACCAGGTTGAGTCGTAATAAGCGCAACGCTTTGCCCATCTGATTTTCCACAGTTTTTATAGAGATATCCAGGCGATCTGCTATTTCCTGGTATTTCAGTTCTTCGAAGCGGCTCAGCTGAAAAACGGTGCGGCACTTTTCAGGTAGTGCCATCAAAGCTTTTTCCAGCTTCTCTTCCAGCTCCCGCAGCATTACTTTTCCGGATGCGTTGCCGGTATCATGGTCATTGCTCATCTGGTATTTGGTATGTGCCTGGTGGGTAGCTTTCACTTTCTGGTGCCGCAGATAATTAATGCACTCGTGATACACCGCCCGGTATAGGTATCCCGAAACAGATTGCTTTATTTTTATATCACCTGATTTTTCCCATAGTTTACAAAAGACATTCTGTACCATCTCTTCCGCCATCACTTCGTCTTTTAATAAAGTACATGCATATGCGTGCAAGCCTTTAAAATGAGTTTTAAAAACCTGTTCAAATGTTAATGAGTTTTCTATTACCGGTGCTGCAGTATTACCCGGATTCATAAATTCCATGCCTAGGGTTTGATATCTAACGTCAAATATAATTCCTTCTGCCAATTGAACTGATTTATTATACGACACCTTTCTAAGTACTTACCCCTACGCGGAGATTGTTTTTTTTCAGGATTAAACACGGAGGTTGTCTTTTCCAGGATTAAACTTATTTAGCTGATTACCCTGATTTTATTCTTATCACATTTATTCTCATGTTTTCGCTTAATACAAAGTGATTATTAACATATAATTACATATAAATAATTAAATAATAAAACAATAAAAAATACAGTTCATGAAAATGAAATCAGGGTAATCAGCTAAATAAGTTTAATCCTGAAAAAGACAAAATCCCCGTCACTTTAACATTACTTTATATTCGTGTTAAAGAATATTTCACAACTGGACGATTATTATTGTGAAAATTATCCCGATGAAATATATCTGTACACTTTGCCTGTTACTGTTAGGAAGTACTGTTCTTTTTGCCCAATCCAAAACGGGCTACATCAATTTTCAACAAATGATCGGCATGATGCCGGAAAGTAAACTGGCAGGAGATTCATTAAATATTTTACAGGAGAAGTTGAACGCCGACGGGCAACAGCTGGTAGCCGAGTACACGAAGAAGGTAACTGAATTTGACAGTACACAGGGTAAGTTGAGTGAGACTTTGAAAGAAGTGAAAGTATCTGAAATCAAAGCGCTGCAAGCCAATATCCAGAAATATAAAGAGATGTCTGAGCAGGCCATGAATGCCAGGGAACAGCAATTACTGACTCCTATTCTTGATAAAGCAAAAAAGATATTAAAGGCGGTAGCTAACGAAAAGGGCTATACGCTGGTGATTGATAACTCCAGAGACGCGGTGTTGGTATCCGCAGAAGCCGATGACCTGATGTCAGCAGTAAAGGTGAAGATGGGAATCAGGTAAGAGGGCATTTGAATATTTAGTTATTTAGTTATCTGACTGGTCTCAATGTTCGATGAATCTTCCGCCATTCTTATTTTCTGATAATGTGGATGGCCGGCAAATAATTAAATAACTAAATGTCAAATGTAAAATAAAGAGCTATATGTGTAAACCATGCGCCAGCAGCGTTTTCCACTGAGGATTACTGCGTACAAATTCTGCCACTTTTTTGCTGGAAGGCACCATACGGATATTCTGTGCAGAAATTTCCTCCATTACTTTTCCCAGCATCATTGGTAATACACCCTGTTTTTCCAATACCGGCGGCACTTCTGCACCAGTCAGGAAAATACGGCTTCCGTTTCTTTCGTAAATAACTTTAGCCATTTGTCCGGCGATATGCGCCTCAAACTGCCTGGCCTCTTTGTTGTCAATAATTTTAAAATCCTTCATGATCATAATTATTTTTTACATGATGTTTCTAGCGGTAGCATACTAAAGGGAAGTATCTTATGCAAAGGGAAGTTGAAATAAGATAGTACGAATGGTATTAAAATACCCTGAAAAAGCTGATTCCGTCTGCAAATATACTAATAATATAGCAGAAAACCGTGAAACAATAATATGTAAAAATAATTAATACTTAAAGTAGTTGGCAGGTAAGCCTTTAATTGGAAGCCTTACGTGAAACACACTGCCACTAAGGGGATATTCAGCTACCTGTTCAGCTGTCATGTGCTCCCGGGCGGTTGTAATCAGCAGTTCATTCATATCCGGCCCGCCAAAAGCACATGAAGATACATGCGGCGCCGGCACAGCCACTTTTCCCCGCAATTCACCCGTTTCAGGATTCCAGCAATATACGCCATAACCGCCCCAGTGGGCAACCCACAACATCCCCCGGCTGTCTATCGCCATACCATCCGGCCAGCCCAGTTCCGGCGGAATACGTACGGCTACCCTTGTAAAGGCAATAGCACCACTGGATTCATCATAACTGAACTCCTGCACCGTACGGGTATGCGTATCGTTGTAATACATTTTATCCCCTTTCCACACCAACCCGTTTGAGATGGTTACGCCAGCCAGTTTCAATACAGGCGCCGCGGATCCGCTGATACAATACAGGTTGCCCGTTCCTTCATCCGCCGGCATCTGCATGGTACCGATCCACAGCCGCCCCGCAGGATCACATTTACCATCGTTGCAACGCACGTTGCTGCGTTCTTCCAGCACAGCGATACGTTTGCCCAGTCCATGCTCCGGCGAAAAAAAGGCAATACCGTCTTTCAACCCCACCAACAGCTCATTCCTGCCCGCCACCGGCACCAGCGTGGTTACATAGTTACCGGTGTCAAACTGTTGCTGATACCCATTCAGGTCACGTATATAAATCGTAAAGCCCAGGATATCCACCCAGCACCAGCTGTTTCTTTCAGGCCACCAGCAAGCGCCTTCGCCTAATTCACAAGTTAATGATGATAATATGGAAGCCTGGTATGTTTTCATGTTCGTGCGGTGGATTTACTGCGAATCATTTCCGTATACCACAATATATAGTTTTGTGCGCTGATATTGTATATTGCAGCGGGTAACGATTGTTAATTCCAACTACTTTAACTCCATCTATGAACATCAAAGTATTTGAAAAACTCCGCGCAGCAGCACTGATAAATGATGCGGAGCTTACAGCAGTAAAAACTGCGGAAGATCAGCAGCTATTCTCCCTCCACTGGGAAATAAAAACACTACTCTACCTCGGCGTACTACTGCTGAGTGGTGGTTTGGGTATCCTGATCTATAAAAATATCGATACTCTTGGTCACCAGGTAATCCTTTTGATCATTGGTGTGATCTGCGCCGGTTGCTTTAGTTATTGTATCCGGAAAAAAGCGCCGTTTTCATGGGCAAAAGTGAACTCGCCCAATGCTTTTTTCGATTATGCGTTACTGTTAGGTTGTCTCACGTTCGTTACGTTTGTGGGTTATCTCCAGTTTCAGTACACGGCATTTGGCACTGCGTACGGACTGGCCACTTTTATCCCGCTGACTGTACTCACCGTGAGCGCGTATTACTTCGATCACCTGGGTGTGCTGTCGATGGCTATCACCAACCTCGCCGCCTGGATGGGTATTGCAGTAACGCCTTTCCAGTTATTATCCGCCAATGATTTCGGCAGCGTACAACTTATTTATACCGGCGTGATACTGGGAGGGCTCCTGTTGCTGCTGGCATTTATATCTGCCAGAAAAAATCTGAAAAAACACTTTGCCTTTACCTACCAGAACTTTGGTGCGCATATCATTTTCATTGCCTGTGTAGCCGGCATGTGTGTATATGATGCAGGTTGGCTAGCCTGGTTCGCATTTATGGCGGTTATTGGTTTCTTTATTTTCAAAGAAGCATTCAGGGAACGGTCTTTCTACTTTGTACTGATCACTGTTTTATATGGGTATATCGCTTTGAGTATTGCCGTAGTGCGTTTACTTATTATAACAAACGATATCGGCGGCGTATATCTCGGATTGCTATACTTCATCGGTTCTGCCATTGGCGTAATTGTATTATTGATCAGCCTCAACAAAAAAATCAAACATGCTAGCGTATAATTCCCAAACACTCGATAATCTTGAAATACAGGAGGAAGCAGAAAAAGCACTGCGGAAAAACTGTATCACCGTACCCACCTACAAAGCAATTGAAGCGGCACACCCGGTAAATTTCTATACACCCAATCCCGTGATTAAAATCGGGTTGTTTATTCTTACGGTTGTTATTATCTCGTTTTCGCTTGGCTTATTGTCGCTCATGGCAATGGATATGCTGCGTAATGAAGATGGATTTGCGGGTCTTTGTATTTTCGCCGGACTGGTATGTTACGGTATCCTGGAAATATTTATCCGCGAGAAGAAGTTATTCCGCGCAGGAGTTGATGATGCCCTGTTATGGGGCGCCATACTGCTCATTTGCAGCAGCATGGTAATTGTAGGTCATATCTCTGCTTCTACTGTCTGTTTGGTGGTTTGTATAGTTACCGTGCTGGCAACTTTGCGCTTTGCAGATATGATGATAGCGGGTGTAGCTTACCTGGCTTTCCTGGGTTTTATATTCACAGTAGCTATCAAACTGGGGCCTGTAGCCAAAACCATTGTGCCGTTTCTTATCATGTTTATCTCTATTACCGTGTACATTGCGGCAAAAAAAATATCAGCCTATCATAGCAGCAGGCATTATAAACATTGCCTGACGATTGTATCGGTACTGTCGTTACTCACGCTTTACCTGGCGGGTAATTATTTCGTAGTGAGAGAGGTGAGTAATGAAATGTTTGATTTGCAGCTGCAGGATGGACAAAGTATTCCGGGTGCGATATTCTTCTGGATCTATACAGCCGTTATTCCGGTGGTATATCTCTACCTGGGTATCCGGAAAAAAGATGCCGTGCTGCTGCGTACGGGTATGATATTACTGGCGGCCATTGTATTTACCATCCGTTACTATCACAGCGTGCTTCCGTTGGAAACGGCGATGGTAATTGGCGGACTGGTACTCACCGTAGGCGCCTGGGCACTGATCCGTTACCTGAAAGAACCGAAGCATGGCTTCACTTATGCAGAGCCGGAAGATCCTTCCCTGGCAGACAAATTAAGGCTGGAGTCGCTGATCATTGCGCAAACATATGTACCGGGTGCACAGCCTGCCGGTAATGATGTGCAGTTTGGCGGCGGTACCGGTGGCGGTGGCGGAGCAAGCGGAGGATATTAACCAAAGGCGCGGAGGGCTTTCGCTTCCGCGCATAAAAAAAGCCTGACTGAAATGATCAGTCAGGCTTTAGAGCGAAAGACCGGGCTCGAACCGGCCACCCCGACCTTGGCAAGGTCGTGCTCTACCAAATGAGCTACTTTCGCAGATGTATTAAGAACTTTATAAAAAACTGGAGCGAAAGACCGGGCTCGAACCGGCCACCCCGACCTTGGCAAGGTCGTGCTCTACCAAATGAGCTACTTTCGCAGGTATTAAAAACTTTCTTATTTTAAGAACTCTTCCTTTCGAACCGCATTCTTTCGTTTGCTTTGCCCCGTGGCGTTTTCGTTGGGATTGCAAAGATAGGAAACGGACTGAAAACACAAAATTTTTTTTGAAACTTTTTCGAATATTTTTTACGCTGCTGTATACAGCAACTTGCTGGAACACAGCAGGGAAAAGCATTTCAGCAGAAAAATAAGTAACACTTTTTATTTACATTGTGCTCGGTACAGCAGATGCACGGATCACTACCGGTTTCTTTTTCGACTTCTTTCTTTTACCCCACCACACATAAAAACCCGTTACCGGTAACGATGCGCAGATCAGGCTGATGATGAAGGCCAGGATCTTTCCGGGCAGTCCGGCGATAGCGCCCACGTGGATATCATAGTTCATGTCTATTAACCGCTCTCCCGCATTTTTATGCGAGTCGTTCCTTCTTCCGAGCAACGCGCCGCTGTACTGGTCAAACGTAAGATTATCCGAACCATAATAGGTTTCCTCTCCTTTATTTCCGCTGATAGTGTTCACCCCGGTTTCACCAAACGCCGGGGCAATGAATATGCGCTTTGCATCTTTCAGTATGGGCAGCGCCTTGCTGTAGGCGATATCCAGCGGATCCTGACTCAGCTGTGCAGCTGTTTTGGCAGATTCATATTGTTTTACATCAGGAGGAGTAATGCTGCGGGAAGCCACTACATATACCGTGGTCTGAAACCATGTAAATGCCCACACCATACCGGTAAAGGCAATTACCAATGCAATGATCATAGCATAAAAGCCCAGTACATTGTGCAGGTCGTAGTTCACTCTTTTGAAGCCTGCTTTCCATTTTATTTTAAAGCTCTTATCGCGGTTGGCTTTGTTCCATTTCTTTGGCCACCACATGATCAACCCGGTGATCATCAGGACCACAAAAATGAGCGTGCTCCAGCCTACAATGGTTTGCCCGTACTTATCATTCAGCAAAAGACTCCAGTGGATGCCTTTTACAATGGAAAAGAAATTGTACTTATAGTCGATCCTTCCGGTCACCTTTCCGGTGTAAGGGTTCACCAGCACAGATTCATAATATTCCAATGTGCCAAAATAGGTTAGTGCAGTATCGTTGCCTTTATAAGCCATAAACTCCCAGGCCATGTCCGGCCTGGCGTAAGTAGTGATGCTCATCGCCGGTTTATCAGGTCCCAGGGCGGCCTGCGCGATCTTTTTCAGTTCGCTTACCGGGCGTAAGGGCGTATTTTCCGGGGTAACATATAATATTTTACGATAATAATAATCGTTCACTTCTTTCTGAAAAACAAACAAACAGCCGGTTATGCTGATAATAAGCACAATAATGCCAGCCCCCAGCCCCAGCCAGAGATGCAGCTTATCCACAACTATCCTGAACAGCGATTTATGCTGTTTCTTCTTTAACTTATCCGTCCGTTTAAACATATACTAACACCCACCGGTAGATATCATGCCGGAGATACAAAAGTCGATTCAAATGGCCAGAAAAGCTGATCGGATCGGGAATTTTATTTACGCAAAACGGAAAGGCATAAAAAAACCTCCACCGGAAAACCGGTGGAGGCTGGATAATTATGTTTAAGCCGTGGCTTATTTATATTTTGGATTGTACAGCGAGCTTTCCTGCACCTTTACTTCCGGCTTGCCCTTGTATCTATGTGCGTAAAGCCCGTAGCTAACTCCCAGGATGAAGGCTACCATACAAAACAATTGTACGTAAAAAAGCCAGCGGGAACGGGAAACCTTGTCTAAGGTGATGTCGTATTTATTTTCTACTGTATTCTGTTCCATAATCAGTTTATTTCCGGTGCAAACCTACATAATATTTTGAAATTTTCGAATTTTCATAGCTGGTAATTTTGTGAGATAAGAAACTTCCCCCGGAGATTACCGCTGCTTAAATCAATTCAGAAAAATGTTTGTGTCCGAGAAAGTAGTAGCGCCAGATCATAATACCGTGAAACACACCACTCATTTTCATCAGCTTCATTTCCGGCAGATCATCTTTCTTCACATAAGTCCTCCGCCAGCGATAATAATCCTTATAGGCACGGTAAATAGCCGCCATATCCTTTGGTTTTCCTGCTACCAGGCTTTTTACGCCCGCGAGTATATCCAGGAAAAAGCGTTGTACCAGCACAATCCAGCGGTCTTCGCTATGCAGGTTTTTCCACAGCATCATCAGGTTATTCCTGAAGTTCAGGTACAGCTTGCGGGGATTCCCCTGCGGTAAGCTCCCCCCGCCTACGTGAAACACCCTGGAATCAGGACAGTAACAAATGCGGTAACCCGCTCTTTGCAGCCGCCAGCAGAGGTCCACTTCTTCCATATGCGCAAAAAAATCGCGGTCGAAGCCCCCCACCTGGTGATAACAGGCCGAACGGATAAACAATGCCGCCCCGGTTGCCCAGAAAATATCCTTTACATCGTCATATTGCCCGTTGTCTTTCTCCGTGGTATACAGGATCCGTCCCCGGCAAAAAGTATAGCCCAGGATATCCATCCAGCCGCCGGCTGCCCCGGCATATTCAAATTCGTCAGGGTCTTTGTAAGCCCTCATTTTAGGCTGACAGGCAGCTATCTTTGTATCCTGCTGCATGAGCGCCACTACCGGCTCTATCCAGCCCGGTTCCACCTCTACGTCCTGGTTAAGCAGCACGTAAATGTCGGCCTGCACATGTTGCAGGGCATCATTGTACCCGCCGGCAAACCCATCATTCCGGGGATTCCGGATAATCCGGATCTGCGGGTAATGCGCCGCCACAAAAGCCACACTGTCGTCCGTAGAGGCGTTATCGGCCAGCACCAGCTGCAGGTTGCCGTAGGTAGAACGGCAAACAGACGGCAGGAACTTTTCCAGAAAAGATCTCCCATTCCAATTTAAAATAACAACTGCTACTGATGGCAATACGGACAACGGCAATTACGTTTATGCGTGAACAATTATTTTTGAGATGCAAATATGCAACAAAGGATTCTAATATTTGCGAATCATTACAGATTCAGGTAAGTCGAATAAGGCTTAAATTAGAAGTATGTTTAAACAGTATATCGGTTGGAAGTTTGTACTGGCCTCCATAGCAGTGCTCATCATAGGCACTACTATCTGGTTTGTAAGTAATTTATCCCGGAACATTCAGGAGGAAGAAAGAAAAAAAGTTGCTACCTGGGTGGAAGCCAACCGCGAACTCCTGCGGGCAAGTTCTGAAGCCAACCTTAACCTGGCAGTAGACATCGTTACCAACAATACCACCATCCCGCTGATATTAACCGACGAAACCGGCAAGATCCTCGATAGCCGCAACCTCGACTCCATGCGCATTATGCAGGACCCCCACTTCCTGAACAACGAACTGCAGGCATTTAAAAAGCAACATCCGCCGTTTATCATGGAAGTGGATTCCAAACAGAAACTATATAACTACATCTACTACGGCGATTCGCTGATTCTCCGGCAGATCCGCTACTACCCGTACATTCAGCTGATAGTGGTGACCCTTTTCATTGCCATTGTACTCTTTGCCCTGTCCAGCACCAACCGCGCCACCCAAAACCAGGTGTGGGTAGGACTGGCCAAAGAAACGGCCCATCAGCTGGGCACGCCCCTCTCGTCTATGGAAGCCTGGCTGGAAATTCTCCGCGATAATGAAGCCAATGCCACCATCGTAACAGAACTCTCCAAAGATGTAGACCGCCTGAAACTGATCACCGACCGCTTCTCCAAAATAGGAAGCGTTCCAAAACTGGAAGAGAAAGATATCGTAGCACAAATAGAAAACATGACCAATTACATCCGCAAACGGGCGCCCCAGAAGGTGATACTCACCGTTCACAGCGCGGAAGAAGAGCTGCCTGCCATGTTTTCTCCCCCGCTTTTCGACTGGGTTGTGGAAAACTTATTAAAAAATGCCCTTGATGCGATGGAAGGAAAAGGAAAGATCGATATTACCATAGAAAACCACCCTACTTTTATCACCATCGATGTAGCCGACACCGGTAAAGGCATCCCTAAACTGAGCTTCGAAAAAGTGTTCAAACCCGGATTCAGCACCAAAAAGCGGGGATGGGGCCTGGGCCTGTCACTGGCCAAACGGATTATTGAAGAATACCATCGCGGCCGGCTGTATGTGAAGTCGTCCGAAATAAATAAAGGCACCACTTTCCGGATCCTATTACGGAAATAACGACCCTTTTCAGTAAAATATGAATAAAAAAATTTGCTTATTTTAAAAAAGCCATTATTTTTGCACCCCATTCTACCAGATGCGAAGGTGGCGAAATTGGTAGACGCGCTACTTTGAGGTGGTAGTGCCTGAAAGGGCTTGGGAGTTCGAATCTCCTCCTTCGCACAACTAAAAGGATTAGTTATTACTGTGGCAGCTTTGCGGAGCGTCAATTGAAAAAAGGTAAACAGAAATCAATTGAACATGTCAAAGCAGCACTACACGAATCCTAAAATTCTCGAACCACTGTTCAGATCCTTCTGAGCAGTGGTTTTTTCGTTTCAGCCCCCTTCATTTTTGCACTTTCTTCTTCTTTCTTAATAGCCTTACGGTAGCGTATCACAGGCAAAGTATTGTAATTTGCTGTGAAACCGGCAACTCTGACAGGCTATAAATACTGGCTCCTGATTGTTAATTTTAACCACTTTAGCACCCAGTGCATCAAAGTTCAAAACACCAGCGTATGAGTGAGATATTAAAACAGCATCTGATGAACTTTGCGGCGCTTACGCCCAAAGATATCACAGACAGCAGTCCTTATTGGAAAACCCGCAAAATAAAAAAAGGTGATTTTTTTAATATGCAGAATGTGGTCTGCAACGACCTGGGATTGGTAGTGAAAGGAATTTTCAGGATTTATTACAATGATCCTGTGACGGACGAAGAAAAGAATATTTTCTTCTTTTCTGAAAATCAGTTTATTGTATCATTCAGGAGCTTCATCACCCGTTATCCCTGTGTATACTTCATAGAGGCGTTAGAGGACTCCGAAATTATATATATCACTTACCGTGATTTAAACAATTTGTACGATACGCATCCTAACTGGAGCAAATTCGGACGGCTGTTGGCCGAGTTATTTTTTAATTACTCTCAGGCCCGGACAGAAGAGTTCCTGTTCTATTCACATGAAGAGCGCTATGTTAAATTGTTGAAAGAACACCCTAATATCGTGAACCGTATCCCAGCCTATCATATATCCTCTTATCTGGGTATCACCACTCCTTCGTTAAGCCGTATCCGTAAGAGAATTAATCGTTGATTCCGCATTAACATCCATTTTTTGCCGAACAAAGTGAAAAAAGTTATTCCGGATTAACTTAAGTGAATGTTTCCCATTTTTTTTCTCTGAATTTTTGCAGAAAGAAAATAACAATATGGGACTATCAAATTTGGGCATTTTTCATACCATCATTGGTATCATTGCCATTGTAGCAGCATTAATATCGTTTGTAAAGTATGCTAAAATCAATCTTGCTAACACATCCGGGAAAATATATTTTTACGGAACAATCATCACTTCCTTAACAGCATTAGGGCTTTCAAAGCAAGGTGGCTTTAACGCCGGGCATCTTTTTTCGTTATTGATTTTAATCCTGGTAATAATTGCTTTTTTCCTTTATTACAAGATGGGACAGCATAACAAAGCCCGTTACTTCGAAAACTTTCTGCTGTCGCTCAGTTTTTTTCTGTCCATGGTTCCTACCGTTAACGAAACACTAACCCGGATCCCAATCGGGAACCCTTTGGCCAAAAATAGCGGCGACCCTTTGATAGGGAAAACACTGCTTATATTTTTCATACTGTTTCTTGCAGGTTCGGTTTACCAATTCATTAAGCAAAAAAGAAGTAATAAAAATTCATCAGGAGAAGTCGCCAGGGGTATATAGCATTTTCCATCTGCCGGTCCGCCTTATCGGGGTAAGGTGGACCAGCAATTTTCCCAATGTCAAAATCTGTTCCCCTGCGCAAATTTATTTAAAAATCACCTGCGCAAAATTGAACAGGTTATTCCGCCATACCGGCCAAGTGTGGCCTCCCTGGTATTCGCTATAAGTATGTTTAATATTCAACTCATCCAATTTTGCCAGCATCAGCTGGCAGTTCCCGTAGGCAATATCTTCCTTTCCACCCATCGCAATCCAGAACGTCTTCAGGTTGTTGTTAATCATGGCGGCATGGGCTTTCATGAAATCGTACTGGGCTGCCGCAATACCGGCCTGCCGCGACTGCATCCAGCCGGAACTGAATACTCCCAGGGAAGAAAACAGATCCGTGTTTTTGATACCTGTATAAAGCGTATGGATGCCGCCCATCGATAAACCCGCCAATGCCCTTTTATTGGCAGCTGTTTCCGCACGATAGTTTTTTTCTACCAGCGGAATAATAATATCCTTCAGTTCTGTTTCAAATGTCTTTAATGCAGATTCGTCGAAAGCAGTGCCGCCTACGTTGGCATCGGGCATCACGATCAGCATAGGCCCGGCTTTCTTTGCAGCGATGAGGTTATCCATGATCAGGTCCGTTTTACCTTGCATAGCCCACCCGGTTTCGTCTTCACCGCCTCCATGCAAAATATAGAGCACAGGATATTTTTCGGTTGTATTGGCATCATAACCGGGCGGAGTATAGATATACAACTGCCGCCATGAACCGGTAACCTTTGAGAAATACTTCCTGATCCGGATATCGCCATGCGGTACATCTCTTAACGCATAATAGTTACCACCGGCAAACGGTATTTCAATACCGCTTGCCATTCTTCCCATGCCGTAAAAGGTTTCACTGGCGGGGTCTGCAACGGCCACCCCATCTATCAGCAGGGAATAGTAATGAAAACCTTCGCCTATGGAATCTGTTGTTACGGTCCATAAACCGCCGGTGTCCTTCACCATATCATACCTGCGGCCCAGGTCCACCTGTACCTTCCGCGCTTCCGGCGCTTTGGTGCGGAAAACAACGCGATGGTCGGCCAGTACCTGCGGATACTTTGCATTGCGCACATTGGTTTCGGCAGGAGCGCCCACCACCGGGTATTTTGAGAAGGTAGTAGTATCCACGGGCTTAAAGATCAGCTGGGAAAACATAAACAATCCGTTCTTCCATACCTTAAAGTCATGCACACCCGGTTCAATGTAATAGATATGCGGTACGTTGTTTTTTTGGAGATAATCATGCGTGCGTTTGCTGAAAGCAATTAATCCGTCGCTGGCGCCGCAGGAAATCCAGAGTAGTTTTATTTGCTCCCTGGCCTTAACAGGATCCGGTATCAACTGCTCCGGTACTTTGGTGTTTGGGGCCGAGGAAAAACCGCCGATCCATGCAAACCTATCCAGGTTACCCAGTCCAAAATTCAATGACTGCCCTCCTCCCATCGATAGTCCGGCTATGGCCCGGTGCTCCCTGTCTGTATAAACAGGATACTTCTTTTGTATGTAGGGAATAAGATCGCTCAACAAATCTTTTTCAAAAGTGGCAAATGCCTCCACTTTGTCGGGAGCCATGATATTCCCCGTGGCCCGGTCGTCTTTCATAGCCCTTCCGTTAGGCATAACAACAATCATCGGCTCAATTTTTCCTTCTGCGTACAGGTTGTCCAGGATTACCTGGGGCGTGCCGCCTCTCAGCCATTCCTGTTCATCGCCGCCAATGCCATGCAACAGGTATAACACCGGGTATTTATTTTTCTTTGAAAACCCTGGCGGCAAATATATCAGTGCTTTGCGCGGATTACCCACCGTTGCTGAATTATACGTGATGGTATCAATACTGCCATGCGGTATATCTGTACGCGGGGCGTCAAAACCGGGCAGGGCGTGCTCAATAATGCCTTGTGTAAAAGCGGTTACAGCAAACAATAGAAGGATGGTAACATTAAATACTATCTTTTTCATGTGGAATAAGTGTTTTATTACAAATGCAGCTTAGTTACTTCCGGGTGATTAACGTAATATCATCAGAGCCGGTGATAAAACAAAAATACAGGAAGCCGCTTTTAACTAATAGCTTATTTGTTGAAATTGATGGTATAATTGTCTTATAGACAATAAAACAATTAAGCGGTGAGTGGAATGTATCTTAAAACCGGTAAAATGTCAGAGGATTTCAAGCATGCTGCCCCTCAGCTCATATTTAATATCAGTAGTTTTAGACAGGTTATCCATAAATTCCGGGAGCCCGTCTTTTTTGGTAAGTACGCCGCTCACCGTGATGTTTTCCGCACCCGGTGTATTGAATTGTACCTTCACATCAAACAGACGCCCGATCACCACTGCAATTTCCTTCAGCGCCGTATTTTTGAAATAATATTTCCCCTCCATCCAGGCAAGCGTATTTCTTGCATTAAACTCATCCACTTTAAAACCATTACCCTGCTGGGAATTGTAGATAGCTTCATAACCCGGCGACAATTGAACGCTTTGATTACCGGTTTTACTTTTCAGGGCAACCTTGCCTGAAGAAAGCGAAAGCCGGGGGTTATTGCTGCTGTAGGTGTTGACATTAAATGCAGTACCAAGCACATTCACTGAAAACTGCCCGGTATGTACAATAAAGGGGCGGTTAATATCTTTGCGGACAGAAAAATAGGCTTCTCCATTTACAAACACTTCGCGGGTACGGCCACTGAACGACACCGGGAACCGGATTTCAGACATCGCATTCAGCCATATTTCTGTGCTGTCCGGCAACATAAGTTTATAATCTTTTCCGGCAGGCACCTGCAACAGGTTCATCGCTGTAGGCGCATCAGTACCGGCAGCTTCATATTGCAGGCTTTTGGGCGACACCCGCATCTGCACGGCGCCGATATTGAGCAACGATGCCTGCGTGGTATCTGAAAGATTGATGGTTTGTCCGTTAGCCATCTGCAGGATAATACTATTACCCGGCGCTTCGCTCTTTGCGGCGACAACCGGATGTTGCGGCTGTTCCCGGAAAAAGAACAGGCACAAAGCGCTTCCCATCAGCAGCAATAAACCGGCGGCTACCCGGTACAGTACCTTCATGTGGCGGGTATTGTTTTTCTTAAACAGGTGCTTTCTTTCTTCCCACAGCTGCGTTTCATCCAGCTGGTTGAGATATTGCTTTGCAGCGGGATCATTGAGTTGCTGCTGCAAACGGGTGAATGCATCTTTCAATGCCGGATCGGCAGCCATCAGCTGCCGGAGCGCATGGTCATCTTCCCCGGAAATATTCCCGGTCAGCTTTTCCAGCATTAACTGATCAATATGTTGCTTATCAGAGGTCATTGATAGTAAACTTAAATGAGAGAGGTGAACGCTTGCAGTACATTTCATTCCGACACTGGTGGATGCAGCTTGTTACGCAATGTTTTAACAGCCATTTTAAGATGGGTTTTCAGTGAATTAATACTGATCCCCATATTGTCGGCCACTTCATGATACTTCTTTTGTTGCATGTACACAAGGGTAAATGCCCGCTGACGCTGGGCCGGAAGCTCCTGCAACAGTTCATGCAGCTGCCGGTGAAGCTGCTCCTGCGCGCTCCAACGGTCTTCCAGTTCCCTTTCTTTAAGAATATTTGACTCGGAGTGGCTTACCGTTTCAGCATACTTCTCAATCTTTTTTAACGCCCGTTGCTTCACTTTATGATAATCGTTCACCTGGTTACGGACTGCCGTGAGCAGGTAGCTTTTAAGACAACCATTGATATTCCGGTACAATTTCTTTTCCCACATACCGGTTAATACCAACTGAACAAGATCGTCTGCCGCCACCGCATCGCCGGTGCCGAGATAGGCTTTCGTCCACATTAACCGGTAATATTTCTTAAAAATAAACTCAAAAGCATCACCGGTATTTCCAGTTTTTAATAACGCAAGTATGACTTCATCTCCCGGATATTCAGGCATAAAAATACTTTTTAGGCTGGTTGATTAGATAACGCGGATAATATTCATTTGGGACGTAGAAGTTAAATATATATCGTTTGTCTGATAAAATGTTAGTTTGACACTTATTAATTTTTTTAAGCAAGCGGAATAACGGTTTTTTCATTCACCCATTTTTTAAATGTGTCGTCTTAGTATAGTGCACCACAAAAATTAAGCACCCATAGTTACCACGTTACAGTCATTGTCAACCAAACAAGGAAAATGAAAAGAAGTATCCCGTTATTGAATACTGGCCGGCGCCTTTTTGCCGGGCCCAGGGTGTGCATCACCATTTTTTTGCTCTTTTTTTTAAACTTAAATGCACGAAGTCAGCCTGTTCCTGCATCCACAGTGACCATCAAAGGAAACAACATGACGCTGGAAGGTATTTTCCAGGCAATTGAAAAACAAACAGACCTTACTTTTTTTTACAGCGACGACCTCCTGAAAAGCGAAGTAATCAGCGGCCCTATTGATTATACAAATGCCAGGGTAACCGCCGTCCTGACCGAAATACTGAAAGGCCGCAGCTTGTTGTATGAAATGAAGAAAAACGTGGTGCTGATTAAACGCGGCCCGAAGCCCGCTGCCAGCGATGCGGGGCCCGCAGAAAAAAAGAATCCCGGCGCCGCGCAGGACCGGCAGGTGGCCGGCCTGGTGCTCGCAGAAGATACCCGGGCCCCCTTACCCCTGGCAACAGTAATGCTGAAAGGAACCACTATCGGCGCTAAAACAGACCAGGACGGCCGTTTTAAACTGAAAATTACCGGTGATAATAAAATACTGGTGGTGCAATATGTCGGTTACCTGTCGAAAGAAATACCCGTTAAAAACGGTGTGGGCGATTATGAGATATTGCTTTCCCCCCGGGACAATACCATTAAAGATGTGGTGGTAGTGGCTTACGGCACCCAGAAAAAATCCAGCATGGTGAGTTCTATTACCGCTATCGATCCAAAGGAACTGAAAGGACCAACCGGGAACCTTACCACCATGCTGGCGGGCAGAATTCCGGGGGTGATTTCTTACCAGCGGAGTGGCGAACCCGGTGCGGACAATGCGCAGTTTTTTGTAAGAGGCGTAGGCACCTTTGGCGCCGGAAAAGTAGACCCGCTTATTTTAATTGATAATATAGAATCATCGTCCAGGGACCTTGCCAGGCTGCAGCCGGACGATATCGCCGGTTTTTCTGTATTGAAGGATGCTACGGCTTCCTCGCTGTACGGGGCCAGGGGCGCCAATGGCGTGATACTGGTAACCACCAAAACCGGGAACCTCGGAAAAATGCGTTTTAATTTCCGCGTGGAAAATTCCACCTCTGCCAACACACAGAATTTTAAACTGGCAGATAATATTACCTATATGAAACTCGCCAACGAGGCGGTACTTACCAGGAACCCGCTGGGAGTTTTACCCTATTCACAAAATAAAATTGATCATACCGCCGCCGGAGACGATCCGTTATTATATCCCAATAACAACTGGATCCAACAGCTGATCAAGGACCGCACCACCAACCAGCGCTTTAACATCAATGCCAGCGGTGGGTCTGACAAGGCAAAGTACTACCTGGCCATGACCTATAATATTGACAATGGGATCCTCAAGGAAAACGAACTGAATAATTTCAGCAATAACATCAAGCTCCGTTCTTATTCCATCTTATCAAACGTTACTTTAAACCTCACCAAAACAACAGAAGCATTGGTAAGCCTGAAAGGGCAGTTCGATGATTACAACGGCCCTATCGGCGGCGGCGCCGCCACCTTTAACAATGCCATCTGGAGCAACCCGGTGGCGTTTCCGGCGGTGTACCCGTCCAGCCTCCTGCCCTATGCCAAACACCCACTGTTTGGAAACGCCCTGACACCAGGCGGCGGCGGGTTATATGTAAATCCTTATGCACAGTCGCTCTCCGGGTTCCAGGCTACCAATAGCAGCACGCTCACAGCCCAGCTCAGTTTACGGCAAGACCTGGAAGCCATTACCCCCGGCCTTTCCGCGAGGATGATGGCCTATACCGGGCGGTATGCGAATTTTGCTGTGTCGCGCCAGTACAGTCCCTATTATTACCAGTCGGGTTCTGTAGACGGAAAATTTACCGGCTTAAACCTGATCAACGACGGTAGCGCAGGAAGCGTTGGCGCAACGCCCACCGAGTATCTTACCTATGCTCCCGGCGATAAAAATGTAAACACTACCACCTATGCAGAAGTAGCGGTAAACTATTCCAGGATCTTCGATAAAATACACAACGTAGGCGGTATGGTGATAGGCACCATCAGGAATTACCTTACCGGTAATGCCTCCACTTTGCAGCTTTCTTTGCCGGCCCGCAACCAGGGCATATCAGGCAGGTTCACCTATGGATACGATAATCGCTATCTCTTTGAATTTAACTTCGGATATAATGGCTCAGAAAGATTTGCCGCCAACCACCGGTTTGGCTTCTTCCCTTCAGTAGGAGGCGGCTGGATTGTATCCAATGAAAAGTTTTTTAAGCCCCTGGCCAATACCGTTAACCAGCTGAAGTTCCGGTTCACCTACGGACTGGTGGGCAACGACCAGATCGGCAGTGCCACCGACCGTTTCTTTTATCTCTCAGATGTTAACTTAAATGGCGGCGCAGCAGGATACTTCGGTACCAACTTCACCTACAACCGCCCTACCGTAGCCATTAACCGGTATGAAAACCGGGACATCACCTGGGAGCTGTCGAAACAAACCAACATCGGGATGGACCTCACCGTGTTCAAGGACTTTACCTTAACAGTAGATGCCTATGAGCAAAAGCGCACCAATATCCTCATGGTAAGAAGCACCGTGCCCAGTTCAATGGGATTGCAGGCGAATATTTCTTCCAATGCAGGAAAGGCATACAGCCGGGGAATTGACCTCGTGGCCGATTACCGTAAAACGTTTAACAATTCCCTGTGGATACAGGCACGCGGCACCTTTACCTACGCCAAAAGTAAGCTGCTGGTAAACGAAGAACCACAATACGCGGAAAATAACCGGAACCTGTCGAAGGTAGGTAACTCGCTGGGGCAGATCTACGGCCTCATCGCAGAGAAACTGTTTATTGACCAGGCGGAAGTAAATAACTCTCCTCAACAATACGGCAGTATCATGGGCGGGGATATTAAATACCGGGATATTAATGGAGATGGAAAAATTACTGATGCCGACTATGTACCAATCGGATACCCCTCTACACCGGAAATAATATATGGCTTCGGTTTCTCCGTTGGATATAAAAATTTTGATCTGAGTACATTCTTCCAGGGTTCTGCCAGATCTTCTTTTATCATTAACGCCGCCAATACCACTCCTTTCTACCTGAATGGCGGTTACCAGAATGGCTTGCTGCAGGTGATCGCCGACAGTCACTGGTCCGAAGATAACCGCGACTCCTACGCTTTCTGGCCACGGTTAAGCAATACCATCTCAGAAAATAACACGCAAACATCTACCTGGTGGTTAAGAGATGGCTCTTTTTTACGCATGAAATCAGCAGAGATCGGGTATAACATTACCGGTCAGCTTTTGAAGAAACTACACCTGAGCAGCGGACGCATTTATGCCAATGGCCTGAATTTATTCAGCATCAGCGCCTTTAAGCTATGGGACCCCGAAATGGGTGCATCCGGATTGGGATACCCTGTTCAGCGGGTTTATAACGTGGGAGTAGCTGTCGGTTTCTAACATTCAAATAAAGCATTCATTCATATGAACGATCATAAGTTTAATCACAACGGCCTGGTAAACATATCCACATGCAGTAACACCCTGCATCGTGTTGCCGGTTCCATCATCTGCCTGTTCCTCCTCATCATCTCCGGAACGGCCTGTAAAAAACCTTTCCTGGATGTAGTGCCGGATAACGTGGCCACCATCGACAACGCTTTTACTTCCAAAACGGAAGCCGAAAAATATCTTTTCTCCTGTTATGCCTATCTGCCTGTTAACTACGACCCTACTTATAACGTGGGGCTTTCAGCCAGTGATGAAGTATTTGTGCTCGACCCCACCAATAATATCAGGTCTACCAATGTGCTAAGGCTGAATTATGGAGACCAGAATACGTCAAATCCCATCGCCAACTACATGACCGGCGACAGGGACGGCGTGGGCTGCTACAGGGCTATCAGGGATTGTAATATTTTCCTGGAGAATGTAGGCGATCAAAGTAAAGTAGCCGATCTTGATATTGATACCAGGAACAGGTGGATAGCAGAAGCCACCTTTCTGAAAGCCTACTATCATTTTATTATGTTCAGGGCCTACGGCCCGATACCGGTGATAGATAAAAACCTGCCTATCAGCGCTTCTATCGATGAGATGTTTGTTAAACGCCAGCCGGTAGATTCTGTGGTAAATTATATCGCCGGTTTGCTCGACGCCGCAGCGGTGAATCTGCCGGTGAGCATCGCCAATATCTCTTCAGAATCAGGGCGTATTACTAAACCCGCCGCATTAAGTTTAAAGGCCAAATTATTGGTAACTGCCGCCAGCCCTTTATTTAACGGTAACTCCGACTATGGATCTTTTAAAAATAAAGACGGGGTACAACTTTTCAACACTGTTTTCAACGCCGCCAAATGGCAGCGGGCAGCGGATGCGTGTAAAGCAGCCATAGACCTCTGCGCTGCACAGGGAATCCGTTTGTATACTTTCCCGGAGCAAACAATACCACTGAGCGCCACTACCATGACGCAGATGAGCATCCGCAACTCCATGAGCGAACCCTGGAACAGCGAGCTGGTATGGGGTTCCACAAGCGGCGTTACCTGGGGTTGCACTTTTCTGCAACGCTGCGGTATAGGTCAGTTTGATTTTGCGAATGCTGTAGCATCAAAAACAGGCGGACATCCACTGCTGGGTCCTACCATCAAGATGGCTAAAATGTTTTACACGCAAAACGGCGTTCCGATCGATGAAGATAAAACACTCGACTTTTCAAATATCGCCGCACTGCGGGTAGCTACACACGCCGAAAGGTTTAACATCAAAGAAGGGGAAACTACAGCCCGCCTGAACTTCGACCGGGAGCCACGATACTATGCTGATATGGGATTCGACAGAGGTGTTTGGTACATGGCCAACAGCCCGTCGAAAAACGATGAGAACACCTTCTGGCTTATGGCCCGCGGCAGTGAACTGAGCCAGTCGTCGCCGGTGCCTATCGCAGGATTTTATATGAAGAAAGTAGTGAACTGGCACATGGACTGGAACACGGTTACCTACCCTTCTTATCCCTATCCCGAAATACGCCTGGCAGACCTGTACCTGCTGTACGCGGAAGCGCTGAATGAAGTACAGGGCCCCACCGCAGATGTATATGATTATGTGAACAGGATAAGGGCCAGGGCCGGTTTGCAAACCGTACAAAGCTCATGGTCCACCTACAGCCGGAACCCATCCAAATACACTACCAAAGAAGGTATGCGGGCCATCATCCAGCGGGAAAGAGCCATTGAACTTTGTTTTGAAGGACATCGCTACTGGGATCTGTTACGCTGGAAAACAGCCGCACAGGAACTCAGCGGCAACATCACCGGTTGGGTGGTAAGCGGTCGCACCGCAGAACTCTACTACCGCGAAATTTCTTTCCTCTCCAGGCATTTCGTAGCCCCGCGTGACTACCTGTGGCCGATAAAAGAAAGTGATCTGCTGGTGAATCCCAACCTCGTGCAAAATCCCAACTGGTAAACTGCACAGCGTGCGGATGTATTTAACATTAAATCATTAAGAAGTGAAAACAATAAAACCAAGTACGATCTTATATACAGCGTTTGCCCTGATGCTGGTATCGGGCTGTGAAAGAGAGGAACTGAATAAGGCTATTGTTACCAACACCAATCCTCCCGGCGTAGTAACAGGAATAACAGTAGTGAACGCAAATGGAAAATCAGTGATCACCTATTCCCTGCCATCCGATGCAGATCTTTCCTATGTAAAAGCGGTGTATGAAACTTCTCCGGGACATCCGGCCGAAGTAAAAGCTTCTCACTATCAAAATACATTAACGGTGGAAGGCTTCGGTGATACGCTGGCCCATACCATTCAACTGTATTCCGTAAACGCCAGTGAAGTATCCTCCCCACCAGTTACCGTTACGGTGAATCCTCTGACGCCCGCCATCAACCTGGCTTACAGGTCCCTGGCAATAGAAGCCACCTTTGGCGGATTCAATCTTACCTGTAATAATCCAACGCTGGAAAATCTGGCGATCATTCCGCTCGTAGATACCTCGGGCGCCGGGAAATGGGTGCAAACAGTGGGCATGGACAATGTATACAGTAACGATCCCGTAATCAAAAGCGCAGTGAGAGAGCAACCTGCCATCAAAAGAAATTACGCTTTTGTGGTGAGAGACCGGTGGATGAATTTTTCAGATACCTTGTTTGTATCACTCACCCCATTTTTTGAACAGCTGTTACCAAAATCAGAATGGAGTAATTATGTATTACCCAATGATGCAGAGATCCTGAATAACGGCGGAAGAACCGATGTACGGTACATCTACGACGGCGACTTCCACCCCGGGTGGCCACGTTGCCTGTTTACCGTGGAACAGGCCGGCAGTCCGCAAATGGTAACACTGGACCTGGGCAAGGCGCATATCTTCAGCCGTATGCAGGTGAATCCTTACAAAGAGGTGGGTGATAATTACTATGTAAGGGGCAATGTAAAAGACTTTGAAATATGGGCTTCCAATAGTCCCAGCCTGAGCGGCAACCTGGATGAAAGCTGGATCAAATTAACTACGTGTCATGTTGTAAAACCATCCGGCTCACCTTACGCCACTGAAACCGCATCCGACCAAACACTGGCCTACAACGGCTGGCAGTTCGATTTCCCTGCGGGGCAAACCGCTTACCGCTATATCAGGATCAGGAGCTTGTCCAACTGGCAGGGATCTTACTTTATCAATATCGCGGAGCTTACATTATGGGGTAACTAGTTATGATCAACCAACGAAATTTAAAACAAATGAAACAGCATCAACTTACAGCTTCGGGTATTATACTGGCGCTGATGTTCATAATAAGCGCCTGTTCCAAAATGGATGATTACAGGGATAAATATATGGCCGGCGGAGCAATCGCCTACCCCGGTAAAATGGATTCTGTAAAAGCATTTTCCGGTAAAAGCAGGGTGATGATCACCGGTCTTTTTACCTCCGATCCCAAGATCGCTACTTACAAAGTATTCTGGAACAGCCGGCAGGATTCTGTTGAAGTAGCAGTTAAAAGAACAGCCGGCGTAGACACGGCGAGAGTAATTATCCCCAATTTACCTGAAGGACTGATGAACTTTGAAATCAGGACTTACGATGCCGCCGGCCACGTGTCTATCCCCGTAAATACCGCTGCCAATGTATTCGGACAACTGTACGAAAGCGCGCTCATTAACCGGGGGATTGCCAATGCCGAGATGCAACCCGACGGTTCTGCCCTCATCAACTGGGCAGACGTTAATGCAGATGCAGGCGTGGTAAACATCCGGATAAAGTATGAGGATAATGCCGGTAACATGCACGATACCCTCGTCGTATCCGGCAATACCGCCTTCAACACTTCATTACCCGCTTTTAAATCGGGCAATACAATCAGTTACAGAACCGCGTATCTGCCCAATCCAACAGCGTTTGACACCTTTTATGTGGCCTTCCAGGAACATAGTGTAAAAGCAGATGTAACAGCCCAATACATGCAGAATACCGGTCCTTTTGCACGGGCCACCTACGATGGCGGCAGATGGGGTACCCTGGCGGCGCCCTGGATCACCAGCGCCAACGTAATGAACCACGGCGGTTTTGGCGGCTATGTAGCTGATGCCGGTGGTTGCCTCGTAATGGAATCCGGATGGGGCGGAACAGCCAGTATTATCAATGGTAAAATTTATCAAACGGTGACGCTACCTGCAGGGAATTATATTTTCCTCGTGAACTGCTACACAGAAGCGCTCGACCCTGTATACGTGGTAGCTGCTGCCGGCAATACGCTGCCGGATATAAGCGACCTGTCTACTGCAGCGGGATATGCCGCGTTCACCACCACCAGGTTTGTGAATGCAACGGTGCAGTGCCAGTTTAGCATCGCTCAGCCGCAAACCGTTTCGCTAGGCTTTGTAGCCACCATGACGTCCGGCAACCAGTACTGGCGCGTGCCTTCTGTTAAGCTGATAAAAAACTGATCCTTTCCATATCCTATGCCTGAGAGCCTGTTCCTCACCGGAACAGGCTCTTTTCGTTATTGGCAACCTCTGCCATATGCCACCCCAAGCATAGGATAACCCGTAGATAAGCCGTATATGAGCCGTAGATAAGCCGTAGATAAGCTGTACCTATAGAGATACGGCTTATCACCGTTTTTACTCCGTATCAACCATAAATAAACCCGGAATGGCTTATATATCGGTAATTGCGAATATATCAGGAACACATCCTTAACAATTCCCTAACCCATACTTAACTTCAGGCTAACAATCATTTCCCATCTTGCCGTTGTTACCCCGGCAGGAAATGCTATCCAATTGAAAAACCTATTACTATTGTTTGTTTCAGCCATTATGGATGCAGGAGGAAGGAAGAGCAAGCTCCTTCCTTTTTTTATTCCGGCCGCCAAACCCCTATCTTTACGTAATTTTTTACTGAGATACTATGGGAACATCAATTACCTGTCCCAGTTGCAGGCACCAGTTTGTTATCGAGGATGCTTTTGCAGCGGATATAGAAAAAGAAATGCGGGGAAAAATGGAAGATGAATGGCGCAGACGCCTGAAATCTCTCCAGGAGGAAAAAGATACACTTCTTTCTGAAAAAAATAAGATGGCACTCGAACGCCGGCAGATAGAAACACTGAAACAGCAACAGGAAGAAGAAGTGAACCGCCGTGTACTCGCAGAAAAAAAACAGCTCCAGGACACTATGGAGCAGGAACTACGCAAAACCATTACGGCCGATTTCGGCAGCCAGCTGTCGGCTTTGAAGGAAGCCAACCAGGAACAGGAAGAAAAGCTCCGCGAAGCCCGCAAACAGGAGCTGGAGTTCCTCCGTAAAGAGCAGGACCTGAAAACCAAAGAACAGGAACTGGAAATTGATCTCCAGAAAAGACTACTGGAAGCCCGGTCAGAACTGGCCGATCAGATACGAAGGGAAGAATCCGAACGTAACTCCCTCAGAGATACAGAACACCAGCTACGCCTCCGTGAACTGGAAAAGCAATTGGAAGACCAGCGCAAACTGGCAGAAGAAATGAGACGCCGGGCAGAACAAGGCTCCATGCAGCTGCAGGGTGAAGCACAGGAACTGATACTGGAAGAAATGCTGCGTCTCCATTTCCCCTTTGATGAAGTGACGCCGGTAGGCAAAGGCGTTCGCGGAGCCGATTGCATACAACTGATCCGCAACCAGTACGGACAGGAATGCGGACGCATCATCTATGAAAGCAAACGTACCAAAGAGTTTATCAAAGACTGGGTAGAGAAGCTGAAAGCAGACATGCGCAGCCAGGGAGTGGATGTAGCCATCCTGGTTACCCAAACCATGCCCAAAGACATGGAGCGGTTTGGTGAAAAAGAAGGCATCTGGATCTGCACCTTCGCAGAGGTGAAAGCACTGGCCTATGTGCTGAGAGATGGAATCATCAAAATTTCAGGTAAGCTCCGCTCACAGGAAAACAAAGGAGATAAAATGCACATGCTCTACGAATATCTTACCGGTGGCGAGTTTGCAGAGCAATGGAAAGCTATCCGCGAAGGGTTTATGTCTATGAAATTATCCATACAGCGCGAACGCGATGCGATGGAAAAACTCTGGAAAGCACGCGAAAAACAACTGGAAAAAGTATTGCTCAATGCAGCGCATATCAAAGGCTCTATTGAAGGTATTGCCGGCAGCGATTCGGTAGACCTGCAACTGCTGGAAGATGCAGCCGATGAACTTCCTGAATAAATATAAACCTATGCAAAACAAAAAGATCGAAACGATTATATTCGACCTGGGCGCAGTATTGATCGACTGGAATCCCCGTCATTTATACCGTAAAATTTTTTCTTCGGAAGAAGAAATGGAAAACTTCCTCCGCGATGTATGTACTTCAGATTGGAACGAAACACAGGATGAGGGCAGAACATTAGCAGAAGGCACTGAACTGCTGGTTAACAGCTTTCCGCACCATGAAGAAAATATCCGCGCCTACTACGGCAGGTGGGATGAAATGCTTGGCGGAGAAATTGAAGGCACAAAAAATATATTGCATCGACTAAAAGAAAGCGGCCAATATAAATTATACGCGCTCACCAACTGGTCTGATGAAACTTTTCCCATTGCCTGGGCCATGTATCCTTCCCTCCACTGGTTCGATGGTATCGTAGTTTCCGGCAAAGAAAAAATGCGCAAACCAGCCCATGCATTTTTCCAGCTCTTACTTGACAGATATAACGCAGACGCACATACGTCGTTGTTCATCGATGATAATTTACGCAATGTATTAGCGGCGCGTGAGTTTGGTATTGATACTATTTTATTTGAAAGTCCGGAACAGTTAAAAACAGCATTAGAAAATCGATCTATAATAATTTAACCCACTACATTACTTATTGTATTTGTTAACCCTTCTCCCACTTTAGGATTTCATTAACACTCCACAGATAAACTTTCTGTAACAATCAACCATCTAATCCGTTCAAGAAAGATACACGGAAATCGGAATGTCAGGATACCAATCTGTTTGGTCCATGATCGTTAACCTGTAGATTTTATTTTTTTAAATTAATACGCTAGGACATGAAAAGAACTTTGTTTTTATTCAGCGCCGCTGCCGCAGTGGTAGCGATGGTTTCATTCAGCAGCTGCCGTAAAGATCCCTTAAAAGATATGACTAATGAAGAGTCGAGGATCTATATCACTAACCACGACAGCACCGCTAACTTCACCTCATATTCAACTTTTAGCATAGTAGATTCAGTAGCAGTGCTGACGCGTACCAGCGATTCAGCTAAAAAAGAGCTGACCGACTACGACAAAAAATTAATTGCTTCCGTAACCACCGCTATGCAGCAACGGGGTTACACACTTGTGAACAAAGCCGCCAAACCCGATCTGGCAGTGAACCTCACACGTATCGACAACTCCTACACCAACATCTCCTGGAATCCGGGATGGTGGGGCGGTGGCGGCTACTGGGATCCAGGTTACTGGGGATATCCGGGTGGCGGCTGGTACTGGCCTTCTTACTACACCGTTTATCAGGTGAATGAAAGACAGGTAGCCATCGATGTTTTTGACCTCAAAAACCCCAAAAACAATAAGCTGACAGCTGTATGGAATTCATTATGGCGCGGCTCGGGCGTATGGAGTATTGGTAATATCGATTCAATGGTGCAGGCATCTTTTGCCCAATCGCCCTACCTGAGTAAAACCGCTAATTAATGTTGATTGAGAACTTTTAAACTGACAGGAAATGAAAAAGATAAGAAACTGGATATTGATTTTTGCAGGATGTTTTGCTGCCCAGGCAGTATCCGCACAGGTTCGTCCGCCTTTATCCGTAGATGTTAATTACTCCATTGCACAACCCCTGGGTTCATTAAAGGACTATTCCGATAAAACCAGCTTCCGTGGCTGGAGTGCAGGGTTACAATATCAATTGAATAATCAGTGGTCCGTAGGATTACGTTCCGGGTTCCAGGACTTTTACCAACGGCTTCCACGTGCAGTATATCCCGATAAACAAGGTGATGTATCTGCTGTTCAGTC
The DNA here is from genome assembly GCF_037483205.1 of Chitinophaga sp. CCNWYY40. Taxonomy (NCBI): domain Bacteria; kingdom Pseudomonadati; phylum Bacteroidota; class Chitinophagia; order Chitinophagales; family Chitinophagaceae; genus Chitinophaga; species Chitinophaga sp. CCNWYY40. Next base: position 750,802 of record NZ_JBBHLF010000003.1, read on the forward strand.
GCGCACATTGCAGGTAATTCCGATCCAGGCAACAGTGAGTTATGCATTCACCCAACCATCTGCAGCGGTTATTCCGTATGCTACCGTTGGTGTAGGTACTGCTAATATGAATTATGAAAAATACTGGGGTGAATTTGTAGAGAAAGATAACAGCTGGCAATTCCTCGTGAGCCCGGAAATAGGCATCAATGTGCCTTTTGGAAAGGCTTCACCGTTGATGTTCAATGCCAATGTACGGTATAACTATGCGCCTTATAAGTATGGCGATATCACCAATTACAATACCGTTCAGGGAAATATTGGATTGAAGTTCTCACTGAACTAAATCCTTTTATGTCCATATTCTAAGAAGAAAGCGTGAGAGTGAGTCCCGTTCGTGAACCAGCGAACGGGACATTTTTTTTAGAATTCCATATACGCCTTAAAGCCTTTACTAAAGGCTTCTTTAATAGCGCCATCTTTATCTTTATAAATATAAATTGCTTCCAGCCCATACTCCGGATGCTGTGCAATAAAGGCAAGTCCCTTTTCCACACCCATCAGGATAAGCGGATTATCAAACGCATCTGCAGTAAAACAATCCTTTGCAATCACCGTTACGCTGATAATATTATTATGCAACGCCACTCCGGTTCCGGGGTGAATGGTATGCGCAAAACGTGTACGTCCCTGGTCAAAAAAGCGGCGGTAGTTTCCGCTGGTGGCAATGCCTTTGCCGGGAAGCCGTACCAGCCCCTGTACCGGCTCATAGGCAGTATCGCCGGGCGATGGTCTTTCGATCCCCACACTCCATACTTTATGCTGATGATTATGTCCTTTTGCACATAATTCACCCCCTACATCTACCAGGTAATTATCTATTCCCTGTTGCGATAAAAAATGTCCGATAACATCTACTGTATATCCCTGCGCGATACCGTTGCAATCAATCTGTACGCCTTTCTTTGCTGCATACAGCTGATCCCCTTTTACACGGAGATAACGGTAACCAATATACGACATGGCAGCTTTGATGCTGTCCGGTGGTGGCACGCCTTTGAAAGAAGGTTTGGTAACGCCAAAGCCCCACAGGTAAACCAGCGGTTTTACCGTAACATCAAACAGGCCATTGGTGGCTTTACTGGTAAATAAGGCTTTTTGAATCACTGCTTTCATGTGTTCATCCATCGTGATATGGCCGGTTTCATTAAACCGGTTAATGGTTGATCCGGGTTTATACAGCGACAACGACTGATCGATCACGCCAAATAAAGAATCAATTCGTTTATCCATTGACGTGGTATCGGCCGATAAATATTTCACGAGATAATAGGTACCCTGTGCTTTTCCTTCGCAGGTGATCAGCTTCAGGGCAGGCGTCTGCTGCGCCCGGGTGTTGGCAGACCACAGAAGAATGGCCAGGAAAAAAAATCGTTTCATGTAACCGCTGATGCTGCTATTTAAATGCGTCTAACCCGGTAATATCCATACCGGTGATAAGTAAATGTATTTCGTGTGTTCCTTCGTAAGTCATTACGCTTTCCAGGTTCATCATATGACGCATTACCGGGAATTCACCGGTGATACCCATTCCACCTAAAATGCTGCGGGCGTTGCGGGCTATATTGGCGGCCACTTCGCAGGAGTTGCGCTTGGCCATGGATATTTGTGCAGCCGTTGCCTTTCCTTCATTTTTTAACACGCCGAGGCGCCAGTTGAGCAGCTGCGCTTTGGTGATTTCTGTGATCATCTCTGCCAGTTTCTTCTGCGTAAGCTGAAATCCGCCAATGGGACGGTCAAACTGAATACGCTCTTTGGCATATCTGAGGGCCGTATCGTAACAATCCATCGCGGCGCCTATCACTCCCCAGGCAATGCCATAACGCGCCGAAGAAAGGCAGGTTAACGGCCCTTTTAATCCGCGGGCTTCGGGCAGAATATTTTCTTTAGGTACTTTTACATTGTCAAATACCAGCTCGCCGGTAGCGCTGGCGCGTAAACTCCACTTCCCTTTCGTCTCAGGTGTGGTAAAACCTTCCATCCCTCTTTCCACAATAATACCGCGGATCACACCACTTTCATCTTTTGCCCACACTACAGCGATATCTGCAAATGGCGCATTGGAGATCCACATTTTAGCGCCGTTCAGGATCACATGATCTCCTTCTTCCCGGAAGTTAGTAAGCATGCCGGCAGGATTGGAACCGTGGTCAGGTTCTGTAAGGCCAAAGCAGCCCATCCATTCTCCTGTAGCCAGTTTGGGCAGGTACTTCTTTTTCTGGGCTTCGCTGCCAAAAGTAAAGATCGGGAACATCACCAGCGATCCCTGCACCGAAGCGGTGGACCGGATGCCACTGTCGCCCCGTTCCAGCTCCTGCATCATCAGTCCGTAAGCAATATGATCCATTCCGCCTCCGCCGTATTCCACCGGGATGGTGGGGCCGAAGCAGCCCAGTTCTCCGAGTCCTCCTAAAATATGTGATGGAAAAGCAGCGCGCTGGCAATAGTCTTCGATAATGGGGGATACTTCTTTCTTCACCCACTGGCGTACTGCGTCGCGGATCAAAAGGTGTTCTTCTTTCAGCAAATCATCTATAGCAAAGTAATCAGGTGACTGAAACAGATCTTGTTGCATTAACTACGGGTTTAATACCCAATATAAGAAATTACCTGTTAGGAACCACGTCCACGGGGAGATTTCAGCCATGTATGCCCGCATTAAAATACCGGGAAGACAAGCATGTTATTTCATGACAAGTTTGTACCTTTCCTTCAAATTCAATAACTATGGCAAGCAAAGTTATACCTGCGCTTTTGCTATTGGGATTTTTAGTCATTGTGATGTTATCATTTCACCCCACACCATTACAATCTGTTGCACTGAACAAAGTGCTACCCCCAAAAGTCAAATCAGGCGCACCTCCTGAACTAAAACGGTATTGGATGGTTCTGCTCAAGAAGGGTCCCATCCGGAACCAGGATACTGCCCTTGCAGCGAAAATCCAACAGGCCCATATGGATAACATCAACAAAATGGCAACCGCCGGTAAACTGCTGGTAGCAGGGCCTTTTGAAAATGATGAAGAACTGCGTGGTATTTTAATTATGGATTGTAAAGACAGCCTGGAGGTGGTGTCGTTGGTGAATAAGGATGCTGCTGTGATAGCAGGCCGGCTGGTATTCGAGGTAAAGCCGTGGTGGACCGTAAAGAACTGTATTTTTAAATAGAAATCAGGGAGATACCGGTACCTGGTGTCTGCTGCAAACCGCAGCTGCCCGGTACCGGTATTAAAAAATTATTTACACGGCTGCAACCATCTTGTTCAGGTAACCGGCCATTTCCACCTGGTATTGTTTGGCGACACGACGGGCGTCTGTAGCAAAATCGTCTCCATTGCCTGCATAAATGATAGCACGGCTGGCATTTACCAGCAGTCCGCAATCCTTATTCATGGCCTGTGTGGAAATTTCCTCGAGGCTTCCGCCCTGTGCGCCTACCCCTGGTACAAGGAAGAAATGATCCGGTACCAGTTTGCGGATGTAGCCCAGTTGTGATGACTGGGTAGCTCCTACCACGAACATCAGGTTTTCCGGAGTGCCCCATTCCATACCGGCTTTCAGCACTTTTTCAAACAGGAACTCGTCCCCGATCTGTTGCATCTGGAAGTCCTGGCTGCCTTCATTGGAAGTTAATCCCAGCAGGATCGCCCATTTTTCAGAGAACTGGAGGAAAGGCGTTACGCTGTCTTTACCCATGTATGGCGCAACGGTCACAGAATCGAACTTATAGGTTTCGAAAAATGTTTTGGCGTACTGGGTGGAAGTATTGCCGATATCACCGCGTTTGGCATCAGCAATAGTGAATATACCCTCAGGGATATATTCAATGGTGCGTTGTAAACTTTCCCAGCCGCGCATGCCCATGCTTTCGTAAAAGGCCGTATTAATTTTATACGCCACGCAAAGATCCTTGGTAGCGTCAATAATCGCCTTGTTAAAGGCAAACACCGGATCTGCATGAGAAAGCAGGTGTTTTGGAATCTTTTGAATGTCCGTATCCAGTCCTACACACAGGTAAGACTGCTTTTCCTTAATCAGATTCACCAATTCCTGTCGATTCATAGTCGGTTAATTTGGGGCGCAAAGTTAAGAAAAACTTAAGCATTGACGCTTCTTTAAACATATTATGATTACCTGTAATTGAAAAACAACTCTTTTTTTATTCACTGTGGTAGTTGTGGCTTACCAGCAATGTGGATTTTCGTTAACGCGGAAGATTAAAATAAAGATATTCCTTTTTGGGATTACGACCATCAACAAAAATAAAATGTTTCTGTCTATTTTTCAGTTGACCGGCGGGCCTCCATTTCTGCCGCCACGCGCAGTGAATTTTCATCGCCCAATGCCCGCAAATGTGCAATCACGCTGAAATAATCCATATCTTTTTTATTCTGGCTGAGCTTATAATTGGCGTTCACCTCCCGGATGCTCATTTCAAATCCCACAATGGCTTTTACATTGTTACGGAGCGTTTTATCATCAATATCGCTGATATGCACCGGGCAGGCAGATGCCGCCTCGTAGTGATCCATTAATGTGCCCAACGCCTGCACCACTTCTGCTTCTTCCTGGATACGGATGGTACCATGAATATGTACTGCCATATAATTCCAGGTAGGTATCTTTTCCTTTTCGTACCACGAGGAGGAAATGTACGCGTGATGTCCTGAAAATACGGCCAGTGTTTCGTTTTTCTCAAAAAATTCCCATTGTGGGTTAATCCGTGCGATATGTCCGTGTAACACAAATTCTCCGGGTGTTTTTTCCACCAGCGTCATGGGAATATGCGTGGCATGGGGAGTTCCGGCGTTATCGGTATTAATCAGCAAACCAAAACCATTTTCCCTGATAAAATTGGCAATAGTATCCCAGTTGGTTTCCCTGGTATGTTTTGGAGTATACATATGAAGCTATTAGAGAAGATAATTACGGATCACAGATATTCTTATCTGTAATCCGTAACCGCTGATTCTTTTATACAATAATTTCCACAATCCTGGTAGGAGCAATATTGGCGTTGCGCATAGCGATGCTGCGGGCAGCTGCACCGGCAACATCCAGGAAGGCCTTGCGGGTTAGCTTTTCGTCGCCGGCCATAGCGGGCACACCGGCATCACCGCCTTCGCGGATGCTTTGTACCAGCGGGATCTGGCCGAGGAACGGGATATCCATTTCTTCTGCCAGTTGTTTTCCGCCTTCTTTACCAAAAATGTAATATTTATTTTCAGGCAGTTCAGCAGGCGTGAAATAGGCCATATTTTCCACTAATCCGAGAATTGGCACATTGATCTGCTGTCCCATGAACATGGAAATCCCTTTTTTAGCATCCGCCAGGGCTACATCCTGCGGTGTGGTTACAATTACAGCGCCGGTAACAGGCACCGTTTGTACCAGGGTGAGGTGAATATCGCCGGTACCGGGAGGCATATCGATGATCAGGTAATCCAGTTCATCCCAGTATACATCGGTAATAAACTGCTTCAAAGCACTGCTGGCCATAGGTCCGCGCCAAACAACGGCCTGTCTTTCATCTATCAGCAAACCAATAGACATTACCTTGATACCGAATTTTTCTATCGGCTGGATCATGCCTTTGCCATCTACATTCACCATCAGCGGCCTTTCGCCACGTAATCCGAACATAATGGGAACGGACGGACCGTAAATATCCGCATCCATCAGCCCTACTTTGGCGCCATCACGGCCCAAAGCCAGCGCCAGGTTGGCTGCCACAGTGGATTTACCCACTCCCCCTTTACCAGAGGCCACCACAATGATATTTTTTACATTAGACAGGACACCCTGCCCGTTTGCTCTTTTGGTATTTACGTTGGCCGTCATGACAACTTCTACTTCTGCATCCTTGCTTACCAGCATGTGAATAGCATTCACACAGGCATTGCGGATCAGGTCCTTTAACGGACATGCCGGCGTGGTAAGAATGACCGTAAATTTTACTTTATTGCCATCAATCTCTATATCTTTTACCATGTTCAGCGTAACGAGATCCTTGCCCAGATCCGGCTCTTCTACGTTGCTCAGGGCCTTTAAAACCTGCTCTTTCGTGATCATAAATTGTTGTTAATTTTGAATCCAGACAGCAAAGTTAACCCAATTGGGATTTAATTTACAATTTCTCTGGGCAGGTGACCAACTGCATGGAAACACGTAATTAAATTTTTATATCTTAGGGCCGGCATGCATCAGAAAAGATCCTACATACTGTCACTCATAATAGTTTTCGTTTTATCTCCTTTCCTTTTGAAAGCTCAGATCGCGGAATTCAGAGACAGCGTTATACAAATTTCGGGTATTACCATGACGGCAGACAGCCTACGGGCCATCCCCGCGGTAAGCATCCTGGTAAAAGGACAAAACAGGGGAACTATCTCCAACAGATCCGGCATCTTCTCTATCGTTGTATTCAAAGGCGATACCCTGTCGTTCAGTGCAGTGGGCTTCAAACATAAAAATTACCGCATACCTCCTGACATCAAAGGCAACAGTTTTTCCCTGATACAGCTGATGGTGGAAGATACCACCTATCTCCCGGTAACTATCATCAAACCTTATCTTTCCAGGGAAGAATTTGAACGGGCCTTTGCCAATATGGACATCCCCGATGATGCATATGAGGTGGCGCGAAAAAATACAAGTAATGCCAGGCTTCGCGCTATGGCCCGCTATACACCGGTTGACGGCAGGGAAGGCACCAGCCAATACCTCAAGAAACAGGCCCAGAGCCTTTACTATGCCGGTCAGCCTCCTCCGCAAAATATCTTCAATCCGCTGGCATGGGCCCAGTTTATCCAGGCATGGAAACAAGGCGACTTTAAAAGGAAAGACGACAGTTATGGCAGTTACTGACCGTAACGTGTAATACCTTAAATTAGCGCCTTATTCAATTCCGACAAATCACTACACCATGCAAAAAATTGCGGTTATCGGCGCTGGTACTATGGGAAATGGTATTGCGCATGTATTTGCTCAACACGGCTACGCCGTAAACCTGATAGATGTTTCGGCCCCGGCACTGGATAAGGCGCTGCAAACCATTACCAAAAACCTGGACCGCCAGGTGGCAAAAGGCACCATTACCGAAGCCATAAAGGCGGATACCCTGGGTAACATTTCCCTGCAAACCGACCTGGCTACCGGCGTAAAAGAAGTATCCCTGGTAGTGGAAGCCGCCACAGAAAATATTGCGCTGAAGCTGAAAATATTCCAGGACCTCGACCTCCACGCCCCGGCTGATGCCATTCTCGCCACCAACACCTCTTCTATCTCCATTACAAAAATTGCTGCCGTTACCAAACGTCCGGCAAAAGTAATAGGCATGCACTTCATGAATCCTGTACCGGTAATGAAACTGGTAGAGATCATCAATGGCTACGCCACCGATAAAGAAGTAACCGCTACTATCGTAACGCTTTCCGAAAAACTGGAAAAAGTTCCCTGCGTAGTAAATGATTATCCCGGCTTTATCGCCAACCGCATCCTGATGCCCATGATCAACGAAGCTATCTGCTCCCTTTTTGAAGGCGTGGCCGGCGTAGCTGAAATTGATACAGTGATGAAACTGGGTATGGCACACCCGATGGGCCCCTTGCAGCTGGCGGACTTCATCGGGCTGGATGTTTGCCTCTCCATTCTGCAGGTACTGCACGACGGCTTTGGCAATCCTAAATATGCACCCTGCCCGCTGCTTGTAAACATGGTAACAGCAGGTTATCTCGGTGTTAAAAGCGGTGAAGGATTTTATAAATACACCCCAGGCAGTAAAGACCTGGTTGTGAGCGAACGGTTTTAAATAAAGGGCAGGAATTTATTCAACACCAGGAAAGAGATATAGGCAGTATCGGCGGTTACACTTTTATATGCAGCTGCCGGTTCCTGTTCTTTTTCATGGACGCAAGAACCGATGTTTTTCATTAGCTATAACACTTGCATATTACAGGGAATAAATATAACATAACTCCCAAATGCTGTCTTTAGTAGCCTTTAGTCCAAATTTATCAAAGAATGCTTTCATCTCACCTTCCAGATTTGAAAACTCTTTTTCAATAACTGCTTCGCATTTCACTTTACTCTTCAGCACTTTTACATCATTGTCTGTCACGGCTAAAACCTTCTTAAAAAAAGGTAACAGATAAGCTGTATACACCTCATACCTCCTGTTATTAACAGACGGATCAGCCAGTTCTTTTTTTGAGGTAGCTAATAATGAAGTTAAAGTTCCTTCTTCGATCAGGTGGATGATTTTCTTTTCACAATTCCGGAAAAAATTCTCATCGAGGATTTGTGTATAACCAATATCTACCTTAATATGAGCCGAAAGACTACTAAGTCCATCATCAGGCCTGTCAATAGGTCCAACCCACATAGTGGTTTGTAACGAACCATCATCCTTATATACCCTGGCGATGACATAACAATAGAAAATATCTTCGATATGTTTGCTCAATGCCACGAGATGGGAATACCATAATTTCTTCGGCTGTTTAAAATCAAATTGCTTAATCAGATCTTCAAATTCATTAACTACGCTAAAAAACTCAGACATACTATATCTCTTATTTAGTGGTGACCAGGATATGTTTTGCCATGTGTATGGGTAATTCCGTTTTCATCCATTTTCTTCAGTAAATCCTGCATATCTGCCGCTTTACTTGGATCGTGGTCAAAATGCCAGTGCGGATCTGCTCTTCCGGCAACCTTGTTGGCAATATCCTTATCCACCTGTTTATCCATCCTGGCTAAAGATTCTTTTGATCTCGGGCCTTTGGAGAAGTTATCAGATTTGAACTCAATATCTTTGCCGTCATAATATTTATCATAATTACGCCCGGCGATAGAACGTCCCTTATTGCCTGTTCCGAATATCTCATCGGCACGTTTATCATGCCATTGTTTGGCCCAGTTCAGCCAGCCCCGGCCTGATCCTGCTCCTGCACCGCCCGTCAATCCATACACGTCTACCCAGCTATTCGGATCATGCACATAGCCGTACATTTTCATCCCCCCCAGCAATCCAATAGGGTCCTGGGAAATATACATGCCGCTTCCTGAGTCGTAATAACGGAACCTGTTATAACTTAATCCTGTTTCTGCATCTTCATACTGCCCCTGATAAAGATAATTACAAAATGTTTTATCACCATACAGACGTCTTACTTTTCCATAGCAATCGAGTTCCCGCTCCCACACTTTATTTCCCGCCATATCAAATGCATGCACCGGCGTGCCGAGGTGATCTGCAATAATACTGTAAGACCCCGCTGCGGTGAGCTTCGCACAGGGCACCAGTGAACTTTCTTCAAATACCCAGGTCACCAGGTTGTTTACCGGCTCCTGTTCTATCTGCAACACACCATCTGCCACCGCTTCAAGATGTGGTGGATAATCGCCGGTATACTGCCATTCATGCAATGGCACATTGCCATCCCATAGCCAGCGGGTTACCTCCTGCTTCCTTTTATTCACCTTCGCGATACGCCTGCCCAGCGGATCATAACTGAATACAATTTCTCCGCCTGAAGGTGTGATCACTTTCCACAGCCATCCGTTTGCCTTCCACTCATACACCCAACCTGTATGGCTTCCTTTTAATACTACTTTATTTGCCTTCGCCCATGCCTGCTTATCTTCCGCCACCTGGTGATTGTGCCGGAATTCCTTACAGATAAGATTTCCTTCTCCATCGTAATAATAGAAGTAATCCGGACATTCCAGCAGGCGCCCGCCTTTACCATACACGCGATCTGTTCGTGCGGGTGTCCTGAAAAGATGCCCCAGCTTATCGGGTATGCGATAAACAGTGTCTACTGCAGCGCCGTTTGCCTGGCCATAGGTGGCACTTACCAGGTTATCAAATTCATCATAGGAAAACTGCGTCTGCGCCCCACTCAGTTCATTCACCATCCGGCGCAACTTTGTATTCCTTCCCCATTCATAACGGATGCGGCTTTGTTCTGCCTTATGTACGCCGATAGATTGCCTCACTACCTTTCCTTGTTTGTCGCGCTGCGTTTGCACGGTTACTCCACCGGACAACATCCGCAATACTTCCAGTCCGCTTTCATTGTGTTTCCACTGCGCCTGCCAGGAATCTCCCGGTCCATTGGCCGCCTGCATTTCCTGTACATATCCTGCGGCATGGTGTTCCAGTTGAATAGCAGCGCCCAGGGTGCTTCCTACAAAAACCGGTTCTCCCCATTCATTGTATTCACGGTTCACTGCGTAAGCGCCCTGCACCTCGCTGATGGTGTGACCATAGGCGTCCCGTTGAATAGTAACTGCTCCGTCTTCATTGAAGGCGCCGGTCAGCTGCCCGTCTTTGTTATATCCATATGCAGTAACGCTGCCATCGTTGTATTCTTCCCGTACCAGTAAACCGGTACCATCATATTCGCAGGTGGTCCAGCGATTATCCGGCCGGAATATTTTTTTCACATGGCCTGCGGCATCCCGTTCGTAGTGGTAATGCACACCATCGAAACCCCATTCATTGATGATATTCCCATTTGCATCCGGCTCCTGCCGGTACAGCTCTCCGCCTTCGTTGGCAATACTGCGCAACTGCAATTCCTGGTCATAATTAAACCGCACATTCACACCATGCTGACTCCTGCCCGTTAACACGCCCAGTGGTCCATAGGTAAAGCTTACTTCCCGCTGACCGTCCCCCGCTTTCACCAGGTTATCAGCAGCGTCGTAACTGAACTGATGAATACTGCCATCTGCTTCTTCCACATGGATAACATTACCGGCAGCATCGTATTCATACGCGTACCAATAGCCTGTTTCAGTAGTTTCTTTTATCAACTGTCCTAATTCATCATACTTCCAGTGACGTTGTGTATTTTCCGGGGAGGTAATCACGCTGAGATTATGCTGTTCATCATACTCCAGCTCAAAGGTGCGGCCATTTTTATAGGTTACCTGTGTAAGATATGGACCTCTGTACCTGTACCGTGTTACCACTCCTTCCATGTTCTTTTTCTTCACCAACAACCCTTCTTCATTGTAGGTCCATTCCATTCGTCTGCCACCGGGTGTTTTAACGCCTGTTAACCGTTGCTCTTCGTCATAATAAAACAAGGTGGATTCTCCGTTGCCATTGGTTTCTTTCACTTTATTTCCATAGGCATCATATTCGTATTTCACGGTATTACCCGCAGGATCTACCACTACTTCCAGTTCATCATACCGGTTGTAATGCTGCAGGGTAGCCCCTCCGTTGCCATCAATGAATTTATAAATAAGATTACGTTCGTCGTAATAGTATATTGTCGTATGACCAAGACCGTTAGTAACAACAGTTTTCCCTTTTCCATACTGTGCATGGTATTCCAATACGCCTTCATCTCCCCAGGTATGAACACAACGCGCCTCATCTCCCCTGCCTTCATACTCCCAGTAAAAATTTAATCCGCTCTGGTTGGTTAACCGCACCATTAAATGCCCTTTGTAAAAAAAGTATTTGCTGACATCCCGCGCATTGGTGGTGCTTGCGAGGTTACCAGCTTCATCAAAGGAATAACGTACGAGGTGAATAACTTCCGCTCCTTTGCGGGTGTGAATCCCTTCAATACGGCCTTGTTCATCGGTAGTTACCTGCAGTAGCCGGTTGCCGCTGTCGATGATCTGTTGCAGATAGCCGTGCCCGTTATACCGGAACTGAATCCGGAATCCTGCCCTATATATTTCAGATAGCATGCAACTGCCATCGGGAGCTGGCCGGGCATTGAAGCGATACTGGAGCTGCTCTTTATCTTCCAGGTAATAACCGCTGTTGTCGCGGCGCCACCACAACTGTTCCGCCCTGTTAAAATAGCTGCTGTTTGCAGGCAGTGCCGGCATCACTGTTTCGCGGCCATCTGCCAGGCGGATACTGAAGTAGCCGTTATGCAGATTGTACAGACTGAGATTATAGCTGTGGTGCCAGTTGTAACCCAACGGCCCCTGCACTTCTGCATCGCTGTAATAAGTGCGTTCCCATACCAGCGGTATGGGGCCGGGTAATTCAAAATCTATATTGGAAGACACCACTCTTCCGGTTACCGCGTCCACAGGTTCTCCAAACCTTTTACACTTAAAATCCTGCAGTACGCCTGCCAGCTTTGGAAACCGGCTTTCTATCTTATTAACTACTTTTTGTAAAGCAGCGCCTGCTGCTTTAGACAGTCCTTTCAACCCCAGTTTAAACATGAGCTGAAACAGGTCGATAGTCGGCGGACCACCCACCAGCACCGGTTTCCCGGAAGAAGTCATGATCAGCAACATGGAAGTAGGCGCCATTAACGCCATAGCCGTACTCTTTTTATTCAGCCGTGGCGGTGAAGGAAGTCCCACCAGGTTACACGACAGCGCGGGATGAAACTGCGTGGAAAAAGGGCCGCCGTCTGCCAGCACAGTAGAACTACCCATCCACATTTCGGATGCCGCTTTGGGCTTCACAATGGGAAAGGGCAAATGTGCAATGATGGCGGGTAAATGCAGGATGGGTGTACCGGCATTGGCCACCCATTGGTTATGTACTTTTACGGAAGGGCTGAGTGCATGTACCAGCATTTGTGCGGTAGCTGCCAGTGAAAACGGTTCCGGCGCCGGTTCTTTTCCTTCCTCTGCAGGCGGCGGTGGTGGTGGCGGTGGCACCACGCTGGCAATAGCAGCCATAATAGCACCTATAATATCGAACACCATACCGATGTGAGGGACCGGCAATAACGGTGATGGAGGAAATACGGAATCGTGAAAGTCGATACCTATGCCGAGGTCAAAATATTTTGCGGCGGGCATTCCCGGGAAAGCGGGTAAGATACTGGCCATTCCTTTCTGGATATGGTCCAGTGAGTTTTTCTTTTCCGCAAATAATGCCCCAAAGCCTTTGTTTTCTACAGCCATGATATGATTACTTTATTCCCCCGTGGGATAGGATCTTAGTTAAACTCAAACAAGGTGGATTTACGTCTCACTGTTGCTTTGTCCATGCCTTCCGCCTGTAGTAATGTATGCCAGTCGTCGCCTAATAATTCCTGCAGGTTACTTTCCAATATGGCGAGATCTTCCGGTCCCCGGATCTTTTCACACAGGTGCACTGCCATCGCGGCCGCATGCAGGAAAGTTGATTGCCTTCTTACTTCCCGTTCCAGGTAGCTGCCGCCGGTCATGGACAGCAACAGGTTTTCAAAGGCCGTATTCAATTGTCCCAGTTCATAATGCAGGTGCCCGCAAAGCCGGTATCCTTCCATGATCATAAAGGCATCGCCTTTATTTACGGCTTCCAGCGCCAGTGCTTCATACAGTGCAATGGCCTGTTTTCTTTTCTTCCTGCCGGCCAGTATAGCGGCGTGGATCATCACGCAGGATTTCCAGGTAGGATAGCCTGCCGGATCATTCCTGTCCATCAGCTGCCTGGATAACCGGATGGCTTTATCTGCATATCCCGCGCTCTTATCAGATTCACGCGCCATGAAATACGCCTGGGCAGCTATCATCATACCGGCTACTTCGTGGGGTTCACCGCCCATTTTTTTACTGAGTGAAAGCAGTGCTGATACTTCCTGATCCAGCGCAGGTGAATCGGGTTGTGTAGTGCAATCCATCACTTTACGGATCTGTTTACGGAAACGTGCATCTACACTGATGGTGTCGGAATTGCCACCACCTTTATCCATTTCGTGATTAATGGCCGCCACCATTTGCAGGGATGGCTGCAATACTTTTACCTGGTTGGAAAATATTTTGGGAATAGTGATACGGGAATTGGCCACTATATCTATGGTAACAAGCCGGATACCTTCCGGCAATCCTTTTTTCAGCACATCCGCGTACCATGCGCCGGCATCGGGCTGGTCGGGTCTTAAAGCGGGAAAATAAATGCAGCAGCCGGTATCTTCCAGGCTGCGGATGCAGCCCATAAAACGCCGCAGTTCCTTCCAGATACTTTGTGCTGTTGGCGGCAGACTGCGGTCGGGATGATAATCTGTTTTCAGCAGGCCATCTTTTTTCATGGCGGCGTACACATCATATTCTTCGCGTGGCAGGGGTTCAAACCATTCCAGGAATTCATTCCACAGCGCTTGTTCATATGCCTGGTGATCTTCCTGGTAAGGGGAATCAAATCTGAAAAATATCTCTTTAAAAACACCAATGGCAGTGCGTTCGGTTTCCAGGAATTTATCAATAATTTCCACGTCGGCATATTGTATCTGCCAGATGGCCAGTTTCCATTGGTGATCACTGTCGGCGGTAGCCCATGTTTCCCTTACTTTATAAAACTCCTGCCCGATAGTTGGTGAGGTTGTCATAAGTGAGCTTTAAGGATCAGGAATTTATTTTCACCAGCCCACCGGATACTATTACATCGCCATGCCCGCTTACGGTAACATCCTTTGTACCATTTACCATAACGGAGGCGCCGGTAACGTTGGCATTTTTACTGCCGGAGGCAAGCAGGTCTTTCGATATCAGTGTAAGTGAGTCGCCTCCTTTCACTACGGCATCCTTACTGTTTACGGTGACCGTTTCAGTGCCTTCCAGGTAGATGCCTTTCTTGGCAACAATAGAGCCCTGTTCAGAGGCTGCGATGCTAAATTTCTCGGAGGTTATTTCAACTTCTTTGGAAGATATTGACATTTTTGTTTTGGAGAAGAGCGACATTTTATCTGTGCCATCGATGAAGATGGTATTACCGGCTTTATCTGAAACGGTAACGCTGCCGTCGGCATCATTCAGTAAAATGGAAATACCGGTGCGGGTGCGGATGGCTTTCATGTCGTTGTTGGCGGTGCCAAATCCCGATTTGCCTTCCCCGTTGTAAGTGGTTCCCAATACGAAGGGGAGTTCGGGGTTGCCACCTTCAAAGTCCACCACTACTTCTTCTCCTTTTTCCGGTACCATATACATGCCTTTGCTGCCACCACCGTGGGGTGCCACCACTCTCATCCAGGGCGTCATGCCCTGTTGCTGCCATTTGAAACGCGCTCTTACACGCCCGAGGTCTTTAGGATCATGATTGTCTACTACTGTGGCACTCTGTGCTTCACAGAAGGGGATATTTTCCAGGTTCACCGGCGGAACGGCCGCATCTGCCGGGATACCTTCAAACTCGTTGTAATAGTCGCCGTTGCCGGTTACATGATGGGTAAGCCCCCAGATCATGAATTTCCCGTGATCATCTTTTGCGTATACACTCTCCTGGATGGAAATATGATCCCCAACCCGGAGCGAGGTATGCCTGCTGCTGCCCTTCAGTTGCACCATAGCGGCCATACGTCCTTTTTTTTGCCGGGTTACCAGCGTATCCAGTTCTGCTTTGGCGTTGCTGGTAAAGGCGTGGTTCATTTTATAGGTGGAGGGGGTACTGTATAATTTTTCGCTTAGTCCCTGTACATGTGAGGTATAATCGTTGACTTTCCCGGCAGGCTGCGCCACTGTGGTATTTTCCACCACTTTGTTGTTCCGGTAGTCAAATCCATTCAACTGCTGATTATTTGGCTGCACTTTCATTTCGAGGTCGAAGCTCATGAGGTCAACCAGGTGTACCAGTGATACCTCACGGGGTTGGTATTTTCCAAAAACCACCTGTTGCCCGTTATAAAAAAACCATTCCCCGAAACGTTCTGAGAGCCGGTGCAGGAAATCGAACGATGTTTCTTTGTACTGCACAATATATTTCAGTGGCGATGTGGTATTGGGATCTACCAGCGGACGTGATACGTAGGGACCACCCGCTTTCAGCGTAGTGTTCACAATAGCGCTGAGGTCCTGGTTTTCAAACGTCTGTACATGCAGGTCGTTACTCAGCAAAACGGTGGGACTGTATCCGCGGATCACGCAAAAACCATGTGTACCATCGCTTTCTTTTCCGGAGCTGACAGACATTACAATGCCATTGAAAATAAGCGGTTCGTATGTTTGTAATTGTTCAAAAGCCTGTATGGTGATGCTCACTTCTTTTCCCAGAAAAGCTTTGGTAGCCGACACCATACCGGGGCCCAGCTCCTGCAGCCAGTCGTAGCCTATTTTCAGCTCAAAATGATGATGTCCCTGTAACTGTTGTTCCAGGCGCAGGGAATGAAATTGTTTAAACTGTTTGTCAGCAATAGATACGGTTGTTATGGTATGTAACATATACAGGGGGGCTTTTAATATTAATATGGTCCTATATCTGATCTGAAAAAGCTGGATGGGCGCTGCTGTACGGGCAGATCTCATCTCAAAAAACACCTGAAAAACGGGTTAAGGAAATCCTAGTTAACAAAATTAAATTTAAGGAAATTTATATTACGACTCTCTCATTTTATCTAAATGGAGAAAATATTTTCGGGGGTATTTTGGGGAGATGATCCTGAAGTACGGATTCCTATCTACATGTTGTAACATCCGCCTGCTTACCAGGATCATCCATTCTTCTTATCAGGGTTTTTGTGGTTGTATCTGTAATCCGTAAATATCTTTTAAGCGCAGCAGGCAAAGCTCTTCGCCCGATTTTGGAACGCCGATCACCATTTCGCAGAACAGCTGCAATTCCTGTGAAATAACGGTGCAGTTATTTTGCTTCACCACCATCATTACGTCGTTCATAATGGTGTAATCAAAGCTGAGATGATATTTGGCTTCAATGTTTTTCTGGATCACGGGGATGAGTTGCAGCACCATGGCTGCGCTCATTTTGTACGCATTGATGAGTCCGGGTACGCCGAGCAGGCTACCGCCAAAATAACGCACCACTACAATGAGCACATCCGTAATTTGTTTACTGTCTATTTGCCCCAGGATAGGTTTGCCTGCTGAGCCGGAAGGTTCTCCATCGTCGCTGGCGCGGAACTGGAGCCCGGCGG
Organism: Chitinophaga sp. CCNWYY40; assembly: GCF_037483205.1. Classification (NCBI taxonomy): domain Bacteria; kingdom Pseudomonadati; phylum Bacteroidota; class Chitinophagia; order Chitinophagales; family Chitinophagaceae; genus Chitinophaga; species Chitinophaga sp. CCNWYY40. The sequence continues at coordinate 767,688 of NZ_JBBHLF010000003.1, forward strand.
TGCCGAGGCGGTAAGCATAACAGTGATGGGTGGCCTTTGGATGTTCCTTTTTCACCTCTCCGAGGCATTCTTTTACTTCCTCAGGCGATTTAACGGGAAATGCGTACGCGAGAAATTTGCTGCCTCTGTCTTTAAATTCTGCTACTGCTGTTTTATCAATTGTAAAATAAACCTCCATCAAAATAATTTAATACGCGCTTAAAACTACGCGGGATGATAAAAATCGATACGATCGCCGGCTACCTGTAAGGTATGCGTGAGCGATGCGTTGGTGAGTACCGGCGCTGCCAGTCCTTCCGGCAGTGTATCCGTACCCGTGATAACACGCGCCTCATCCCACAAACCGGCTGCAATAAATTGCTGCAGCACATTGCTGCCTCCTTCCACCAGGATGCTCTGGATCTGCCGCCGGTGTAACTGCTGCAACAGTTGCGGCAGCAGGGCGGTATTGAAATCGAGCTGCAGGGTTTCGGTAAGACCATGCGTTTCCGCCGCTGTGGCCGTGATGAAGATAGTAGGAATGCTGCCGTCCCATACGTGATGGGACCTTGGCACTTTCAGCTCCCGGTCAATGATCAGGCGCACCGGGTCTTTCCCCGTCCACAGCCGGTTATTGAGCCGGGGGTTATCATTTATCGCGGTGCGGGTGCCTGCCAGGATACCCATTTCCTCGCTGCGCCATTTGTGTACCAGGCGGTCGCTGTATTTATTGGATATCCGCACGGGCGCCCCGCCGGCGCCGGCGATCAGGCCATTGCTGCTCTGCGCCCACTTCAGTACAATATAAGGGCGTTGTTGTTCATGAAAAGTAAAAAAACGGCGGTTGATTTGCCTGCAGGCCGCTTCCAGCACGCCTGTTTGCACCTGTACACCGGCTTTCTCCAGTTTTTCGATGCCCTTTCCGGCTACAGCTGAAAAGGTATCCACGCAACCAATCACCACCTGCCGGATGCCTTGCGATACTATGAGATCCGCGCAGGGCGGCGTTTTACCATGATGCGCACAGGGTTCCAGGCTTACATACATGGTAGCCAGCGGAATGAGCGAACGTTCTTCCGGCGCCACGCTGTTCACACAGTTCACTTCCGCGTGGGCTTGCCCGTATTGCCGGTGATAGCCTTCCCCGATGATACGCCCCTGGTGTACCAGTACGGCTCCCACCATTGGATTGGGCGCCACCTGACCAGCTCCCATAGCGGCCAGTTCGAGGCAACGCTGCATATAAAATTCATTGAACGTGCTATTCATAATCACCGGGCGAAGTAATATTTTTGCAAAAGTATCGTTTTTAACGAATGGAAAATGCCGCTCCCCCAGGTTTGCACTTTTCCTGTCACATGCCTTAAACTGATTATATTGACTATACAAACGGCCTTTACCTATATTACGGGCGCCATCAGTGAACTATATGATGAGCGGGAAGCCGCCAACATTGCACATATCATAATGGAATACCTAACGGGTATGAGTAAACTGGACCGGATTGTTCACAAAACAAAAATCCTTTCCCCCGATCAGAAGCAACGTCTCCAGGCGGCCATAGAAGCCCTGCAGCGCCATGAACCGGTACAATACATCACCGGTACCAGCTGGTTTTACGGCATGGAACTCCTCGTAAATAAAAATGTATTGATTCCCCGTCCGGAAACGGAAGAACTGGTAGAATGGATGGTGCAGGACGCCGCACACCGCCACCGGCTTCACCTGCTGGACGTAGGCACCGGCAGCGGATGCATTCCGCTGGCATTAAAAAAATCATTGCCGGATGCACAGGTATCTGCCATAGATGTGAGCGAAGGCGCGCTGGAAGTGGCGCGCAGCAATGCTGCACGCCAACGGCTGGATGTTGGGTTCCTTCACCTGGATGCGCTGAACCCGCAACAGATGGCAGGCTTACCGGAGTTTGATATGATTGTGAGTAATCCCCCCTATATCACGCAGAGTGAGCAAACCTCCATGCAGCAGCGGGTTTGGGACTTCGAGCCGTCGCTGGCCCTGTTTGTTCCGGATAATGATGCGCTGCTGTTTTACCGGCATATCTCCGAAATGGCGCACTCCAGGCTGGTTTCCGGCGGCGCCCTCTATTTTGAAATCAATGAAGCGCTGGGAAAAGAAGTGGTAGCGTTAATGGAGCATATTGGGTTTACACAAGTAACACTGAAGCAGGATATGTTTGGGAAAGACAGGATGGTAAAAGGAAAGAAGATATAAATAAAAAAACCTGGTGGTATGATACCACCAGGTTCTGTATAAGTTAAAGGCATTATTACTTATGTGCGGTGGCCAGCACTACTTTGGCCCCCATCTCCCTGGCCACTTCCATCACACTCACCACGTCTTCCACCGGTACAGATTTTTCCGCATTGATAACAATGGTGGGATCAATCTTTTCATTACCGATAGAAGGCGCCAGCGCCTGTTTCAGGTGGTCAAAGGTCACTTTATTGGTGCCTACAAAAAACTCGCGTTTATCGTTGATACTGACTACTACTGTTTGTTTCGACTTGGTATTGCTCTTCGCTTTGGGCAGCAGCAGTTTAATCACATTCGGATTAGCCAGGGTGGAAACAATAAGAAAGAACAACAACAGAATGAACAGAATGTCATTCAGTGCTGAGTTGTGCATTTCCACCTGTCTCTTATTTCGTCTGCGTAAATTCATGAGGGTGGTTTTAGCGGGTTGGTTCCTGCAAAATATCGATGAATTCAGCAGAAGCGCCTTCCATCTTGTTTACTACCTTGTCTATCTGGGCATTCAGGTAGCTGTAGCCGATGAAAGCCACGATACCGATAATTAACCCGGAAGCAGAAGTAATCATCTTTACATAGATACCGCCGGCAATGGTTCCCAGTGTGATATCAGAAGTAATGGAGATATTGAAGAAAGTCTGGATCATCCCTGCAATGGTACCGAGGAAGCCGAACATGGGAGCAATACCTGCAATAATAGACAGGATTACCAGGTTCTTCTCCATCCGGTAAATTTCCAGTTTACCCACATTCTCCATCGATTTTTCAATATTTTCAATAGGCTTGCCTATGCGCTGAATTCCTTTCTCAATCATACGGGCAATGGGTCCGTAGGTGTTTTTTGCCAGTGATCTGGCAGATTGCATGTTCCCCGTGGTGATCTGATCACGGATCATGGGCATAAAGTTATCAGGCAACCGGCCGGCTTTACTGATGGTGATGGCTCTTTCCACAAATACATATACAGCTATCAGGGAAAGTATCCCCAGTGGGATCATCAGCACACCGCCCTTCATCAGCATATCTATCAGATGAATTTCCGGCGCCGGGGCTCCGGCAGCACCGGCTGCCAGGGCTGCTGAATCAGCCGGAAGAGACGATAAAGAATCCTGTAATAACGTAATAAAACCTAACAACATGAACTATATTTTAACGGGTGCATAAGTAGAACACTACTATAAACGGTTAAAGTAATAAAATATTTGCGAATGTGCGCGGCAATATTTATGCCTTCTCTTCCCAAACCTGTGCCAGATACACAATTGTTTGCACCGCTTTCTGCATATCCTGTATGCTTACGTATTCATGTTTGCTGTGAAGCGCCATTTCACCGGTAAAAATATTGGGACAGGGAAGCCCCATAAAAGACAGGCGGGAACCATCGGTACCGCCCCGGATGCTCATTCTCAGGGGTTGTACGCCGGCGCGGCGGATGGCTTCCGCTGCATTGGCTGTTACTTCGGGATGATTTACCAGCACCTCTTTCATATTGCGGTACTGCTCTGTTACTTTCAGCGTAGCCTTTGCGCCATGATGTTTTGCCAGCACCTTTTCCATGATCCTGCGCAGGAAAGTTTCATGCGCTTCGAGGTGGGCGGTTTCAAAATCACGTATAATAAAATCGATTTCTGTTTTTTCTACGGTGCCCTGTATACGAACCGGGTGGATAAAGCCTTCGCGGTCGTCGGTGGTTTCAGGGGAAAGACTGTCTTTCGGTAACGCATCTACGATTTCGCCGGCTATTTTGATAGCGCTTACCAGTTTATCCTTTGCGGAACCGGGATGGGCGCTGATGCCATAAACCGTGATCCTGGCGCCATCTGCCGAGAAATTCTCATCTTCCAGGGAACCCAGTTCTCCACCATCCATGGTATAACCAAAATCGGCGGCCAGCTTCTTCATATCCACTTTTTCCACACCGCGGCCCACTTCTTCATCCGGGGTAAACAGGATACGGATGGCTCCATGCTTTACTTCGGGATGCGTCATCAGGAAATTGGCGGCATCCATGATTTCGGCCACACCGGCTTTATCGTCTGCTCCCAGCAGTGTGGTACCGCTGGCAGTAATAATATCGTCGCCTTTTTTACTGGCCAGGTAAGGATGTTCTTTTGCGCTGATCACTACTGTTTCGTCATCGGGCAAAACAATATCGCCGCCATCGTATTGGTGGTGTACAATCGGCTTTACACCAGTGCCACTGCTGTCTGAAGAAGTATCCACATGTGAACAAAAGCAGATCACGGGTACTTTTTTGTCCGTGTTGGCCGGGATGGTGGCATACACATAGCCATGTTCGTCCAGTTCTGCATCGGTAATACCCATTTCCTGTAATTCCTTTACCAGCAACCGGGAAAGATCCTTTTGTTTTTCCGTGGTAGGAAAAGTGTTGCTCATCGGGTCCGACTGTGTATCTATCTGTGCGTAACGCATGAAGCGTTTATCTACTGTATATGAGTAATTTGTAAACATATTGCAAACGTAAGGAAAATCATCTTCACACTTCTGCCGTAGATTATTCTGTTTTACCATCTCTCACAATATCCAAAACAGTAATTTATTCTTCAAAAGTCTATTTTTTTAAGACAAAAAACCAAAATTATAGGGTATGATCGAACAAAGATCTAATAATGATAGGTTTGTGTAGAATAAAATACATCCTATATATGCTTACCAACATTCCAGGCTATCCGAGAATAGGTAGCCAGCGGGAGCTGAAAAAAGCCTGCGAAAATTACTGGGCCGGAAAAATTTCCCTGGAGCGTCTTGAGCTAACGTCAAGGCAGCTACGAAAAGAGAACTGGAACGGGTTACAGGAAGCCGGTATTGACCTGATTCCCTCCAACGATTTTTCCTGGTACGACCAGGTACTGGATATGTGCATGACCCTGGGCGTAATTCCTTCGCGTTTCAAAGCATTACAACAAACATTCGCCAACCCGGGTTGCCCGGAGCTGTATTTCGCTATGGCAAGGGGTTACCAGAAAAATAACTTCGATATCACTGCCCTGGAAATGACCAAATGGTTTGATACCAATTATCATTACCTGGTACCTGAATTTGAATCCGTTCAGCAATATACCCTGCACCAGCCAAAGTGTGTGGAAGAATTCAAAGAAGCGCTTAGTCATGGCATCACCACCAAACCCGTACTCATCGGGCCTGTTACCTTTATTTTATGTGGAAAAATTAAGGGAGATGACCTTACGCACACCCAGCTGCTGGAAAAACTGCTGCCCGTTTATATCGAATTGTTAAGATCCCTTCAACAGGCTGGCGCTACATGGATCCAGCTGGATGAACCTTTCCTGGTGACCGACCTGGACCCCGCCACCAGAGACCTTTACCACGCCGCATACACCGCTATAAGCCAGGCATTACCTGCGCTCAGCATATTACTGACTACTTATTTCGGTGCGCTGGAAGACAATACCACCCTGGCTTTGCAGCTGCCGGTGCAGGCGGTGCATATCGACCTGGTAAGGGCTCCGGAGCAACTGGATGCCGTACTGGCGGCTCTCCCGGCAGATAAATGGTTATCGCTCGGCGTAGTGGACGGTCGCAATATCTGGAAAAATGATTACGCCGCTTCCATGGCGCTGATTGAGAAAGCGATACAGCAAATCGGTGAAGAACGTGTACTGCTGGGCACTTCCTGCTCCCTCCTGCATGTTCCCTACAACCTGGAAGATGAAACCGCGCTGGACCCGGAAGTAAAACAATGGATGGCTTTTGCCAAGCAGAAAGTAGCTGAAGTGATAGCGCTGAAGCACATCATAGCAGGCGATGCCTCCCTGCTCATTGATAATGAAACAGTCATGAACAGCCGCAAAATATCTTCCAGGATACATCAGCCGGAAGTGAAAGCCCGGCTGGAAAGTGTTACCACAGCGGATACACAGCGGCACAGCATCTTCCCGCACCGTCAGAAATTACAGCAATCGGTATTACAACTTCCGCTGTTTCCAACCACCACCATCGGCTCATTCCCGCAAACCACGGAAATAAGACAACTCCGCGCCGATCTTAAAAAAGGGATCATTACGCCGGAAACTTATAACGCGGATATCCGTAACGCTATCACGGAAACCATTTACCGCCAGGAAAGCCTCGGGCTGGATGTGCTGGTGCATGGCGAGTTTGAGCGGAATGACATGGTGGAATACTTTGGGGAACAACTGGATGGATTTGTATTTACCCAAAATGGCTGGGTACAGAGTTACGGCACCCGGTGTGTAAAACCCCCGGTTATTTTTGGAGATGTACAACGGCCGGAACCCATGACCGTTGCCTGGAGCCGTTTTGCACAGTCGCTGACCAGCAAGCCTGTTAAAGGCATGTTGACCGGCCCCATCACCATTCTGCAATGGTCTTTTGTAAGAAATGACCAGCCGCGTATGCAAACCGCTATGCAAATTGCACTCGCCATCCGTGATGAAGTAAAAGACCTGGAAGATGCCGGTATTACCATCATACAGGTAGATGAGCCGGCGCTCCGCGAAGGGCTGCCACTGCGTAAAGCACAACGCGCTGCCTATCTCAGTGAGGCGGTGAAAGCCTTCCGCCTTGCGGTAAGTACGGTGGATGATTCCACCCAGATCCACACGCATATGTGCTATGCGGAATTTAATGATATTATAGCGCACATCGCCGCGATGGATGCCGATGTGATTACCATAGAAACATCGCGCTCACAGATGGAGTTACTGGAAGCATTTGCAGGATTTAAATATCCGAATGAAACCGGTCCGGGTGTATACGACATCCACTCCCCAAGAGTGCCGGCAATAGCGGAAATGGAGGCATTACTGCATAAGGCGGCTGCCTTACTGCCGCTGCGCAATATATGGGTGAACCCCGACTGCGGGCTTAAAACGCGGAAATGGCCGGAAACAGAAATGGCCTTGCGTAATATGGTTACCGCCGCAAAAAATGTGCGATTGGCGATGAGCAACTAGTGCCGGGCTTTTAGTAAATGCAGCGAAAATCATCCGCGCTGCATTTACTGAATGCAGCCTAAAATCCGTAATTTTAGGACATGGCATGTCATGAAACCGTAACCTGTCCGCGGTGCGAACGCACCTTTGAATGCCGCGTAGGCACCATTCTACGCTGTCAGTGCCAGGATGTGGTGTTAACCGAAGAAGAGCGTTATTTTATCCAGCAAAACTATAGTGGTTGTCTTTGCGCAGATTGTTTGCGCGATATGAAAGCAATGTATCAGCAGACATAAAAAATTTACGGATGCAAGGGTAGTTTTATCAACCAGTTCCTGCATCCGTAAATCAAAAAAATACCTGAATATTATACGATTTCAACCAGTTCGAGGTCAAATACCAGGTCTTCGCCAGCCAGCGCGTGGTTAGCATCCAGGGTAATAAACTCGTCGCCGATAGCAGCTACTTTTACCTGGAAAACCTGTCCCTGAGGGTTGCTCATCTGCAATTCCATACCTACTTCAGGATTCAGATCAGCCGGGATATTTTCTTTTGGAAAATCCATGATCATTTCATCACTTTTGGGACCATATGCCTGATCAACAGGGATATGAATGGTTTTCTTGTCGCCAACTTTCATGTCCAGCACACCATTCTCAAAACCTTTGATAACCATACCGGCACCTACCTTGAATTCGAGCGGAGCTCTACCTTCGGAAGAATCAAAAGTAGTTCCGTTCGTTAAACGGCCGTGGTAATGCACCTTCACTGTATCCCCGTTTTTAACAGTTTGCATAAAAATTAATTGTTTAGTGTTAATAATTACGCGCAAGATACAAAAAGCAGCCATAATCCGCACTTTTTGATACAGTCAATAAAGCTTTGCATTATCTTAACGGTATGAACCGTATTCTCCTTCTTTGCGTCCTCCTGGCAGGGTGCATTTATGAAACCTCCGCACAATATGCGGAACATGTATTGCCAGGCGCCACACAAACGGCGCGTTACCTTCCACTGCTGAAAAACAAGCGGGTAGCCATGATGGTGAATCAAACCGCCACCATCGATAATACGCACCTGGTAGACTCCCTGTTAAAACTGAATATAAAAATACAGAAGATCTTCAGCCCTGAGCATGGCTTCCGTGGCAATGCTGGTCATGGTGAAAAAGTAGCCAACAGCGTTGATTCTGCTACCGGTATTCCCATTGTGTCGCTCTACGGGCAACACCGTAAAGCTACCGCAGCCGATCTGGAAGATGTGGACATCCTGCTGTTCGACATCCAGGATGTAGGCACCCGCTTTTTTACTTACATCTCTTCCCTGCAGGAGCTGATGGAATCCGCAGCAGAAAATAAAAAAACGCTCGTAATACTGGACCGTCCTAATCCTAATGGCGACTATGTAGACGGTCCCATCCTCGATACCGCGTACCGTTCCTTTATAGGCATGCAACCCATCCCCGTGGTACATGGCATGACCGTTGGTGAATATGCCCGGATGCTGAATGGAGAACACATGCTCCGCAAAGGCGTACACTGCGATATTAAAGTGATTCCCTGTGAAAATTATGACCACAAAACATTTTACCGCGTACCCATCAAACCGTCGCCCAACCTGCCCAATATGGCCGCTATCAACCTCTATGCCTCCCTCTGCTTTTTTGAAGGTACCGCACTTAGCCTGGGACGTGGTACTGACAAGCCTTTCCAGGTATATGGCTCACCGGCTTTTCCAAAAAAGGGTTACTCATTTACGCCCCGCGCCAGCGCTACTAATCCAACACCGGTGCTGAAAGACCAGCTGTGCTACGGCTTTGACCTGAGCGATGCCCCGGAAGCAACTCCCCACGCAGGCCGTAAAATTGAACTGAAATGGCTGCTGAATGCATATCGCATGTTCCCGGATAAATCTAAATTCTTCATTCCCTTCTTCAGCAAACTGGCCGGTAACACCATACTGCAACAGCAGATCGTGAAAGGTATGTCTGAAGCAGAGATCCGCAAAAGCTGGGAACCCGGACTGGCGAAGTTTAAGATAATACGGGCCAAATACCTGTTATACTAAAAAGCAAAGGGGAATGGCTTTCCGTCTTCCCTCTCGCTAAAATCCGCGAAAGGTCGTTATTTTTGCATCCTATGAGTAAAGAGCTTCGCATTGTTTTTATGGGTACTCCTGATTTTGCAGTGGCATCCCTTGATATATTAGTACAGAACGGATTTAATGTAGTGGGTGTGATCACAGCACCGGACAAGCCCGCCGGTCGTGGATTACAGCTGCAGGAGAGTGCAGTAAAACAATATGCAGTGAGTAAAGGACTCACTGTTTTGCAACCGGAGAAACTGAAAAATCCTGATTTCATTGCTGCCCTAAAAGAGCTGAAAGCCGACCTTCAGGTAGTAGTGGCTTTCCGCATGTTACCTGAAATAGTATGGAATATGCCTCCCGAAGGCACCATCAATGTACATGCTTCGCTGCTGCCCAATTACCGCGGCGCAGCACCCATTAACTGGGCTATTATCAACGGCGAAAAAGAGTCCGGCGTTACCACCTTCAAACTACAGCATGAAATAGATACCGGCAACATCCTGTTCAGCGATAAAGTAGCTATCCGCGACGATGAAACCGCCGGTGAACTACATGATGCCCTGATGCAAACAGGCGCCCGCTTACTGCTTAAAACTGTACAGGCTATTGCCACAGGCAACGTACAGGAAACGCCACAGGCCAATATCCCGGCAGCGGAAATAAAACATGCGCCAAAAATTTTCAAGGAAACCTGCCAGATCAACTGGAACCAGCCGCTGGACAGCATTTACAACCTGGTACGCGGGCTTAGCCCCTACCCTGCTGCGTGGACTACTTTCCAGGGAAAAACACTGAAAATATACAAAGCCCGTAAGGAACATACCACACCGGCAAAAGCACCGGGCGATTTTGATACCGATCAAAAAAGCTATATCAAAATAGCAGCACCAGACGGTTATCTTTACCTGGATGAAATCCAGCTGGAAGGCAAGAAGAAAATGGATGTGGAAGCGTTTCTGCGGGGGTATCGCTTTTAGGCCGGGGAGATCGCCTTCGGCGATGGAAATTGTCCTGGAGCAGGATTACGCTGATTATACTGATTTATTGGATTTGATCATATTTGATTTTAAAGATTAAGGGAGATAAAAGTGTGTATCCACTTCTATCTCCCTTAATCATTTATAAAAATCCAATAAATCAGTATAATCAGCGTAATCCTGCGCCAAGACAACATCCGCGTTAATCCTCGTAACTCAGCTCGCAGTAAAACTTGGTTTCATTGCTGCCGAGTGCCTGCATCGCACTGTCGCTCAGTTTGATGATAAGGCCTGCATTGGCTTTCATCTGCGGGATTACGTCCAGTACTTTTGCGTATACGGCTTTGCCATTCAGGGGATTGGTTACCTTGATGATGGTGCCACGTGGTGCGGTGTTATGCAGCGCGTAATATTTACCTACAGCATTGCTCTTGAACCAGGTACCGGGGCCTTTTTCAGAAGTCGTTTTTTTGCCGCCGTTGGTTTGCTGCTCATACAACTGTTCAAAATCGGTGCTGCTGCTAACAGGAGCGGATTTAACCGGCGTGGGGGCAGGAGTAACCGTTTCTGTTGTTTCTGCTGCAGGGCGGGCTTCCGGTTCTTTTTCTTTCTTAGGCGTTTCCTTTACTGCCGGAGGCGGTGGTGGTGGTGGAGATAAAGTAACCACCGGTTCTGCTGCCGGGGTAGCTTTTTCCTTTACTTTTTCAGGACGGGGGGCAGCTTCAGCAGCGGCGCCACCAGCTTTCATAAAGCCCACAATCAGGTAGCTGTCTTTTTTCAGTCCATCTCCGGAAAAACTATTCCACTGACGGATATTATCCAGCGGTACTTTGTTATAGTTCACACTCACACGGTATAAAGTTTCCTTATCGGATACTTTATGATATACCGGCTTGCCGGAGGCATCTGCTTTCTGTGAAAAGTTGGCAGCGGTGAGAGGGATATGCAGCTTATGACCCAGCTGTAATCCCTGTTCCATATTCACTTTATTGGCGGCCGCAATTTCTTTTGGCGGTAAGCCATAAGCACGGCTGAGACTATAAAAATTTTCTCCTTTTTTAACAACATGGGATATGTAGAGAGCGGGGGAAGTACCTTGTACCTCCAGCGTGTCCTGCGCTTGCGCCGCTACTGCACTAAAACCAAACAAGACGATTGAAAGAATCGATTTTATCATACTAACTCTGTTTATGATGCAGCAGAATATCTTAAATTTTATCTGCTATTTCGGGCAACGAATATATGCGTTAAAATTGACAAAATTATTTAATAAACCAAACGGAGAAAATCCCTTTTTGTTGTGGCTGCCGTTATAAAACGGCGCCCCCGTTGGCACTGTATTTCAAAGTTAGTATCATTCCCGGATAAATAGCAGTCGTTTATTCTTTACAATCCTGTAATCTCTTTCAGGATGCGCAGCTCTTTCGGATAGTAGTTGTTCATGCGGTTGGGTAATATTTTTGCCCAGCCGAGGTTCATGTCCTCATATCTTACCAGCGCCCAGCCCCGCACCCGTGTGCTCATTCCCGGATCTTCCTTGCGCAGGTATTGCAACGCCTGCCGCAAATCCAGGGAAACTACCGGCAGCTCATCGGATACTAATGTGCTGGCTGCCAGCTGATGATCGGGGATCAGTTCTTTCGCGCTGGGATGACCCGCTTTTACACCCGCCTTGCGAATATACAATTGTTGCCGCAACAATGGTATTTCTGCTGCCACAGAAGGTGGCAAAATCAATACTTCCTCCTGGTGCATGAAATACTGGTAATCGTCAGGCATGTTTATCCAGGGAGTAATTACCTCCTGCTGACGGGCAGTGAGTGCAGTTGATTTATGTTGCTTCGGCTTACGCGGGGTTTCGCTGCTGCGCTTACGGAAAGCTGCTATAAAAAATCCTTCTCCCTTCAGCCTGTCGGGGTAAAACCGGTAACCGGTGCAATTTCGTTTGTGCGTTACCGTTGCAACAATATTCCATTCGGGGTTCAGTGTAACCGGGATATTCTCCAGTTCAAAATGATCGGCCAGCCAATCCAGGATTGCTTCATCTTCTTCTGCAGAAAAAGAGCAGGTGGAATAAATAACAACACCGCCTTCTTTTACCGATGGCAGCACATCTGCCATAATCCTTTGCTGCCGCTGGCTGCAGAGCGTTACATTCTCCGGCGACCATTCCTCCACCAGCTCCGGATCGCGGCGGAATAAACCGGAGCCGGAACAAGGGGCATCCACTACCGCCAGGTCGAAGTAACCAGGCAGCCTTGAAAAATCACGCGGATCATTATTGCTCACCACTACATTTGCAGCGCCCCATTTTGTGAGGTTGTCTGTCAGCAGCGCGGCCCGCGGCTTGATCACCTCGTTGGCCACCAGCAGGCTATCCCGGCTGATCAGGGATTGCAGCAAAGTGGATTTACCTCCCGGAGAAGCGCAAAGGTCCAATACCTTCAATGGCTGTGTAAGATCCACCGTTGCACGTACCATCTGTTCCAGGAACATAGAGGAAGCCTCCTGCACATAGTAGGCGCCCGCATGAAAATAAGGATCAAATGTAAAGGAGGGCCGCTCCGGTAAATAATACCCATCCCTGCTCCAGGGAACCGGGGTGGCGCCGGTGGCCGACAGGGATTGCAGCACAGCGGCCGTTCGTTCCGGCGTTTTTATTTTATTGGGATTCAATCGCAGTGAAGTAATTTTTTCGGCGGCGGCATGCACCTGCTCAAAAGTTTCCCGGTTATAACCCGGAAGTCCCGCTAACGAATCTAGTAGCGCTGCTGGTAATTGACTGGACAAAGGAATTTTTTTTCCGCAAATTTAGCAAAAAATGTTTTATGCGGGAATAGCCGGGGAGAAGGTTTTCTTTCCGGCTCACACCTCCTTGATGGCGGAAAGCAGCTCCTGCAACACCTTCTTTGCATCTCCAAACAGCATGGATGTTTTGGGTTGGAAAAAGAGATCGTTTTCGATACCGGCATATCCCGGTTTCATACTGCGTTTATTGACGATCACTACTTTCGCGTTTTCAACTTCCAGGATAGGCATCCCGTAAATGGGACTGGCGGGATCGCTCTTCGCTGCAGGGTTTACCACATCATTGGCACCCAAGATCAATACCGCATCGGTAGTGGGAAATTCAGCGTTGGCATCTTCCATTTCCAATAACTTCTCATAGGGAACATCTGCTTCTGCCAGCAATACATTCATATGCCCTGGCATACGGCCCGCTACCGGGTGAATAGCGTATTTTACTTCCACGCCCTTTTCTTCCAGCTGCTTCTCCAACTCATGACAGGCATGCTGGGCCTGCGCCACCGCCAATCCGTACCCTGGTACAATGATCACTTTATTGGCATATGCCAGCACTACAGCGGCATCATTCAAACTGATTTCTTTATAATTACCCTGCTCCTTCCCGGAGGCCGCAGCACCTGCTGCACCACCGCCAAAAGAGCCTATCAGCACGTTTTTCAGGGAACGGTTCATGGCCTTGCACATGAGGATGGTGAGGATAGTTCCGGCCGAACCTACCAGGATACCGCCCGTGAGCATCACCGGGTTGCTATACAGGAACCCGCCACAGGCTGCGGCTACTCCGGTAAATGAATTCAACAGGGAAATCACCACAGGCATATCCGCCCCACCAATCGGCAGCACGAATAACACGCCATAAAACAACGCCAGCAGGAAAACAACGTAAAACACAATCAGACCTGTTCCCGGCGAAACACCAAAGATACACACCAGCCAAACGGATAACCCTACTATCAGCGCCAGTACACCCATGTTGAGGAAATGCTGGCCATTAAAGGAAAAATCCTTCACCTTTCCGGTGAGCTTTCCCCAGGCAACAATGCTGCCCGCGCAGGATACCGCGCCAATGATGAGACTCAGCAAAATGATGATCACCATTCCTTTTGAGGCAGACGACTCCAGTAACTGAAGTGCCAGGTGATCGTCGGAAACAGGTGCGTATAAATTCTTTATCAGCTTGATCAGGTGGTCAAATTCCACGATAGAAATAAGCGCAGCACATGCCCCGCCCATTCCGTTGAACATACTTACCATTTCCGGCATGGCCGTCATCTTCACCTTCTTTGCAGACAACACGCCGATAACACCACCGATAACCAACCCGGTAAATATCCAACCATAATTATGCAGGGGGGCATCGTTTACCCGGTAGAGAAAGATAGTGCCGAGAATGGCCAGCGACATTCCCGCAGCGGCTACCAGGTTGCCTTTGCGGGCAGTATCCGGTTTACTTAACATTTTCAGTCCGAGGATAAAAGTAACAGAGCCGATCAGGTAGATAATTGATAAAATGCTGGATCCCATAAGTATTATGCTTTTAGCCGTTAGCTTTAAGCTGTTAAACAGTTAGCATCTGTCTGCCGTAAAAAAAAACAACAGATAACGGTAACCCTTTACCAGCTATTTCTTTTTTCCTTTGAACATTTCCAGCATACGGTCGGTTACCACAAAACCTCCTACCACATTGATCGTACCCAGGATCACCGCCAGGAAGCCGATGATCAGCGCGGGATAATTATCCGCTTCCGCCTTCCCCATCACAATGATAGCCCCGATAATTACAACGCCGTGAATAGCGTTGGCGCCGCTCATCAGCGGTGTATGCAATACAGACGGCACTCTCGAAATCACCTCTATTCCTAAAAAAACAGACAGGATAACGATGTAGATAAGATCGATATGCTGGTGAAGAAAAGTTAAAATATATTCCATGTCAGACAGGTATTTTACGATCTCGACTACTAAGCTGGCTGCATCAGGTTTTTCACACGGTCGTTCACAATTTCACCGTTGTGTGTAATACAGGCGCCTTTCACAATATCATCTTCAAAATTCAGGTGCAGTGCTCCTTCTTTTGTCAGTATCAGTTTCAGGAAATTGAATAGATTTTTTGCATATAGCTTACTGGCGTCGGCCGGCATCGTAGCGGGCAGGTTGGAATTTCCGATGATGGTCACTCCTTTGTACTGCACGGTTTCATTGTTCTTTGTAGCACTGGTGTTACCGCCCGTGGCGGCGGCAAGATCCACAATCACGGAACCGGGCCGCATACGGTCCAGCATTTCATTGCTTACCAGTACCGGCGCTGCTTTACCCGGAATTTGCGCAGTGGTGATCACAATATCTGCTTTGGCAATGCTTTCCCCAATACGCTGCTGTTGCTGCTGCTTATATGTTTCGCTTTGTTCAACCGCGTAACCGCCGGCGGAGGAAGCATCTGCGGCTCCTTCCACTTCCACAAATTTGGCGCCCAGGCTCATTACTTCTTCTTTCACAGCGGGCCTGGTATCAAATACTTCCACTACAGCGCCCAAACGGCGGGCGGTGGCAATAGCTTGCAAACCCGCTACACCGGCGCCCAGTATCAATACTTTGGCGGGAGCAATACTGCCTGCTGCGGTCATAAACATGGGGAAATAACGGGAATAGCTATACGCTGCCAGCAATACTGCCTTATAACCGGCGATATTGGCCTGCGAACTAAGCACATCCATTACCTGCGCACGGGTAGTGCGGGGGATAGTATCTAAACTGAAAGCGGTGATATTACGGGATGCCCAGTACTCCACTTCGTTTACGCGGTACAGTGGTTGCAAAATACCGGCGATAATTTTTCCCGGAGGGATCTGGTCTGTTATCTCTTTTGACGGAGGCTGCAGGGTAAAGATGATATCTGCTCCGGCGAGGATGCTGGCAGCTGTTTTTATTTCCGCGCCCGCCTGCATATAGGCGTCATCGTTATAAAAAGCATGGTCGCCGGCTCCCTGCTCCACCCACACGGTCACCGACATTTGCTGCAGTTGCTTTACTACTTCAGGGACGAGAGACACCCTGGTTTCGCCGTTTTTTTCTTTTAAAATTCCTGCAATCATCTGGTGGAAATTTATAATGGAATTTAAAGAAAAAACGGCAACAACGAACTATTTTTCTGTTTAATTTTTCTTCAGAGAAGCGGCCAAAGCAGCGGCATGTTGCAGTAAAGCCGGGATGGCTACGCCTTGCAGGTAATTTCCGGAGATATGAATGCCCGGATATTTTTTTTCAAAGTCTTTTACAGCATTCCGCAACTTAACATGACCTATATTCAGCTGCGGGATGGCCTTGTTCCATGTACTGAACCGCTGCATCACCGGTGGGGCCGACAGGTGCAGTAAAGAGCGTACTTCCGAAACTACCTGCTGCTGCAGGGTTTCCGGGGGCATCTGGTCAAACAGGCTTTCCTGCCTCGCACCTCCCAGGAATACGGTAAACAGGATTTTGCCCGCGGGGGCTTTATCCGGGAAGATAGCAGAGTTGCAGATAGCGCCGAGGAAATGCATATTTTCCGCATTGGGCACCAGGAAGCCAAAGCCTTCCAGCGGCTGTGGCAGCGCGGCGGCGTCAAAGCCCAGGTGCAGCACACCCATGCGGGGGTAGTGAATGTTGTTTAATAAGGCTGCGGCAGCCGCATCGAGGTGGGTAATGGTTTCTGCCGTGCTGTATGCCGGGGTGGTCAGTACAACTTTTGAAGCGGTATAGCTTTCTGATACCCCGTTTTCCACCGCACTCACAATATATCCGCCATTGGCGGCAGTGATGCCGGTTACGTTGCAGTTAAACCGTACCGGGGTAGTCAGCAATTGATGTAAACGGTTTGTGAGCAACTGGTTGCCGCCTTTGAAGCTGATGATTTTCCGGCCGCCCATAGCGCCCTTATCTTTCATCAATCCTTTGGTAACGCTGCCGTATTCCCGCTCCCACCGCGGGAGTGCGGGCAATACTTCCGCTACGCTCATCAGGTCGGGATTACCGGCATAAATGCCTGATAACACCGGGTCAAAAACATATTCGGCAATCTCTTTATTAAATCTTCTTGTTACAAAATCACTTACTGTTTCTTCTCCTGCTACAGTGGCCGGTTTACGGAAACGCTCTGTAAACAGCCGCCACTTGCTGCCGCGGCTCAGATAAGGAGAAGCCATGATTTTGAAAGGATGTGGGGAAACCGCATGTAGTTGGTGTCTTCTTACCAGGAAGCGGTTTTTGCTGGCGGCGCTGGCCTGCAGAATTTCTTTATCAAGACCCAGTTCTGTAAAATACTGCAGCAGTTCCGGCGACGCCGCGATGGTGTTGGCGCCTGCATCCAGCTCAAAGCCATTTTCCCGTATAGATTTCATTACACCACCGGTATGATCAGAAACCTCCAGTACCTGGTATGGCACCTGCAGTTTCTGCAATTCATATGCAATACTCAGCCCGGACAGACCGGCGCCGACAATCAATACGGGTTGATCAGACATATGATAAATTTAAACGGCTTCAGTTGCGATTATCTGCGTGCAATATTTAACCACAGCTTTTACCCATAACGGGTGAATATTCAAACACGGAATCATAGTAAAAGATTCGCCGCCACTGTTCAGGAAAGAATGTTTTCCTTCTACAGCTATCTCCTCCAGTGTTTCAAGGCAATCTGAAACAAAAGCAGGACACACGATGAGCAGTCGTTTTTTGCCTTCAGCCGGCAGTGTTTCCAGCAAACCGGCGGTGTAGGGCTTCAGCCATTCTTCACGGCCCAGTCTTGATTGAAAAGAGATACCCCATTTTTCCCGCGGCAGTCCCAGCTTTTCCGCTACCAGCTCAGTAGTAACCGTGATCTGGTGACGATAGCAATAATCATGTGCGGGTGACTTTACATGACAGCAGTCATTTACCTTCATGCAATGCGCACCGGTTGGATCGGCTTTACGCATATGCCTTTCCGGTAATCCATGATAACTGAATAATACGTAATCATAGTCCTGCTGAAGATATGGACGCATGCTTTCAGTAAGTGCATTGATATAATCCGGTTCATCATAAAACGGAGGCACTACCGACAGCTTGAATTTATATTTTTTCTTTTTATAGACTTCCTGCGCGTATTCCACGGCTGTTTCATAAGAAGACATGGCATAATGCGGATACAGGGGCAACAGCACCACTTCTTTCAGACCAGGATTTTGTTTGAGCAGGTTGTCGTAAGCCACCTGCGGATGCGGGTTACCATAACGCATGGCTATTTCCACCGGGATTTCCATGTCGTTCTGCACCGCCATCTGCAGCTGCTTTGTTAAGGCTACCAATGGCGATCCTTCTTCCCACCAGATAGATTCATAAGCCCTGGCAGATTGCTCCGCACGTTTTGGCACAATGATACCTTCAATTAAGATCTTGCGGAACAACCACGGATAATCAATTACACGCTTGTCCATCAGGAACTCATTCAGATAACGCTTAACATCCGGCACGGCGGTAGAATCAGGCGATCCGAGGTTCATTAATACTATTCCAACATCAGATTTAGATACCATTTCTTTTAAATTGGTGCAAAAGTAAGCAAAAAGCCGAAAGCGAAAAGCATTATAGTCCACGTATAGCCAGGCTGATTAGTGTCATTCTTTTGTAAAGGCAAAACCTGATAAAAATCATTTTTTCGTCGTAATGATTACCAGTAGTAGAAATGACACACTAATGACAGCTAACCCCTTTTGTTTGGGACGTATGAAAGTACTTTTGCAACCGGAAGCTTATACAAAAACATGCAGGTCAGTCATTCAAAAGAAATAGCAAATTTTCATATCGTTGGCATCAACTATAAGAAAACAGACGCTGCTATCAGGGGATTATACGCCATCAATCCGGCTCAGTATCAACAACTCCTGGAGCATGCCAGGGTAGTGCAATTAGACGATCTCTTTGTGCTCTCTACATGTAACAGAACAGAAGTATACGGATTTGCAGCGAACCCGGGGCAGTTGATAGATTTGCTTTGCAGGGAATCAAACGGCGACAGAAGCCAGTTGGAAGAATTAGCCTATACCAAGTCAGGAGAAGAAGCGATCAGGCATTTGTACCAGGTAGGTACCGGTCTTGACTCCCAGATTCTCGGCGACTACGAAATCATAGGTCAGATCCGTAATGCCACTAAGTTTGCCAAAGCGCATCACAGCCTGGGCAGCTTCCTGGAAAGGCTTGTCAACAGCGTTTTACAGGTTTCCAAACTCATCAAAACTGAAACAGGACTCAGCAAAGGCACGGTATCAGTGGCTTTTGCCACCGTGAGAATGCTGGAACGCATCTGTCCTGATATAAAAGATAAAAAAATTGTATTGCTGGGTGTAGGTAAAATAGGCCGCAACACCTGCAAGAACATGATCGAATACCTCGGCGTAAAAGAAGTAACCCTCATTAACCGCACCCTGCAGGTGGCCGCCGAATTCGCCGGCCAGCACGGACTGAAATACGCTCCCATCGAAGATATGGTAAGCGAAATGCAGCAGGCAGATGTGATACTCGTTGCTTCCAATGCCCCACACCCAACAGTGCTGGCAGAACATCTCCGCAATACTTCTCCAAAACTCATCGTCGACTTATCCATTCCTTTCAATGTGGAAGCAGCTGTAGGTGAACTTCCGCATATTACCCTCGTGAATGTGGATGAACTCTCCAAAGTACAGGATGAAACCCTGCAAAACAGGCTGGGAGAAGTACCAAAGGCAATCTCCATCATCGACGAACATATGGAGGAATTCCTTTACTGGTACAAAATGCGCAAACACGCAGTAGTACTGAAAGCCGTAAAAGATAAGCTGCAGGAAATACATACCCGCGAAATACAGCAACAGAAAAACGGCGGTCACTACAACATGGAAGACATTGAACTCGTATCTTCCCGCATCATACAAAAAATGATTAATCTCATGGCTGGTAAAGTACGCAAGGAAACAGACAAAAGCGACCAGTACATCGCCATGATCAACGATATTTTTGAGACCGGAGTTAACCAGGAATAAACAAATGGATAAAGTTATCAGGATAGGCACAAGAGAAAGTCAGCTGGCCTTGTGGCAGGCAAACCAGGTAAATGATCTGCTCACCGCACAAGGTTACCGTACAGAACTGGTACCCATCAAAAGCGAAGGAGATATAGACCTGGTAACACCCCTGTATGAAATAGGCGTACAGGGCATCTTCACAAAAAGCCTCGATCTGGCATTGCTCAATAACCGTATAGACATTGCCGTTCACTCCTTCAAAGACGTTCCCACACAGCTTCCGAAGCAAATTGTACATGCCGCTATCCTGCAACGCGGGCCGGTAAAAGATTTGCTGGTATATAAAAACGATACTGATTTCCTTTCACAACCGGATTATATAGCTAACATCGCTACCAGCAGCGTACGCCGTAAAGCACAGTGGCTGCGGAAATATCCACAGCACCAGCTGCATAACCTGCGTGGCAATGTTAATACCCGCTTAAGAAAACTGGCGGAAGAAAACTGGGACGGCGCCATTTTCGCGGTAGCCGGACTGGAAAGGATCAACGTACGTCCTGCTAATTCCATTGATCTCGACTGGATGCTGCCAGCTCCCGCACAGGGCGCAGTGGTGGCAGTGTGCAGGGAAGATGATCAATTTTGCCTGGATGCATGCGCTGCTTTTAATCATGCAGATACCGCCCTCGCCACACACATTGAACGCGAATTTTTACGTACCCTGATGGGCGGATGCACCACCCCTATCAGCGCTTACGCTTATATACAAAACAATCACATACATTTCAGCGGCGAACTGTGCAGCCTGGATGGCGCCCGGTTCTTCACTGTTTCACGCGAAGTACCATTGGAACAGGCCCAACACCTCGGACAGGAAGCTGCAGAAGATATTATGGCGCAGGGTGGCGCTGAAATAGTAGCACAGATCAGAAATGCTAAATGATAAATACCGCATATTAAGCACCAGGCATTTAACAGACAGCTCTGTGGCTGTTGCTGGTGAAAGTGGTATACACATAGATGTACAGGATTTTATACAGATAAAGCCGGTAACACTTCCTTCATTAAAAGGCAATAAACCCGGTTGGAACGATACCTGTATATCTGATATTTTCCAGGCGCCCAATGTATCGGTTTTTACAAGTGCGAATGCACTGAAAGTGCTGAAACAACATTACTTTGGCGTAAATGGTCTGCGTAATGATCTCCGGACTATTTTCCTTACCGACAACGCCCGCATTGGCTGTATCTCCGGCAAAACGCTGCAAAAGGCCCGTGAAATTTTTCCAGACGCTGAAATACTGGCGTCCTCTCCTTATGGCAGCGAACTGGCGGCAGCCCTCATTGCATTGGGAACTATAAATGAAGTAAATTTTTATTGCGGCAGCCAGAGAAGACATGAATTGCCGGATGCATTAAAGCAGGCAGGTATTACCGTACATGAATACGTGATCTACGAAAATATTCCTGCACCCGCTGTAACAGCCGATGATTACGACGGTGTATTATTTTTCAGTCCCAGCGCCGTAAAAAGCTACCTGTCTGCCAACAGGCTGAATAGTAAAACCGTTTGCTTCGCCATTGGCAGAACAACCGCCACCGAACTGAGAGAACACACCGATAACAAAATTATAATGAGCACCGATATCAGCGAAGAAAGCATGGTGCAAACTGCTATATTTTATTTTAACAACATTAACTGCTACGAATGAGCGCATTGAAGAACGACTTATTGCTGAAGGCCCTTAAAGGCGAAACTGTTTCCCGCACACCGGTATGGATGATGCGTCAGGCTGGTCGCTATTTACCGGATTATATCAAACTGCGTGATAAATATACGTTCTTTGAACGCTGCGAAAACCCGGAGCTGGCAACAGAAATAACGGTGATGCCGGTAGACCAGGTGGGCGTTGATGCTGCTATTATCTTCTCCGATATCCTCGTGGTTCCACAGGCAATGGGCATGGAAGTACAGCTGGTGGAAAAAGTAGGACCACTGCTGCCCGCTCCCATTAAAACCGCTCAGGATCTGCAACGTTTATGCGTTCCCGATGTACAGGAAAGACTGCACTATGTGTTTGATGCACTGAAGCTCACCAAAAAAACACTGGATGGCAGGGTACCGCTGATAGGCTTTGGTGGCGCGCCCTGGACCTTGCTCTGCTACATGGTACAAGGCAAGGGTTCTAAAACTTTTGATGAAGCAAAAGCATTCTGCTATCAGCAGCCTGCTGTAGCACATCAGTTGTTGCAGATGATCACCGATACCACCATCGCTTACCTGAAAGCACAGGTAGCCGCAGGCGCTGATACCGTACAGGTATTTGACTCCTGGGGCGGGTTGCTCAGTCCGCAGGATTTTGAAGTATTCTCTTTACAATATATCCGCCAGATAGTTGCCGCGATGAAGGATGTTTGTCCTACTATCGTATTTGCCAAAGGCGCCTGGTTTGCCCTGGAAGACATGGCCGCTACCGGTGCACACGGACTGGGTATCGACTGGTGTATTAAACCGGAACTGGCCCGCCAGTTTGCCGGCAGCAACATCACCCTGCAGGGAAATTTTGATCCGGCTAAATTGCTGGCGCCTGTTCCTGAAATTGAAAAGGCTGTAAAAGAAATGCTGAAAGGCTTTGGCAGACAGCGTTACATTGCCAACCTCGGACATGGTATCTTACCAAATGTTCCGGTTGATCACGCCAAAGCATTCGTAGAAACAGTTAAAGCACACGGATAATTAACCATGAGCATCAAAGATAATTTCATATCATTCATACACGGCTTACAGGATGAGATCTGCGCTGCGCTGGAGAAAACAGACGGCAAAGCTACTTTCCTGGAAGACCGCTGGGAACGCCCTGGTGGCGGCGGTGGTAAAACACGCGTGATCGCCAACGGGAATGTGTTTGAAAAAGGCGGTGTAAATACTTCGGTTGTTCATGGTGAGTTGCCGGAGGCAATGGCACAACAGTTTGGCGTTACCAACAGCCAGTTCATGGCATGTGGTATTTCGCTGGTGCTGCATCCCGTGAATCCTTTTGTGCCTACCGTGCATGCCAACTTCCGCTATTTTGAATTGTATGACCAGGATGGAACGCTGAAAGACAGCTGGTTTGGCGGTGGCGCGGATCTTACGCCCTATTACCTGCAGGAAGAAGACGGTATACATTTTCACCGTACCTTTAAAGATGCCTGTGATCCTTTTGGAAAAGAATTGTATCCTGCATATAAAAAACACTGCGACGAATACTTTATCAATAAACACCGTAATAACGAAGCGCGCGGAATAGGCGGTATCTTTTACGATTACCTCCGGCCTAACGCAGAAAGGACCGCAGAAGAACTCCTGAATTTCTCCAAAGCAAATGGAAACGCTTTCCTTGAAGCATATCTTCCGCTGGTAGAGAAAACAAAAAATCTGCCTTATACCGACGCACATAAAAACTGGCAGGCGTATAGACGTGGACGTTACGTGGAGTTCAATCTCGTTCACGACAGGGGCACGCTGTTTGGCCTGAAAACAAACGGCCGTACAGAATCCATCCTGATGAGCTTACCACCTGTAGCCCGCTGGGAGTACGACTTTCATCCCGCACCCGGCAGCCCGGAAGCACAGCTGGAAGAATATCTGAAGCCCAGGGAATGGGTAAAATAATAAGCCGGCAGACGACTATATAAAAACAATAAAATTTTTATAAAGATGATCAGAAGAAACAGAATTTTAAGAGTATCTCCTGCTATTCGTGCAATGGTAGCGGAAACAATTTTAACACCCAGCGATTTTATAGCGCCGTTATTTGTTACCGAAGGAGAAAATGTGAAAGAAGAGATCAGCTCTATGCCGGGTTATTTCAGGTACTCCCTGGACCTTACCATTAAAGAAGCCAGGGAACTCTGGAGCCTGGGTATTAAAAGCGTACTGCTGTTTGTGAAAGCGCCGGACAGTGTAAAAGATAATAAAGGTACCGAAGCAGTAAACCCCAACGGGTTGATGCAGCGTGCCATCCGCGGCATTAAAAACGCCATTCCCGAAATGGTGGTGATGACAGATGTTGCACTGGACCCCTACTCTTCCTACGGCCACGATGGTATTGTAGACGGGACAGAAATTGTAAACGATCCTACGGTAGAAGTACTGGCACGCATGAGCCTGAGCCATGCACAGGCAGGCGCCGATTTTGTAGCGCCCAGCGATATGATGGACGGCCGCATCCTGGCAATCCGCAATATCCTCGAAGAGAATGGGTTCGACAAAACAGGCATTATGGCTTACAGCGCCAAATACGCGTCCTGTTTTTACGGTCCTTTCCGTGATGCACTGGACTCTGCTCCCGGCTTCGGCGATAAAAAAACCTACCAGATGGATTATGCCAATTCCCGCGAAGCTATCCGGGAAACGCTGATGGATATTGAAGAGGGCGCCGACATTGTGATGGTAAAACCTGCTATGGCTTACCTCGATATTATGCGCATTATTAAAGATCGTGTAACCGTACCAGTGAGTGCTTATCATGTAAGCGGTGAATACGCCATGATCAAAGCAGCGGCAGAAAGAGGCTGGCTCGATGAAAACAAGGCCATCATGGAATGTATGACCAGTATGAAACGCGCCGGCGCGGATCTGATCGCTACCTACTTTGCAAAAGACGCTGTAAAACTGCTGAATGCATAATTCCCTATCTTGCGTAAAATAATAAACCACCAACAGATGTACAGTAAAAGTGAAATGTTATTCGGGAAAGCAAAGCAGGTAATTCCCGGCGGTGTTAACTCTCCCGTACGTGCATTTAAAAGTGTAGGCGGCACTCCCGTATTTATGGAACGTGCCAAAGGCGCCTATATGTACGATGTAGATGGCAACCGTTATATCGACTATATCAATTCCTGGGGCCCCATGATCCTCGGCCATGCATATGAGCCGGTGGTAAAGGCCATACAGGAATACGCCACCTACTCCACATCTTTCGGGGCTCCTACAGAACTGGAAACAAAGATCGCAGAACTGATCACAGGCATGGTGCCTAATATCGATATGATACGCATGGTAAACTCCGGTACGGAAGCCTGTATGACAGCCATCCGGCTGGCAAGAGGCTATACCGGCCGTAATAAGTTTATCAAATTTGATGGTTGCTACCACGGTCACGCTGATGCGTTCCTGGTAAGCGCCGGCAGTGGCGTAGCTACGCTGGGCATTCAATCTGTGCCGGGCGTTACCACTGCAGTAGCAGAAGATACGCTTACAGCTCCATACAATAATTTACCCGCAGTAGAGCAATTGATTGCCGATAACACTAACCAGATTGCTGCTATTATCATTGAACCGGTAGCGGGCAACATGGGCTGTATCCTTCCTCAGCCGGGCTTCCTGGAAGGGCTCCGCCAGCTTTGTGATGCAAACAATATCCTGCTCATCTTCGATGAAGTAATGACAGGGTTCCGTTTGGCGCGCGGTGGTGCACAGGAATTACTCGGCATCCGGGCCGATCTTGTTACTTTTGGTAAAATCATCGGGGCAGGTATGCCGGTGGGCGCAGTAGCAGGTCCGAAAGAAATCATGGAACATCTTGCTCCGGCCGGAAAGGTATACCAGGCGGGCACTTTAAGCGGTAATCCTATTGCAATGATTGCCGGTTATACTTTGCTGCAAACGCTGAATGAAAATCCTGTTATCTACCAGCAACTGGAAGAAAAAGCCAGCTACCTGGTGAATGGATTAAAAGAAGCATTTGGCGCTGCTGGTATCGTGCATAGCATCAACCAGATGGGATCTATGCTGAGCGCACATTTCACTGAATATCCGATTGTGGATTTCTCTGCTGCCTCTGCCGCTAATAATGAATTATTCAAACGTTTCTTCCATGCGATGCTGGACCGTGGTATTTATTTGCCGCCTTCCGCTTTCGAAAGCTGGTTTATGAGTAATGCACTCACTACCGAAGACCTGGATGAAACCATTGCTGCTGCTAAATCTGCCATGCAGGCGATAAAATAGTTAACAATTCAATCCTGTGCAGAGTGGAAAGAGCTGTCTCTATAAAATGAGACGGCTCTTTATTTTTATACACATCTTACCGGTTATCAAAAAATAGATCCTTTACAATAAACTAATCTTTAAATAAATCAAAAACTATTAATTTTGCGGTTTAATGAATGATCGTGCGCACATATTAAAACGTTGGACACTCGTCTGCTTCCTGCTGTGTTTACAGCTGGCAACCGGCATCCTGCCTTCGTTTGCAGCACATCGTCATTATTTTCTGTTACCCGATCTGCACAAGCAACAGGTAGAGCAGGACAGGTTATTAAGTCTTGTTAATAAAATTCCTGTACATCTCGAAGCAGATGATGAAGGTACCGAAGTATGGCATATCACGAAGCACCGGCGCAAAACACGCTGGTATCTTTCTGCAGCTGCCCCGCAGGTAAGTACCGCCACCCGCATTGTATATCTCGATGCAGATAATACTGCACGCAGCATTTATATTCCTGAAAACAAAACCGGTGAGTATGGCCGCCAGAAATCCTTCCGGCCCGCCTACTATTCCTTTCTCTTCCGGTTTACTCCCTTTTGAATACCAGCACACCTTTTATTGTAATCATTTTTAATTTTTTTCAGGGAGATGCCTGCCTTTTCTGCTATCACAGCGGATGGCCTCCTATTGTGTTGTATTCACCTATTCCGGTTATGCCGGGATCAATATCTTATTGCTATGCGTCAATATACAGGGATCTTAACATCGCTGATCGCTCTTTTCATGGCCGGTTGTGCCACCAAGGGAGAAAGTACCAACAACGAGGATCTTAAAGTTTTACCGGTTACCACACTGGTAACAAAAGATACACTGCTGCACCGTTCTTATGTAACAGATATCCAGGCGGTGCAGAATGTGGAAATACGCGCCCGTGTAAATGGCTTTCTTGATAAAATATTTATCGACGAAGGTCAGGAAGTAAAAAAAGGACAACTGCTGTTTGGTATCAATGATGCGGAATACCGGGCAGAACTGGCCAAAGCAAAAGCCGTTCTCAGCAGCATGGTAGCAGAAAGCAAAGCCGCTGCACTGGAACTCGACCGGGTAAAGCTGCTGGTAGAGAAAAAAGTAGTAGCGCCTTCCGAACTGGAAGTAGCCAATGCAAAACTCGCTGCGGCACAGGCAAAAATAGAAGAAGCCCGCTCTGCCGCCTCCAACGCGGAAATGCGCCTGTCGTATACCAGCATCCGCGCCCCTTTTGATGGTATCATCGACCGTATTCCCTTAAAGAAAGGAAGCCTGATCAGTGAAGGCACCCTGCTGACTACGGTGTCGGATACACGCGAATTTTATGCTTATTTCAACGTATCAGAAACAGAGTATCTACAATATAATAAAGCGCTGGCCAAAGGCGACAACAGCTACCGGCAGGTAGCGCTTGTATTGGCAGATGGTACAGATTATAATCACACTGGTAAAATAGAAACCATAGAAGGTGAGTTTGAAGAAAACACCGGCTCCATTGCATTCCGTGCCCGCTTCCCCAACCCTTCCAAGCTGCTGAAACATGGCGCCAGCGGGAAGGTGCGTCTTACCACTGAAATAGACAGTGCGGTGATCATCCCGCAAAAAGCGGTATTCGAAATGCAGGACAAAAACTATGTGTTCGTGGTAGACGGCAGCAACAAAGTGAAGATGAGAAACTTTATTCCACAGGCCCGCTTTGCCCATTTCTACATCGTTCAGTCCGGACTTCAGCCCGGAGAACGTATTGTGTGTGAAGGCGTACGCAACATCCGCGATGGTATCCGGATTTCACCACGCGGCGTACCAATGGATAGTTTACTCAGTTTATAATCACACAGCTTTTGAGCTGAAATCACGGAACAATGTTTGAAACTTTTATAAAAAGGCCAGTGCTGTCACTGGTCATATCGCTTATTATCACACTGGTAGGCCTGCTCGCGCTATTTACCTTACCGGTTACCCAGTTCCCCGATATTGTGCCGCCTTCGGTAACGGTAACTGCTAAATATACCGGCGCCAATGCGGAAGTATCTGCCAAAGCAGTGTCTACACCACTGGAAAGGGCCATCAACGGGGTACCGGGCATGACGTATATGTCGTCCGTATCCAGTAACGACGGGATCACCGTGATCCAGGTGTTTTTCCAGGTGGGTACAGACCCCGACCAGGCCGCAGTGAACGTACAAAACCGCGTAGCCACCATTATTGATGAGCTGCCCGAAGAAGTGATCAAGGCCGGCGTAACCACGGAAAAAGAGGTAAACAGTATGTTGCTATACCTCAACGTGATGAGCGAGGACACCACCCTGGATGAACAGTTTATTTACAACTTTGCCGACATCAACGTACTCCAGGAATTAAAACGTATCGATGGAGTAGGCCGTGCGGAAATCATGGGCGCTAAAGAATACGCCATGCGCGTGTGGCTGAAACCTGATCGTATGCTGGCCTACAACGTATCTGCCGATGAAGTGATTCAGGCTATCCGCAAACAGAATATTGAAGCAGCTCCCGGTAAAACCGGCGAAAGCTCCGATAAAGATGCGATGATGCTGCAATATGTGTTACGCTACACCGGTAAATTTTTTGAACCGGAGCAATACCGGCAAATCGTGCTGCGGGCAGGACAGGACGGATCTGTACTGCATCTTAAAGATGTAGCCGATGTAGAATTTGGCTCGCTCACCTATAGCATGGTATCCAAAACAGACGGCAAGCCTTCCGCTTCCATCATGCTTAAACAACGACCCGGCTCCAATGCACGCGAAGTAATTAACAATGTGAAGGCAAAAATGGAAGAAATGAAGAATTCCTCGTTTCCTCCGGGCATGACCTTTAACTTCAACTACGACGTTTCCCGCTTTCTCGACGCCTCTATCCACGAAGTGGTAAGAACCCTGTTTGAAGCATTCCTGCTGGTATTTATCGTGGTGTTCATTTTCCTGCAGGACTTCCGCTCCACCCTCATTCCTGCACTTGCAGTACCGGTAGCGTTAATTGGTACGTTAGCCTTTATGCAGATGATGGGCTTCTCCATTAACCTGCTCACGCTCTTTGCACTGGTACTGGCTATTGGTATTGTGGTAGATAATGCCATTGTGGTAGTAGAAGCCGTACACGTGAAAATGAGTGAAGAACATCTCCCTCCGATGGAAGCCACGCTGGCAGCCATGAAAGAAATCAGCGGGGCGTTGGTGGCCATCACGCTCGTAATGTCTGCTGTATTTATACCAGTGGCGTTTTTATCAGGTCCGGTAGGTGTATTCTACCGGCAGTTCTCGCTCACACTGGCCATTTCCATCGTGATTTCAGGTATTAACGCAGTAACGTTAACGCCTGCACTCTGCGCCATCATGTTAAAAGACACACATGGCAAACCCCGTAAAAAGAGCCTGCTGCAGCGCTTCTTCAACGGTTTCAACAAAGGCTATAATGCTACTGAAAATAAATATGCAAAGCTGATCAGCTTTATCGCCGGCAGGAGACTGATTACACTGGCCTGCCTCGTATTCTTCTTCGCCGCTACCTGGGGCGTTAGCGCCATCCTGCCTTCCGGGTTCATTCCTACCGAAGACCAGGGGATGATCTATGTAAACGTAACCACTCCTCCGGGAGCAACAGTAGAACGTACCGAAGCCATACTGGACCAGGTGCAGGCTATTGCTGCTGAACTGGGAGAAGTGGAATCCGTATCCACCCTTGCAGGTTACAGCCTGGTAAACGAAGTGGCCGGCGCCTCTTACGGGATGGGCATGGTAAACCTGAAACCCTGGGACGACCGCAAAGCATCTGTACAGGATATCATTGAAATATTACAAAAGAAAACAGCTGGTATTGCAGATGCCAGCATAGAATTTTTCCCGCCGCCTACCGTTCCCGGATTCGGTAACTCCAGCGGGTTTGAACTACGGCTGCTCGACCGCAGCGGCAGCGGCGATCTCCGGCAAACCGCGCAGATCACCAACCAGTTCATCGACGCACTGAAAAAGAGACCGGAAATAGGCAGCGCCTTCACCAGCTTTGATGCGGAGTTCCCGCAATACCTGATCCATGTAGACCAGGCCATGGCTGCAAAAAAAGGTGTGAGTATAGAAAATGCCATGAGCAATCTTCAAACGCTGATGGGTAGCTTCTATGCTTCCAACTTCATCCGCTTCGGGCAAATGTATAAGGTAATGGTGCAGGCGGGTCCCTCCTACCGCACCAAACCCGACGACCTGCTGCGTCTCTACGTAAAAAACGACCGCGGCGAAATGGTGTCGTATTCCGACTTCGTAAAACTGGAACGTGTATACGGACCGGAACAACTGACCCGCTATAACATGTATACCGCCGCCATGATCAATGGCGACGCCAAACCAGGATTCAGCAGCAGCCAGGCCATTGCCGCCGTACAGGAAGTAGCCGCGAAAGAATTGCCCAGGGGATATAGCTACGAATGGAGTGGTATGACGAGAGAACAAATCCTTTCCGGTAACCAGGCCTTCTATATTTTCATCATCGTACTGGTGTTTGTATACCTGTTGCTGGCCGCTCAATACGAAAGCTTCCTGTTGCCACTGCCGGTATTGTTATCGCTGCCAGCCGGTATTTTCGGCGCCTTCCTTTCTCTGAAGGTACTGGGCCTGGAAAATAACATCTATGCACAGGTGGCATTGGTAATGCTGATAGGTTTACTTGGAAAGAACGCCATCCTCATTGTGGAATTTGCCATCCTGAGAAATAAGCATGGCGCTACCATCCTCGCCGCTGCGAAAGAAGGCGCCGTATCCAGGCTACGCCCCATTCTCATGACGTCGTTCGCATTCATCGCCGGGTTAATACCATTGTGTATTGCCTCCGGCGCCGGCGCTATGGGCAACCGTTCCATTGGTACAGCCGCAGCCGGCGGCATGCTCATCGGAACCATTTTCGGTGTATTGATCATACCCGGATTATACGTGCTGTTTGCTTCCATGATCAGGAAAAAATCCGTTGAACTAAAAGCTTACACCAATGAATAAACGAATATATCAATACGCATTATATGCTGCGATGGCCACTGCAACAGTGGCCTGCAGCACACAAAAAGAACTGGCGCTGCCGGAACGTATAAGCGTTCCCGTGGTATCAGGTAATAGCAGTGATACCATTTCACTGCACAATTTCGCGCAGGTGTTTAATGATCCAAATTTGCGGAGCCTCATTGATACCGCCTTGCGTAACAACTACGACCTGCTCTCTGCTGCACAACGCGTAGCCACGGCGCAGGCCAACCTGATGATGGCAAAAAACGCATGGCTGCCGTCGCTGAATCTTTCCTTATCAGCCGGTGTGGATAAGTATGCAGACTACACGCTCAATGGTGTAGGTAATTTCGATACCAACCTGTCGCCCAATATCAGTAAAGATCAACGCATTCCCGGTCCAACACCTGAATACTTTGCAGGGCTAAGAAGCAGCTGGGAAATAGATCTCTGGGGTAAACTGAAAAGCCAGCGCCAGGCCACCTACGCACGCTTTCTCGGCAGTGAACAGGGCCGCCGCCTGCTTACCACGCAAATAGTGGCAGGCGTTACCGGGCTGTATTACGAGCTCACCGCGATGGACAATGAGCTGGCTATTATACAACGCAATATTAAATTACAGGAAACCGCAGTCGCCACCGTGCATATTCAAAAGGCCGGCGGACGCGCTACCGAGCTGGCAGTGCAACAGTTCACCGCCCAGTTACTGAGCACGCAGGCATTGGAGTATGGCGTAAAACAGGAAATCGCTTCTTTGGAAAACCAGCTCAACGCCCTCCTGGGAAGGCTGCCACAGCCCATTGTACGCAGCACGGTAAAAGATGCGCAGGCATTGCCGGCGGCGATAAAAAAAGGGATCCCTGCCAGCCTGCTGCTGCAACGCCCGGATGTACAGCGGGCGGAGCTTGAACTGGCCGCCACAAAAGCCGATGTGAAAGCTGCGCGGGCGGCCTTTTTACCCGGACTCACCATTACGCCCTATGCGGGCTTTAATGCTTTCAAGGCAGGGTTGCTGTTCCAGTCGCCCGCGTCCATAGCATGGGGCGCTGTAGGGAATTTAACCGCTCCCATCTTCAATAAAAAACAAATACAGGCGCAATACAATATCAGTACCGCCAACGCCTGGACGGCATTCTACGAATACCAGCAGACCATTGTAAATGGCTACCAGGAAGTAGCTTCTGCCTTAAATAAAGTAGAAAACCAGCAGGAAGCCTATGCGCTGAAAAGCAGGGAGGTATTGGTGTTGCAGGAGGCCGTATCTACCGCTAACATTCTTTTTACTACCGGTTACGCCAATTACCTGGAAGTGATCACCGCACAGAAGAGTGTGCTGGAAGCAGAGCTGGCACTGGTAACTACACGCCGGAATGTGTACCAGGGAATGGTATCGCTGTATCGCGCGTTGGGTGGTAACTAAAGCTTTTTTAACAGAAGGGATCGCCTGTACGGCGATCCCTTCTGTATTTTATTTTTTACGGTGCTGAAACAACCACGGCATCACACCGGGTTCCACAAACACATTGTCCCAACTGTTGTGTCCTACGCCGGGATATTCGGTATATTTTTCTTCTGCACCCAATGCTTTCAGTTTGGCATCATAAGCCCTGGAGGCTTCTACCGGCACTACTTTATCGTCGCCGCCATGAAAAATCCACACCGGTACTTTTTTAGCAAACCTATCAGCTGCTGCTACGTTGCCTGCGCCACAGATAGGAAATGCGGCAGCAAAAATATTGGGACGTTTGGTGATTTCATAAAAGGTGCCCATTCCGCCGAGCGATAAACCGCCGATGTATACACGTTTGGTATCCACTTTTCCGCCGGCCAGTAAACTATCCAGCAATTGGTTGAGTAAAGCGGTGGGAGGTGTGGGGGCGCCATCCAGCGGAAAATCTGCCTGGATTACTTTACCCGTGCTGTCACGCTCAAATTTCATGGGCGCCCATGTTTGATCGGGAGGGCATTGCGGGAAAACCACAAATGCAGGGTAATTGGCACGGATCGTATCCCGCACGAACATGGCGCCGCCATGCAGCAGCTGCGCGTTATTATCAGTGCCCCTTTCTCCGGCTCCATGCAGGAAAACGATCAGGGGATATTTTTTGTGACTATCGTAGTTGGCCGGCAGCAGGAGACGGTAGCGGAGGGTATCACCCTTACGGATAAACGATTCACGGCTGTACTGGGAAAGATCGTCCTGTGCAGCGGCTACCAGGCTACCGGTGAGCATGCAGGCCAGGAAGAATAATTTCAGGTAACGCATAACTGGGGAATTTTACACCCAATATACTACGGCAAAATCAGTATTTCAGTGTAAAATGCTGTTTAACTTTAAAATCTTTCCGGAAAAAAACCAGCCCGATAAAAAACAGGTCGATGGTCATGGTCACCTGCGGATGTTCCTGTATAGTATGCCAGGCGGCTTCCATATCCGGGGTCCAGTGGATATCGTCAAAAATAAAAACGGAGTATTCATCAGCAAACTGCAGGCACTGCTCAAAATAGGCCAGGGTGGGTTCTTTGCGATGGTTCCCATCTATATACACCCAGTCGGGCAGCTGCATTTGTTTTAACACGTCCGGTAACACGGTATCAAAATTCCCCGTTACCTGCGTGATGTTTTTGATGTGAAGCGCCTCAAAGTTTTTGGCAGCCCGGGCTGCTATATTAGGGCATCCTTCAATGGTATAAATACGGGCCTGCGGGGCGGCCTTTGCCATATATGCTGTAGAAAGCCCCATAGAAGTACCCAATTCAAGGATACGGCCCGGTTGGAGGTATTGTATCAGCCGGTAAAATAACTGCCCGAATTTGGGCTGTTTTGCCGCATAGCGGGTAATATCCCGTACCCGGCGTTCATTACCGGCCGATATCAGCGACCCGGCGCCCAGGTCGGTTACCTGGAGCGTTTCATTACTTTGCAGCAACTGTTTGCGCAACTGTTCTATTTCCCGGAAAGCCGGATGCTGTTTTTTATCCAGCAATACATCCTCTATCAGTGAAAATACAAAGGGAGAATGTACGTCATGACGATTGCCTGAAGTAAAATAATACTTCAGGTACTTTCCGGCTAAATTATACTGTTGCGCTAAACCCACTGGCTAAATTATTTTTTAATAGATCTTTCCTTTTATCATGCCCCACATATGCAAACGATGCTGCAGGGATACTCTCAACACACCTAAACCATAAATGGCGCTGCGTTTGAAATTGATACTGGAGGCCTCGTCGAAGTATTTGGTAGGACAGGTAATCTCTGCAATATCGTATCCTTTCATAAATATCTGCGAAACCATTTCATTATCGAACACAAAATCGTCATTATCAGCCATATAGTTGATATCACGCAATACTTCCGATGAAAAAGTGCGGTAGCCGGTGTGGTATTCACTCAGCTTCTGACCAATCAGGATGTTTTGTGTCAATGTTAAGAAACGATTAAATATGTACTTATACATTGGCATTCCCCCTTTCAGGGCGCCTTTTCCCAGGATCCTGGACCCGAAAACCACCGGGTACACATCGTTTGCAATAATACTGCACATGGCGGTAATGAGCTTTGGCGTATACTGATAATCGGGATGCAGCATCACCACAATATCAGCTCCGAGGTCCAGCGCTTTGTTGTAGCAGGATTTCTGGTTACCTCCATAACCTTTGTTGTTATCGTGACGTATCAGGTGCTGAATCCCCAGCCGCCTGCCGACTTCAAGGGTATCATCTCTGCTGGCATCATCTACCAGTACTACATCATCAACTATGTCAAAAGGGATTTCCCGGAATGTTTTTTCCAGCGTAAGTGCTGCGTTGTAGGCCGGTAATACAACCACGATCTTTTTGTTATTAAGCATGAAAGTGGATCAAATTTGGCAGCAAAGGTAACTCACCTGCTGATAATTCAAAATATCTCCCGGAAATGCGTTCCGGACACCACCTATCATGATTTAATTTTAACTGTTATTAATTATTTATCTTTGCCTGATGATGTTTTTGGCATCATATTTTCTTAAATTTTTGTTAACAAAAAGCAAAAACAACATGTTAAAACACCTACCAACGGAAATGAGGCATGATAAACGCTTGACCTGCAAGCCCGATGAGTCATTACCGTTAGTACACCTGACTCAAAAATTTCTGAACACCAGATGGATTAAAGTGCTACCAGCCCCACTTGTTTTACTTTTTACTTTCCAGACAGCCTATGCACAGGACCCGGAACTGAAAAGCACCACGTCTCCTGTTATCAGAACCCAGGATACCACCATCCGCAAACTGCTGGAAGACGTACAGCGGATCACCGACAATGACAAACAAAACTCTACCGCTATACAGGCCCTGTTACAGGGAAAGGAAATAGATAATATCACGAAGTATGAGCTGATAAAAAATAATATCATCAATGCCAGTGAAACCTATTATCTGCTGAATAAGAAAATTATCGATCTAAAGTCACGTACCACTACCAATAACCTCGATGTTTTCATCACCTCGCTGAATAACCCGGAAAGTAAAGCGCTGGGCTTTTCTCTGAGCGACCGCATTGTAGAACTGGTAGAAAAGATCATCCTGAAAAACAAAGGAGATAAAGGAGAAAAGAATTCTAAAATTGTTGAGTCTACCAAGTCGATCATCAACAGTCCTATCTTCCAGAGCTTTACCTCCCTCACGCCCCCGCTGGCAATTGCCAACTCAGTGATGAACTTCCTGCACAGCGTGAGTGTGAATAACAAACAGATCAATCAGAAGTCATTACAGGATTTTGAAAAAGAGCTGAACAAATATGTGGTGTATTACACCGCATTAAATGATGCCAACCAGAAATTTGAATATGGCCTGAACTTCAATAAAGATCAGTTAAGCCTGTTGCAGGATAACCTGTTTGATCATCTTTCGTTTACCGCCACTTCTCTCAAATTTCCTGCTCCGCAGAAAGGGAATCAGGGTTTGAGCCAAACGATGAATGAATACTTTTTTGATTTTAAGAAAGAAAAAGTAGTGGATTACTTCGCTAAACTGGAAGAGAAATATACCAAAGGCAAACGGATCGACTATGAATCCCTGCTGCGCGAAAACTCTTCCCTGAAAGAAGTAAATAACCAGCTGGAAGACCTGGTATTACAAACCAAACGATTTGAAAATCTTTACAACGAGTATTTCACTTTACTGGATTCTTACTATACCAAAGTAAACAACTCGCTGAAAATTGCTCAGGATAATGGTCTTGCCGACAAAAGCATCATCGATGCCAAACAGGCGGAGTTCAGGAACCTGAAAACAGAAGCAGTGGGCGAAATCCAGGCGTCTATCAATATACGGGAACTGTACAGCAATACAGAAAAAATCAAGTACCGTTACAGGATATTCTAGTTAAACATATTAATATAAAAGCAACAGGCGGTAGTGAAGGATTTCACTACCGCCTGTTGCTTTTATAGGATTTAACGTCTTCCTATAGATTTTATTTATACCTTTACGCCACAATCTTAGAGGAAATGACGACAGTTCAATTGGAGTACATTGTTGCGGTAGATACCTACAGAAGTTTTGTAGTAGCAGCAGAGAAATGCTTTGTAACCCAGCCAACACTGAGCATGCAGATTCAGAAGCTGGAAGATGAATTAGGCATTAAACTGTTTGATCGCAGCAAATTACCGGTAGTCCCTACAGAAATAGGCGTATCCGTGGTTGCCCAGGCCAGGATCATTATTAAGGAAAATGCCCGCATCCGCGAGATTATAGCAGACCAGAAAAAGGAAGTACAGGGTAACCTGAAAGTAGGCATCATTCCTACCCTGGCGCCTTACCTGCTTCCGCGTATCCTGACCGGGTTCATGAAAAAATATCCGAAGGTGCGGCTGGAGATATGGGAATATCCTACCGAACAAATTATGCAGCAACTAAAACAGGAACTGCTGGATTGTGGTTTGCTGGCTACTCCCCTGCATAACCCTCACCTGGAAGAACATCCTTTGTTTTATGAGTCCTTTGTGGTGTATACCGCTAAAAGCAATGCTTTATACGAGAAAAAAATTGTGAAAGCAGACGAGCTGGATATCAAAGATGTGTGGCTGCTCAACGAAGGTCATTGCATGCGCAACCAGGTGCTGAATATCTGTAAAGATAAATTCACAATGGGCGATAATAAGAACCTCGAATATAATACCGGTAGTGTGGAAACACTGAAAAGAATGGTAGACCTCAATGAAGGCTATACGATTTTACCGGAGCTGTCGCTGCAGGACCTTTCCTCCCGGCAGCTGAATATGGTGCGCTATTTCAAGGCGCCTGAACCGGTGAGGGAGATCAGCCTGGTAACACATCGTCACTTTATTAAACAGGCGTTGATAGAAGCCTTCAAAAAAGAGATCCTGGCACATGTGCCGGAGAAGATGAAGGTGCAGAAAAATAAGAAGGTAATTGAAATTATAACGGCATAACGGAAGATATAAAGAAAACGGGCTGGTAATAATACATTACCAGCCCGTTGCTTTTTAAAGAGATTTACGCTTTCGCCGGTGTATAATACTTCATTGCTTCCGGCATCAGCTGTTGTAATTTTTGTACGCGGGTAGCGTCGCTGGGGTGTGTACTCAGGAGTTCAGGTGGCTTCTGACCTTTGCTCATGTTAGCCATACGTTGCCAGAAAGGAATTGATTCCTGTGGATTGTAACCGGCCATTGCCATGAATATTACGCCCAGGTGATCGGCTTCCAGCTCATTACCGCGGGAAAAGGCAAGCGTACCTAAGTTACCGCCTATACCAAATGCCTGGTTGAAGAGGTTTACGGCAGTAGGATTCTTGTTCAGCGCTACGGCACCTGCTACCTGGATCCCCTGCATTACCAGTCCCTGGCTCATACGTTCGTTACCATGACGGGCAATCGCATGTGCTATTTCATGGCCCATTACACAGGCAAGTGCAGTTTCATTCTGGGTTACCGGCAACAAACCTGTATATACCACTACCTTACCGCCAGGCATACACCAGGCATTCACTTCTTTACTGTCTACCAGGTTAAATTCCCATTTATAGCTGGATATTTCATTCCCCATATTATTCTGGTTCATGTACCTGGTAACGGCGGACGCAATGCGCTGGCCCACTCTTCTTACCATTTCAGCGTCTTTACTGGTAGTTTGCGCCACTACTTTGTTTTCAGACAAAAACGACTGGTATTGTTGCACAGCCATTGATTGCATAGTGCTTTCAGGAACGAGGTTCAGCTGACTACGGCCGGTGATGGGTACACGCGAACAGGCCGCCAATGCGAGGCTTGCAGTAAAGAATAAAACATACTTTTTCATGGGAGCATCAATTTAAATATGCGGAAACGCACAATGCAAAAAGCAAAAAGCATGCACATTTTTATGGCTGTCGCTTTTTGCTTCCTGCTTTAATATATAACTATAACTAGTTCTTGTCTTTTCTGTTCTTAAACAGCGGAACTTTACTTTCCACACCTTTCAGCAGCCGCGTAATATTCTTCTGGTGGGTTAATACCACCATTAAAGCTACAGCAATAGCAAATATGCGATAGAAAATTTCCGGTTCATTGAAGATATAGAGGATAAGTATCGGGAAAGCGATACTGGCAATGATAGAACTGAGAGAAACGTATCTGGTTAAAAAAAGGATCATTAAAAATACGCCTACGCAGCACAGCGCTACCAGTGGCTGGATGGCAAGCACCAGTCCGAACAGGGTAGCAATTCCTTTACCGCCCTTGAAGTTTGCCCAGATAGGGAATATATGACCTACCACTGCAGCGAGCCCCAGACCGATCTGGAGATTCACGAGCTGTGTAAGATGCTCAGGATCAAGATAATAGGGAGCCAGATAAGCTAAACGTACAGCCAACACGCCTTTCAGCATGTCTACTACCATTACAAAAGTACCCGCTTTAGGCCCCAGCACCCTGAAAGTATTGGTAGCACCGGCATTGCCGCTGCCATACTCCCGGATATCCATACCAAAAACGCCTTTACTCACCCAAACAGCTGTAGGAACAGAT
This sequence comes from Chitinophaga sp. CCNWYY40, assembly GCF_037483205.1. NCBI lineage: Bacteria > Pseudomonadati > Bacteroidota > Chitinophagia > Chitinophagales > Chitinophagaceae > Chitinophaga > Chitinophaga sp. CCNWYY40. The sequence continues at coordinate 806,787 of NZ_JBBHLF010000003.1, forward strand.
CCTATCAGATAAGCACAAATAAGCAATAAAATTTCTATCATCACTACAAGTTAGGAATGCTAAGATAACAAATTCTGTGTTAAAATAGAGAGAATATTAGAAAAGATTGTAACACAAAAGTTGGATTATCAACACTATTTATATGTAACTTTTAATCTATTTTGTTGGGGGTACATAAAACTGAAGCGCCAGCCAGTTATCTTTTTCTATCCTTCCCTCCATGATAAAACCTGTTGAAACCGCGGCCGCTGCAATGTTTTCTTCGTCGGTTGGTAAGATCCCGCTCAATAGTAATTTGCCCCCCGGCACTAATAAATGCCGCATATCTCCCATAAATTTCAGTAAAATGTTATAGTTGATATTTGCCAGCAATATATCATATTTTCCGGTAATTGCATCAAGGTTGTCTGCCTGCCATACTTTTACCTTGTTCATGCCGTTGGCAGTAAGGTTTTCCAGCGTATTATTCACGGACCATTCGTCGTAGTCAATGGCATCCACCGTATCAGCTCCCATCATTTCTGCCAGGATGGCGAGAATACCGGTTCCTGTACCAAAATCAAATACCTTCTTCCCTTTAAAGTCCAGTGGCTCCATGAGTTTTATCATGGAAGCGGTAGTGGCATGATGCCCGGTACCAAAAGCCATTTTAGGGGTAATAATAATTTCATATACGGGTTGCGGATCAAACGGCGGGTGAAACTCCGCCCGGATACCACAAAAGCTATCTACCTGCACCGGCTGGAAATTGCTTTCCCACAGGGCGTTCCAGTTAACCGGTAAAATCGTTTCTTTCGTATAGGTAACCCCGTGGGCTTCCAATTGCTGCTGTAACACAGCCTCGTCGAAATCAGCGGCGGGGATATAGGCAATAAGTGTGTCCGGCTGTTCTTCAAACCCTTCGTATTTCAGCTCAGATAACTGGGCAATCAGCAGGTCTGTTTGTTCGGCGCCGGCCCGCATGGTAATAGCAATGTAAGACATAGGCCGCAAATATAGCCATTAGTGGCTAGCTTTCAGTCTTTTGCCCCTGTATCTGCCGCTAAAATCATCTCCAGATATTAAAAATCATTATATTTGATTTATAAATCATATCAACTATCCTATGAAAGCACTGTTCCTCCTGCTGACCGGCGTGGCGTTGTCCCTGCCGGGCATGGCCCAGGTAATTAAAGTACGGCCACCAGAACCTATTATGGATTCCATCATTTACCAGACTGAAAATGTAACGCTGATCTTCGACAGGAAGCATCTCACGGAATATATGACGGGCATGGATTCCACTCTTCGTAACAGTAAATACAGCAACAAGGTATTTAACAGCGTACAGTTTGCACACCTGAATGCCATTGATATGGGCAACCATTTCCGTAAGGCTTATTGCTACCTGGAAGATACTGCCAACAAGGATTTTAGTTACAGCACCGGTAAAATGAATATGTTATGGGCAGAAGATGGTGGTATTATGCTTCCCTATGTGGAAGAAATAATGCCGGACCTGCTGGCCGGCGGGGAAGTAAGGGTGATAGACAGAAGTACCAAAGCGGTACAACCGGCTTACAAGATGATTGCCGAACCGGTAGATGGTAATAATTACCGGGTGTTCCGCCTGAACAGCGGCCGGGAAATATTCAGGGAAAGTACTTTCCGTGTAGAGCAGCTTACGAGGAGATAAAAACGGATCCATCATAAAAAGAGAAAGCAGCCACCTGGGTGACTGCTTTCTTTTGTATTTAATTCCAGTTATCTGCTAGCTATAACAGCGCCTATTCGGCATCAAAGGTAGGCTCCTGAGGTTTTTCAGGACCGGCGTTGTAATTTCCGCCACCACGGTTACCGTCGCGGTTGAAATCACGTCTGTCGCCGCCACCGCGTCTGTCATCACCGCCACGTCTGTCGTCACGGGGACCACGTCTGTCGCCACGATCTCCACGATCGCCACGATCACGGAAGTCGCCTCTGTCGCCACGCTCTTCACGTTCTGGTCTTTCCACATAACCTTCCGGTTTAGGCATGAGCACTTTGCGGCTCAGCTTAAACTTACCGGTTTTAGGATCGGTACCAGTCAGTTTTACTTTTACTTTTTCGCCTTCTGTCAGCACACCTTCCATTGTTTCCAGGCGTTTCCAGGAAACTTCAGAGATGTGGAGCAAGCCTTGTTTACCAGGCATGAACTCAACGAAAGCACCATAAGGCATGATGGATTTTACAACGGATTCATATACTTCACCTACTTCAGGTATTGCAATGATTCCTTTCACCCATGCAACTGCTTTATCAAGACTTTCTTTCTGAGAAGAGAAGATACTAACTTCACCGGTTTCACCAACTTCTTCGATGTTGATGGTAGTACCGGTTTCGCGTTGGATCTCCTGTATAATTTTACCACCGGGTCCGATTACAGCGCCGATAAATTCACGGTCGATGATGATCTTCTCCATGCGTGGTGCATGTGGTTTTGGTTCAGGACGTGCAGCAGGCATTGCTTCGTACATGGCTTCCACGATATGCAGACGGCCTTTCTTAGCCTGAGCCAGTGCGGAGCGCATTACATCCATGCTTAAACCATCCACTTTAATATCCATCTGGATACCCACAATACCATCGCGGGTACCGGTTACTTTAAAGTCCATATCACCCAGGTGATCTTCATCACCGAGGATGTCGGTTAATACTGCCCATTTGCCATCGGATGCGCGGGAGATAAGACCCATTGCCACACCGGAAACGTGTTTAGGCAGGGGCACACCAGCGTCCATCAGTGCCAGTGAACCGGCACATACGGTAGCCATAGAGGAAGAACCGTTTGATTCGAGGATATCAGAAACCACCCTTACTGTGTAAGCGTAGTCGCTGCCTGGCATCATTTGCTTCAGGGAGCGCATCGCCAGGTTACCATGTCCTACTTCACGACGGCCGGGACCGCGCATCATTTTCACTTCACCTGTAGAGAATGGAGGGAAATTGTAGTGCAGGATAAATTTGGAATAGTTGGAAACGGCTGCGCTTTCGATCAGCAGTTCATCTTCCGGAGTACCCAGTGTAACGGTAGTCAGCGACTGTGTTTCACCACGGGTAAACAGGGCGGAACCGTGAGGAGAAGGCAGGATATCTGTTTCCATAGCCAGCGGACGAACCTGATCCAGTGCACGGCCATCCAGGCGAACGGATTCGTCCAGGATCATGTTGCGGATCACTTCTTTTTCCAGGTCATGCAGGTATTCTTTTACCAGCGGCTGGTCTTCTTCCGGTAATTCGCCCAGGTGTTCTTTCAGTTCGGTGCCGATGGCAGCAAACGCATCGCTGCGATCGTGCTTGGCTGAAGCTGACTTGGCTACCTGGTAAATTTTATCTTTTGCAAAAGCTTCTACTTTTGCTTTCAGTTCTTCGTTCTGATGAGGTTGTGCGTATTCACGTTTGCCGGTTACACCTTTCAGGTCACGCAGTTCTTCCTGTGCTTTTACCTGCACCTTGATCGCAGCGTGTGCTGCTTCAATTGCGAGGATCAGATCTTCTTCCTGGCACTCTTTACTTTCACCTTCCACCATCATGATGTTCTTGTCGGTAGCACCGATGATGAAGTCCATGTCGGCTTTAGCCAGTTCAGTACGGTTAGGGTTGATCACGAGTTTGCCATCAATGCGCGCTACGCGGCACTCAGAAATAATTTCCTGGATGGGAACGTCGGATACAGCCAGTGCAGCAGATGCAGCCAGACAGGCCAGTGCATCAGGCATTACTTCGGGATCAGATGAAATCAGGGACACCAGTACCTGAACTTCACATAAATAATTGTCGGGGAACAGGGGACGCAGAGCGCGGTCAATCAAACGGGAAATAAGTACCTCGGAATCAGACAACCGGCCTTCACGCTTGAAAAAGGAACCTGGGATACGGCCTGCGGATGCAAACTTTTCCTGGTAATCAACTGTAAGGGGGAAGAAAGACTGGCCTGGTTTGGGTTCTTTATTTGCTACCACGGTGGCCAGCAATATTGAATTCCCTAAACGCACCGTAACGGCACCGTCAGCCTGACGGGCCAACTTGCCGGTTTCGATGGTCACCATACGACCGTCTCCTATATCGAATTTCACTGAAATAGGTGTCAGATTCATAATAAAGTGAGGATTAAAAATAAAGTTATTCTTTTTTGATCGCTAAAGAACAACAAAAGGTATACATACAAAAAAACTATTCCCAACCATATAAGTTGGGAATAGCGCTATAATTAAGTCATGGTTATTTCCTGATACCTAACTTCTCGATGAGGGCACGGTAGCCTGTGAGGTTGGTTTTAGATAAATAGGAAAGCAAACGCTTTCTCTGGCCAACCATCTTCATCAAACCACGGTGGGTAGAAAAATCTTTTTTGTTTTGTTTCAGGTGACCGGAAATGCTGTTGATACGCTCAGTCAGCAGTGCGATTTGTGCTTCCACAGAGCCTGTATTTTTTTCGCTTCCACCAAATTCCTTAAAAATATTGGCTTTCTTTTCAACAGTTAAGTAAGACATCTTTAAAAATAATAAGTAATAATAATGTTTTTTGTCGCTATTTTTCCGGTGCAAAGGTAATTTAAAAAATAGGAATTACCAATTAACCGGAAATTAATAATAAATGAGGGATAATGTACATCTGTAAGATTTTCTTTCTCAACAACTCCTAAGAAGAGAAATTCACAGCTGCATTATCCGTTACATGCCCGTTTTCTGTACGCAGTACTCTCGACGGGAATTTCTGTAATACAATGTAATCGTGTGTGGCCATCACTATGGCGGTTCCTTCGCGGCAGATACGGAATAACAGCTGCATAATACCATCGGAAGTTTCCGGATCCAGGTTACCCGTAGGCTCATCCGCCAGGATCAGTTTTGGCGAATTCAGCATAGCACGGGCAATATCCACACGCTGCTGCTCTCCTCCCGATAACTCATACGGCATCTTAAAGCCTTTGGTACCCAACCCCACTTTTTCCAGTACATCCGTGATCTTATTCTCCATTTCCTTTGGATCCTGCCAACCGGTAGCCCGGAGCGCAAATTTCAGGTTATCATGCACATTGCGGTCGGTTAATAACTGAAAATCCTGGAATACCACACCCAGATTCCGGCGAAGATACGGCACTTTTTTCCAATCCATCTTCTTGAGATCAAAACCAACCACCTGTCCTGTGCCATCATTTAAAGGTAAATCGCCATACAATGTCTTTAACAAACTGGATTTCCCGGTACCGGTTTTACCAATGAGATATACAAATTCACCCTTATTCACCGTGATGTTCACATCAGATAATATCAATGAATGGCCCTGGTATATACTGGCGTTTGTTAATTGTATGATAGGTTGTTCAGGCGTCATGTCCTTTCTGTTTTTTACGGTCTGTGCGGACAAAAATAACTAATTAAAAAATAACTCGTTGTGATAATATGTCAAATATCCATCTCTTTAAAACTAAAAAAATAGTTGTCGAACTAAACAATTAGTTTTAACTTGGTTTTATAAACGAGATATATGAAACAACTCACCAAAGCAGAAGAACAGATCATGCAGGCACTCTGGGAAACAGGACCCGCCTTCGTGAAAGATATAATAGAAGTAATGCCGGAACCAAAACCACATTACAATACCGTATCTACCCTCGTGAAAATCCTGATTGAAAAAGGATTTGTTGACTTCAAAGCCTATGGTAAATCACACCAGTATTTTGCCCTTGTTACCAAAGACGCTTACAGCCACAAAACGGTCAACAATATTGTAAAAGGCTATTTCGACGGCTCCTTCAGCAACATGGTTTCTTTTTTTGTGAAAGAGAAAGAACTGAGTATCGCTGAACTGGAGAAACTGGTACAAAAAATTAAAGCAGCCCAAAAACCTTAACCATGACAGTTCTGCTCACCTATCTCTCTAAAGTGATCATCTGTTCTGCCGTTTTATACGGCTACTATTATATTGCCCTGCGTAATAACCGCTTCCATCAATGGAACCGGTACTACCTGGTACTCATCACCCTGATTTCCCTGCTCACACCACTCCTGAAGATTCCACTGCCGGGTCAGGCAACCGAATCCTCCGCAGTATTATCTTATACCGCGCGTATTGTTAATATCCGCGAAACCGTGATATCAGCCAGCCCCGGGATCAGTTCCGGTACAGTGCTTAACACATTGTACATCGCGGTGATAGGTTTACTGCTGACAAGAACGGTGATCAGTCTTTTCCGGATCAAAAACCTGATCCGCCGCAGCCAGGTACAGGAAATTCCTCCTTACCGGTTTGTAAAAAACAAGGATATCAAAGCGCCCTTCTCTTTCTTCAGCTATATTTTCTGGGATCATCAAACTTCGCTGAATTCGCCCGAAGGGCAGCAGATCTTCAAACATGAACTGGTACACCTGCAGGAGAAACACAGCACAGATAAACTGTTCATGGAACTGGTAACGGCCGTGTGCTGGATCAATCCCTTCTTTCACCTGATAAAAAGGGAACTGGCGCTGGTGCATGAATTCCTGGCCGATAAAAAAGCAGCCGGGGAAGAAATAGCAGGCTACGCCCAAACCATCCTCCAGATGGCCTTTCAAAGTAAACAATTCAGTATTACGAACGACTTTTTCCATCCGCCAATAAAAAGAAGAATTCTTATGCTGACACAATTCCACACCCCCAGGTTCAGTTACCTGCGACGCATCATGGTGCTGCCACTGGCTGCATTCATTTTCTGCTCTCTTGCATTTGTGGCCGATAAGCGTCCGTCCGCCATTCCGGCGCTTGCCGCCACTAACACCGTTGTACCCACCCCCTCAGCGGTACCCTCCGCCGCCCTTGCAATGGATACTACACCTGTGAAGAAGGTGAACAAAACGAAAGACAACGTTTACACTTTTGTAGAGCAGCCCCCTTCTTTCCCGGGTGGTGAGGAAGCGCTGGCAAAATATCTTTCCAGGAACATCCGGTATCCAAAAACTGCACAGGAAAAAAATATATCCGGTACCGTGTTCGTAAGTTATGTGGTAAACGAAGAAGGTAATATCACGGATGTTCGCCTCCTGGGAAAAAATCCGGGCTTTGGTCTTGCTGAAGAAGCCATGCGCGTAGTAAAGGAAATGCCGCAGTGGGTACCTGGAAAACACCAGGGGAAAACGGTATCTGTACAGTTTAACCTGCCCATCCGCTTCATGCTGGATACCGGGAAACAGGCGCCCAAACCCGGTGGTCAAACCGTGAACTTCCCGCCACCGAACAATGATAATAATGAAGTATTCACCTTCGTTGAACATCCACCGAAATTTCCAGGCGGTGAGAACGCGCTCGGACTATATCTCAATAAAAACATCCGTTACCCGGCAGAGGCACAGAAAGCCAAAATAAGCGGTACCGCTTTTGTGCAATTTGTTGTGGATGCAGATGGCAGCATCCGTGATGTGAAAACAATAGGTGCAAAGAAAGGCTATGGCCTTGAAGATGAAGCGATAAGAGTAGTTAAGGCCATGCCGAAATGGGAGCCAGGCGTGCAAAACGAACACCAGGTAGCTGTGCAGTTTAATCTTCCTATCAGGTTTAGTTTACAAAACTAACACAACTATAAACAATCAATGAAGAAAGGCCACCGGTTAAACCGGTGGCCTTTCTTATTAAAATACGGTTATTACTTCTCCGATACGTCTTGGATACTTCTTGGATACTTAGGACTCGTGTATGTGTCGTATTCCCTATACAGTTCCTATACAGTCCCTATACACTCCCTATACTGTTCCTATACTGTTCCCATACACTCACCATACACTCACAATACACTCACAATACACTCCCCATACACTATGAATAAAAAATCCTGCCCACTTTGCCGGTGAACAGGATACTTTTTTAACACTATTTTCCTAATATACAAAAGTACCGGCCGGCGCTTTCACCGTCACTTTCTTCTCTTCAGCGGCCTCTACCCTGCCTATAATCTGTGCATCGATATTAAAGCTTTTGGAAATGCTGATAATGTCGGCGGCTATTGCTTCCGGTACATACAGTTCCATCCTGTGGCCCATGTTAAATACCTGGTACATTTCCTTCCAGGGGGTACCGGATTGTTCCTGGATAAGACTGAACAACGGAGGTACCGGGAACAGGTTATCCTTGATCACATGCAGTTTCTCGATAAAATGCAGCACTTTGGTTTGAGCGCCGCCACTGCAATGCACCATCCCATGAATCTGCGGACGGAATTGCTCCAGCACTTTCTTGATCACCGGTGCATAGGTGCGGGTGGGCGACAATACCAGCTTGCCTGCATCCACGGCGCCAAAGCCCGGAATATCTATTTTATCTGTCAGCGATTTTTTACCGCTGAATACCAGTTCATAAGGAATATTGGGATCAAAGCTTTCGGGGTATTTCTCCGCAATAGCTTTGCTGAATACATCATGACGGGCACTGGTAAGACCATTGCTACCCATACCGCCGTTGTATTCTGTTTCGTAAGTGGCCTGACCGTACGATGCCAGTCCCACTACCACATCTCCCGCCTGGATACGATCGTTGGAGATCACATCTTCGCGTTTCATGCGGCAGGTAACAGTGGAATCCACGATGATGGTACGTACCAGGTCGCCCACATCGGCGGTTTCCCCACCGGTGGAATAAATACTGATACCGTGGTTCCGCAGTTCTGCCAGGATTTCTTCCGTGCCATTGATGATGGCGGCAATTACTTCACCCGGCAGCAATTGTTTGTTGCGGCCAATGGTGGAAGAAAGGAGGATATTATCTGTAGCGCCCACACAAAGCAGGTCGTCCATGTTCATGATAATTGCATCCTGGGCTATGCCTTTCCAAACGCCCAGATCACCGGTTTCTTTCCAATAAATATAAGCCAGGGAAGATTTGGTGCCGGCGCCATCTGCGTGCATGATATTGCAATAGGCTTCATCGCCCCCTAAAATATCGGGTACAATTTTGCAGAATGCCTTGGGGAAAAGACCCTTATCAATGTTTTTAATGGCATTATGCACATCTTCCTTACCTGCTGAAACACCACGTTTGGCGTAAATATTATTATCCACCGGGAAATAAATAAATATGTAAATAAAAAATAAACTAAATAAAGATGCTCTTCAGGCTGCAAAAGTAACAGATTCCATGCAGAATGCCCGCCGAATGTGTTAGATTTGCACGGCGATTTTGATAGTTATTGATTTATATGCAGGTTCACAGGGACTTAGACCATTTACCGGAATTCCGTAATGCTATTATCACGATAGGCACTTTCGACGGAGTACATGCAGGCCACCGCTTCATTATTGAACAATTGGAGCAGGCTGCCGATACCTGCGGTGGAGAAACCGTGATCATTACCTTTGATCCGCATCCGCGGGAAGTATTACAACCCAAACCTAATAACATCCGGCTGCTGACTACCCTGCCTGAAAAAATTGCCTTGCTGGAACGTGCCGGTATCGATCACCTGGTAGTAGTACCTTTTACCAAAGAATTTTCTGAGATGCCCGCCCGCAGTTACCTGGAAGACTTCCTGGTAGCGCGCTTCAAGCCGCATACCATTATCATAGGTTACGACCACCGGTTTGGCCATAACCGGGAAGGCGGACTGGAACTGCTGGAAGCAGAACAGCAGCAGTATGGTTTTACCCTGATAGAAATTCCGCAACAGGTAGTGCATGATCTTACGGTGAGTTCTACCAAAATCCGCAAAAGCCTGCAGGAAGGCGGTATCCGGCTCGCCAATGAATTACTGGACTACACTTATTTCTTAACCGGCACTGTGGTGCATGGGGATAAAATGGGCCGGCAGCTGGGTTATTCAACCGCCAATCTGCACCTGACAGATGAAAGAAAGCTGATTCCCGCTGAAGGGATTTATGCCGTAAATGCGCAACTCAGCGGCCGCAGTGAATTATTACCCGCCGTTATGAGCATCGGCTTCCGCCCTACTTTCAATGGCACTGATCTGCGCCTGGAAGTACACATCTTTGATTTTAAGGAAGATATTTACGGACAGGAATTGACCGTTCACTTTGTAGAATACATCCGGTCCAACCTGAAATTTGACAATATAGATGCCCTGATAGTGCAGATGGATAAGGATTCTGCACAAGCGAAGGAGATCCTGGCGAAGATTTAGAATTCTTCTCCCAGGAGTTCAGTCTTTTCTTCTTTCTTTTTAGGAGGTTTCATTAAACGGACCCCACGCCAGAGGAAAAAAGCAGAAGCGATCACATAAAAGCACATCACCAATGCGGTGTTGGTGCTCATTCTAAAATCCACACCGATGCTTCCCTTATGAATAGTAATAATATTCATCAGCACAATCAGCGCGCAGAAACTACTTAAGCAGAAACACAGCAAGCCAAACAGCAACCTGAATATCTTTTTTACCCCAATAGCCATAGAAATAATTAATTCATCACCTTATACATCAGTTCTTTCATCAGTTCCCCGTCTTCCACACCACTATCGTTAATGCCTATACTCCGCAGGTTATATTGATGTAACAGCAAGATAGCTTTTTCGGTTCCTTCGGGTCCGTACTGACGGGCAGCGTTCATATAGTCCTTTACAAAAAAAGGATGTACACCCAGCGCAGTGGCTACTTCCTTCTCTCCTCCTTTTACGCTGAAAATGAGGTTTACTTTTGCGAAGAAATTATACAATGCGGGCAGTGTCATCTGGATAGGTGCTGCTTTGGGATTGGCGGCAAAGTAAGAGATGATGCGGAATACTTTGGCCGTATTTTTCTGTCCCAGGGCGTTTTGCAATTCAAATACATTGTATTCTTTGCTGATGCCCACATACTTTTCAATATCCCCTTCATCAATCTTTTTCTGGGCCGGAAGGTTTACCAGCAGCTTATCTATTTCATTGGAGATACGCGACAGGTCATTACCGATATGGTCTACCAGGAGGATAGCCGCTTTTTGTGAGATGGCCAGTCCGCGGCTGCTCACATAGCTTTCCACCCAGGTGGGGAGCTGGTTATCATATAATTTTTTGGTAGACAGGAGTACGCCTTTTTCCTTTATGAGCTTGGCCATTTTACTCCTGCCATCTATTTTGCCCTGTTTATGCGCCACTACAAACACGGTGGAGGTAAGCGGGTTATCGATATAGGTTTCCAGTTTCAGGAGGTCGCGCATGGCCTGGGCTTCTTTGAGGAGTACCACCTGTCTTTCCGCAAACATCGGGTACCTGCGGCAGGCGTTGATCACCTGGCTCCAGTCGGTATCTTTTCCGTAAAGGACGGTGAGGTTGAAGCCTCTTTCTGATTCAGGCAGCAGTTCATGTTCTGCATAGCTGGTAACCTGGTCAATAAAAAAGTCTTCATCTCCTTCCAGCCAGTATAATGATTTGAATTTCTGTTGCTTCCAATCCCTGATGATATCCTGGTACTCCATTACTAGAATGCTTTTCGTCTTTTTAAGACTATTTTTTTACGATGATAATATCTTCCTGTGTCAATGCCGGTAAACGTTTGAATTTCAGCAGCAGCTGTGCTACCGCCAGTACATCCTTCTGGCAATAGGCGGCAATACGTTCCAGGTCTCTTTCCTCCCAGTATACCTTGCCTACCATGCTGCCATCTATATCGTCTTTGGGCGTATCAATACCCATTACAGCGGTCAGGAGTTTCAGGGAAATATAATGTTTAAAGTCCCCGAAGCGCCACAGTTGCAGGGTATCGAGCATGGGAATTTCCCAGGGTTTAAATCCGTGCAGCTGTAAAGGCTGTGGCAAAGATAACTGATGGATAACAGACCTCCTGCAAATAAAAGGAATATCAAATTCTTTGATGTTATGCCCGGCAAACTGGAACCGGGGGTATTTCGCATAGAATTTATTGATTAATTCTAAAAATCCTGACAGCACAACTGCTTCATCATCATCATAAAACGATTTCAGCCTTAGCTGGTACCTGTTATTTTCGAGACTGAAGAAGCCTACCGAAATACACACAATTTTCCCAAATTCAGCGTAGATGCCAGCCCTGTCAGCGTATGCTGAATCTTCATTTCCCGAAACTGGCGCAGTTTTTGTAATTTTCTCCCGCCAGAGCTGTTGCATGTCTTCAGATAAGTGCTCTATAGCTGGAGCCGCCGGTGTTGTTTCTATGTCCAACAGTAATAATTGATCTAATGCAATATTTGGAAGCACGATTGAAAAACAGTTTTATAGCTATTTATAAAATATGAATATTATAAGTACTTTTGAATAACAATTTTTAACCATATAACAATAAACATAAAACTCACAACTATGACGGAGAACACTTTTAATTCACCTGCACCGGGATCACCCGGACCAGAAAAACCACGTAGCCGGAACGGTCTAATTTACGGTATTTTAATTGCAGCATTAGCGGGTACCTGGATATATATGTTGTACGATAAAAATAAATCCAATGAGCAAATCGTTCAAAAAAGTACCCAGATAGATTCGATTTCTTCTTCCCGTGATGCACTGCAGCAGGAATACAATGCAGCCAATGCCCGCCTGGATGATCTGGTTTCGCAGAACACCCGGATGGACAGCCTGGTTAAAACAAAAGATAAAGAAATACAGGATATGAAAGCCAGGATCTCCAGCATCCTGACCAATAAAAATGCTACGCAGGCACAGCTGGCGGAAGCCCGTCGCCTGATTGAGCAGCTGAAATCCAATATTGAAGGTTACTCAGAAACTATTGAACGCCTTGAAGGTGAAAAAATAGTGCTGGCAGGTGAAAGAGATTATGCACGTAAAGAGCGCGACTCTGTGTCTACTGTGAAGGATAGTCTTAACAAGAAAGTAGACCTGGGTTCCGTACTGCACGCATCCAACATTAAACTGTTACCGATCCGTGTAAAGAACAACGGTAAAGAAGTGGAAACCAGCAAAGCAAAACGCGCAGATATGATGCGGGTTACCTTTGACCTGGACGACAACCGCATTGCGCCAACCGGTGACAAAGAAATTTTTGTAGCCATCACTGCTCCCGATGGAGCTCCTCTGGCTGTAGAAGCGCTGGGTTCCGGACGTTTCACACTGGAAGATGGTACCGAGAAATTATATACTGCTAAGAAAACAGTTGCTTACACTACTGGTCAGAAACAAACAGTAAGTATGGACTGGAAACAGAACTCCGATTTCAAAGTAGGCGATTATGCTGTTGAAATCTATCACAATGGTTTCAAAATCGGACAAGGTAAAGTAACATTGAAAAAAGGCGGCTTGTTTTAGTAGCAATCAGCTTTACTGATAAAGGCAATGGCCGGAGTGAAAGTATGTTCTTTCGCTCCGGCCATTCGCATTTATAGCGGTTTTATAGCGGGTTCATGGTGTTTTTTTCGCTTATCTGATTTGTTAATGATTAGTTATTGCCAAAAAGATATATATAAAAATAAAATTAAATTAACGTTCTTTGCTTCACAATTAAAGATAGCCGGAGGCCACTGCACTCCCTTGACCAATGCTTAAGAAGAGAATGTGACAGGCATATAATGCCGGTTTAGCCCGTGTTTACAATTAAGGAGATTGATTTCAGCAGCTTGTTATCCCTGAAGTCAACGCCCTTTATTTGACAGAAAACGGTCCCTGATAATTCGCTTCTTGACATCGTCTCTTGTGCACCTTTTGTTATTATCGGATAAGATAAGAAGCCCAATTAAAACTGAAGCATGGAAGACATGAATAAAATAGTGTACGTTGTAGATGACGATGAAATATTTCATTTCATCATCAAAAAAATGTTGGGGCACCAAAGCGATCACCTGGTAGTTACCTCTTTTCTCTGTGCAGAAGAGGCCCTGGAGCAGCTTTCCAGTACCCCTCAGCCTACCTTACCCTCTCTTATCATTCTTGATATGAATATGCAGCGAATGAATGGCTGGGATTTTATTGAGGCATACAGAGGATTGAAAACTTCTCTTAAAAGTACCATCCCGATTATTATGTGCTCCTCCTCTGTGGATGTACGAGATATGCAAAAAGTGCAGCATACGCCGGAACTGATGGCGTACATTACAAAACCGCTCGATAAGAATAAACTGAAAGTAATAGAGGAGTATCTGTAAGATATAAAAACACCATTAAAAAAGAAGCGAATGATCGGTTGATCATTCGCTTCAATTATTTTCAGCTATTTATCTTTTACGCTAAAACCGCGCTGCCGTACATTTCTTCACGCAGTGCTTTCACACGTTCATCGGCCAGGTACTCATCAAAGGTCATCAATCTGTCGATGATGCCTTTAGGCGTCAGTTCAATAATACGGTTTGCTACTGATTGCATGAAGGTATGGTCATGGGTAGTGAACAACACCACGCCTTTGTAGTTGATCATACTTTCGTTGAAAGACTGGATAGATTCCAGATCCAGGTGGTTGGTAGGCTCATCAAGTATCAGCACATTCGGATCCTGCAGCATCATGCGGCTGGTCATGCAACGTACTTTTTCACCACCACTCAGCACGGAAGTTTTCTTCATGATCTCATCTCCGCCAAATAACATTTTACCGAGGAAGCCACGCAGGAACGGCTCATCCACATCAGTTACATGTGGTGGTACGTATTGACGCAGCCAATCCATCAGGTTCAGGTCTTTATTGGTAAAGAAGGCAGCGTTGTCGTTTGGCAGGTAGGCACTGGTAACAGTGGTACCCCATTCAAACTTGCCGCTGTCGGCCTTTGCTTCATTGTTGATTACTTCAAAGAAGGTAGTGAGTGCCAGGTGATCTTTAGACAGGAACGCGATCTTATCTCCCTTGTTAACGGAGAAAGTAACATCTGTAAAGAGTTTGCGGCCATCCACCAGTTTTTCCAGTTTCTCTACGTTCAGGATCTGGTTACCTACTTCGCGCTGTTGCTTGAAGATGATACCCGGATACTTACGGTTAGAAGGCTGGATATCTTCCACCACCAGTTTTTCGAGGGCTTTCTTACGGGAAGTAGCCTGTTTACTTTTGGAGGCGTTGGCACTAAAGCGGGCGATAAAGTCCATGAGGTCTTTACGCTTATCTTCCATTTTCTTGTTCTTATCTGCAATCTGGCGGGCCATCAACTGAGATGATTCGTACCAGAAGGTGTAGTTACCGCTGAAGATCTGGATCTTCGCGCGGTCCACATCTGCCACATGCGTACATACGGCATCGAGGAAGTGACGGTCATGGGATACAACGATCACGATATTTTCGTAGTCGGCCAGGAAGTTTTCCAGCCAGCCAATGGTTTCCACATCAAGGTCGTTCGTAGGCTCATCCAGCAGCAGGATATCAGGATTACCGAACAGCGCCTGTGCAAGCAGTACCCGCACTTTAAGGCTACCGGCAATGTCTTTCATGAGCGTGCCGTGCATTTCTTCCTTCACACCCAGATCGCTCAGCAGTACGCCCGCATCGCTTTCTGCGGTATAACCGCCCATTTCGCCATACTCAGCTTCCAGTTCGCCCGCGCGCATACCGTCTTCTTCGGTAAAGTCTTCTTTGGCGTAAATAGTGTCCCTTTCGTGCGCTATTTCCCAAAGTTTCTTATTACCCATCAATACGGCATTCAGTACGGTAACCTCGTCAAACCCAAAGTGGTTCTGTGTGAGCACGCTCATGCGCTCACCGGGGGTGATTTCCACAGTACCTTTATTCGGTTCTATTTCACCGGACAATATCTTCAGAAAAGTAGACTTACCTGCTCCATTGGCCCCAATCACACCATAACAGTTCCCTTTTGTGAAATTGAGGTTTACTTCGTCAAACAATACTCTCTTACCAAAAGAGAGCGTTACGTTTTTAACACTGATCATGCTGGCTATGTAAATTTTGAAGCTGCAAAGGTACTGATTTAATGCGGGGTTTCCAAGAAGACATCCTACCAGACATATCGATAAAAAAACAATGATAATCATCTTTGTAACAGCATTTTATACATTCAATATGCCAGCAGTGAGCAAAAGCAGTCATTCCTCTCCAGCTGTTAACCCATTCATCATGAAAGGGTTGTCTCGCATATGCTTTCTATACGTATCTTTAGCGCATAAAAATGGAACCGCATGACAGCATATAAAGAGATATTTGAGAACAACAAACGTTGGGTAGCTTCCAAAATGGCCACGGACACGGAGTTTTTCGAGAAGATGGCCGATTCCCAGAAACCAGCCTATCTGTATATTGGCTGCAGCGACAGCCGCGTTCCCACCAATGAAATCATGGGACTCGAAGCAGGTGAAGTTTTTGTACATCGCAATATTGCCAACCTTGTTCCCAACACCGACCTCAACGTAATGGGCGTGATCAACTACGCGGTGGTACATCTCGAAGTAAAACATATCATTGTATGCGGTCACTACAACTGCGGCGGCGTAAAGGCCGCCATGCAGGCGAAAGACCTCGGTATCCTCAACCCCTGGCTGCGCAACATCCGCGATGTTTACCGCCTCCATATGGACGAACTCAACGCTATAACGGATGAGCATACACGCTACAACCGCCTTGTTGAACTGAATACACAGGAACAATGCATCAACGTGATCAAAACCGCAGCGGTGCAGAAATCATTCGTGGAAAAAGGATTCCCTACCGTACACGGCTGGGTGTATGATCTGAAAAACGGCATGCTGAAAGACCTGGAAATAGACTTTGAAGGCGTACTGCACGAAATTCAGAAGATTTATGACTTAACAGGTTCCGGCCTGATGCAAAAAGACAACGACTAATCATGGGTCCGATAGGCATATTCGACTCCGGCTACGGCGGCTTAACCGTACTCAAAGAAATAGTAGCGGAACTCCCGCAATACGATTACATCTACCTGGGCGATAACGCCCGCGCACCTTATGGCAACCGTGGCTTTGATACCATCCATGCCTATACGCTGGAATGTGTGCAGAAACTGTTTGCAATGGGTTGCCCGCTGGTAATACTTGCCTGTAACACCGCTTCGGCCAAAGCGCTGCGTACCATCCAGCAAAAAGATCTGCCCAATATAGCCCCTGATAACCGGGTGCTGGGCGTGATCCGTCCTACTTCTGAAATGGTGGGCACCATCACACAAACCGGTGAAGTAGGCATACTGGCCACCAACGGCACCGTATCGTCCGAATCTTACCCGCTGGAAATCCAAAAGTTTTTCCCGCACGTAAAAACACATCAGCTGGCCTGCCCTATGTGGGTACCGCTGATTGAAAATAATGAACACGAAAACGAAGGTGCAGACTACTTTGTAAAAGAGTACCTGGATAAAATATTGCTGCCCTCACCCGGCATCGATACCCTGGTACTTGGCTGCACCCATTATCCCCTGCTGATGAAAAAGATTAAACAGTTTTTACCAGGCGGTATCACTGTTTTGTCGCAGGGGAAAATTGTGGCACACAGCCTGAAAGATTATCTGAAACGCCATCCTGAAATGGAAAGCAGGTTAAGTAAGCAACAGCAACGTACTTTTTATACAACCGATGACCCGGCCATTTTTGATAAAATGGCGGAGATCTTTTACGGTAAAACAGTAACATCTGCAAAGATGCTCACCAAATAAATAAAGCCTGCCGGCAAATGATACCGGCAGGCTTTACATTTTTATTTCTCTTCTTTATTTTCCCTCGAGCTTTAACAGGAACGAATACTCCAGCGCCACTTCCTCCAGTGCTTTAAATCTTCCGGAAGCGCCACCGTGGCCGGCTTCCATATTGGTATGCAACAGCAGTAAATGATGATCTGTTTTCATTTCCCTTAGCTTCGCCACCCACTTGGCCGGTTCCCAGTACTGTACCTGTGAATCGTGCAGCCCGGTGGTGACCAGCATATTCGGATATGCCTTCTGCTCCACATTATCATAAGGAGAATAGGACTTCATGTAATCGTAAGAATCTTTATTTTTTGGATTGCCCCACTCATCAAACTCACCGGTGGTGAGCGGAATACTTTCATCGAGCATGGTGGTAACCACATCTACAAAAGGCACCTGTGCTACAATGCCATTGAACAACGTAGGCTCCATATTGGCTACAGCACCCATCAGCAGACCGCCTGCACTGCCGCCCATCGCATAAAGATGTGCGGAGTCGGTGTAATGCTGCTGTACCAGGAATTTGGCGCAGGCGATGAAATCGGTGAAGGTGTTTTTCTTTTTAAACATCTTGCCGTCTTCATACCACTGCCGCCCCATTTCCTGGCCGCCACGGATATGTGCAATAGCAAAAGCAAAACCACGATCCAGTAAACTTAACCGCGTAGAGCTGAAAGTAGCATCCATGCTGTTGCCATAAGAACCGTATCCATACAGTAATAACGGGCCCTTGCCATTTTTCTCAAACGTTTTCTTATACACAATCGACACCGGAATTTTGGTGCCGTCTGTGGCAGTAGCAAATAATCTGTCTGTGGTGTAATCTTTCGGATCATAACCGCCCAGTACTTCCTGCTGGCGTTTCAGTTCACTGGCGCCTGTTTCCATGTTGTAATCATACACAGAGTTGGGCGTGATCATGGAAGTATAGTTATACCGCAGTTCTTTGCTGTCCATTTCCGGGTTACTGCTAACGGAAGCAGTGTATGCGGTTTCTGAAAAGGGCAGGTATTTTTCTGTATGGGTTTTGTCGTTGATGATCCGGATATGCGTTAAACCGCCTTTTCTTTCTTCCAGTACCGTATACTCTTTAAACAGCTCCACTCCTTCCAGCAATACATCGCTGCGGTTGGGGATCAGCTCTTTCCAGTTTTGCCGGGAAGTTTTATCCAGCGCGGTTTCCATCAGGCGGAAGTTGAGTGCATTCCAGTTGGTGGTAATGTAGAATTTATCATCACGATGATCCACGTAGTACAGCATCTCTTTTTCACGCGGGTGGAAAATGCGGAATTCTTCATTGGGTTTGGCCGCATCCAGGATCCTGCTTTCAGACGACAACGTGCTTTCGCTGTTGATAATAATATACTTACCGGATTTTGTTTTGGATACCTCTACATTAAACGTTTCATCGGCTTCATGATACACTTCCTTATCGGTTGCAACGCCCAGTGAGTGCCGCATGATACGATCAGCCCGGAGGGTAACGGTATCTTTGCGGGAATAGAACAGGGTTTTATTATCACTGGCCCAGGTGCTGCCGGCGGTGGTTTCATGGATTTCGTCTTTCAGCAGTTCGTTTGTTTCCAGGTTTTTGATCCGGATGATATAACGTCTGCGGCTTACCGTATCTATTCCGTAGGCGAGTAATTTCGCATCGGGACTTACACTCAATCCGGCTACCTGGCAATAGGCGTGGCCTGCAGCCAGTTCGTTTACGTTCAGGATCACCTCTTCCGGCGCTTCCAGGCTGCCTTTCTTACGGCAATGCACGGGGTACTCTTTCCCTTCTTCATAACGGGTATAGTAATAATAACCGTTTTTAAGATAGGGCACACTCATATCTGTTTCCTTGATCCGGGATTTCATCTCGGTGAAGAGTTTTTCGCGGAGCTTTTTTTCGGGCGACAGGATCGTGTCGAGGTAAGTGTTTTCTGCGTTCAGCCAGGCCAGTACTTTCGGATCTTCCCGGTTGTTCATCCAGTAATAATTATCGATCCGTTTGTCGCCGTGGATGCTGAGTTCTTTAGCTATCTTTTCCGCTACAGGAGGTTTTATATCGGCCTGGTCATTCATAGTATTTTTCTTTTGATTACAAGACAAAAGCACCGTTCCCAAAAGCAACCAACAATTACCCTGGAAGTTTTTAAACATAGGAGATAGATTTAAATAGTAAGGTTTTAACTCAAAAGCATTACAAATTACGAATTCTCCTTACACTATTTTCATATTCACCGGGTCCCAGTTGATCAGTTTTTTGCTGAAGTAGCTTTCATTTGTTACCAGAGCTGGTCCTGCGGCGCGGAGACCAAATACGGCATCTTCCACCACCGACTTACCGGAGCGCATGGATTCAAAGAAGTTGGTGAAGTGGTCCAGGCGGTCGTCGTATCCTTTGGGAGAAGCAAAAGCGCTGGAGGTTTCCACTGTATTCCGTTTATCTGTAGGGTATTTGGCGTTATACTCCTGCACATACTGCGCTTGTTGTTGTTTGGTAAATGTGTTATAGGTATCCCAGCCACCATAGCCCGGCGCTTCCGGCAGTTTGTGTTTTTTGATTTTGAAATCATTCCAGCCCAGTTCCAGCACGCCATCGGTACCAATAAAACGGGTGTATTCGCCGCCACCGCTGCCATCAGCAAAGTTCACGCGGAGCGTCATCTGGAAGGCGGGATGTTCTTTTGTTTCGGGGTAGTCGAAGATGGCTACTACCACATCCGGCACATCGCGGCCATCTTTCCATTGTACCAGGTTGCCGCTGGCGTAAATGGAAGTGGGACCGAGCGACCCGGTAATGAAATGCAGTCCGGAGATGAGGTGTACAAACAGATCGCCGGGGATGCCGGTGCCATAGGCGCGGTAATTACGCCAGCGGAAGAAGCGTACCGGGTCGAAAGGCATTTTGGCTGTATCTTTCAGGAAGGTGTCAAAGTCTACGGTAGCGGGTGAAGCATCCGGCGGGATGGAGTATTGCCAGGCGCCGAGTGCGCTGTGGCGGTCCATCCGGGCCTCTACCACGTTCAGTTGTCCTATTTCGCCTGCCTGGTAACGTTTACGCGCTTCTGCGAGGGCCACGCTGCTAACGCGCTGGCTGCCCACCTGGAAAACGGCTTTGGTGCGTTGCTGTGCGGCAATTACTTTATGCCCTTCTTCTATCTGCTGTACCATCGGCTTTTCACAGTACACGGCTTTACCGGCTTCCATTGCGGCAATGGCAATGGTATCGTGCCAGTGGTCGGGTGTAGCTACTATGATGGCGTCTATATCTTTTCGTTTCAGTAGTTCGCGGTAGTCGCGGGTGGTGTATACCTGCGGGCCGAATACGTCTTTCACCTTTGTAAGGTGGCCGGTGTACAGATCAGCAGCGCCCACAAATTCCACTCCCGGCACTTTAATGGCGGTTTCCACATCCCCGAATCCCATGATGCCCATTCCTACACAGGCGATCCGGATTTTGTCGTTCGGAGCGATCCTTTTTTCAGGCTGTAATATTTCTACGTGTTCCTTTTCTTTTGCGAGGGCCGCCAGCTGGCCTATTCCGAGCAGTGCGGCGGTGCTGCCGATGTGTTTGATAAACTTTCTGCGTGATTGTTCTGACATATGTTCTCTGTTTTACATTGCGTGGAAAAAACACATGATAGTAAAAAAATTTAGAAAGATAAAGTTCGATGGATGAGCGGAGGGGCTTTTTGGAAAGCACGTAAAAAGAAAGGAGATAAGAATGGATATTCCATTCTCATCTCCTTAATATCATAAAAGAAAAAATCAATAAGACAAACTCCGCAGCTTATTTCTCGGAAGAAAATCCTGCTCCAATAAACTCCCGGTTGAGGCGGGCGATATTGGTGAGGGAAATTTCTTTCGGGCATTCAGCTTCGCAGGCGCCGGTATTGGTACAGCTACCAAAACCTTCCTTATCCATTTGCGCAACCATGTTGAGGGCGCGGGATTGTTTTTCGGGCTGGCCCTGTGGCAGCAATGCCAGCTGGGAAACTTTTGCAGATACGAACAGCATGGCAGAAGAGTTCTTACAAGCTGCTACGCAGGCGCCGCAACCGATACAGGCAGCAGCCGCAAAAGCCAGGTCAGCTTTGTTTTTATCTACCGGTAAACAGTTCGCATCCTGTGCGTTACCTGTATTTACGGAAATATAACCACCTGCTTCAATGATGCGGTCGAAAGCGGATCTGTCTACAGTCAGATCTTTAATCACCGGGAATGCGCCTGCTCTCCAGGGTTCTACCGTAATGGTATCGCCATCTTTGAAAGCGCGCATGTGCAGCTGGCAGGTAGTAGTCCCATCCCAAGGACCGTGTGCGCGGCCGTTGATATGCATAGAGCACATACCGCAGATACCTTCGCGGCAGTCGTGGTCAAATGCTATTGGTTCTTTGCCTTCATTGATCAGCTCTTCATTCACTACATCAAACATTTCCAGGAAAGACATTTCAGAAGAAATGTTTTTTGCCTGTAATGTTTCAAATCTACCCTGATCGTTTTTGTTTTTCTGCCTCCACACTTTTAATGTGAGGTTCATGTTATAATGTTCCATATACCTTGGACAATTATTTGATTTATAATCCTGGCTAACCGTTAAACAGTTTACCAATAACCATTATTTGTAGCTACGCTGTGTTGGTTTACATTCAACGAATTCCAGCGGTTCTTTGTGCAGTTCATACTGGCCATCACCTTTGTATTCCCATGCAGATACGTAGCTGAAGTTTTCGTCGTCACGTTTTGCTTCCCCTTCATCTGTTTGTGATTCTTCGCGGAAGTGGCCACCACAGGATTCGCGGCGGTTCAGCGCATCGATGCACATTAATTCGCCCAGTTCCAGGAAGTCGGCCACGCGACCGGCTTTTTCCAGTTCGGGGTTGAATTCATTGGCTTCACCGGGAACGCGAACATCTTTCCAGAACTCAGCACGCAGCGCTTTAATTTCTTCGATCGCTTCTTTCAGGCCCTTTTCATTACGCGCCATACCGCATTTGTCCCACATGATCTTACCCAGCTTCTTGTGGAAGAAATCGACAGATTTGGTGCCTTTGATGTTGATGAACTTATTGATTGTTTCCCTCACTTTATTTTCTGCCTCTACGAAAGCAGGGTGGTCGGTAGGGATTGCCTTTGTGCGGATTTCATCTGCCAGGTAGTTACCAACGGTGTAAGGAATCACGAAGTAACCATCTGCCAGGCCCTGCATCAGTGCAGATGCACCGAGACGGTTAGCGCCGTGATCAGAGAAGTTTGCTTCTCCCAGGGAATATAAGCCGGGAACGGTAGTACCCAGTTCGTAATCCACCCAGAGGCCACCCATTGTGTAGTGTACCGCAGGATAGATACGCATGGGCAGTTCGTAAGGATTTTCACCGGTGATTTTGGCGTACATGTCGAACAGGTTACCATATTTCTCGGCTACTACTTCTTTACCCAGTTTAATAATTTCTTCTTTGGAGATATTGGAGAGCTGGCGTTTACCCACCTCAATATTACCATAACGTTCGATGGCTGCGGCAAAGTCGAGGTATACTGCCTGTTTGGAAGTACCTACGCCATAACCGGCATCGCATCTTTCTTTTGCTGCACGGGAAGCCACGTCGCGGGGAACGAGGTTACCGAATGCAGGATATCTTCTTTCCAGGTAGTAATCCCTTTCTTCTTCAGGAATATCACTGGCTTTGCGGGTATCGTTTTGTTTTTTGGGTACCCAGATACGGCCATCGTTACGCAGTGATTCTGACATAAGGGTCAGTTTCGACTGGTGATCGCCGGAAACCGGGATACAGGTAGGATGGATCTGTGTGAAGCAGGGGTTAGCGAAGTAAGCGCCGTTCTTGGTAGCTTTCCAGGCGGCAGTTACGTTAGAACCCATTGCGTTGGTAGACAGGTAGAACACGTTGCCATAACCACCGCTGCAGATCAGCACGGCATGACCGAAGTGGCGTTCCAGTTCGCCGGTGATCAGGTTACGTGCAATGATACCGCGTGCTTTACCATCGATTTTCACGATGTCGAGCATTTCGTGGCGGTTATACATTTTCACGTTACCCAGTGCTACCTGGCGTTCCAGTGCGGAGTAAGCGCCGAGGAGCAGCTGCTGACCGGTTTGACCGGCGGCATAAAAAGTACGCTGTACCTGTGTACCACCAAAAGAGCGGTTACTTAACAGGCCACCGTATTCACGTGCAAAGGGAACACCCTGTGCCACGCACTGATCTATAATGTTACCGCTCACTTCTGCCAAACGGTGTACGTTAGCTTCACGGGCGCGGTAGTCACCACCTTTTACTGTGTCGTAGAATAAGCGGAAGACAGAGTCACCGTCATTCTGATAATTTTTTGCCGCATTGATACCACCCTGGGCAGCAATACTGTGTGCGCGGCGCGGACTATCCTGAAAGCAGAATGCTTTTACTTTATATCCCAACTCTCCTAATGAAGCCGCTGCTGAAGCGCCGGCCAAACCAGTACCAATGATAATTACTTCCAGGTTGCGCTTATTGGCAGGGTTCACCAGTTTACAGTGTCCTTTATAGTCTTCCCATTTGGAATTTAATGGTCCGGCAGGAATTTTTGCGTCAAACATATATCCTTACTTTACAGAATTATTTGAAATAGATTACAACGGGGATGATAGCAAAACCGATAGGAATTGCGATACCAAACAACCATATGCCAATGAAGCTGAGTAAGCCGTTGTATTTTTTATGATTTAAACCAAAGGTCTGACAGGCGCTTTTAAAGCCGTGGATCAGGTGGAAAGACAGACCGATCATACCGATCACGTACAATGCTACCAGCCAGCCATTCTTGAAGGTTTCATAAGATAAAGCATACAGGTCTTTCAGCGGTTCAATGCTGCCTTCATAAGTGCGGGTGGGCATTTCCGTGTAGTGGAATTTCCCCCAGAAGTTAACCAGGTGGATAACGATGAAGATTAAGAGGATACTTCCCATAATGGCCATCTGACGACTGAACCAGGAAGATGTCTGATTACCCGGGTTCACGGCGTATTTCACCGGACGGGCTGCTCTGTTGCTGAATGTGAGCTGGAGCGCAATAAACGCGTGCAGCAGGATCACAATTTTCAGCCCCCAGGCAATAAACTGAATCAGGCTGTTGTGTCCCATAAACGCAGCGTATGCGTTAAAGGCCTTGCCTTCGTCGTTGTACAACAGCTGGAAATTACCTGCCAGGTGTACAATAACAAAACTGCAAAGAAACAAGCCGGTAGCACCTACCAATAACTTCTTACCGATAGAGGTATTAAAGAACTGTGACCACTTCATAAGTAAAATTCTAAGCTTCCTAGTATAAAAAGATGTTTGAAATGTCGGGCAAATTTAACGCAGGAAAAATAAAAACCAAATGATATTTATCAGGTTTTCATACGCATATATTATTATTCACATTCATTACGCATTTGTAATCATCTAAACACGCATAATATCTTTCATTTTGTAATGAAAATTAATATTATTCCAGCCGTTTTAACATGATATTATCTACCATGTTAAACAGGTGTAATGGTTGATAGGTGCGCCATTTATCATCATCGAGCAAGTGAACATAGTAGTGCAAACGTGCTCTCTCAAACTCTTCGCGGGTTTGTATTGGCATATTGAGGCTTACGATCCAGCCACCTTCATCGCGGATATCTTCCCACCATTCTTCATAATAACAATCATCGGAAGAATGGAAGTTCATTACATTTTCCGTGATGAGAATATATTTTGTGATGCCTTGTGCGATGAGGGTATCGATGATGTTGCGCTTCATAGTCATGATGTCGTTATCAATCGCATCATTCCATTCTCCCAGTAATTCTATGATGGCGAAGTTAAACTGGTAATCTATGAAGAGGATTTTCATGTACAGGTTGCGTGAGCCAAATTCATCCCACTGTGGATGTATATAATAGTTATACACCGAATTGGAATATTCAAACTCACTGTATTCCCTTCCATAAAACGGAGAGTACTCATCTTCTTCGGCGGTGTACAAATGCCGCCAGTTGTAATATGGCTCTATGTTATGCATACCTGGTTGCTGGGTACAAAAGTTTTAAAATCATTTTCCGGTAAAATCGTCCACTGCCTTTTTCACGCTGCCGGCCTTTAACAGCAGTTGTTGCGCCTGTTCGTAATCGGTGAGTGACAATTGTTCCATGAGCATTTTCACGCCGCGGTCTACCAGCTTTTCGTTACTGAGCTGCATGTTCACCATTTTGTTATCTTCTACCCTGCCGAGCTGGATCATCACGGCGGTAGACAGCATATTCAGCACCAGCTTCTGCGCAGTGCCGCTTTTCAGGCGTGTGCTGCCCGTTACAAACTCCGGTCCTACCACTACCTCCACGGGGAAGTCGGCCGCCGCAGATACCGGCGTATCCGGGTTACAGCTGATGCTGCCCGTTACAATGCCATGCTTACGGCATTCATTGAGGGCGCCTATTACATAAGGCGTGGTGCCGCTGGCCGCGATTCCCACCACCACATCTTTATCGGTTATATTATACGCCTGCAGATCTTCCCAGCCCTGTGTGCGGCTGTCTTCCGCAAACTCCACGGCTTTACGTATAGCCGTATCGCCGCCGGCAATCAATCCTACCACCAGTCCCTGCGGCACGCCAAAAGTAGGCGGGCATTCTGAAGCGTCTACCACACCTAAACGTCCGCTGGTACCGGCTCCCATATAAAAGAGGCGGCCACCTGCCAGCATTTTATCTGCTACGGCGGTCACCAGTTTTTCTATTTGCGGGATCGCCTTTTCCACGGCTAACGGAACGGTCTGATCTTCTTTGTTCATGTTCGTCAGCAGCTCCTGCACGCTCATCTTTTCGAGGTGACGATAGTGTGAAGCCTGTTCCGTTACTTTTACAAATGACATATTGAATGGTTAAAAATGATTAACGATGATATTCCAGCAAACCTTCCATTGGCGTGCGCAGCACTTTGCCCATTGGCAATTCATAGAGTTCGCACAATTCACTGATGATGTCTCGGAAGTGCCAGGCAACCCCACCGGTAAAGTGTAGTGCGGTGGTCCAGCTTTCCCTGTATTTATAAATATGATTAAAGAAGAAGTCGTTCAGCCCGTCTTCCAGGATGTTCTGGATCATGTAGTGCTCGCGGTTTTCCGACAGAAACTCTGTAAACCCGGCCAGGTAGCGGTTGGCTAACGGCTTGCGGTATACGTTTTCCAGGATCTCATCTTTATTGGTATGGTACTTATATTCAAAGCGGGCGTGCAGGTCGGCATCAAAACTATGGTAAAGGTAATACTGGAGCACTTTACGCCCCAGGTAGGCGCCACTGCCTTCATCGCCGAGGATATAACCCAGGCCCGGATTATTTTTCACCACTTCTTTCCCATCATAGTAACAGGAATTAGAGCCGGTACCTAAAATGCTTACCACGCCTTCCTGTGCGCCGCAAAGTGCGCGGGCAGCCCCCATAAGGTCGTGCTGTACATCAAATGCAGCAGCAGGCCATACCGCCTTTATAGCATCGGATACCAGCTGCAGGTTCTTTGGCTGCGACAGGCCCGTTCCATAAAAATATATTGCTGTTACCGGTTGGCCGGCAGGTAACTGTGGTACCAGTTCCTTTTCGAAAATGGCCTTGATCTGCTCCGCAGATTGAAAATACGGACTCACGCCCTGCGTTTTCAATATCAGCGGTTCCGCCGCGCCCAGCAAGCCCCATTCCGTCTTCGTAGATCCGCTGTCAGCAATTAACTTTATTCCAGCACCCATATCCGGTTATTTATGAAATTTAAGAATCCTAAAAGTTTGCACCCGATTTATGCTATTTTTGTCACAATTTAAACAAAAGGGGTTCATAAAAACAAATGGCCCCTTTAAGTTTAAGTGATGATGATACATGTATGCAGCAGATTGCTTTCCGCCAGGTGCTTTTGCTACATGGATACAAAGATTGGTCATATAAATTAGCGGGATAATAATCTGATTATGTCTAACAGGAAGTTGAATGTTTTTTTACCTCTTCTCTTTGCAGTTGTATTAGCCCTGGGAATGTTCCTCGGACATAAAATGCCTGGATCGAACAACGGAGGGGCCACTGTATTTTTTACCAAACCCAACAGGGGCCCGTTACAGGAAGTGATGGACCTGATCAAAGCGAAATATGTAGATTCACTCAATACAGATGATTTACAGCAGGAAGCCATAGAAGGGTTACTGACCCACCTGGATCCTCACTCCATATATATACCACCTTCTGAACTGCAACGGGTAAATGAAGATATGGAAGGTAACTTTGAAGGGATCGGGGTAGAATTCAATATCACTGCCGATACGGTGAATGTGGTGAGTGTGCTGAGCGGCGGCCCGTCTGAAACCGCAGGCGTACAAACCGGTGATAAGATCCTGAAAGTGAACGACAGCCTGGTAGCCGGCAACAGCATTACACCGGAAAAGATCCGCAAACTGCTGAGAGGCCCTGCCGGTTCTACCGTGAACACCATTGTATTAAGACAGGATAAAAAGATCACCATCCCCATCAAGAGAGGCGTTATTCCTTTGTATAGTATAGACGCCAGCTACATGGCGGCTCCTGGTGTGGGTTATATCAAGATCAGCAAATTTTCCGCCACTACCTACGATGAGTTTATGAAAGCCATCCGTCAGCTGGAAAAACAAGGCATGCAGAAACTGGTAATTGACCTCCGGCAGAACCCCGGCGGTTACCTGGATGCAGCCACCCGCATTGCCGATGAACTCATCGACGACCAGAAACTGATTGTATACACGAAGGGGAAAGACTTCCCACGTACCGATTATAAAACGAAACGGCCGGGTCTTTTTGAAAGAGGCGCCCTCGCCGTACTTACGGACGAAGGCTCTGCTTCTGCCAGCGAAATCCTTGCAGGCGCCATACAGGACTGGGACCGTGGCACCGTTATTGGCCGCCGCACTTTTGGTAAGGGCCTGGTACAGGAGCAGTACGACCTGGACAACGGAGGCGCGCTGCGTCTTACCGTAGCCCGCTACTATATTCCTTCCGGCAGAAGTATCCAGAAACCTTACGGAAAAGGACATGATGATTATGATGACGACATCATTGAACGTTACCACCACGGAGAAATGGTGAACAAAGACAGTATCAAAATAACCGATACCGTGCTTTATAAAACAGCAGCAGGCCGCCCGGTTTACGGCGGTGGCGGTATTACACCGGATATTTTCATTCCGTTTGATACTTCCCGCTTTACACCTACTTTAACTGCCATTTATACCCGCAATACGTTCAGCAACTTTGCGTATCAGTATTATACCACGCACAGGGAAATTTTCAAATCTTATACGAACGCTGAGGCTTTCACCAAAAACTTCCAGACTACGCCTGAACTGATCAGCGACTTCAAAGTATACGCTAAAAAAGACAGCATACCTGGCCTGGATCATCTCACAGCCCGTGACGAAACAGAAATCCGCACAAGGCTCAAAGCCATGCTGGCACGCCAGCTGTACAGAACAGAAGGTTTCTATGAAGCCATCAATGCAGAAGATCCTATGGTAAAGAAAGCGCTGGAAGTAGTGAGCAAGGAAAAGGGAGCGTCACAATAACGAAATCATTACGATAAAATAAGAAAGCCGTTCAGGAATATCTGAACGGCTTTCTTATTTTATGTTAGTAAGAAGATGATCTCTTCTCTTACTGATTCTTACGCTGCATCTTAGGCAATGACTGAACGATCAGGTCATTCATTACGTTCACTGCTTCATCGAGATAGATGTCTTTGGTTCTGATCCTGATCCAGTCCTTGTTACGGGCTATCTTGGAAGAATCGTTGCCAAATTTCTCCATATCAGATTTGATGTTTATGATATTGAGTTCTTTTACTTTATCATTTACTGCGTCATATTTTTTGAGTGCAGCGGTATTTGTTTTTTGTTCTGTTTTGTAAGTCTGCAGGTTCAGGGAATAAGTTTCCTGTTTTTCCAGTTTCTTTAAAGTGTTCAGGTTTTCGTTGAGCAATTTGAAAGCTGCGCTGGAAGCCATTCTTTTTTCGCTGTTCTTTTTCAGAGATTCTGCATTTACCGGGTTATACCATGCAGTGAAGCTTGCGCGGGGGATTTCATCCCATGCCAGTGCATCGGAATCTTTACGTTCAGCTACTTCGTAGTATGGATCAGGCAATACGATATCTGAAGCCACGCCTTTCAGTTGGGTAGAACCGCCATTGGCGCGGTAAAATTTCTGCTGGGTAAGTTTCAGTGCGCCGAGGCTGCCACCGTCTTTTACCGGGTAGAAATCATCCAGGTTGAAGAGACGTTGTACCGTGCCTTTACCAAATGTTTGGGTGCTGCCGATGATTACTGCGCGTTTGTAGTCCTGCATGGCTGCGGCCATAATTTCAGAAGCGGAAGCGCTGTATTCGTTTACCATGATAGCCAGTGGTCCTTCGTATTGTACATTCTTATCGCGGTCACGCAGTACTACAGCGTCGCCACCACGGGAGCGTACCTGTACCACGGGGCCTTCCGGAATGAACAGGCCGGCCATCTGCACTACATCCTGGAGGGAGCCGCCGCCGTTGAAGCGGAGATCAAGGATAATGCCTTCCACATTCTCGGCTTTCAGCTTAGCTACTTCTTTGGCAACGTCTTCCGCGCTGCGGGCGCCGTTACGGTCGTTGAAGTCGGCATAGAATTCCGGCAGGTAGATGTAGCCTATTTTATGTTGTCCGTTGATGATCGCTGATTTGGCGAATGTTTCTTCGGTAACAATTTCATCACGGATGATGGTGATATCTTTAGTGGTACCGTCCACGCTTCTTACAGTCAGTTTAACAGGAGTACCTTTTTTACCACGGATCAGTTTCACCGCATCTTCTACGGGGTAACCGGTAATATCCACTGGTTCAGTATTTCCCTGGGCTACTTTCTGGATCACATCGTTGGCTTTCAGTTGTCCCTGTTTCCAGCTCGGACTTCCGGTAACGATGCTTACCACGCGGATTTTGTCGCCTTCTTCTTTCAGCTGTGCGCCGATACCAAAGAATTTACCGGCCATCTGTTCTTCGAACGCACGTTTTTCATCCGGCGGGAAGTAGTCGGTATGCGGATCCATGGTAGTGGTAATCGCATTTACGTAGAGGTTAAAGCGGTCATTATCGTTCTGCCTGTTTTTCAGACGTTCAAAATAACGGTCGTACAGTTGTTTCACCTTTACGCGTGCTTCTGCTTCCAGTTCCACATCGGTTTTGGTTTTAATACTGTCTTTCCCTTTATCTTTTTCTCTCATTTCCTGGAGATCGGTCAGTTTTTCCAGCGTACGGTATTTCAATACTTTGCGCCAGGCTTCTTTACGGGCATTTTCATCTGCAGGAAAATCCACTTTATCCGGGTCCAGTGTTACCTTTTCATCTACGGTGAAATCAAAAGGTTTGGACAGGATTTCAGGGTAGATCGCTGCTGCTTCAGCCACCCGTTGTTTGATCAGGGTGTTGATGCTGCGGAAACAGTCGATCGGTGCGCCTTTCAGTTCATCGTCAATATGAACGGCGAGGGGCATAAGTTTATCCACATCTGTTTTCAGGAAAAATTTCTTTTCCGTGTCCAGGCTACGCAGGTATTTATTAAAAACTTCGGTGGAGAATTTGTCATCTATTGCTTTGGGTTGGTAATGCCCTTCTTTCAGCATCTGCCCCACCAGGTTCATGATCACCTCATAACGACCGGGAGGATCGTCATTATGTCCGAGCTTATTAAAAGCCAACACGCCTGCGGAGATGCTAAGCAGCACAACCGGTATAATCACTTTCAGTCTCATATGTATCTCAATTGAACTTAAACGTTGTCAAATCAAATATAAAATAAAATCACCCGTCGGTCGTGCAATTTATTTCCTTTTAACAAAAAATTGGGCCAAACGGGCACCAGGCGAGATACATGGCTGAAAAGCGTTGTTTTTCCCGCCCGCTACAGTACCTGTGAGGGTGTGGTTACCGGCTGTCGACGTATCCACGAAGTATCTACGAAGCATCCACGAAGGAACCCCGCCTGAAAGGTGGACCTGAGGTAAACGATTAAGATGGCTGGAATGTTTTATTCCTTCACCAGCTTATACACCGCTCCTTTAAATCCGCTGCTGCCGGAATTGCTGGCAAGCATATATAATTCGCCCTGTTCATCCTCTCCCCAACTGAGGATCTGGAGGTTATCCGCAGGGCGACCGGTGAGTTCCAGCGGAGCGCTGGTCCATTTTTGCCCGTTGGGCGTGAGTACAAAGGCTTTCCCGTTATAATCGCCGAAAACATATAATCCTTTCAGCGCCGGGATGGCGCTGCCGCGATATACATAACCACCGGTGATACTTATCCCCACATCGTGGCTGTATTCGTGGATAGGTGCAATCAATGCCGACTTGTCCGCACCCGCAGGCACGTTATAGTCATGAGTGCCTTCCAGGATCCGCCAGCCGTAGTTGCCTCCTTTGGTGATGATGTCTACTTCTTCATACTTATTCTGTCCTACATCACCGGCAAAGAGCATCCTGGTGGTTTTATCAAAGGAAAAACGCCAGGGGTTGCGAAGGCCATAGGCCCATATTTCAGGCCGGGTGTCGGGCCGGTTAACGAAAGGATTATCCGGCGGGATAGAATAGGGTGTTCCATTGACATTTATTCTTAATATTTTACCCAGTAAAGTATTGAGGTTCTGACCGTTGCCAATAGTGCCATGCTTATCGCCGCCGCCGCCGCCATCACCAAGCCCCACATAGAGGTAGCCATCGGGACCAAACTGCAGCTGCCCGCCGTTATGATTGGATTCCGGTTCATCCACTTCCAGTACAATCCTTTTGGAGGCGGTATTGGCCACATTTGGATTCCCTGCTGTGGTGGTAAACTCTACCAGGCGGCTGGTGTGATCGAAGCCGGATCTTTTAGCAGGCGAGCTATAGTACACATAAAACTTGTGATTCGATTTAAAATCGGGGTGAAAAGCCATCCCCAGCAGCCCGCGTTCATCATATCCCGGATTTACGGTAATCATATCGCTGCTTACATCCAGGAAAGGGGTGGGAAGCAGCTTGTTTTGCTGCACGATCCATACTTTCCCTTCTTTCTGACAGAAAAATAACCTGCCGGTACCATCCCCGGGCACGGCCATATTTACCGGAGATATGAACTGGTCTGTTACCAGCTGCAGCTTCGCTTTCCGGGGCGCATTAGCCGGAGGCTCAGGACCATCGTCATTGGAATTATTGCCCGCGCAGGCAAACTGTATGAATATGGCCGGTAATAAAGCCCGGAAAATAAGGGTATGTATTTCCATAGAACTGCGATATTAATGCAGAATAAATATAACCCAGAAAGCCGAAAGGAAGAAGTGATTGTGGTGAGCGGTGAAGCGGATTGTCCGATATTCTGCAGCCGCCGTTTCTGATTTTTGTACCTTCGCAAAAAACTCATCAGGTTGGACACTACGGCACCGAAAAAGAACGACCCATACGCTTCGCTACGCTTTCCGGAATTCAATTATTACCTGGTAATCCGCTTTGCGCTTGTATTTGCGCTGGCCATGCAATTTGCCATTATAGAATGGAAAGTATATGAAATTTCAAAAGATCCCTTCTCACTGGGATTGATAGGTTTGGCAGAAGTAATTCCTGCCGTGTTGCTGGCGCCGTTTGCCGGGCATATGGTAGACAAACGTGAGAAGCGGGGCATGCTCCTCTATTGTGTGATTGCTTATCTTTTTATCAGCTCGGGGTTATTCCTGTTAACCTGGGACCGTGCAGTGGCGGGCGTTTCAAAGCACTGGGTGCTTAACCTCATTTACCTGCTGGTTTTCCTGGGCGGCATTGTGCGGGCCTATACAAGTCCTTCTAACTTTACCCTGATGTCGCTGCTGGTGCCGCGCGAATTATACGCCAACGCCTCTACGTGGAGCAGTTCTGCGTGGCAGATAGGCGGTGTGCTGGGACCTGCGCTGGGCGGTCTTTTCATTCACTGGTTCGGGGTACACTGGTCGATGTTGATGGTAGTATTTATTTTCCTGGCGCCCTTATACAGTTTGCTGAAGATAAAGCCCAAGCCGGTTTATTATAAACCGAAGGGCGAGAGTTTTGTGACGGGTCTTACTGAAGGAATGCGGTTTGTATGGAAAACCAAAGTGGTATTGAATGCGATGGCGCTTGATATGTTTGCAGTGTTGTTTGGCGGTGCGGTAGCGATGTTACCGGCATTTGCCACAGATGTGCTGCATGTGGGTTCCCTGGGTTATGGCTTGCTGCGTTCCGCCCCAGCGGTGGGTGCGCTGGTCACCATGTTTATACTGGCCCATAAGCCATTGGTGAACAAACCGGGTATCAAGCTGCTGGCGGCGGTATTCGGCTTTGGTTTAACCATTATATTGTTTGGTCTTTCCACTAGCTTTTACCTGTCGATGTTTGCGCTGCTGATCAGTGGCGCGCTGGATGGTATCAGTGTAATCATACGGCAAACGATCCTGCAGTTAAAAACGCCGGACGATATGCGCGGGCGGGTAGCATCGGTAAGTTCCATGTTTGTGGGTTCTTCCAATGAACTGGGGGCCTTTGAAAGCGGTTTTATGGCCAGGGCAATGGGTTTGGTGCCATCGGTAGTATTTGGAGGATGTGTTACGCTGGGCGTGGTGATCACCACTTATATTATCTCACCGGCTATGCGCAAACTGGATCTGAAGCCTTAGCAGGCGGCGGTTAGCCTTTAACAGCGCCAACCGCCTTTACCTATAAATCCATCTTTTCCTTTAACTTTTCCAGTACATAATAAACAGCCGGGCAAACGGTGCTGTTTTCGTAGGTGATCTTCGGGCGTTTAAAAAAGTCGTAACTGTCTGTGTAGGGATAGTTGGCGCAATCGCCGGGGCGTACATCATAGATGCCGCAGTAGTTGTCGGCGCCCAGGAAGGGGCACGGCGTGAACTTCACCACATAGTCTTCATCCTTATCAAGCCGGAGGTAGGTTTCAATGAAATCACCTTCCTTCATGCCCAGGTGCTTTGAGATGCGCCTTATATCGGGCCCTTTAAAACGGGGGCTGATGGTTTTGCAGCAGTTACCGCACTGGAGGCAATCGATTTTACTGAATGCTTCCTCATGCAGATCCGGCAACAGCTTCTCCACTCCTTTTCCACGGCGGGTTTGCAGTTTTGCGAGGAACTGTTTATTCGCTTTTTGCTTATCCTGGGCCTTCTGTTCCCAGTCTTCTAATATTTTGCTCATTTGGTGCAAAGATAGGTAAATAGTCTGTGGACAAAATTATGACATATACACCCATCCCTGAAGTATCATTTATCACTGTTTTCCCCCGCCAGTATTGATTGTTTGGCCGTTGCTTAAAATCTGCATAGCTTTGCGCATTCTATTTCAAATTACCTGCTTACATCATGAATCTTTTTGATATTCAACAAAATGAATTCGTGCACCGTCACATAGGGCCGAATGAAAGAGAGACCAACCAGATGCTGGAAACCATCGGGGCCTCCAACCTGGACCAGCTGATCAGCAAAACCGTTCCGGGCGCCATCCGTATGCAACAGCCACTGGCTATTCCTGCAGCGATGAGTGAAAGTGATTATCTCCGTCATCTGAAGGACATATCACTGAAAAACAAAGTATACCGCAGCTATATTGGCCAGGGTTATTTTGATACGATTACACCAAGTGTTATTCTGCGTAATGTATTTGAGAATCCAGGATGGTATACCCAGTATACGCCGTACCAGGCAGAAATTTCCCAGGGCCGCCTGGAAAGCCTGCTGAACTACCAGACAATGGTATGTGATCTGACAGGACTGCCAATTGCCAATGCTTCCCTGCTGGATGAAGCCACTGCCGCAGCAGAAGCCATGACCATGTTCTTCAATGCGCTGAATAAGGATCATGATCATGTAACCAGACCTAAATTTTTTGTAGATAACAACGTATATCCGCAAACGCTGGATGTAATTTATACCCGCGCTACCCCGCTTCACATTGAAGTAGTGACAGGCGATTACAAAACTGCTTCCTTCGACGAATTATACTTCGGTGCGCTGATCCAGTATCCCGACAACGTGGGTGCTGCAGCCGATTACCGTGCTTTCATTGACCAGGTACACGCAGTGGGCGCATTTGTAGGTGTGGCAACAGACCTGCTGGCATTGACCCTGCTTACTTCCCCTGGCGACATGGGCGCTGATGCAGCCTTTGGTTCTGCACAACGCTTTGGTGTTCCATTGGGCTTTGGTGGTCCGCACGCTGCTTTCTTTGCCGTAAAGGACGATTTTAAACGTTCTATCCCCGGCCGTATCATCGGTGTGAGCATTGATGCCAATGGCGGCCGTGCGCTGCGTATGGCACTGCAAACCCGTGAACAGCACATCAAACGTGAAAAAGCAACTTCCAATATCTGTACTGCACAGGCATTGCTGGCCAATATGGCCGCCATGTATGCCGTATATCATGGTCCGGAAGGGCTGAAAAATATTGCTACCCGTATTTCCCTGCTCACCAATACACTGGCGGGTAAGCTGAAGGCTAAAGGTCTGAAGCTGGCGTCAGACAGCTTCTTCGATACTATCGTAGTTGAAGGCGCTGATGTAAAAGATGCTGCAGAAGCACTGGGTATCAACTTCCGTTACTTCGCCAATGGCAATGTGGGTATCTCTCTCGATGAAACCACTACCATTGCTGATGTAAACGACATCCTGCACGTATTTGGCGCAGGTACTACAGATGCAGCAGCCGTTTCCGGTGGTGCCACCGGTATCCCTGCCGATCTGCAACGTACTTCTCCTTACCTGCAATATCCTGTATTTAACAGCTATCACAGCGAATCGCTGATGATGCGTTACCTGAAGATGCTGGAAAACAAGGATCTTTCCCTGAATACTTCCATGATCTCCCTGGGTTCCTGCACCATGAAGCTGAATGCAGCTACCGAGATGATTCCTTTGAGCTGGGCACACTGGAGCAAAATGCATCCATTTGCACCGAAAAACCAGGTAGGCGGCTATTTACAGATGGCTGAAGAACTGGGAGAATACCTCAGCAAAATTACCGGCTTCGACGCATGCAGCCTGCAGCCTAACAGTGGTGCACAGGGTGAATACGCCGGCCTGCTGGTGATCCGCGAATACCAGAAGAGCAGAGGTGAAGGCCACCGTAATGTAATGCTGATCCCGATCAGCGCCCACGGTACCAACCCCGCATCTGCAGTAATGGCGGGCTTCAAGGTAGTGATTGTAAAAGCGCTGGAAAACGGCTACATCGATGTAGACGATCTGAAAGCAAAAGCAGCCACCTACAGTAAAGACCTCGCCGGTATCATGATCACTTATCCATCTACCTACGGTGTATATGAAGAAAGTGTAAAAGATATCTGCGCTACAATACACGAACACGGCGGACAGGTATATATGGACGGCGCCAACATGAACGCCCAGGTAGGTTTAACCGCACCCGGACTGATTGGCGCAGACGTTTGTCACCTGAACCTGCACAAAACTTTCGCTATTCCTCACGGTGGCGGCGGTCCCGGCATGGGCCCTATCTGCGTAGCAAAACACCTGGCGCCATTCCTGCCAGGACACGTTACACTGAATGATGGCAAGCCATCCAACGCCGTATCTGCAGCGCCATTTGGTTCTGCCAGCATCCTGCTGATCTCTTACGCTTACATCCGCATGCTTGGATTCAACGGCGTTAAACAGGCGTCTGAATTTGCTATCCTGAATGCCAACTATATGAAGGCAAGACTGGAAAAAGCATATGACATCCTGTATACCGGTGTTAACGGTACCTGTGCGCATGAATTCATTGTGGACCTCCGTCCGTTTAAAGCAGCTGCCGGTATTGAAGCGGAAGATGTGGCCAAACGCCTGATGGATTATGGCTTCCACGCTCCTACCATGAGCTTCCCGGTTCCGGGCACTATCATGATTGAGCCTACTGAAAGTGAGGATAAAGGTGAGCTGGATCGCTTCTGCGATGCGCTGCTGGCTATCCGTGAAGAGATCCGTGCGGTAGAACTGGGTCAAAGCGATAAACAAAACAACGTACTGAAAAATGCACCGCATACCCAACAGGTGATCACTGCCGATGAATGGACCCGTCCATACAGCCGTCAGCAGGCAGCATTCCCGCTGGAATATGTGAAGGCAAATAAATTCTGGCCTTCTGTAAGCCGTATCAACAATACATTCGGCGACAGGAACCTGATCTGTACCTGCGAACCTGCAAGTGCATATGAGGAAGCAGCGGTATAAGCTGTTGGTTTAAATATTAAAAGAGAAGGGGATAGATGTTACGTCTATCCCCTTCTCTTTTTTTTAAAGATAAATAACGGTTATTGTAAGACAGGCTCCAGTACTTCCAGGCGCCCATCGATAGGCTGTGTGATATCCAGGCCGAGTATTCTTGCTACTAACGGGTACACATGTACGTTTTCGAAAGTGGCGATGCGGGTATGTGGTTTAAAAGCCGGCCCCCAGGCCATGAAGATGGCGTTCATGTTGGTGAGGTTATTGTCATACCCATGATGACCCGGACTTGCTTTTTTTGACGGTGTAAATATATAGTTGGCTTCTGCCAGCAGGATAATATCACCGATACGGTTATAAACATCTTCCTGACCATAGTGCCATCTTTCAGGTGTTTCCTTTTTCAGGTAAGCCGTATAATGATTTTCGTGTTGTTTAAGATAATCATATGCGGCTTTGATTTCCTCATCGGTTTTACCGTATAGCATTACCTTTTCGTTTCCAGGTATACTTTTCAGGGGTTGCAGCACGGGTGCATCCGGCAGGGTGATGGTATGAGTGGTATCTGCCAGCATCATACCGTGATCGGATACCACGATAAAATTTACCGGGAGATGCAGCTGCTCTGCTTCGGCCACCATTTTGCCGATGGCGGCATCCACAAATTGTACGGCGCTGCGTACACTGTCGGCGTCCGGTCCCCAGGAATGTCCCATGTGATCCACTTCAGGGAAGTAGAAGGTAATGAGGTGCGGGCGTTGTTCTTCCGGCAGGCGGAGCCAGTTTATGACTGTTTGGATGCGTTGATCGATCCTTGTTTTTTCCTGGTACTTAAAATAGTAGGTAGGACGTACGTTTTGTATAGCGCTTTCTGATCCTACCCAGAAATAGCTGGCGCTGATCATTTCCTGTTTCTCCGCCAATACCCATAATGGCACGCCATTGTACCAGGTGCCGTCTTCCACGGCATCGCGGTTGCCCACTTTGTAAACAGCATCTCTTTTACGGTCGTAAAAAAAATTATCCACCAGGCCGTGATGGGCGGGGTAAAGACCAGTAGCCAGGGAATAGTGATTGGGAAAAGTAAGGGATGGAAATGCCGGCTGCATAGCAGTAGCGCGAACGCCTGCTCCCGACAGGCGCAGCAGGTTTTGTGCATTGTATTTTTCGGCGTAGTCGTACCGGAAACCATCAATGGAGATCATGATCACATAGGGCCTCGACTGCTGCGTGGCGCTGTTCTTTCTTCCTTCCACTACCAGCTGGGCAGTATCCTGGGCGTAGCCGGCAAAGCTGATCGATAGCAGGACAGCGGCTAATAAAAAAATCCTTTTCAATATTATAGTATTTATGATTGCATGGTAACAATTGGGGAAGAATAACAGATGATGGGTTATAATGCGGGGCAAATTAGAAAACTATTTCCATTCAAAACGACATAAAGTAGTTATATATCCGTTAATAAAAATGCAGATATGAGTTACCACAGCTATTAAATCTCTCTTAAACATGTAATAATATTTTACCACATATTATTACAAAATGGCTACAAACAAGCAAAATGATAATCACTAAATAAAAAATTATATATATAATTTTAATTAATTAATTGTTTATCTATATATTAGCCTACTGAAAAACCATCTAACAACTATGTCTGATTACACCTTTATTACGACTGAGGAACATTTTTTATTACAGGACGCGCTGAAGAGAAACAAGCAACAGTTAACAAAATTCACCCTTATCGGTTTTGGGCTATTATTGATTGCTGCTGTGATACCGCAAATTTATTTATACACTCACAACAACCTGGGTGATGCGGATGATTCGCTCCTGTCTTTCAAAAACCTTTGGTTCTGGGTATGGCTGTTATGCTTTGTGATAGCGTTGATATTTGCGTTGATAAAAGTAACAGATATACGCTACTGGGCTATTAAAAAAGATCTGACTGCCCTACAGAAAGCCACCCTGGAGGCGCCGATGGAAGCGGTATACCTGGAAAACAATGATACACAAACCAATATTATGATCCTGCTGGAGAATAAGAAAAAACGCCTGTTTTACTGGATGCGTGGTGCGTTGGAAGGATACAGGGCAGGGCAGCAAGTGGAGATCACCTATGCCCGTTATTCCCGTGTGATCATCAGTATCAACAAGAAATAATCCGCCAAAGTTTTTAAGTGCCGGCCCTGTGCGTGTAGCTTACCTGCTAACACACAGGGCTATATTATTGCAGGGCCGGCTTGTAACATTTACCCCATATCAGCGTTTTATCCTAAATCTGCATTCCGGGAGCGTCTGCTTGATAGTTTGACCTTACTTTTCCCGCAGAAGCCATCAATAAATCGGTATTTTTAACAGGTTGTTATCCAATTTATGCGTTTATCCTTACTATATCCGGTAAAAATCCTGCTGTACTATACTGCGCTTTTGCTACTCATAATAGCTCCAGCCTGTCAGTGTAAAAAAGACAACAGCGTTACTCCCCCACCCCGCCCGGAGCCACCAAAAGATATTTACCTCGTTACCGCGATCCGCGTGAATAACATACCCAAAGACAGTCTTGTTTATAATGACAAACACCAGGTTACGGAGAGATGGGACTACAACCCTACTTACCGTATCTGGCAAAATTATATAGCCTACACCTATAACCAGGAAGGTTATGTATCAATGGCCAGGTATTATAACGAAAATGATAATACTATAAAAAGTCTTAGCCAAAAGGATTCAGTGGCGTGGAATGCAGACAGGTTTATCATTTACACCACCTTTTACAGGGAACTGGGTAATGAAATTTCCGGGTACGATACGCTTAATTATTTACAGACTAACAATCAAAGAATGCTCACCCTCGTAGGCACTAAAGACACCATTTCTATTGTTGTTGGAGTGGCAGTGTTGTACAAACAATACCAGTATAACGGGAAAGATATCACGCAGTTTCAGGATATAAACTGGTATCATGTATATAACGGGGAACCCGAATTACTCTCGAACACATTTGACCTTGCATACCTTCCGCTGGAGAACCCGTTGTTTCCACAGGTATCAAAAAATCCACTGCTGTTCCGCACCATTGGCGGTGATAAATTTCCTTATCCCTCCGATGAATATTACCCTTACCTTTTGAGTGAACACCTGACAGCAGCGTTTACGTATAAAACAGATAAGGTACCACCGAAGATCTGCCCCATCGCCTATAAAATGTTTGATACCACACAGTATCCACAAACACAAAGTATTCCAGGCATCAATAAAACAATTGCTTATACCTATAAAGTGATCAAAGCAGATTAAGAACGAAATCATACCATGAAATATATTACGCTACCCGTCATTGCGCTTGTAATATTGACTAATACCGGATGCCGGAAAAAAGATCAGCCTAAAGAACCAACGGGACCAGCGCCCATACAGGTTACTCGCCTGATAACACAGATTTATAGAGATAATATTCTCTATGAGCAACTGGGTTATAACAATAACCAGCAACTAACCACCTTCGACCATTATGAACCCGGCAGTGATCAGGCTACTATGCATATGGAATTTAAAACCGATGCCAATGGAAAGCTGACAGGAACAGTTCTCTATCGAAAGGACGGAGCCAATTTCAAATTGTCGGAAAAAAATGTGGTACAATCATCTGAAAGAGAATTTAAGATAACAGGATTCCTGTACCCACCATACTCTGGAGGGAGAAATGATACGGTACCGGACGCAATGCGATTTACATTTGATGACAGCGGTAAATTGATTGAACTCACAGATACATTGATAACAGAGAAGGGCGCCGATTATATGCGCCAATTGATAGCCATCACCACCTGTAATTATTCCGGCGATCAGCTCAATAACTTAACACGCAATGGTTATGGCTATTATGCCTCCCCCACCCTGCCAGGCGGAGAAGAAACCACACTGCATACCAGCAGCATATCCCAGTTTGAATATGACGACACGCCTAACTTTTTCTATGCACTCGGCAAACAATATCCTTATCTGCGATTTATAATGAGGCCGGACCATCGCTTATTTGCCGGTCGCACCAATGTAAAAAAGATCACTGAAAAGCATCTCCCTCCTGGCGGCAGTCAGACTGAGATCACCCATATCTTCCGGGATATCCGCGATGATCACGATAGCCAGGTCGTTTACACTACAGAGTTGTCCATACAAAACGGTGTTACCAGTACTACCCAATGGCGGTATCATTACAGACCTCTTCCATAATTCCCGGAAATTTTACAGACTTTTGTAACAAGATATAATTGTTACTCATGAACCTTGCACAATTTCAGGAATATTGTCTTTCACTACCCGGCGTTACAGAAGAGTTTCCTTTTGGAGATGAAACCCTGGTATATAAAGTTTGCGGAAAAGTATTTGCCCTCAGCGGCCTTTCAAATTTTGAATCTATTAACCTCAAATGCGATCCGGAAGAAGCCGTTGAACTGCGGGAGCGTTATGAAGGCGTGATCCCCGGCTATCACATGAATAAAAAACACTGGAATACTGTTGATGTACACTCCGGTATTCCCAATAAGCTGCTGCTGGAATGGATCAGAAATTCGTACGAGTTGGTAGTGGCGAGTTTACCAAAGAAAGAAAAAGAGAAACTGGGCCGGTAACCGTTCCCCACATAGCTGCCAGCCATCCCCCGTTTTTTTATTACATTAGCCCGAAATCTAAAATAAACTGTTTATGAGAAAATGGCTGCTGCTGGCCTGTGCCGCGCTGTTTGTAATTCCTGCGGCGTGTAAGGCCGTTAACCAGGATTCACTCTGGATGCATGAACACTACACTAAAAAGGAAGTGTACATCACCATGCGCGATGGCATTAAGTTATTTACTTCCATTTACCTGCCGAAAGATCAATCGGAAAAACATCCTATCCTGATGACGCGCACGCCTTATTCCTGCGCTCCTTATGGAGAAAATGCCTTCCGTCCGTTGTATAAAAATCATTATAAAGAATACCTGAAAGAAGGCTACATCATGGTCATACAGGATGTAAGAGGCACCTGGATGAGTGAAGGTAAATTTGTGAATGTAAGACCTTTCAATCCTGCTAAAAAAGGAAAGAAAGATATTGATGAAGCCAGTGATACCTATGATACCATCGACTGGCTCGTGAAAAACCTCAGCGGCAACAACGGTAACGTAGGAATATTTGGTATTTCCTATCCCGGCTTTTACTCTACTATGGCTGCGCTGAGCGGCCACCCGGCCCTGAAGGCGGTGAGTCCGCAGGCGCCTGTTACGGATTGGTTTTTGGGAGATGATTTTCATCACAACGGTGCTTTCTTTATCGCAGACGCTTTCTCTTTTTATACGGTATTTGACCAGCCGCATCCCAAACCCACTACGGAAGGGCCAAAGGGCATTGATTACTACACGCACGACAACTACAAATACTACCTGGAAACCGGCGCATTGCCTAACTTCGCTAAGATCATCGGCGACAGCGTAACCTTCTGGCATGAAATGTACGCACATCCTACTTACGACAGCTGGTGGAAAGCCCGCAACGTGCGCAACTTCCTGCAGAATGTAAAACCCGCTATGTTGATTGTAGGAGGCGTGTTTGATGCGGAAGATTGCTTCGGCGCGTGGAATACCTATCAGGCCATTGAAACCAAAAGTCCGGCTACCAATAACCGTATTGTAATGGGACCGTGGTACCACGGTCAATGGGCATCCAACGATGGTACCCACCTGGGTAATGTGCGCTTTGGCAGCAACACCGCCGAATACTACGCACAAAACGTTGAAATTCCTTTCTTCAACTATTACCTTAAAGGCAAAGGCGCTGCACCTGATATCGCAGAAGCCACTATTTTCTTCACCGGCGAAAACAAATGGAAACAACTCCCTAAATGGCCTCCGGCTAACATGGAAGACGCTCCTGTTTATTTGCAGGAAGATGGTAAGCTTTCCTTTACCAAACCCGCTGCTGCCAATAGCTTCAGCGAATACGTAAGCGACCCGGCCAAACCTGTTCCATATACAGAAGACGTACATTTTGGCCGTACCATCAACTATATGACCGATGATCAGCGCTTTGCCGCCCGCAGACCTGACGTAGCCGTATTTGAAAGTGAAGTACTGGACAAAGACATTACCCTGGCCGGCCCCGTAGTAGCAGACCTGATTGCCAGCACCAACACTACAGATGCCGATTTCATCGTGAAAGTGATTGACGTATTCCCTGACGATTTCAAATATGAAGAAGACGCGCCTGCCGAACATCGCCGGGTGCCTTCCGCTACCTACCCGATGGGCGGCTACCAGATGCTGGTACGTGGAGAGATCATGCGCGGCAAATTCCGCAACAGCTTTGAAAAGCCGGAAGCATTTGTGCCTGATCAACCTGCTGAAGTGAAATTCACCATGCCGGATGTAGCGCATACCTTCCAGAAAGGACACCGCATCATGATCCAGGTACAAAGCAGCTGGTTCCCGCTGTCAGACCGGAACCCGCAGCAGTTCATGGATATTTACAAGGCTACAGACAAAGATTTTAAAAAGGCCACTATCCGCATTTACCACGATGCACAGCATCCTTCCAACGTGGTGTTGCCGGTAGTGAAATAATGATTTACCGGGATGACACCGTTGGCATCATCCCGGTAAAAGGCTTGCGGGCGAAATATTATATTGATTAACTTGCATCATCTTTAAAAAGCCTTATTTTAACTAACATTTCTGTCTATTATTTATGAAGTACAAAAAATACCTGTTCATAGGAGCCCTGGGATGCTTATCCGTACAAGGTTTCAGTCAGGCTAAACCT
Organism: Chitinophaga sp. CCNWYY40; assembly: GCF_037483205.1. Classification (NCBI taxonomy): domain Bacteria; kingdom Pseudomonadati; phylum Bacteroidota; class Chitinophagia; order Chitinophagales; family Chitinophagaceae; genus Chitinophaga; species Chitinophaga sp. CCNWYY40. Next base: position 851,375 of record NZ_JBBHLF010000003.1, read on the forward strand.
GCACCTAAGAAGCCCGTGGCCAAAACAGCCGTTAAGTCACCGGTATTGAAAAACAAACTGGACTCCGTGAGCTACGGAATAGGAGTTAGTATTGCGGAGAACCTGAAGGCCCAGGGACTGGAAAATGTGAATCCTGCCCTTCTGGCCAAAGCAGTACAGGATGCGTTGAAGAACAAACCGTTAACACTGTCAAAAGAACAATGTGATATGAGCATAAGTAATTATCTGCAGCAGCTGAAAGCAGACAAAGCTGCCAAAAACCGCGAAGCAGGACTTAAATTCCTGGCGGAGAATAAATCAAAACCAGGAGTTGTAACGCTGCCTGATGGTTTACAGTACCAGATCCTGAAAGAAGGCGATGGTCCTAAACCTACCGCCGCCGATAAAGTAAAAACACATTATCATGGTACATTAATCGATGGTACGGTGTTCGATAGCTCTGTAGACAGAGGTCAGCCCATCTCCTTCCCGGTAGGCGGCGTGATCAAAGGCTGGACAGAAGCCCTTCAGTTAATGCCTGTAGGCTCTAAATGGCGTCTTTTCATCCCTTCTGAGCTGGCATACGGCGATCGTGGTGCAGGTCCGAAAATCGGTCCGGGTGCAGCGCTGATATTTGATGTGGAGCTGCTGGCGATTGAGCAGTAAAAGGATCGCCTTCGGCGATTGTCTTTTTCAGGATTAAGCTGATAACGCTGATTTGATTATGTTTTAATTTTAAAAGATTAGGGAAGATAAAAGCGGATTCGCTTCTATCTTCCCTAAAATTTTTTATATCCAAAAAAGTAAAATCGGTCTACTTCGCAGCAAACACCCGCGGCCGGCGTTGTTCCAGCAACAGAAAATCAGCCAGCACCATAGCGGTAACTGCTTCCAGTACCACCGGTACGCGCAGGGCGATGCAAAGGTCGTGACGGCCTTTCACGCTGAAAGTTTCTACTTCCCCGCTTTTAATATTGAGGGTTTGTTGTTCTTTAGGTGTACTGGAGGTAGGTTTCACCGCGATGCGGAAAACCAGCGGATTGCCATTGGTGATACCGCCTACTACGCCACCCGCATGATTGGAGGCTGTTTTACCGGTTTTATCGATGATGGGATCATTATGTTCGAGTCCTTTCATTTTAGCAGCAGCAAAGCCGGCGCCAAACTCAATACCTTTGATAGCAGGAATTGCAAAAACGGCGTGCGCCAGCGCGGATTCCAGCGAATCAAAGAAAGGTTCGCCCAGGCCAATGGGCAAGCCATTTACCACGCACTCCACGATACCACCTACTGAATCTTTTGCTGCAATCGCGGCTTCCAGTCCGGCTTCCGGATCAGGGTTGCCTCCTACTTCCGTGATGGTGGCATTCACCTGGATCTCTTCGCCCAGGATCTTTTTGGCAATTACACCGGCTGCCACCAGGTTGAGGGTGAGCCTGCCGCTGAAATGTCCGCCGCCGCGATAGTCTTCAAAGCCGCCAAACTTTTCGGTCGCTACAAAATCGGCATGTCCCGGACGCGGAAACTCCCGCAACTTTTCGTAATCAGTGCTGCGGGTATTGTTATTTTCAAAAAGAATAGTAACAGGTGCACCGGTAGTGAAATCGTTAAAAACGCCTGATTTGATAAAGGGCAGGTCTTCCTCCTTGCGGGGCGTAGTGCCCCTGGAACCGCCTTTACGACGTTCCAGGTCTGCCAGGAAATCTTCCTGCTTTAACGGGATACCTGCCGGTATACCATCTATATTTACGCCAACGCTGGCGCCATGTGATTCTCCAAAAACATTTACCCTGAATAATCTGCCAAAACTGTTCACACGCTGATGATTTAAAGTGAAATTATACGGTTACTGCCACCTTACCACCCAACAATTCCAGGTGATCATAAAATTCCGGGTAGGATTTGTTGATTGCTTCTGCATTGTCGATGATCACCGGACCGTCTGCTGTTAAAGCAGCTACAGCGCATGCCATCGCAATACGGTGGTCGTTATGTGAATGTACCTGGGCGCCTTTAATACCGGTGCCGCCGTGTACCAGCATGATGTCGCCTTCAAGGTCAATCTTAATACCCATCTTGCCAAATTCCTCCTGCAGTGTTAAACCACGATCGCTTTCTTTATGAGCCAAACGGCTCACGCCTTTTATTTTCGTAGTGCCGTTACAGTTAGCAGCCAGCGCTACCAGCGGAGGGAACAGATCGGGACAGTCGGTGGCATCTATTTCAAATGCGTTCAACCCGCCTTTTTCTATATTTACCGTAAACACGCCGGACATTAAATGTGCGCCGGCTTTTTCCAATGCTTCCAGGATAGCTTTATCTGACTGGGCAGAGGACGTGTTGAGATGCTGTACTTCTGCTTTACCGGCTACTGCCGCAGCTACCAGCAGGAATGCGGCGCCGCTCCAGTCGCCTTCCACCGTATAGTCGCAGGGGTTATACGCCTGTTTCTTTCCGAAATGGAAGGTTTCAAAATTCTTTTCTTCCACCTGAACGCCAAAGTGCGCCATCAGTTGAAGGGTTAACGCAATGTATGGTTTGCTTTTCAGATCTGTTACTGTGATGGTCACGTTTTCTGCTGCAGCACCATAGGCCATGAGCAGGCCGGTGAGGAACTGTGAGCTGAGGGAACCATCGATCGTAATATCTTTCGGATGTAACGGTCCCTGGATATGCAGGGGCAATTTACCGCCCTGTGTGGAGCATTTTACATCGAGCTGTGGTAATACGGCTTCGAAGAAATCCATCGGGCGGGTAGTTAAGCTACCGTGGCCTTCAATGGTAATGGGCAGGGACGACAACGCTGCGATGGGCGTAAACATACGGATCCCCAAACCGGATTCGCCGCAGTTGATTTCATCATAAAACGGTGCTACACCGTTGCTGGTGATTTCGAAATAGTCGTATTCCCGTTTGATTTTAGCACCCAGGTTTTCGGCTACTTCCAGTGCTGCCAGGCAATCATTGCTCAGGCCGGGATTACGGATAATGCTCTTTCCTTTTGCCAGCAAAGCCGCTGCCACAGCGCGTTGCATAGCGCTTTTGGAAGGATTGGCCGTAACCGTGCCTTTAATGATGGCTGGTGATACAGTAACTTGCATATGTATATTTCGTCTGCCTTTAATTAATTAGAAAAAAATTTACAATTCCTGCAGTAACAACTTCAGTTCTGCAATGGGAATGGGCATGGTGGTTGCTTTCCCGATCTCCTCCAGCAATACAAAATGTATTACATCTTTCTCCCGTTTTTTATCCAGTTTAAAGATGTCGAACACCGCGTCTTTATCAGAGTTAAAAGCTACGGGCAGCTGGTAATCGCTGATCAGTTTTATCAGGCGGATCGTTTGATCTGCCGGCAGGTTCATCAGCTTTTCCGAAAAACGGGTAGCTGCTACCATCCCTATGGCCACTGCTTTTCCATGCGCTATATGTTCAAGCTTTTCCACAGCATGACCGAGGGTATGACCAAAGTTGAGCCATCTGCGCGGACCGTTTTCCAGCTCATCTTCCAGTACTACTTTTGTTTTTGCTGCTACCGATTTTTCCACCAGGTATTGCAGTACTTCCACATCGCGGGCCAGTGCTTTTTCTTTGTTATTTTCGAGATAATCAAACAACGTTGCATCCATGATACACGCGTATTTGATGATTTCAGCAAAGCCGTTATGCCATTCTTCTGCCGGCATAGTGAGCGGCAGGGTATAATCGAAGAGGATAAACTCCGGCTGGCGGATAATGCCCAGCAGGTTTTTCTGTTTACCATGACTCACCCCGTTCTTTCCGCCAATGGAAGCATCTACCTGCGCCAATAATGTAGTAGGTACAAAGCCAAAAGGAATTCCACGCATGTATATGCTGGCAGCAAATCCTGCCACATCAGTGAGCATTCCGCCACCAATACCAACCAGCGTGGTTTTGCGGTCGGCTTCGTAAGAAATAAGACCATCGATGATCTTATCCACCGTAGCCATGTTCTTTAATTCTTCCCCTGAGGGCACCACAATTTTGTTCCAGTTGTGCAGATGATGACCGTGATAGTATTCTACATTTTCATCTATTACCAGTACGGCCCTGTGACGGTTTACATGATTGCCCAACTCCATCAGGCTTTCCCCTAAAAAATAGGTGGTTTCCTGTTGTTGAAACTGGTGGGTTTGTATGAGCATGGAGCGATTAGCTTTAGCTGTCAGAAAAACTACTGCCGGCTGTTGTTAGTGTCAACAGCCGGCGGCTGATGGATCTACTTATCTTCGTTCATTACTTTGTTCTGGCGGTTGATGGATTCCAGGTGAACTGCATCAAAATATTTCACGATGAAATCTTTCGTCAGGCCCAGTTTCTCACCTTTAGACACCGCGCGGTCCAGGATTTCATTCCAGCGGTTTGTTTGCAGGATGGTGATGTTATTTTCTTTCTTGTACACACCAATCTTTTCTGCAATTTTCATACGGTTGCCGAGCAACAGCATAATTTCATCATCTACCTGGTTAATCTGCGCACGCAGTTTTTCCAGTGCAGAGTTGAAATCTTTCTTATCGGAATGTTCTCTTCTCCAGGTGATACCATCCAGCAGGTCTGCTAATTTTTCAGGCGTGATCTGTTGTTTGGCATCGCTCCAGGCATTGTCCGGATCTACGTGTGTTTCCAGCATCAGTCCATCGTAATCGAGGTCAATGGCTTCCTGGGAAACTTCCTGCAGAATATCGCGGCGACCGGAGATATGTGAAGGATCGCAGATCATAGGCAGTTCAGGCATACGGCGTTTCAGCTCAATAGCCAGGTGCCACATCGGTGCATTACGGTATTGGGTGTTGCCATAGCTGGAGAAGCCACGGTGAATTAAACCTACTTTATTGATACCTGCTTTCTGGATTCTTTCCACGGCGCCAATCCACAGTTCCAGGTCAGGATTGATAGGATTCTTAATTAAAACGGTAGTGTCCACGCCTCTCAGTGCGTCGGCTACTTCCTGTACAGAGAAAGGGTTTACGGTAGTACGTGCGCCTACCCACAGAATATCCACACCGAAATGCAGCGCGTCTTCCACCTGCTTCGCAGTAGCTACTTCCACCGCCAGCGGCAGACCAGTGATTTCACGGGCTTTCTGCAACCATGCAAGACCCTTTGTACCGATGCCTTCGAAAGAACCGGGGCGGGTACGGGGTTTCCAGATACCGGCGCGTAAAACGTCCACTTTACCTGTTTTTTGCAGGGCCAGTGCGGTGGCTAATACCTGCTCTTCGGTTTCTGCACTGCAGGGTCCGGAAATGATCAACGGCTTTTTATCGGAAGACGGATCGGAGAATTTTGTTTTAGATAATATCTGTTCCATTGTCTGTACCATAGTATTGAAGTTAAGTAGATTATCAGAATTTAGTTATTTCAGGATCTTCCTGATTTTATTGGATTTTTGAATCAATTTGTAAAAGGTGTCGTAGTCTTCATTTTCCAGCAATGATTTCATCTGCTGTAACTGGCTGATATGTTCGTCCAGTACATCGAGTACATTGTTCCGGTTGTGTTTGAAGATAGGTACCCACATATCAGGAGAGCTTTTCGCCAACCGTACAGTGGATTCAAAACCACCGCTTGCCAGTTCAAAGATGCGTCCTGACTCTTTCTCTTTTTTCAACACGGTTAATGCCAGTGCGAAAGAAGTGATGTGAGAAATGTGAGATACATAGGCAGTGTGCAGGTCGTGCTCTTCTGCATTCATATACACAGTGCGCATCTGCAGCTGGTCTACCATATTTTCCACTACTTCCAGGGCGTCTTCATCACTGTTTTTCACATCGCAGAGCACCATCGTTTTATTTACGAAGAGGTTGCGTACAGCTGCATCGGGGCCGGAGTACTCGGTGCCGGCCATCGGATGGGCCGCCACAAAGCGTCCTCTGTTGGGATGACCGGCAACGAGTTGCAGTATTTTTTCTTTGGTAGAACCTACATCCATAATCACCTGGCCGGGGCGCGCTTTATCCATGATGGCAGGCAGGGCCTGCAGCACTGCATCCACCGGGATCGCCAGTATCACCAGGCTCGAGCGCTTCATGGCATCTTCCAGGCTGGCGCCTTCATCGATGATGTTCAGCTCCAGCGCCCGTTGCAGGTGCTCCTGGTTCTGATCCACCCCGATGATCCGCTCCGCCACGCCTTTTTCCTTCAGCGTGATGGCGAGCGAGCCGCCGATTAAACCCGTTCCTATTATTGTTGCAATCATTTTACGTTGGTTTTGATACGTTCTATCGCTTCCTGGAAAACTTTTTCATCCTGGCACAAACTCACCCTGATATAGCCGTTACCGTTACTTCCGAATATTCCTCCCGGAGTAATGAATACACGTGCCTTTTGCAGTATTTCATCAGTGAGCGTATAGCCGTTTTCGTTAGTAGCAGGTATTTTCGCCCAAACGAACATACCTACCTGGTTTTTATCATAGGTGCAATGCAGCAGATCCAGCAACTGAAATACTTTCTCCCTGCGTGCACGGTAAATTTTATTTAAGTCGTCGTACCAGTCTTTACCCAGCTGCAGTGCTTTTACAGCGGCCATCTGCATAGGCTGGAACATACCGGAATCCATATTGCTTTTGAAGCGCAGTACCTGTGCAATCCACTCTGCCTTGCCCACCAGCATACCAATGCGCCATCCGGCCATATTGGACGATTTGCTGAGGGAGTTCAGTTCCAGCACCACATCCTTTGCACCTTCAAACTGCAGCAAACTTTCGGGTTGCTCATTCAGGATGAAGCTGTACGGATTATCGTGGCAGATAAGGATATTATGTTGTTTGGCGAAAGCGATGAGCTTTGCGGCAAACTCCCTGTTTACTTTTGCGCCGGTAGGCATATGCGGGTAGTTTACCCACATCAGTTTCACGCGGCTCAGGTCTTTTTGTGCCAGTGCATCCAGGTCCGGCAGCCAGCTGTTCTCTTCCGTCAGGTCATAATCAACAACAGTAGCGCCACTCAGGTTCACTGCAGAGCGGTAGGTAGGGTAACCCGGGTTAGGGATCAGGGCTTCATCACCTTCCTGCAGGTAAGTCATGCAGATATGCATAATCCCTTCTTTGGAACCAATCAGCGGCAATACTTCCGTATCCGGGTTCAGGGTTACGTTGTAATAGCGTTGATACCAGTCTGCCATTGCTTTACGCAGGGCGGGAATACCTTTATAGCCCTGGTAGTTGTGCGTATTCGGCAAAGCGGCGTTCTCGTTCAATGCAGCCACCACTGAAGGATGAGGAGGCAGATCCGGGCTTCCGATACCGAGGTTGATCACCTTTGTACCGGTTTGGTTCATTTCCTCAATTTCCCTGAGCTTTTTGGAGAAGTAATATTCTTCTGTGCCTTGTAATCTTTTAGCGACCTGTATCTGCATAAAACTGATTAATGTGTTTTTCCTTTTTTATAAATACCCAGCACTTTCAGGTGTTCTGTGAGTGGTTCTATTTTCGATAATGCTTTTTCAAAGTGAGCGGCGTTATCAAATTCCATATCGGCGTGGAAGTAATAATTCCACTCTTTCGCCGGGATAGGAAAGGATTGCAGCTTCGACAGGTTGATGCCGGCCACTGCGATCTGGGTAAGCACTTTAGCCAGGCTGCCCCTGTCGTGGCTCGTTTGAAAGTATACGGATGCTTTATTGGCATCTTCCGGCGTAGCCATCGGCGTGCGGGACACGGCCAGGAAGCGGGTATAGTTATTTTTATTGGTGTGGATATTAGGCGCTATGATATCCAGTTCAAAGATTTCCGCAGCCAGTTTACCTGCAATAGCCGCTGTACTTTTCAGTTTCTTCTGTCTTACATGCTTGGCACTGAGGGCGGTATCTTCTGTTTCTACCAGTTTGATATGCGGGTATTTTTCCAGGAAATCCATACACTGCAAAAGGGCCATCGGATGGGAATGTACTTCCCTGATATCTTCCATTGTTTGCCCGGGCAGTACCATGAGGTGCTGGTTGATCTGAAGATAAATTTCACCGGTGATGTGCAGACCGGAGTTTTTAATAAGACTGTAGTTTGGTAAGATGCTACCGGCAATTGAGTTTTCGATGGCCATTATACCTGCATCCACATCGGTTTGCTGTTTTGCTTTTTTAACCAGCTCTGCAAAGGAGGCACAGCATTCTATTTCGGTTTGTTTACCGAAATACCCCTGGGCAGCAACCTGGTGAAAACATCCTTCAAACCCCTGTATGGCAATTTTCATGTGTATGTGATTGATTTTATTCAGTTATAGTTGCTACAGCAACTAGCTATTAAAAACAGAAAGGGTCCCGATCCGGGACCCTTTGCGCTGTACTTTTATATGTAAGTATGTTATTGCAAACGAGTCCCCTGCTTCTTCGCATAAAAGAAGTAAGAGAAGTAATAAAAAAAGTAATTGCCTGAAACTGGCTGTAACATATGTTTATCTGTTGTTGGCATCAGCTGGCTGTATGCCTGTTTTTGGTATTAAAAAAGGCCTTCCGGTTCCGGAAGGCCTTTTTGTAGTTCTTTTATCTTTTACAAACGACCTCCCTATTTCTGGTACCAGAAATAATAAAAGCTAAAAAAGCCGAAAGAGGTTTGCTGTATCATATTATTATTTGTTACTCGTTTTGAGTGTAGGACAAAAATACGGCACGATTTTAATTATCCAAGGGGTAATATCAAAAAATATGCTTTTTTTAATAATAAAGGTCGTTTATTGAATAACTTTCAAAGAAACATATTTCCATAATCAAAAACGGGGCATAAAAAAACCGTTCAGGCTAAGCCGGAACGGTTAATTATAAATTCTAAAGTCAGATTAGTGATGAGCAGCAGCTGAATCAACAGTTTTAGCAGCAGAATCAACAGTTGCTTTTGCAGCGTTAGCTACAGAATCAACAGTAGAAGTAGCTACCTGAGCAGCTGAATCGATAGTAGCACCAGCAGCGCTAGCAGTAGAGTCGGTACCAGTTTCAGTTTTTGCACCACCGCAAGCAACTGCGAACAGACCGAAAGACAGAGCTAAGAAACCAATTTTGATTACGTTCTTCATGTTACAATTATTTAAGTTGTTTTTGAATGATTTAACCTTTATACCGGGATCACCTAAAAGGTAACCCAAACTTTTAAAAATATTTTTTTTCGCTACTTTGGGTTACCAAATGCCTAATAACTGTATTAAGAGTGAAGCAAAATCAAGACATAACAAGAGACCGGGAATTATTGCTGGGACTGGCAAAAGGCGAGGATAAGTCATTGGAAATCATCTATTCTGAGAACTTTCCGGTGGTATTACGAATGATCCTTCAGCATAATGGCTCGGAAGACGACGCAAAAGATGTGTTCCAGGAGGCTATTATAGTATTATATGAAAAGGTACAAACCAGTGATTTTACTTTAAGCAGCAGGCTAAAAACCTTTCTTTATTCGGTTTGCCGCCATCTGTGGCTTAAAAAAGTTCACCGTACCTACGGATTATATGCTTTAACGCCTGAGCTGGAAGAAGTAATTCCGGCCGCGGAAGAACTGGAAGAACATGAGGCAAGGGATCAGGAATTCAGGATCATGGAAGGGGCAATGAGCAGTATTGGTCAACCCTGCCAAACCATCCTGGAAGATTATTATCTGCATAAAAAATCTATGCAGGAAATAGCGGAAAAGTTCGGATACACCAATGCCGAAAATGCCAAGAACCAGAAGTACAAGTGCCTGATGCGTTTGAAGAAGTTATTTTTTGATCAATACAAAACACCACTATAAGCAGAAAGCAGCCATGAAAGAAGACATGATCTTATTACGTGAAATTGAGCGTTACCTGGAAGGGGAAATGAGCGAACAGGAAAAAACTGCTTTCGAAACTTTACGTCATACCAACCCGTTAGTTAATAAACAGGTAGAAGAACACCAGCTGTTTCTGCAACACCTGGGCAATTACGGAAAACGCCAACAATTACAGGCAAAGCTTAACCAGATACATCAGCAACTGGATATGCCGAGTCTCCGCAAACAGGCACAGGAAGAAAACCAGACTGCAAGAAGATTAACCATCCGTCGCAGAACCATCACCAACCTGGCTGCCGCCGCCTGTATAGCACTGGTTACCTCCCTGTCTACCATCGCGGTAATACAGAATGTTTCCAAAAATAAATCCACTGCACAGTACGAAGATGTAAGAAGGGTACTGAATAATATTCAACGTTCCCAGAATGCCATCATCAGCGATATGAACAGCAAGAGCAGGGCCCCGTTAAACCCGGGCACCTATGGTGGTACCGGTTTCGCGGTATCCGGTAATGGCTATATCGTTACCAACTATCATGTAGTAGCCGGCGCCGACTCCGTATATGTTCAGAATAATAAAGGAGAAGCTTTTAAAGCTATCAGCATATTTGAAGATATTTCCAGCGATCTGGCTGTACTGAAGATTGCAGATTCTTCTTTTAAAAGTCAACCCCTGCCCTATGCTTTGAAACCACAAAGCGTAAAACTGGGCGAAGAAGTATTCACAATGGGCTTTCCCCGCGATGAAATTGTTTATGGCAAAGGTTATATCAGCGCCAAAACAGGTTTTAACGGAGATACTACGGCCTACCAGGTATCTATCCCGGTAAACCCGGGTAACAGTGGCGCTCCGCTGCTCGACAGCAAAGGAGATGTAGTGGGAATAGTAACCGGCAAACAAACTACCTCCGATGGTATTGCCTTTGCGGTAAAATCTGCCCACCTCAAACATCTGCTGGACGAAATGCCAAAAGATAAACAAACCCGGAAGGATTGGAACCACAAGAGCCGCCTGGAAGGAATGAACCGGGTAGATCAGATTAAGAAACTGGAAGACTTTGTATATATGGTGAAGGTGTATAATTGAACCAACGCCCATTAAAAAAAAGCGCGGGATATGTTATCCCGCGCTTTTTTTATGCCCTCTGCCTGCTTATTTCTTCAGCCAGGCTTTGTATTTATCAGTGATCCAGTACAACAAATCGTTGTTATTGATCGTCCGCATGGTATTATAATCAGGATAATTGTCCCGCATAAATAACTGGAGTGAGTCGCCTTTAAGCCCTGTTACCCGGCTTACCAGTACCGGTGTAAAGCGGGAGTCGATGTACTTTTCTTTTTCCATCTTCTCGTAATTCTCTTTAAACTGCCGTTTTTGTTTTTCTTTTTTGGAGAAACGGGTAATGGGACTAAACACGATACCAGCGCCTTCAGGAGTACTGCCACCTGCCAGTGGTTTGTTCGGATTATCAAGAATATATCCGTACTGGTTACGTCTTTCCATTGAATCTACCTGGTAAGGCGTATACTGGGAGGTGATTTCCACGCCTTTCAGGAACTTCCCGGCTGATTCCATCACCACATTGATGGTTTGAGTGCCGGAACTTTGGGTAACGATGACCGTATCCGGCTTGTAGCCTACGAAAGTAACCACGAGCCGGTCGTTGCGGGAGGCAGATATTTTGTAATACCCTCCCTGATCAGAAAGCGACCGTTTCCCGGAGTTGAGATTGCTGACTGTGGCATAGGGCAGCACCAGCTTGTTGCTATCTGAAATCATCCCGGTAACGGTTACCTGTGCCTGTACCTTCGGAGCAAATGCCATACTGAGTATACAGCCTAGTGCTATGATGCGTATGAAAACCTTCATATAAAATATAATAATTTTTACAGCTAAATCCCTTCCAATTCTTTACAAACAGATCAGTATAGACATTGTTCATCTACCCTAACGAAGTACAAATTAAAGAAAATGCCACGGTGTTTTAAAAACAAAATCCTTCCACCCAGGGGCGGAAGGATCTGTGTATTTAAAATTTCAGGTTGTACCAATCAGGCAGACTTCAGTAAATCGATCACTTCGTCCCGGCTTTTACCCAATTTCTGCTGCAGCTTTCCAATCAACTTATCTTCCTGTCCTTCTTCATATAACAGGTCATCGTCAGTCAGGTCCGCATATTTTTGTTTCAGGGTACCTTTTAATTCGTTCCACTTTCCTTTGATTTGTAACTTGTCCATAATCTTTCAATTTATATGGTGATATAATCGGGTTACTTATGAAAGTGGAAGAGCCAAAGAATATGCCATCACCTGGTTATGCTATAAAGACACCTGGATGCGGGTACTGAAAACCCTGCTTTCGCCGGCAGCCAGCTGAACCAGTCCGAGCCCGTTGTTAAAGGCATCCGGGGCGCCGCTGAGATTTTCCATAGCGATGCTGGTACGGTGCGGCGGAATGTATATCTGCAGGATGGGGTAGCTATTTTCCGGGTAGAAGGCAATGTTGATATTTTTCTTCGGATCGTGGATCGTCGCAAGCGGTTGTGGCTTTGTAAGATCCAGTACAAAAGAATTATCAAGCTCCACGCCTTTCAGCAGCTTCCCTTCAACAAATTCGGTATATGGCAATACTTTTCCGGTAGGCAGCAATTTTTCGTTAAACTCCACTATTTCTTTTGAAGCAAAGGTGAGCACCAGTTCATCTACCGGGGTACCGGTGCTGAAGTATGGATGCCAGCCATCCATCACGGGGATGGTATCGCCACTCTGGTTTACAAGGGTGGTGTTCAGCTGCAGCTCATTACCCGCGCGCAGGGTAAAGGTAGCGATACAGTCGTACGCAAAAGGATACCCTGCATCATCCGTTTGTTTAAAATGATGGGTAAGGGTTACCGATGCCTGCTGATCATCCGCCTGTTGCGCGGTCACCGTGAAGGGGGCATCGTATAGCAAGCCGTGGATGGCATTTCCGGGCGCCAATGTTTTTTGAATGGTGTAGGGCTTACCTTCCCAGGTATATTGCGCATCCTTCATGCGGCATGCGTATGGACTCAGTTTTACGCTTTTAAAGCTGGTGCGTAGATTTGCTTCCAGGTCGGCGATATCTGTATAACTATCTATCAGGTTCAGATTCCCTGTTGTGTGCTTTACCTTGAAAGCATGCAGCAGTGCGCCGTAAGAAGGAATTATTTCCACCTGCGTTCCTGTTTCGAGATCCTGGAGCGCAACGATATCAAATCCTGCCTCTTGAAAAGAATGGATGCCAAATTTCATTGTTCATTATTTTGGAAGAAAAAATAAAACATTTTGGGATTTTACTTTGGTATTATTTGATAACAGCTGTTTGTTGTTACCGGATAATACCAAGGCAAAATCCCAAAAAGTATCTTAAATGCTTGCGTTGATCAGGTTTTCCAGCCATTCCTGTTTACCGCTGGTTTGTTTGGGCTCTCCGTTTGCCAGGGCAAAATTACGGAGGTCCTCCAACGTTAGTTTACCTGCTTCAAATTCCTGTCCTTTACCACCGTCGAAAGAAGCATAGCGGTCCTGGCGGAACTTTTTATACGGTGTAGCGGTCAGTACTTTTTCCGCAACGATCGCTGCTCTTGCGAAAGTATCGATACCACCGATGTGTGCATGGAAAATATCTTCCAGGTCGGTGGAGTTACGACGGGTTTTTGCGTCGAAGTTTACACCACCGCCGGCAAATCCGCCAGCTTCAAGGATCACGAGCATACTTTCAATGAGGTCGTTGAGGTTGGTGGGAAACTGATCAGTATCCCAACCGTTTTGCGCATCCCCGCGGTTAGCGTCAATGCTGCCCAGCATCCCTGCATCTACAGCTACCTGCAGTTCGTGCTGGAAGGTATGGCCTGCCAGCGTAGCGTGATTTACTTCGAGGTTCAGTTTGAAATCTTTGTCGAGGCCAAACTGGCGCAGGAAGCCGATCACCGTGGCGGCATCGTAATCGTATTGGTGTTTGGTGGGTTCGCAGGGTTTAGGCTCTATGAAGAAGGTACCTTTGAAACCCTGTGCCCGCGCGTAATCGCGGGCCATGCCCAGGAAACGGCCCAGGTGTTCCTGTTCACGTTTCATGTTGGTATTGAGCAGGGTCATGTAACCTTCACGGCCTCCCCAGAATACGTAGTTTTCGCCGCCCAATGCGATGGTAGCATCCAGTGAGTTTTTCACCTGGGTACCAGCGTAGGCCAATACTGCAAAATCAGGATTGGTAGCAGCACCGTTCATGTAGCGTGGGTTGCTGAATACGTTGGCTGTGCCCCATAACAATTTCACGCCGCTGGCCTGTTGCTTTTGTTTGGCGTAGGCAACGATTTGCTGCATACGGCTTTCGTATTCTGCGATGTTAGCGCCTTCGTCTACCAGGTCTATATCATGGAAGCAGTAGTACGGAAGCCCCATTTTGGTGATGAACTCAAAAGCTGCGTCCATCTTATCTTTAGCGCTCTGATTGGCGTCCGGGGAAGTGAGCCACGGGAATTGTTTGGTACCCGGACCAAAGGGATCACCGCCGGTTCCGCAGAAGGTATGCCAGTAAGACACTGCAAAACGGAACAGTTCTTTCATGGATTTACCGCCGATGAGGCGGTTCTCATCATACCATTTGTAAGCCAGCGGGTTGTCTGACTGTGGTCCTTCGAACTGTATTTTACCAATCCCTTTGAAATACTCGTTGTTTCCTAATGTAATACTCATAACTAATGTGGTTTTTTAAAATGCTGGATCAACCTATATGTTTCCGTTAGTGCATCAGGGTACGAAGACCATTCAGCCAGTTGCCGTAAACATCACGGTATTGTGACTGCAGTGCGGCATCCGGCTCTATCACTGCGAGGCATTCCATACCGCGGAAAGCGTCTGCAGTACTAACATAGCCGGCTCCTATTGCGGCGCCGCGGGCGGCGCCCTGAGCACCATCTGTATTATATAATTCTATCACTACATTGGCGGTATTGGCGAAGGCTTCCCGGAACAGGGGGCTGAGGAACATGTTCGCATGTCCGGCTCTTACGCGGTGAATGCTGAGGTCCATTTCCGCCATGATGTCCATGCCATAGTTAAGGCCAAATACAATGCCTTCCTGTACGGCGCGCATAATGTGCGCACGGCTGTGGCGGTTGAACTCCAGGTTGCGGAGGGTAGCGCCGAGGCTCCTGTTTTCCAGTATGCGTTCCGCACCGTTGCCAAAAGGAAATACCTGCAGGCCCTTAGCGCCTACCGGCGCCTGTTGCGCCAGGGTATTCATTTCAGGATAGGTGATATCCCCTACCAGGTTTTTGAGCCAGCTGTTGGCAATGCCGGTACCGTTAAGACACATGAGCACACCATTTCTCGTATGGGCGTGATCGTTATTCACATGCACAAATGTATTGACACGGCTCTGCCGGTCGAAACTGTTTTTATCGTGTACAGCATATACTACGCCCGATGTACCCGCTGTGGTGGCGGCTTCTCCGGGTTGCAGCACATTGAGCGAAAAAGCGTTGTTGGGCTGATCGCCGGCGCGGTAGGTAACCGGTGTGCCGGGCGCCAGTTTCAAGGTAGCAGCTGCTGCCGCTGTGAGCTGGCCCTGGATGCCGAACGTAGGTACGATGGCAGACAGCAGTTGTTCATCTATATTATAATACTTCAGTAATGCTTTGGAAACGGTATTTTCCTCAAAGTCCCAGAAGGTACCTTCTGATAAGCCGGAGATGGTGGTGCAGGCTTCACCGGTTAATTTCATGGCAATAAAATCACCCGGCAGCATTACCTTATGAATACGTTCATAAATATGCGGTTCATTTTCCTGGATCCAGCGAAGCTTTGAGGCGGTGAAGTTACCTGGAGAATTAAGCAGGTGCTCAAGGCAATACTGTTCCCCTAGTGCTTTAAAGGCGGCATTACCAGTATTTACGGCGCGACTGTCGCACCAGATAATAGCCGGGCGCAGTACCTGTTGTTGCTTGTCCACACACACCAATCCGTGCATCTGGTAAGCAATACCTATTCCTTTGATCTGTGCAGGATCAACAGTATACCTGTTCAGCAGGATTTCCGTAGCATGAATAATTTCCTTCCACCAGCTCTCAGGGTCCTGCTCTGCCCAGTCGGCCTGGGGTACATCAATAGCCATCTCTTTTTCGGGGCAGGTGGCAGTGGCCACGCAAGCGCCGGTATCAGCATTCAGCAACGCCGCTTTGATAGACGATGACCCAATATCGTATCCTATAAAGTACATAACGCGAAAAAATTAACAATCTGAAAAAGGACCGGATATTTTACGACAGGAAAATGTCCTAAAATATCCGGATACCAAAATAATAAAATGTTCTTATTACCAGAATACAGTATACAGGGCAATAAGAATACCTACAATCAGTAAGGCGCCCACGGTAAAGCCCAGGTTGGGTTTAAACATGCTGGCGTCGATAGCCAGTCCTTTCGGATTGTTCACACTGCGTTTATCCGACAACGTAATAATGATCATACCCACCACGCACACTACAAACACCAGTCCCATACGATCAATAAAGGCCATTTCATATAAGCCGCTGTCCGGGTTTAATGCGGCAAAGCCAAACTGGTGCAAAGGCTCCAGGTTTACCCATGCCGGCATAAATTTCAGGAAGAAGGAAAGAAGCAAACCACCTATCATCGCAAACATGGCTGCGCTGGAGGTTGTCCGTTTCCAGAAAAATCCGAGGGCAAACATGGCAAATACACCGGGAGAAACAAAGCCGGTATATTCCTGGATAAACTGGAAACCACCTTTTTTATCGATACCGAGGAAGTTGGAAATCACGATGGCAATGATCATGGTAATAATTACCACGGCACGGCCTACGCCTACGATCTTCTTTTCGTCGGCATTTTTGTTATATATCTTCTTATAAATATCCAGGGAATAAATGGTGGAAATACTGTTGGCCTTACCTGCCAGGGAAGCCACTACCGCGGCTGTTAAAGCAGCAAATGCCAGTCCTTTCAGCCCCGAAGGCAGGAGGTTGAGCAGTACAGGGTAAGCATTATCCGGGTTCAGGGAACCGCCTTTCATCATGGATTGTGCGAAATCGCCGTGGTTCTGGGCATACAGTACGTAAGCCGCAATACCCGGTAATACTACGATCACCGGCATCAGGAGTTTCAGGAAGCCTGCAAACAGTAGTCCCTGGCGGGCGGTTTTCAGATCCGCACCCAATGCACGCTGTGTAATATATTGGTTACATCCCCAGTAGTTCAGGTTTACGATCCACATACCACCTATCAGCACACTTAGTCCGGGCAGATCGAGGTATTTGGGATTTTCTTTATGAAGGATCATATGGAAATGATCGCTGGCATGTTGTGTCATCAGGGAGAAGCCTTTTAATACGCCTTTCTCACCAAAATGCTCAGACACCAGCTGTAATGCCAGGTAAGTAGTGGCTAATCCGCCCAGGATAAGGAAAAACACCTGTATCACATCGGTGTAACCGATCACCTTCATCCCTCCCAGCGTAATGAGGATGGCGAAGAAGGCCAGTGCCACCATACACACATAGAAGTTTATACCGGAGATGGTGGAAACAGCGAGGGCGCCGAGATAAAGAATAGAGGTGAGATTCACTACCACATACAACAACAGCCAGAAAACGGCCATGATGGTACTTACCGTTTGATTATACCTGCGTTCCAGGAACTGGGGCATGGTATAGATCTTATTTTTCAGGTAAATAGGCAGGAAAAACACTGCTACCACGATGAGCGTAGCCGCCGCCATCCATTCGTAGGTTGAAATGGCCAGTCCCATGCTGAATCCGTTTCCGGACATCCCTATAAACTGCTCTGCAGAAATATTGGAAGCAATGAGCGATGCGCCGATAGCCCACCAGGTAAGGGAACCTTCTGCCAGGAAAAAGTCTTTGGAATCCGTTGTGGTCTTCTTCTTTTTCTGATAGATATAGTAACCATAGCCAGCCACTATTAAAAAATATACCAGGAATACCAGGTAATCAAAGATGTGTAAGGATTTTGTTTGCATAACGTTCAAACGTGGTTATAAAAAATTTAGCGGATCAATATACATAATAAATGTAAAAAATACGCTTACAAATGTTTTTTTTACGTGAAAATAAAAAACGCGAGGGCTGCCGCGGTTTACCGGGTGCTAAAACTATACATTTAAATTACTTGTCATAGTGCTTTTGTATAAAAAGAAACAATTGATACCCTTTACTTTCACAAAAGGTACCCGTGAACGCAATAAAAATACATTCCTGATTGATTTCCTTTCCTTTATGGAGATAGGAATTGTCAACTGAATGCCTGATAGCGTGGAAATAAAAAATAAATATAGAACACAGAAAACCGGGAAGCAAGTTTTTCGGCTTTAGCGGGAAAAAACATTTTGGCCAATGCCTGCCCGTAGCGGGTTATTATCAGGATTCCAATGCCATCACGGCAATATTGTCGCCGATTACAGAACCGATGGCCACGCCCATGCCTCCCATGCGCACGCCCATGATCACATTTTTCGTATGTGCCTTTACGATAGGTTGTTTTGTTTTACCAAAAGCCATGATGCCGGTCCACCTGTCGGCCACCGCCACTTCACGGCCCGGGAGTATTACGTTATGCAGCAATACTTCCAGCTCGTGCTGGATCCGGTCGTTAAACCGGAAGTTGGTGGAAGTTTCGCCGGCAAAGTCGAGCTGACGGCCACCGCCCAGCAGTACTCTTCCTTCCAGTTCCCTGAAATAATAATATCCTTCTTCCATGTGGAAAACGCCTTTAAAGGGCAGGTCTTTTACCGGCGTGGTAATGAGTACCTGTCCCCTGCCGGGCACTACATCTTCCTCCGGGAGCAGCCGGCGGGTAAAGGCATTGGTGCAGATGAGCACTTTGCGGGCGGAGAAAGTAATGTCTTCTTCCAGGGTATGATGCGGCACTATAACGTTTACACCTGTATGAAAATCGTCTATTGTTTTTACGGTGCAGCCGGTTTTAATTTCCACTCCTTTTAACAGGGCGGTGTCAATGAGCGCCCGCATCATTTTACCGGTATGTAATTCCCCCTCAAAATTATTGCGGATGAGTGCTTTTACATAGCCGGGGGCAAAACCGAAAACAGGGAGGCCGTCGTTTGCCAGGGTAAATGCGGGTTCCCCGTTGAAGAGTTCTGCCAGGATGTGGTTTACTTCCGGGAGCTGGTGCAGCGCCCATTCTTCAGAGGGGCCAATCAGTTCATGGCTGCCGTTTTCCCCGTAGCCGATAGTGGCGTCGCCGAGGCGGCTGCGCAGCAGGCGTAAGCCCTGCAGGCGCAGATTGACCAGGTTCCTCACCGCTTCCACGGACATCGTTTGCAGATCAGTCAATATTTCGGTGAGGCTACCGATACAGGCAAAGCCGGCGTTTTTGGTACTGGCGCCGGTGGGTAGAATGTCTCTTTCCAGCACCAGTACCCGGCTGCCGGGCGCTCTTTCTTTCAGGCTGATGGCGGCCGACAAGCCAACGATACCGCTGCCGATAATGATATAGTCGTATTGCAGCAGGCTTTCCTTCTCCCAGAAACTTAACATACTTATTATTTATACAGTGCCTACAGATCCGCCATCTACCCGGAAAACCGCGCCAGTGATAAAAGAGGCGTGATCAGAAGCCAGGAAGGCCACTATGCTGCCGGTTTCTTCCGGGGTACCGGGGCGGCCCAATACCTGGTAAGGACGGTTTTGTTTCAGGAATTCTTTGGCGGCATCGGCGATGGAAATATTTTTTTCTTTTGAGATGCCTTCCAGCATTTCATCTACCAAAGGTGTTTTGATAAATGCGGGTGAAACAGTGTTTACCAGGATATTGTCTTTTCCGTAGTTCTGCGACAATGTTTTGGAATAGTTATTCAACGCGGCTTTTGTAGCATTGTAATGGCCCATGTTGGGATCCGGCTGTTCCGCATTTTCGGAGGAGATATTGATGATCCTGCCACCGCCCTGCTTTTTCATATGCGGTATTACCAACTGGGTGAGTGCAACCAGACCGAAGAAATTGACTTCAAACACCTGGCGCCACTGACTCATACTGATGGTATCCAATGGTCCGAAGGCATCAATGCCGCCGGCGTTGTTTACGAGGATATCGATATGCCCCAGCTGCTGCACCGTGGTGTTAACCAGCCGCTGCAGGTCCGCTTCTTTCGTCATATCTGCTACTACCGCCAGCACATCCTTTCCCTGCAGCCGGAACATGGCGGCTGTATCTTCCAGTTCATCCGCATTACGGGCGGTGATCACTACTGTAGCCCCTTCCTGCAGCAAAGACGCTGCGATGCCTTTGCCTATGCCTTTACTGCCACCGGTAACGATGGCTACCTTTCCTTTTAAGTTAAGCTCCATGATCTTATTATTTTACACCAAAAATAAAAACAGGCGATCCGTTTATTACTGTATAAGTTATTGAAAAAACAGTAAAAAGAGCCGTTTTAAACGGGCAGGTATCCGGATAGTACAAATTATGTAGCTTCGGGGGACTAAAGTTTTACACCATGATTGCAACAAAAGCTTATGCTGTGCAGGATGCTGCATCGCCATTGGGTCCCTGGAATTTTGAGCGCAGGGAGCCCGGTCCGCATGATGTGCAGATCGAAATCCTTTACTGCGGGGTATGCCACTCGGATATACACCAGGTGCGGAATGAGTGGGGCAATTCCATTTACCCGATGGTTCCCGGCCATGAAATAGTGGGGCGTATCACCAAAGTCGGCGATCATGTCACGAAATTCAAGGTGGGCGATCTGGCCGGGATAGGTTGCTTTGTAGATTCGTGCCGGCAGTGTGACCCATGCAAATCCGGCGAGGAGCAATATTGTGTAACCGGTGGCGCCAGTACGTACAACGGTTACGAAATGGATAGAAAAACACATACTTATGGCGGATACTCCACCCATATTGTAACAGATGAAAACTATACGCTGAAAGTTTCTGATAAGTTACCGCTCGATGGCGTAGCACCGCTGTTATGCGCCGGCATTACCACTTATTCCCCCCTTCGCCACTGGAAAGTAGGCAAAGGCCATAAAGTGGCAGTAGTGGGTTTGGGTGGTCTTGGTCACATGGCAGTAAAGCTCGCCTCCTCTATGGGCGCCGAGGTAACTATGCTGAGCACCTCTCCTTCCAAAGAAGCGGATGCCCGCCGGCTGGGAGCCCATCATTTTGCGCTGATGACAGATAAAGAGCAGGTAAAGCAGCTCCGCAATAAGTTCGATTTTATCATCAACACTATTTCTGCCCCGCATGATTACACCACTTACTTAAACCTTTTGAACCTCGATGGCGTGATGATTTGCCTGGGAGTGCCTCCGGAACCTTCCGTGGTACCGGCTTTCAACCTGATCATGGGACGCAGGAGCATTGCCGGGTCATTGATCGGCGGTATCCGTGAAACGCAGGAAATGCTGGATTACTGTGCAGAACATAATATTACCAGCGATGTGGAAGTAATTAATATCAAAGATATCAATACTGCTTATGAGCGGATGCTGAAAGGCGATGTGAAGTACCGGTTTGTAATTGACATTGCGAGTTTAAAATAAGTGAACCGGATTTTATTTTACGCCCGCCCCGGTGAACCGGGGCGGGCGTTTTTTTGTTATGCAGTTGTTAAGCAGGATTTGCTCTTTGGTTTTGTTGGTATATTAGTCACTATCCCTAAATTCCCCGTCATGTCGAGTACTACTACCTCAAAGAACCGCAACAGGTACCGGCGCCTGCATCTAATCACAATTGGTATGGTTGTCATCACCATTGCCGGAATTTTGCTATACTCATTTCTTAACCAGCACAAGGGTATACCGGATGTTGCTGCTGATCTGCATTTCGCGGTAATGCCCGAAGAAGATACCAGTATAGGAAGATGTGCACAATACCCTATAGGTGCCATAGAGCTGCAAAAGCTATATCTGGCGAATGATCCGGTAGTGGCAGAAAAGTATACGAATGAAACGGTATATCTAAACGGTATTTATATTGGTACGGGTATTAATCCAATGGGCACTGCCTATATGATCCTTAAAAGCAGTGACAGATCCCATTCCATTAAATGCTTTCTGCAGAACAAAGAAGATATCAATTTAACGAAGGGAAGCCCGGTTTTCCTGAAAGGCTATTGCAGGGGGCTGATCTGGGATCTCAAAATTGAGGAATGTGAATTACTGGATTTTCCGGTGGTAGCGTCACAAAAAAAATAGCGCGCCCATTTTATGGACGCGCCTGATTTTTATACGAGATACCCGAACAGGCTGTCATCTTTATTCAGTTCGGTGATCTGGAAATTATATTTCTGACAATTGGCAATCAGTTTATCGTAGTCTTCGCGGTGCCTCAATTCCACACCTACCAGTGCCGGGCCTATTTCCTTATTATGTTTCTGGATATATTCAAACCGGGTGATATCATCATCCGGGCCAAGTATATCATTCACAAATTGTTTCAGGGCTCCGGGACGTTGAGCAAAGCGTACAATAAAATAGTGTTTCAATCCTTCATACAGGAGTGAACGTTCTTTTATTTCCTGCATGCGGTCGATGTCGTTGTTACTGCCGCTGATAACGCATACTACTTTTTTCCCTTTGATTTCTGCTGCATGGTCGTCCAGTGCCGCGATGGACAAGGCGCCCGCGGGTTCTACCACAATAGCATCTTCATTATATAACCGGAGGATGGTGGAACACACTTTTCCTTCGGGTACCAGGTGCATTTTATCCAACACATCTTTACAGATTTCGTAGTTGAGGGTACCTACTCTTTTAACAGCGGCGCCATCTACAAAGCGTTCTATTTCATCGAGGGTAACGGGGCCGCCGTTTTCCAGTGCGCGGAGCATGGAGGGCGCGCCTTCCGGTTCCACGCCGATGATGCGGGTATTGGGGCTGTAAGTTTTGAAATAGGTGCCGAGGCCGGCGGCAAGTCCGCCGCCACCAACGGGTACAAAAAGAAAATCGATAGCGGACTGGTCTTCCAGTATTTCCACTGCCACTGTACCTTGTCCTTCAATTATTTTCGGGTTATCGAAAGGAGGGATAAAGGTCATGCTGTTTGCTTTTGTGAAAGCCTGGGCTTCCACAGAGCAATCGTCGAAGGTATCTCCTACAAGGCGGATTTCTATGTGATCGCCGCCAAACATATTTACCTGGTTAACTTTTTGTTTTGGTGTGATCACGGGCATAAACACCACGCCTTTTATATTCATGGCTTTACACGCATAAGCGAAGCCCTGGGCGTGATTACCGGCGCTGGCGCAGGTAACGCCTTTGGCCAGCAGTTCGGCGGGCAGGCTGCTGATGAGGTTATAGGCGCCGCGCAATTTATAAGAGCGTACAATCTGCATATCCTCTCTTTTCAGATATACGTCGCAGTTATAACGCCGGGAAAGGTTGGCGCTATACATCAGCGGAGTGCGGGTGACGATTGGTTTCAGTTTCACTGCCGCGTCCAGGATATTCAGGGAATTGACACTACTCATTACTTCAGACATAAAATGTAATTAATACAAATGGCAAAGCATTTTCGGGATTATCGAAATCATGGAACCTGTATTCAGTATTGGAAAGATGTATTCTTCCGTACTAAATACGAGCGCCAATAATTTCAATAATTCGAAAATGCTTTGCCATTGTAATGTATAATATTAGCTATTAAGCGTTGTTAGGACGCAGCTTACGTACAGCCGCACCTGCCTGCCACATTTCGCTTTCGCGGAGTTCTTTCAGTTCTTCGTTCAGTTTTTCGCGGTAGTCCGGAGTGCTGTTGGAAGCGATAGAACGGGCAGCTTCTTTACCTGCAGCAACGCTGGCATACAGTTCATCAAATACAGGCTGGGTAGCAGTTTTGAACTTCTTCCACCAGTCGAGCGCACCGCGCTGAGCAGTAGTAGAGCAGTTTGCATACATCCAGTCCATACCGTTTTCTGCTACCAGTGGCATCAGTGACTGAGTGAGTTCTTCTACTGTTTCGTTGAAAGCTTCAGAAGGTGAGTGACCATTCTTACGCAGTGTTTCGTATTGAGCAGCGAAGATACCCTGGATACAACCCATGAGAGAGCCGCGTTCGCCGGTAAGATCGGAGTAAACTTCTTTTTTGAAATCTGTTTCAAACAGGTAACCGGAACCAACGCCGATACCCAGTGCTACTACGCGTTCTTTAGCGCGGCCGGTAGCGTCCTGGAAAATAGCGTAGCTGGAGTTCAGACCCTGACCAGCCAGGAACAGGCGGCGCAGTGAAGTACCGGAACCTTTTGGAGCTACCAGGATTACGTCTACATCAGCAGGAGGAATAATACCGGTTTGCTCTTTATAGGTAATACCGAAACCGTGGGAGAAGTACAGTGCTTTACCAGGAGTCAGGTGTTGCTTTAAAGTAGGCCACAGGGTGATCTGTCCGGCATCAGACAGCAGGAACTGAAGAATAGTACCTTTCTGAGCTGCTTCTTCGATATCGAATAAAGTTTCACCAGGAACCCAGCCATCAGCAACTGCTTTATCCCAGGTTTTGGAATTTTTACGTTGACCTACAATAACATTAAAGCCATTGTCTTTCAGGTTCAGTGCCTGGCCAGGACCTTGTACGCCATAACCAATAACTGCAATCACTTCGTTCTTCAGCACTTCCCTTGCTTTTTCCATAGGGAATTCTTCTCTGGTTACTACTTGTTCGAGTACCCCTCCAAAATTGATGGTTGCCATGTGTTGTTTTTTTAGCTTTTAGCTACTAGCTGTTAGCTATTAGCTGAGGTGTGATTTGAATGAATAATGATTAAGATGTCAGCTGCCGGCGGCTGGCCGGCAGCCAGTTATTTGCTGAAAGCACGCGGCTAAAGGCCGGGCGCTTCCTGTGTATGTAATTCTTTCAGGTGTTCGTGGAAACGGCGGCTCCATTTTACAATGGCAACCCTTCCGCTCTTGGTGTACTCTATCAGGCCGTATGGCTCCAGTTTCTTGATAAAATCCGTCAGCTCCTGCTGATGACCTGTTTTCTCGATCACAAAATAATCTGCGGTGATCGTCAGGATACGCGCATTGTTTTCACGTATCAGTCTTTCGATATCACCTGTATGTAACGACCGGGTAGAAATCTTGTACAACGCCAGCTCCTGGTATACCACTTCATCTTCTTCATGCACAAAAGCGCGGTGAATTTCAATCAGTCTTTCTATCTGTCCAACTACCTTATCCAGCTTCTCACGTGTAGACATCACCGTTATTACAAACTTATACACACCCGGAATTTCTGTTTCAGCGGTGGTTAAGCTGGTGATATTGATGCCCCTGCGGGTAAATATGATGGTGATACGGTTGGTTATACCTATACGATCTTCCGTATATACCGTTACTGTATATTCTTTTTGCATATACCTGTTGTGAATTACAAATGATCAATGTGAATCCTCCGGGATGCTGCTACTCCAGCCTGATGCTGGAAACAGGAGCGCCTGCGGGCACCATAGGGAATACGTTATCTTCTTTTTCCACTACTACTTCCAGCAGATAAGCACCCTTGTGCGCCAGCATTTCATCAATAGCGGCGGATATATCTTCCCTTGCTGTTACTTTTTTGCCGGGGATATAAAATCCTTTGGCAACCTGTACAAAGTCGGGATTGACCATTTCAGTGGAGGAATAGCGCCTGTCGAAAAACAGTTGCTGCCATTGTCTTACCATTCCCAGGAAGTTATTGTTCAGGATCACTATTTTCACACCAATCTGCGACTGGTGAATAGTGCCCAGTTCCTGTAATGTCATCTGGAAGCAACCATCGCCGATAATAGCGACTACTTCTTTTTCAGGCGTACCGGTTTTGGCGCCCATTGCTGCCGGCAGCGAAAAGCCCATCGTACCCATTCCACCGGAGGTGACATTGGTATTGGGATTTTTAAAGCGGTAGTAGCGGGAAGCTACCATCTGGTGCTGACCAACATCTGTTACCAGTACTGCTTCGCCTTTGGTTTTTTCTGAGATCAGGCGGATTACTTCTGCCATTTTCAGTTCACCTTCCTGCGGGTAAAGCTCAGCATGCTGTACTTTATCATATTCTTTTTTATCAGCGGCGCGGAATTCTTCCAGCCAGGCTGCATGC
This sequence comes from Chitinophaga sp. CCNWYY40, assembly GCF_037483205.1. Taxonomy (NCBI): domain Bacteria; kingdom Pseudomonadati; phylum Bacteroidota; class Chitinophagia; order Chitinophagales; family Chitinophagaceae; genus Chitinophaga; species Chitinophaga sp. CCNWYY40. Next base: position 877,214 of record NZ_JBBHLF010000003.1, read on the forward strand.
TCTGCAGGGTTTACCTGTTTGATCAATGCTGCCAGGGCTGGCTTTGCATCTGCGTGAACGGCTACATCAGCTTTGATGATCTTGTTGATCTCTGCTGCATCGATTTCGATGTGTATAACTTTCGCGTTGGGAACATAAGTGCCTACGTCGCCGGTTACACGGTCATCGAAGCGCATGCCCACTGCGATTACTACATCGGCTTCGCCGGTGAGCATATTGGGACCATAGTTACCATGCATTCCCAGCATACCTACATACAGCGGGTGATCTACCGGTACGGCAGACAGGCCCAGTAAAGTAGATCCGATCGGGATAGCGGCTTTTTCGGCCAGTGCGATCAGTTCTTTTTCCGCACCTGATAACAGTACGCCATGACCACAGAGGATGAATGGCTTCTTTGCACCGTTGATCAGCGCTGCTGCTGCGGTTACCGCATCCTGGTTCAATTCAGGAATAGGACGGTAACTGCGGATATATTCACATTTCTTGTACTCGTATTCAAATTCCCCGAACTGTGCATTTTTGGTGATATCCACCAGTACAGGGCCGGGACGGCCGCTGCGGGCAATGTAAAATGCTTTGGCCATTGCGCCGGGGATATCTTCCGGACGGGTCACCTGTATATTCCACTTGGTGATAGGCATGGTAATGCCGATCACGTCTGTTTCCTGAAATGCATCGGTTCCTAACAGGGCAGCGGCTACCTGGCCGGTTACGCATACCATTGGGGTACTGTCCATATAAGCATCCGCCAGACCTGTAACCAGGTTGGTAGCGCCCGGACCGGACGTAGCAAAAGCTACACCTACCTTACCGGAGCTGCGTGCATAACCTTGTGCAGCATGAGTGGCACCCTGTTCGTGCCGGACGAGTATGTGATGGACCTGATCCTGGAAATCGTAAAGGGCATCATAAATAGGCATGATCGCCCCGCCGGGATATCCGAAAATAGTGTCCACCCCTTCTTCGATCAGGGAACGGATCACAGCCTCGGAACCTGTAATCACAGGCTTTGCAGCTAATTGTTTATCTGCTATCTCAGGCTTCATCGGTAACACATCCTTCTGTTGCATTTTTTACAAGTTTTGCGTACTTAAATAAGATTCCATTGGTCACTCTCAATGCGGGTTGTTTCCACGCTGCCCGGCGTGCGGTCAGTTCTTCATCACTGATTTCCACATTGATAAAATTCTTCGTTGCGTCTATTTCGATGATATCGTTGTCTTGTACGAGTGCGATATTTCCCCCTTCAAAAGCTTCCGGGGTAATATGGCCTACCACAAATCCGTGGGTACCACCGGAGAAACGGCCATCGGTGATGAGGGCTACGCTTTTACCCAGTCCCACGCCCATGATGGCGCTGGTGGGTTTCAGCATTTCCGGCATACCGGGAGCGCCTTTCGGGCCTACCTGGCGGATAACGACCACATCCCCTTCTTTCACTTTACCGGAGGTGATACCTGCGATCAGTTCAAATTCGCCGTCGAATACACGGGCGGGGCCTCTGAAGCGTTCGCCTTCCTTACCGGTGATCTTGGCTACGGAGCCTTCTGTAGCGAGGTTACCGTAGAGGATCTGGATGTGGGCGGTTTGTTTCAGTGGTTTTTCCAGCGGCACAATGATATCCTGTGTGCTGAAATCTATGTCTGCCACGTCTTCCAGGTTTTCGGCGATTGTTTTACCGGTAACGGTCATACAATGGCCGTGGAGATATCCTTTTTTCAGGAGATATTTCATTACCAGTGGAACGCCGCCAATGTTGTGGAGGTCTTCCATGAGGTATTTACCACTTGGTTTCAGGTCGGCGATCAGCGGTGTTTTGTCGCTGATGCGCTGAAAATCTTCCAGCCTGATAGAGATGCCTACTGACTTCGCAATGGCGATAAAGTGCAGTACGGCGTTGGTGCTGCCACCCAGGGCCATGATGATGGTGAGGGCGTTTTCAAACGCCTCTTTGGTCATGATGTCCTTAGGTTTAATATCTTTTTCAAGGAGCAGGCGGATGTATTTACCGGCAGCGATACATTCATCTTTTTTGTCCTGGCTCAATGCGGGGTTGGATGAGCTGTACGGGAGACTCATACCGAGTGCTTCAATAGCGGAAGACATGGTATTAGCAGTGTACATACCGCCACAGGCGCCGGCGCCGGGGCAGGAATTCTGTACAATGCCTTTAAAATCGCCTTCATCCAGTTTGCCGGCCATTTTCTGACCTAATGCTTCAAATGCTGAGATGATGTTAAGATCCTGGCCTTTATATTTTCCGGGTGCGATGGTACCGCCGTAAACCATGATAGAGGGGCGGTTGAGGCGACCCATAGCCATCAGGGAACCGGGCATGTTCTTATCGCAGCCGGGTACGGTGATCAGGGCGTCGTAATACTGCGCTCCTGCAACGGTTTCAATGGAATCTGCAATCAGATCACGGCTAACGAGGGAGTAGCGCATCCCCGGCGTACCATTGCTCATACCGTCACTGACGCCAATAGTATGGAAAATGAGTCCGACCAGATCATTTGCCCAGACGCCTTTTTTCACGTCTTTCGCCAGATCATTCAGGTGCATATTGCAGGTGTTGCCATCGTAGCCCATGCTGACGATACCCACCTGTGCTTTTTTCAGATCTTCTTCTGTTAAACCAATTCCATACAATTGTGCCTGCGCAGCTGGTTGCGTAGGGTCTTGCGTGATCGTCTTGCTGTATTTATTTAATTCCATTGCTTTTTGTTATTACCCCGATTACAGGTGTTTATAGGTACCCTATTTTAAAAACTCTCCACAAATTACCCGGTGTCGTCGTCAAATTCAAACCAACTTATTCCAATTTACCGGTCTTCAAATCTGCCTTTTTAACTTCAAAACCCTTTACTGCAAAGGATTGTAAGTTTTTCGATTTACAACCTTCAAAGGGTTTTAACTGTCAGCTGTTAGCATTTAGCGAATGCTAACAGCTAACAGCCAACGGTTATGCTAATTGAGCTTCGCGCTGAAATGATTTTTCCAGCACTTTAGCTTTGTAAGCCTGTTGGAGTAATTTTCCGAGTGACTGTGCCCAGGGTTTGCTGAAAGACTGACCGTCCAGGGAGTCGATACCGATGATTTCTGCTGCGGTACCGCAGAAAAACGCTGCTTCGGCTTCTTTTAATTCCGGGATGGTGAATAATTTCTGTTCCAGTGGGATATTCAGTTCCTGGCAAAGTTCGATAACAGTGGCGCGGGTGATGCCTGGGAGGATGTTACCGGCGGGAGGAGTGTATATTTTGCCGTCTTTTTCAAAGAAGATGTTAGCACCGGGGCCTTCTGCAACGTAACCATTCATATCCAGCAGCAGCGCTTCATCGTAACCTTTTTCTTTTGCTTCCTGCGAGGCCAGTATGGAGTTTACATAAAGACCGGCCGATTTGGATTCTATTTTAAATGCTTTCGGATTTGGTCGTTCGTAGGAGGAAGTCATTACGCGCAACAGCTTTTCTCCCAGGTAAGCTCCCCATTCCCACGCGCAGATCAGGATGTGCGACTCTGCGGCGGCTTTCAGCGTCATATTTGGCGGACAGAAAACCAGCGGCCGGATATACGCTTCTTCCATGTTGTTCATCTCCAGTACTTTATAACAAGCGGCGATCAGCTCTTCGTTATCAAATTTGTAAGGGATGTGGATCAGTTCACAGGAGCGCTTCAGGCGGTCGAAGTGTTCTTTTGCTTTAAAGATCTTCACTTCGCCGTTTGCGGTTTTGTAGGCGCGGATGCCTTCAAAAACAGCATAACCGTAGTGGAGCGACTGGCCATACAGGTCAGTTGTAGCAGCATTTGCTTTGGTGTACTCACCATTGATGTAAAGAAAGGTGTTGTCGTTGTAATAGCTATACATAAAATTGAAATTATACCAGGAATATACAGTCCAAAAAAAAGCCTCCCTCTTTGCGGAGGAAGGCGTTATATTTTGTGATTATATGCACGTTTACCTATCCTCCATACTGGTGGCTAATAATGACAACGACGATAATCACGACCTTCGTGATAGCCCAGTTGAGCTGAGGTACGATGTGATTAAGTTTTATATTGTCTTTATTTACCCACATGGAGGTGCTTATTTTCTTTAGCGTTTCTACAAAAGTATTCGTGAAAAAAATAAAAAACAACAACACACCCAATATTTAGTAAAAAATTAATCACATTAAGGGTTTTTGAAAATATTTAAAAAAAGAAGGCAATAGTTACGCATTTTCTAAACAAATCGTATGATCCTTATAAATTAATCTACCAGTTTTGTGTACAAAAGACGCGGAAATTGTCTTTTCCAGGATTAAACTGATTACACTGATTACCTTGATTGGACTTTTTGGATTTTAAAGGATTTGGGGAGATATGAGCGATATCCGCTTACATCTCCCCAAATCCTTTAAAATCCAAAGTGATCAAATCCTTAAATCAGCATAATCAGTTTAATCCTGGAAAAGACAACCTCCGCAAAAAAAAATCCCGGTGCAGGAAGCACCGGGATAAAATGATTTCATTTCATTTACTGTTCACGTTCTAAAAAATGATTTCATTTACTGTTCACTTGTTACGTTGACATGCAGGCATTTGTCGATGATATCCTGCAGTACTGTTTCTTTTTCCATGAGCCGCTGCAGTAAAACCAGCTGATTTTTTGCGCGGTCGTAATTGTGTGCCGGATACTTGATGGGATAATATACATCACCGTTCAGATAATCGGTGAGGAAGCGTATCCCCTGCATGTAGATCATAAACTTCCCGGCAAAGAACAGTTGTTCTTTTTCTACTTTTGTCAAAGTACCGCCAATCTCTGCGAGATACCCCTGCATAAGGGCTTCGTAGTATTCTTCGCGGATAACGATCTGGCTGAAATCCCTTTCTTCTTCAGACACGGGGCAAACATAAGTGCGTACCATGTCACCGAGGTCTGAGATGATTTTTCCGGGCATCAGGGTATCCAGGTCACATACACAAATACCTTCATAAGTATCCTTGTTGAGCAATACGTTATTGATTTTGGTATCGTGGTGCATCAGATGGTCCCTGAATTCAGGATTTGTTTTCAGCTGTTCATACGTTACTGCGATGTCAGAATAGCGGAGGAAATCTTCAATCATCTCTTCTGCTGCAACTTTCCGGTCTTCCTTTGCCGTTCGGATAGCCTCCTGGAAGGCGCTGTACCGAAGGGTCAGGTTGTGAAAGTTTGGAATCGAAGCTTTAAACGGCTTCAGGTCAATTCCCGAAAGGTAACTGGCGAGGCGGCCAAATTGTTTGGCTGCTTCATACGCCTGCTTTGGGTTGTCGGCCTGGTCTACCGTTACGGAATCCGCAATAAAAGGGATCAATCTCCAGTATTCGTTGTCAATTACAAAGAGCTCTTCCCCGTTAACCGTGGGGATCGGCGTAATAAACAGATAGCCGGGATGATGAACTGCCAGATAATCCGCTGCCATTCTCTGGTTGGCGGCGATAACTCCTGGTTCCTTAAACACGTTTACATTGATCTTTTGTAAAACGTATCTACTGCCGTCCTGCTTTTTTTCTAACAAAAAAGTGTTGTTGATGTGTCCTGATCCAAATTTTCGGACATTTAATCCTTCAGGCTCAAGTCCAAAAGCCTGAAGGATCTTTTTGTTGGGTTTTATTTCCATAAATTGTCTGGATATTCTCCATTCTCAACCAGCGCCGACAAGCTGGCCTGCACGCCCGGTGCATCTTCTTTGTAAGTAACGCCAAACCATTTTGCGCTGGTTGGGATTACTTTTACCTGGCCAATACCACGGCGGGTAAATTCATCGGCTACAATCGTAATAAAGAACTCCGATTTAGGATTGCTGCTGTTTTTTTCCAGGAATTCACTGAAAAGGCCCTGGCTCAGTTCAAATACGCTCGGATGAAATCCCCAGAAGTTCATGGATACCGGCGTATTGGCTGGTAACGGATGTTTGCTGCCATCTGCTTCTTCATAAACGATCTGGTTGTTTTCAGCGTATATCTTGGTCCTTTCGTTGATAGCCGCCAGGTTACCGTCTGCGCTTACTTCGCATACACCGCGGGATACAGAACCGTGCTCACTGATAGTTTTGCCCAGTTCATAACCTACTACGCTGTATACATCAGGTTTGCAGTCGTTGTTCAGGAAAGCCGCCATTTTAACGAAAGCATCGGTACCATAGAAATCATCTGCATTGATCACTGCAAATGGCTCATTGATAGCGTTTTTGGCGCAAAGAACGGCGTGGGCAGTACCCCACGGCTTAGTCCTTTCGGCCGGCACCGCATGATCTCCTAAAAAAGCATCCATTTCCTGGTATACAAAATCAACAGCCACGCGGCCTTTGAGCTTTGGTTCAAAGATTTCCTTGAACTCAGCCGCAAAATTCTCGCGGATGATGAACACTATTTTTCCAAAACCGGCGCTGATAGCGTCGTAAATAGAGTAGTCAACGATAGTTTCACCGCTGGGGCCAAATTGCTGGATTTGCTTTAAACTTCCGTAGCGGCTGGCCATACCGGCCGCCAAAATCAATAAAGTCGGTTGCATTTTTCTGATATTAGTTTTATAAGTGTCAACTATTTACCTAAAAATATCGGCGCTAAATTTAATCATTAAAACTATTTTCACACTTTCTTTTTGTAGTAACACCCTTTTTTAAAGATTAATTAAACTGAACAATGAAGAGATTATTAGTGCTGGTAGCCTTTGCCATGCAGCTTCTTACGGCTGCCCATGCGCAACAGAAAACAAATCCGGATGACATCAAAGAAAAAATGCAGTGGTTCTCCGATGCCAAACTGGGCATTTTTATTCACTGGGGCATCTATTCCGTCAAAGGAATCGATGAATCCTGGTCGTTCCACAACAAAAAAATATCCTACCCCGATTACATGCAGCAGCTGAAAGGCTTTACTGCAAATAATTACAACCCGCAGGCATGGGCCGACCTCATCAAAGAATCCGGCGCCCGCTATGCGGTAATGACCACCAAACACCACGATGGCGTGGCGCTGTGGGACAGCAAATACAGTAAACTGGATGTTGCTAACAGTACGCCGGCGAAAAGAGACGTGCTCACCCCGTTCTACGCGGCTTTGCGGCGCGATAGTATCAAATGTGGTGCCTATTTCTCCCTGATCGACTGGAGCCACAACGATTATCCGCAGTTTCTGAAAGACAGCAACCGCTACGAAATCAAAGCCCAGCCCGAAAGATGGCAACGCTTCCTCAAATATTATGAAGGACAAATGGCCGAAGTAATGACGAAGTTCAACCCGGACCTGTGGTGGTTTGACGGCGACTGGGAACACTCCGCCGAAGAATGGGAAGCACCCAAAATGCGACAAATGCTCACCTCCCATAATCCCAACACCATTATCAACGGACGCCTCCAGGGTTACGGCGACTATGAAACCCCGGAACAGAACTTCCCCGTGTCGCGCCCGAAGTACCACTGGTGGGAGCTTTGCATGACCATCAACAACAATTGGGGATGGCAGCCACAAGACAACAACTGGAAAACACCCTTCGAAATTATCACCATCTTCGTGGATGCCGTGAGCAATGGCGGTAACCTCCTGCTTGATATAGGCCCCAAAGCCGATGGCAGCATTCCTGAAGAAGAAGTACATATGCTGAAAGAACTCGGCGCCTGGAACAAACGCAACGGCGAAGCGGTGTTCAATACCATCGGTGGTATTCCGCAGGGACACTTCTATGGCCCCACCACCCTCTCCAAAGATTCCAGCACCCTCTACCTGTTCCTGCCTGCTAAAACCAGCGGCCAGGTAATGGTGAAGGGCCTCTCCAATAAAATTGAAAGCATCACCGTACTGGGTAACAACAGCCAGCTGACCCACAAGGTAGTTGGCAAAATTTCCTGGAGCCCTGTACCCGGACTGGTATTTATAGACGTACCGGAAAATGTACACGATAAATACATCACGGTGCTGAAAGTGAAGCTGGATAAGGCTGTGAAGCTGTACAGAGGCCAGGGCGGTTTCCTCACCAACGATTAATAAGCGATTTTGATTTTATATTTGGGGAGATGAGAGCTGCCGTATGCTTTCATCTCCCTGATCTTTTTATCGCCTTATCACTTAACCGCTGCATGATTTCTTACAACAACATTACCCTCGAATCTTTTCAAACCACCTGGCTGCCGGAGCATATCCACGCTGCCATGCTGCGTTTGGATAAAATTCACCCGGAGGTATCAGGCAATAAGTGGTTTAAGCTGAAATACAACATTGCGGCGGCTAAGGCCCATAACAACACCGGCATCCTTACCTATGGCGGCGCTTACTCCAATCATATTGCAGCCACCGCGCTGGCCTGCAGGGAGGCTGCTTTACCCTGCACAGGTATTATCCGGGGGGAAGAACATAACGGCCAGTTGAATCATACGCTTCAAACCGCGGAAAACAATGGCATGAAGCTCGTTTTCGTTAGCCGGGAGGATTATCGCAATGATAAAGGCGGCGAAACTGTATATCCCGGTTATCATGTTGTTCCTGAAGGCGGTCACAACGCCCTGGGCGCCAAAGGCTGTGAAGAGATCCTTTCCATCTTCCCCACAACAAACTATACACATATCCTCTGTGCAGTAGGCACAGGCACTACGCTTGCTGGCCTCATCAACAGTGCCGCACCGCATCAGCAGGTAATTGGCATTCCTGTGCTGAAAGGCGCGCAGTACCTTGAAAAAGAAGTTACTGATCTATTGCATCCCAATAATACCACCCGCTGGCAGTTATTATACGAACACCACGGTGGAGGCTATGCAAAGAAATCACCGGCACTTATAGATTTTATCAATACTATTTACAAAGAAACAGGCATCCCGACAGATATTATTTACACCGGCAAACTGGTAATGGCCTTTCGTGATCTGGTCCAGCAGGGCTACTTTCCGGCCAACAGCAACATATTGCTGATACACAGCGGTGGCCTCCAGGGCAATCTTTCCCTCTCTCCCGGCGTTCTATCCTTTTAAAAACTGTTCATTATATTTGAACGGTAGTGTATTTTTGCCAACTTTAAGAGCTCACGGAATAATCAGTATGAAGCAGATTGTGCGTATAACATTTGTTATTGGAATTTTTTTATTGACCGGATTTGCAGGAAAGGCTCAGACACAGGAGTTTGTGCCACCTGTGCTGCCTAATTTTACCGCTTCTATTAAAACCGGTAGAATACAACTGGACTGGATCTCCGGCTTCACACAGGTAAAAGAAATTGGTGTACAGCGCTCGCTCGACAGCGTGCTGAACTTTAATACCATTGGTTACGCCAGCTATCCTACTCAAACAAGGAACGCCTATCTCGATAATAAACCGTTACCGGGCAGCAACTATTACCGTCTCTTTATCTTATTCACCAACGGACGCTTCATGTACAGCAAAACCATACTGGCCTTGTCCGACAGCACTATCCGCGCGGATCAGAAATTACAGTATGCCGATATCATGGATGCTTCAAGAGGACTGAGAGGCAAAGAACAGGAAAACAGGGAGCCGGAAAGAGCCTCCTGGCATCCCTCCAACTACATCTACACTACCGCCGATGGTAATATCAACATAAAACTGCCGGATGCTCCACAAAAGAAATACTCCGTTAAGTTTTATGAAGCCAACGGCACCTTCCTTTTTGATATAGACCAGGTAAAAGGCCCTTCCCTCATTTTAGAGAAAGCCATTTTCATGCATGCCGGGTGGTTCAACTTCGAAATATTCGAGGATGGGAAATTAAAGGAGAAATGGAACCTGTTTATTCCACTGAACTATAAAATGTAACACTACACCATTTCAGCGTTGAACACTTCGCCGAAATGTTTGCTCAGCTTAGCTTTTACTTCTTCCAGGCTTACCGGCTTTCCCACTTCTTTATCGAGTGAGGCTACCTGCTTGTCGGCAATGCCACAGGCGATGATGTTATTGAAGTAATCCATAAGGGTATTCACATTCAGCGCAAAGCCATGCATGGTTACCCAGCGGCTGCAACGTACGCCCATGGCGCATATTTTACGGGCCTTCGTTTTATCGTGCGGATCCAGCCATACGCCGGTTTCCCCGGAAGAACGGTCGCCGGTTACGCCATACTCCGCCAACGTGCGGATGATCACCTCTTCCAGGCAGCGCAGGTATTTGCCAATATCTGTAAAGAAATTTTCGAGATCCAGGATAGGATAACCCACCACCTGGCCGGGACCATGAAACGTAATATCTCCGCCACGGTTGGTAGGCACAAAGCCTATCCCCTGCTCCTGCAGCTCCTGTTGGGAGATCAGCAGGTTTTCCATATGACCGCTTTTACCAATGGTATACACGGGAGGATGTTCGCAAAACAAGAGGTAGTTGGTAGTAGCCTTTGGCAACTGATCGGCCACCCTGGTTTTCAACTGCACATTTTCCTTCAGCAACTGCTCCTGGTAATCCCAGGCAGCCTGGTAGTCTATCACGCCGAGGTCTTTTACTACAATCTTCTGCTTTACTTTGTCCATGATCATATTGGTCTTTTTCAGCTGCGCAAAGGTACGCCAAATCGCTGTGATACGGAACATTTGCCCACAGGGCTGCTAAACTGCCAACTAAGCTTTACCTTTGCAAAAAATTATATTGATGGCTGAAGAATTGCTGGAACTGGAAGATGAGCTGGAAAACGGGGATGGCAGCGAGGAATTATATGAAAAGATTAATATGGTGGTCGACAAAGGTCAGGACCCTATCCGTATTGATAAATTCCTTACTAACCGCATAGAAGGCGCCACCCGCAATAAGATCCAACAGGCCCTGGATGGTGAACTGGTATTGGTGAACGATAAACCCGTGAAGGCCAATTACAAGATCCGGCCGCTGGACAGGATCGTTGTGTTTTCCAACCGGAACCCGGAAAATACCGATATCATTCCACAAGAACTACCGCTGAATATTGTATTTGAAGACGACGATATTATGATCATCGACAAACCCGCCGGCCTGGTAGTACATCCCGGCTGCGGCAACCGCGATGGTACACTGGTAAACGGCCTCTCGTGGTACCTGGGCGATAAAACCCAGGCTACAGAGCCGGAAATTCCCCGTTTCGGGCTGGTACACCGCATCGATAAAAATACCAGCGGGTTGCTGGTCATCGCCAAATCCGAGAAAGCGATGAACGACCTGGCCAAACAATTCTTTGATCACACCGTACATCGCCGCTACATTGCGCTGGTGTGGGGCGATTTTGAAGAAGACGAAGGCACGGTGGTAGCCCACGTAGGCCGCCATCAACGCTTACGTAAGATCATGGACGCATATCCCGATGGTGAATACGGCAAAGAAGCTATCACCCACTACCGCGTACTGGAAAGGTTTAATTATGTAACCATGATTGAATGCCGCCTCGAAACCGGCCGCACCCACCAGATCCGCGTACACATGCAGCATATCGGCCACTCCCTGTTTAATGATGAAACCTATGGTGGTAACCGCATCGTTAAAGGAACCGTATACACGAAGTACAAACAGTTTGTGGAAAACTGCTTTACTATCATGCCCCGTCATGCCCTGCATGCACAACAGCTGGGCTTCATACATCCCCGCACCCGCGAGCAGATGTACTTTGAAAGCAACTTACCTTCCGACTTTACGGCCGTACTGGAAAAATGGAAAAGATACATCGCGGCCAGGCCACTGAAAGAGGATGAAGAATAACTTACACCCGGTTTTAGCGGGGAATTGTCTCCGCTAAAATCATCTTCTCACAAAAATCATATTTATTATTACAAATATTCTACATGTTTAGGTTATCTTAGCGGCAATTACCCATGTCATTGCATGAGAGACCAAATATCTGTTTTCTGTCGATTCTTATTCCTTATGCCGGTTTTACTGGTGTGCTGCCTGCTTAGCAACAAAGCCGGCGCCCAGAATACCCCTTTTGCGGTATCCTCTACCTGTGTAAACGATACTTCTTTTTTCCTGATCATCAATCCCGCCGGTGTTGACTCTGTAAAATGGTTTTTTAATGATCCCCCTTCGGGAGATAAAGATTCTTCCAGGAGCATGCGGGCGTATCATATTTATACCAGTACCGGCACTTACACCGATACCCTTATCGCCTGGCGCAATGGTGTTCCGGATACCACCATACAACCCGTTACCATCGTTACGCCTGTGATCTTTGACCTCGGCGACCAGGACATCACCCTGTGTGAAGGCGGCACCATGACTTTGCAGGCGCCCATCATTCCCGGCGCTACGTACCTGTGGCAGGACAGCTCCACAGGCAGCAGCATCCTTGTGGATACTTCCGCTACCTATAAAGTAAAAATAAACGGCTGCCCGAACCCCGACTCGGTGAATGTTTTTTATACACCCATCCCGGAAATTGATCTTGGCAAAGACCTCATATTATGTACCGGCGAACATATTGCGCTGGATGCTACCGCGCAAAACTGTACATATCTCTGGAGTACCGGTAATACAGAACCTACACAGGATGTTTATACCTCCGGTACTTATCACGTAGACGTATATCCGAAAGGATGCCCCACTGTGTCGGACGATATTACCATTACTTTCACCGGTGCCCCATATCCTTTTTCACTGGGACCGGATACTCTGCTGTGTCCCGGGGAAACGATCCGCGTGGCACCGGCCATCCCGGAGGCCACCAAATGGGAATGGAGTACCGGCGCTACTACGCCATCGGTGACCATCCGCAACACCACTAACCTGTGGGCGCTGGTGGAAATCAACAACACCTGCAGCGTGGTAGATACCATCTTCATCAATTATAACCGGTTAAAAAAACTGGATCTCGGCAACGATACCAGCATCTGTAAAGGCAACTTCCTGGTGCTTACCGCCGATTTCGGCAACGGACAATATCTCTGGCAGGATGGCTCCGACCAGGCCACCTACTATGTAACCAAGCCCGGCTTCTATTATGTGCATGCACAAATAGGCCGCTGCGAATCGATGGACAGCATCTCCGTAAAATTTGAAGATACCCTGCGGGTAAACCTCGGCCCGGATACGCTGCTCTGCAGAAACGAAGTATACCAGCTGCGCGCCACCGGCGCTGGTGGCGGCACTTACAAGTGGCAGGACAGTACCAGCACACCTATGTACACTGTTACCAGGCCCGGGTTTTATGCAATGGTGGCTACCAATAGCTGCGGAACATCTGTTGATTCAGTAGAAGTAAAATATCATGATTGCGAATGCCAGCTGTACTTCCCCACAGCCTTTTCACCTAACGGAGATGGACGAAATGATTATTTCCGGCCGGTATACCGGTGTCCCATATACGATTATACGCTCAGCATCTACAACCGCTGGGGAGAACGGATCTTTTATACTACCGATCCGCAGGTGGGCTGGAACGGCCGTGTGAACGGCACTTTAGCAGATATCGCCACTTATGTGTGGATAGTGGATTATAAAGAAGTGATCACCCGGTTTGCCGTGCATAAAACCGGCACTATTACTTTGGTGAACTAACGGTTACTGCGCGCCCGTAAAATTCAGGAACTTAGCGGCAAACACGGCTGTCTCCCTTTTTTTGAAGGGCACATTCCAGGTGCCGTTATAGGTAACCAGCGCAGGGATCAGGAGGCCATTATATTTGGTCATCTGCACATTCATCTTCACATTAAAATCAAACAACATCGTTTTGTAAGACAGGGCATATTTACGGCCAACGATCTCAAAGTTCTCTTTATTAAACCAGGTGATCAGCTCGTCGATTACCACGTCTGCCCTGTCGATGCGGCTCAGGCCGGGCTTTGTTCTGGCAGTAAACACATAGCAGGAGGTGCCGTCCACATAGTTTTCGGCAGTGATGGAAAAATCGTAGTACCGCATTACCTCGCTGTTGAAGATGGCTACTTTGGGCCCTACGATGGGCACACCACGGATAGGTTTCCCGGGGTTAAAGATCAGTTGTTTCAGCTGCGCCTTATGCCGGGCGAGGCTGCCGCTGGAGCGGTCGGGATCTTCCCCTGATTCATCGGTGCACACGGTGCCTTTGGTAAAGAAGAGGTTAGCGTATAATTCGGCTGTATAATAATTATAATTTCCTTTGCGGGTATAGAAGTCGCCGGTTACTTTTTCGTTAGAAACCTGCATGGTGCGGCATTTCCCTTTCATTTCCTGGTGGGTTTGATTATACAGGGAAGCCTGTACCTGGGCCTTTTTGCCAAGTACCTGGATATCGTTGATGGCATCAAAGCCTACGATATGCAGGTTTTTGAATGCGCGGTAAAAGGTGGTGTCATCTTCCACCCTTTTAATAAAGCTGTTAACGTCGAAGCCTATACGCTTTGCGGCTACAATAACTTCATCCAGGTTAACCGTCATTCCTTTATAGCGGGCTGTGTCCTGAGCGTTGAGTTGCAAACATTGTAACAGGCTGAGGGCAATGGTTCCGGCTATACTTTTCCAAAAATGTGACATAGCTGCAATTTAGTAAAAAAGAGCAAAGTGGATGCCAGGCAAATACTAAAAACAGAAAGCCGTTGCAAGTATCACTTGCAACAGCTTTCTGTTTTTCTTTAAAAGGAGATAGAGAAGACCTATCTCTTTTTATCAACCGGGGATTTTTCCGGCCACATACATTTGTTCCATAGTAGGCTGCAGCGCACCACCTTTTTTCTCCAGTGTAACAGCAAACATTTGTGCTTTGCCGGTTACTTTCATTTTCTGGAGGAGGCTGGCTGTATCACCCATTTCGAACACGCCCATATCAACCGGTTTGCCATCTACGATAGCCCAGAGTTGATACTGTTTGTCGGCAGTTGGTTCTGGCAGTTTGTTAACTTTCAGATACACTTCCTGACTTTGCGGGTTCCAGAATACAGTAGCTAATGCTTCAGGGAACGCTTTGGTACCTGGCATCGGCACTTTCAGAACTTTAGGATCCTGGAGAATATCCAGAGATTCCTGCATTTGTTTGGTCCTGGACAAAATGGAGTTCTGTGATACGAGTAAAGACTGGTATTTGTCTTTGTACTCCTTGAATTCCTTGTACCGGTTAAAGTACACATAATTCAGAATAAGACTTCCCACCAGCAGCACGGCGGCGATGGTGGCAAGCCATTTCCAGGATAGGTTTTTAGTTTCTTGCATGGATACTACTTTTGGTTGTTGCAGGTCTTGATCGGGTACAGGTTAACCCTCCTGCAAATTGGTTTCATTATTGAATTGTGTGAATAAACGTGTTTTTGGATATAGTTTAGATACTTAAATACTAACGGATTTCACAACACGACAAAACGGAACATGATCATCACGCCTTCTGCTTTCACGGATATTTTTCTATAATAGTTATTTCTCTTTGAAAATGGTTAATCGGGGCGCCGGTAAAGGCGATATACTCATTTATGATAAACAAATCCAGCGTTAGTTTGCCAGTTTTGCCGACATGCATACCTGGTCCATACTTGGGTCGGGGCTGCCGCCTTTCTTTTCAAGCGTAATGGCGAAGCCCTGTGCAACCGCTACTGCTTTCATTTGTTGTAACAGTTGTGAGGCATCGGCGCCGGTGAGAAAAACACCTGCATCCACCAGCTTCTTATTCGCAATGGCCCATAGCTGGAATTGTTTACCGGCCGGAGGTACAGGCATCAGTTGCGCCTGGAGGTATACGGCCTGTGTTTTTGCATTCCATCCTACAGATACCAGGTTGCCTGCATATTTGCCGCCACCGGGGATTTTTGTCCATTTAAAATCGGGATTATTCAGGGGGTCCACATCTGTCACTACATTGCCGGGCGTTTCCTTTAAACTGGTCAACGCCTGCTGTTCCTTATCTGCTTCCAGTTTTTCTTTGGTGGCTATCAGCGACTGGTAGCGGCTTTTATAATCAGTGGATTTCCGGAAGAAAAAGAAATTCATGAACACACTGCCCAGCAACAAGACTACGATGGCGGCGGTCAGGTACTTCCAGATCCGGTCATTTGATTTTTTGGCCACTGGCAGCTGTTTTACCGGGGTTTCCCTGGCTGGTTGCTGCGTTTGTTTTTTCTGTTTTCCGTTCAGGGGTGTGGGGATTGGTGCACGCAGTTCATCCGGCAGCAGGTCGTTTCCTTCCTGCGTGTTTTCCTGACGGATAATTTCCACCAGCCGTTCCTTGATGCCGTGAGGAGGTGCTATTGCATACAGCTGCACAAAACGCTCCTTGTCGTGCTGCAATGAATCCACTGCAGCTTTAACGTCGGGGTATTGAGATACGGCCGTTTCTACCTCACCTTGTTCTGCTTCCGGTAACATACCGAATACATAGCTTTCAAGGATTCCGGATGATATGTATCGTTGTACATCCACTATTTCTTATAATTACAATTGTTTTAACAGTGTTCTCAATTGTATGATAGCATTGCGCATGCGGGTTTTCACGGTGCCCAATGGTATTTCAAGGGACCTGGCTATTTCTTCCTGGGTATGTCCCTTGAAGTAAGCCATGTCTATAATAATTCGTTGATCTTTTTGAAGCTTTTCAATCACTTTGGTTAAACCAAGATGGTCCACGGATAAGTGTACCGCCAGCTGTGGTTCATACATCAGTGCCACACTGTTTACATCCTGTACGCGCTGTTCCAGTTTATGATTTTTTGAGCGAAGACTGTCGATTGCTGTGTTGCGGGTAATATTCAGCATCCAGGTAAATAACCTGCCTTTGGAGGCATCATAGCGGTCAATATTCCGCCAGATTTTTACAAATACTTCCTGTAGTACATCTCCCGCTGCGGCTTCTTCTCCTACTACTTTCAGGGCTACGCCATATAAAGCAGGTGAATAATGATCATACAAATAAGTGAATATCTTTTCATCCCTGGCCATAAGACCCTGAATCAATTCAACTTCAGTGTATGTTAAGGTAGCTCCCAAGTTTGAGGATATGGATGTTATACTTTATGATACCAAAATAACAGGTTTTCTTTACATTACAAAATTATTTCCTATTTAGGGAAAGTCATCTTGTAATCTACTCTTATTTTGCCTTTGGTAATGTCTTCGAGCTTACTTTTCAACATTCTGCGCTTTAATGGCTTCAGGTGATCGATGAATAAAACACCGTCGATGTGATCATACTCATGGAGGATTACCCGGGCAGTCACACCCGTGAATGTTCTTTCATGCGGGGTAAAGTTCTCGTCCACATAGCTCAGGGTAACCGTTTCCGCCCTGTTTACATCTTCCCGTACCTTCGGAATACTCAAACATCCTTCATTATATGCCCAGTCTTTCCCGCCGGTTTCCACGATATGTGCGTTGATAAACACTCCTTTCACGCCCTCATCTCCGGGATAATCGTTCTTTTCGTCTTCTTCCAGGTTGTGAATAATCTGCTCACTGTCTACCACAAACAGCCGGATCGCCTTATTTACCTGCGGGGCGGCAATGCCCACGCCGTTGGAACCATACATGGTTTCCCACATATTGGCAATCAATTCCTTCAGGTTAGGATATTCAGGAGTGATGTCTTCTGCTACTTTTCTCAATACCGGGTGACCGTAAGCTACAATTGGCAAAATCATGTTCAAATACTTGGTTTAATCCGCAAAGATAGACAATTTCGGAGTTAAGCGGATGTTGTCTTGCCCCCGATTAGCCTGATTAAGCTGATTTTTTATATGGTATTATATTTTATTACGGAGATATTCCTGCAGTATAATAGTGGCACTGATCTCATCAACGAGGGCCTTATTCCTGCGGTCCATTTTCTTCAGACCGCTGTCGATCATCGTCTGGAAAGCCATTTTGGAGGTAAAACGCTCATCCACCGTTACAACAGGGATATCCGGGAAGTTCTTTTTAATGATACGGATACACTCCGTAACCAGTGCAGTAGCATCTGTTGCGTTGCCATCCAGCCCTTTGGGCTCCCCTATTACAATTGTTTCCACCTGTTCGGCGGCGAAGTATTTTTTCAGGAAAGGGATCAGGTCATGCGTGGCAACGGTGGTAAGCCCGGTGGCAATCATCTGTAAAGGGTCTGTTACGGCCAGTCCCGTTCTCTTTTTTCCGTAATCTATTGCCATCAGGCGGGCCATATCGTATCTTTTAGCAGGGTGTTGGGTTAATGAAAAACGAGCATATCCGTGATCGCAAAAACAGCGAACACCACGCTCGCAATCCCGTTGGTAGTCATAAACATAATATTGATCTTACTAAGATCATCGGGTTTTACCAGCAAATGCTGCGAAACCAGCATCACCACAAAAACAGCAGCTCCTATCCAGTAGATCCAGTGAAAATTGCCGGTTAAGCCGATAGTTACTACCAGCGCCGCCGCTATCACATGGAGTAATTCAGAAAAACGCAGGGCGCCGGAAAGTCCCAGCCACGCCGGGATGGAATTCAGCTGCTGCGATTTATCAAAGTCCTCATCCTGCAGGGAGTAAATAATGTCAAAACCGGATACCCAGCATAGCACCAGCAAAGATACCAGCACCGGTAACAGCGCAAAACTGGCGGTTACTGCCAGGTAAGCGCCAATCGGCGCCAGCGCCAATCCTACACCCAGCACCAGGTGGCAAAGGGCGGTAAAACGCTTGGTGTAGCTATATCCCAGCACCACCAGCAAGGCTACCGGCGACAGGTAAAAGCACACGGGGTTGATAAACCAGGTGGTGAGAATAAATAATACCACATTGGCTATAATAAAAAACAAGGCATTTTTGGGAGATATGATACCGGCTGGTATTTCCCTTTTAGCCGTACGTGGATTGAGCTTGTCGATATCCACATCCAGCCACCGGTTAAACGCCATCGCCGCACTGCGTGCAAACACCATACACAGCACTACCAGCGCAAATGTAACCCAGTTAAGACCGCCGCCTCCTTTGGTGATAGCCATAAAAAAGCCGGTGAGGGCAAAAGGCATGGCAAAGATCGTGTGACTGAACTTTACCAGCGATAAATACTTGTTGACCGTAGAAATCATATAATTAGTCCTTTAAGCCTTCTTCAATTTTACAAAGATATCCCAAACCACAATACCGGTACTCACAGAAATATTTAAGGAATGCTTCATGCCCAGCTGCGGAATTTCAATACAACCATCCACCAGCTTCATTACTTCCCCGTCTACCCCGCTCACTTCATTCCCAAAAACCAGCGCCAGCGGCTGATCCGCAGGTGGTACAAAACTGTTCAGCATATAACTGTTCACCGCCTGCTCAATGGCCATCACCCGGTATCCGGCTGTTTTCAGCTCCTGTACAGCACTCACCGTGGTATCAAAATACTGCCACTCCACCGTTTCGGTAGCGCCCAACGCCGTTTTATTGATATCGCGGTGCGGCGGCACCGGCGTATAGCCACAAAGAATGATTCCCTGTACAAGGAATGCATCCGCTGTACGGAACACTGACCCCACATTGTGCATGCTGCGTATATTATCCAGTACCAGTACAATAGGCGTTTTATCGGCAGCCTTGAACTCTTCCACCGTTTTACGGCCCAGTTCATCCATGCTTAATTTTCTCATCACCTGCAAAGATAATAGGATGGGATGAGTTTTATATATTTGCGGCATGGCAAAAAGTAAAACGGAAGAAACACCGCTCATGCAGCAACATAAGGCCATCAAGGACAGATACCCTGATGCCGTACTGTTGTTCCGTGTTGGCGATTTTTATGAAACGTTTAATGAGGATGCAGTTATAGCCGCCCGGGTACTGGGCATTGTTTTAACCAAAAGGGCCAACGGGTCCGCCTCTTATGTTGACCTGGCAGGATTTCCCCACCACTCGTTAGATACTTATCTTCATAAACTGGTAAAAGCAGGTCACCGGGTGGCCGTGTGCGACCAGCTGGAAGATCCCAAAACAGTAAAAGGCATTGTTAAACGCGGCGTCACCGAAATGGTCACACCCGGCGTAGCCATCAACGATAAGCTGCTGGAAAACTCCAGCAATAACTTCCTGGCGGCTGTTCATTTTGGTACAGACACCACCGGCGTATCTTTTCTCGATATTTCCACCGGCGAATTTTTTATTGCAGAAGGCAGTACGGAATATGTGGATAAACTCCTCCAGAGCTTCCGCCCGGCAGAAGTACTGTTCGCCAAACAACAACAGAAAAATTTCAAAGCTACTTTCGGCACCCGTTTCTACACCTATACTATGGATGAGTGGATATTTACCACCACCTATGCGGAAGAAATACTGCTGAAACATTTCCAGACCCATTCCCTGAAAGGATATGGTGTGGAAGGCCTGCCGTCCGCTATTATCGCTGCCGGCGCCACCCTTCACTACCTGAAAGATACCGAGCATCCCAACCTCCAGCATATCACCCGCATGCAGCGCATCAGCCAGGACGACTTCCTCTGGATGGACCGCTTCACCGTGCGCAACCTGGAATTGCTCAACAGCAGCGTGGAAAACGGGCATACCCTCCTGAAAGTACTGGACAATACGGTAACCCCGATGGGCGCACGCCTGCTCAAACGCTGGATGGTATTCCCCCTCCGCGATATCAAAGCCATCAACGAAAGGCTGGATACCGTTGAATACTTTATCAAAGAAACCGATCTCTCCAAGTCACTCGTACATCACCTGAAACAAACCGGCGACCTGGAAAGACTGGTATCCAAAATACCGCTGAAGAAAATAAATCCACGCGAAGTATTACAACTAGCCCGCTCCCTGCAACAGGTACAGGCGGTACAGGCACTCCTGGAAAACAGCAGCAGCGACTACCTCCGGCGGCTAAACGAAAAACTGGATCCCTGCGTTCCTTTACTGGACCGTATTCTTAACGAAATCATGGAAAACCCGCCGGTACTGGTAAACAAAGGCGGCTGCATCAAAGAAGGCGTAAACGCTGAACTGGATGACCTCCGGAACATCGCCAACAAAGGGAAAGACTATCTCCTGCAAATCCAGCAGAAAGAATCAGAAGCCACCGGTATTCCTTCCCTGAAAATAGCTTTCAACAACGTATTCGGCTATTACCTGGAAGTAACCAACACCCACAAAAACAAAGTGCCTGACCGTTGGATGCGCAAGCAAACACTGGCCAACGCAGAACGATATATCACTCCCGAACTGAAAGAGTACGAGGAAAAGATTGTAGGAGCAGAAGATAAGATCCAGGTGCTGGAAAGCAAACTGTTCGACGACCTGGTGCAAAGTCTCCAGGCATTTATTAAACCGGTACAGGAAGATGCACAGGTGTTTGCGCGGATCGACTGCCTCCTGTGTTTTGCTCACAACGCCCTGCAATACAAATACCGCCGCCCGAATATCACGGAAGGCTTCGACCTTTTGATCAAAGAAGGCCGTCACCCGGTGATTGAAAGGGGGCTACCTGCGGGTGATACCTACGTTTCCAACGACCTGCAACTCGATAAGGAATCCCAACAGATCATTATTCTTACGGGCCCCAACATGTCCGGTAAATCGGCCCTGCTGCGGCAAACGGCGCTCATCACCCTGATGTCGCACATGGGTAGCTTTGTACCTGCCACCAGCGCTGATATTGGTCTTACTGATAAAATATTTACCCGTGTAGGCGCTTCCGATAACCTGAGCGGCGGGGAATCTACCTTTATGGTGGAAATGAACGAAACAGCCAGCATCATCAACAGCATTACAGCGCGCAGCCTCGTAATACTGGATGAAATAGGCCGCGGTACCAGCACTTACGATGGTATCTCCATCGCCTGGAGCATCGTGGAATACCTCCACGACATGACCACACACCGCCCTAAAACGCTGTTTGCCACCCACTATCATGAACTGAATGAACTGGAAAACAAACACGCGCGGGTAAAGAACTTCCATATCACCAACATGGAATCGGGGAATAAAATTATCTTCCTGCGTAAACTGGCGCCCGGTGGAAGTCGCCACAGCTTTGGTATTCACGTGGCCCGCATGGCCGGCATGCCGCCAGAGCTGATCAACAGAGCCAATGAAGTGCTGGCCAATCTCGAAGAAAAACATATCGATGCACCACTGCAGAAAAATATAAAACAGATCAGCACGCCGTCTCAGAAGCTACAGCTGAATATATTTGATGCACATAGTGATGTGTTCCAGCAGATCCGGGAGAAACTGGATACCGTGGATATTAACCGGTTAACACCGGTAGAAGCATTGCTGAAGCTGAGTGAGATTAAGAATATGATCGGGTAGGTTGCTGATCATCGTTATAACATAAAAAAAACGTCCCGGAAAGTCCGGGACGTTTTTTTATTATAATTGTTCACTGGTCCTGGTCCTTAACGAACGTCCCAGAAAATTTTGATGTTGGCTTTGTCTTTTGCAGCAACTTTTGCGTAGTTGTCTGGATTGTACACCTGCTCAGTAGAAGGATACAACAAACGCTCAGGCGGAACGGTAGAACCGGAAGTAGATGCCAGTGGGAAAGGCAGCTTCGGATAACCAGTACGTCTTATCTCTGTCCATGCTTCGCCAGCCTGAAGGATAAAGAAGTTCACCCATTTCTGCGTCCAGATCTTTGCCAGTTTCTGCTGGGTGGTACCTGTATAGGCAATAGCCGGCATAGTCAGGAAGCTATTAACAGCCGAATCAGTAGGCGTTGGTATTACAGGCCAGCTTTGATCCGCACGGTATACCACTGCTTTATTAAGGCCATAATAAAATTCTATCGACTGTTTAAGACCATTGGTATAATCGGTAAGAGGTGATCCTATACCCCATCTTTCACCTGCTTCTGCTTTCAGGAAGCTCACTTCTGAAGCTGTAAAAATAACTCCAGGTACGTTGTAGTTATTGAAGAAAGTTGCAGAGTCGTAAGTAGCATAACCTGCAGCTTCATAAGCAGCGGCAGTACCGTTAGCCGGGAAGCCTTTCAGACCATGTGTAGTACCTTTATCCCAGTATACTTCTGTCCGGGGATCGTCATTCGTTGCCATTACTGTATCCAGGAGGAAAGCAGGAGCAAAAGGACTTCCTGTTAAAGCGCTAAATATATCGCTTTTCAGTGACGGAGGACTCATCTGAATAGTTGCGTTTTCCAGGTTGGAGCTGATTAACGGATATTTCACCGGGTTATTCAGCATAGTCGTCACTTCCGTTTTCGCGCTTGCTTCTTTCACAAACGAAGTACGCATTAATAAACGCAAACGCAGTGAGTTGGTATAACGTCTCCAGGCATTCACATCCCCTTTCAGCATAATATCCGCTTTACTTAAGCTGGCTTTGGCTACATTAGAGAGCTGGACTGTTTCAAAATAAGTATTCAGGCTGTTGAGTCCGGAGATCAGCGTATCATAAATAGCAGCAGCATCTTCAAAAGCAGCAGGATCTACATTACGGTCAGGCGTATTCAATGAACCTGCCTGGCCAAAAGGAATATCACCCCAGAGATCCACCATCTGGCTGGTCTGGTCAAATAAAATTACTTTGGCGCAATTCAGGAATACCAGTTGGTCTGCCTGTTCCTCCGGTGTCAGTTTTCCGAAAGTAGTTTGCATTTCCCTGAAGTTAGCCATGATACCAGGTCCAACGTAGTTAAAGTCATTGTCGTCACTTTTGGACCCTGCATAAAAGTCTACCCAGCGGTTTTCAGTGTAAGACAAAGAAGGTACATACATCTTTGTACCTGGCTGTAATGCCGTAGTCTGCGAGAAGCTGGCTGTAGTGGGCAATATAAAAGTGGCATAATCCCAGTACGATGGACGCATACGCTTATTGATGAACATACCGCTGAGCAGTTTGCTCATAGAGCCGGTCTGACTTAACTCCGGGTTAGCGTAATCGTCTGCAATCTGTTTCTTACATGCGCTGAAAGAAGCAACAAGTAAGATAAGAAGTGAAGTGTTTATTAAAAGACGTTTCATTTCAATTTGTTAAGTTCGTTTACAAAATCAGCATACTACTAAAAACGTGCACGCAGGCTGGCGCCTAAACTCCGGGTAGGGCCCACTGTGCCGCCATCAACACCCTGACTCAGCCAGGAAGAACCTACTGCTACTTCCGGATCTAAACCTTTAGGTAAGGTTTTCCAGATATAGAACAGGTTTCTGCCGATCAATGAAAACTGCAGATTCTGCAAATGCAGTTTTTCTATGATGCTTTTTGGCATATTGTAAGTGAGTGTTACCTCACGCAACTTCACGTAGCTGTTTTTAAACACGGCGTTTTCATACAAACCGTTAGTCTGCCAATCGTGCTGGGTAGACCAGTATTGTCCGGCTGTAATTACTTTCTCATTCTTTTTACCATCTTCAGTTACACCTGGCAGGATTACACCATCGTGATGCGCACCATTCGGATTAGCCACCAGGTTACCACTTGCGTAGTCGATTGCATCGTAGGCAAGACCGCCATGTGCTGCATCTCTGTATTGCAGGGTACTGTTAAACATACCGGCACCGATCTGATAGTAGTAAGGAATAGATACCAGGTTACCACCTAAGCGATAATCCAGTGTAAAGTCCAGTGAAAAGTTTTTATAGCTCACGGAGTTGGAGAAACCACCTACTACTTTAGGCATAATGTTGCCGGCATATTCGTACTCGGCAGTGTTGGTAGTGTAAATACCATCTGCATTTACAATCTTATTACCGTTTTCATCTTTGTTAGCCGGATGTACATAAATATTACCCAGCGGATCGCCTACGTTAGAGCGGATCAGCAGGTAACCACCATCATAGGAAGGCATGGTTAAAGTAGTCTGACCATCTTTCAGTGCAGTAAGTCTGTTTCTATTTACCGCAAAGTTAAAGCGGGTAGTCCAGCGGAAATCTTTATTAGCAATTGGTGTGGCATTAATAGCAGCTTCGTAGCCATAGTTGCTCAGGTCTCCCGCATTCACCAGCTGAGAAGTAGCGCCGGAAGATGCAGGTGTGCTCAGTGTCAGGATCTGGTTCGTGATCTTATTGTTATAATAACTGAAATCTACACCGATCTTATTTTTCAGGAAACGTGCTTCAAAGCCAAACTCCATTTCTCTCTTTCTTTCTGATTCCAGCAGTTCATTACCAAAAGCGGAAGGATTGGATTGCTGGTAGGGAACATTGTTCTTACTCAGCGTAACGGTGTAAGGATTGTATGCAATGTTGGACTGATAAAGATTAGGATGATTACCAACCAGGCCATAAGAAGCCCTGAACTTCGCATAGTCAACAAATGCAGGCAGTTTAGCTACTTCGGAAAGCAGGAAACCGGCGTTCACGGAAGGATAAAAGTACTTGTTATTAGCTACCGGTAAAGTAGAGGTAGACTCATAACGACCTGTTCCTTCCAGGAACAGGAAGCCTTTATAGCTCAGGTTCAACATACCAAAAGCCGCTACATCTATCTGTTCAGCGCGAACAGAGGTAGCATACAACGGACTTGCAGAGTTATTCAGACTAAACCAGTTTTCATCCACCAGACCATCTTTGGTTTGAGTGAACTGATTTTTATACGTTTGTTTACGGCCGGTAACACCGCCTGTAACTGAGAGATCAAAGTCTTTGGCAACTTTAGGATTATATACGAGGATCGCATCTCCGTAAAACACGTTATTGTTACGGGTGTTTACATCGTACTGACCAGTATATCCTAACGCAGCCGGTTGTGTGTTATGTTGTTCATCTGCGGTAGTTACGTTGGTGAAATCGCCTCCTACTCTACCTCTGAAACGCAGATTATCCAGGATACCCACATTCAGGGTTGCACTGTTGATAAAGCGGTTCTGGGTTTCATCGTAGTTGTTACGCAGGTTGTTCCACAGGTAATCCATCAGGTTGGTAGCTCTGAAACGATAGGCCATTTTCTCATCCTGATCGTACTGGTTGTTGTTAGCATCCACGTACTTATAACCGTTACTGGTCTGGTATTTATTTAAGAACGTATTCATATCATCAAAGCGGCTAAAGAAACCGTCGAATGAACCGAATATGTTACTCATTACGTTTGCGCGGTTATGAACAAAGCTATTATTGTAAGTAGATACGAGATCCACACTTACCCTTTCACTCAGTTTTAATGTACCGTTCAAATTGAAGTTGTTCTTATAGAGATTACTTCCCGGCATGATGCTCTTATAATCCACGCGATTGTATGAAAAGCGGAAACTACCCTTATCGCTGGCATTTGAGATTGCTACATTGGCTGCAGAGTTGTAACCTGTCTGGAAGAAGTCTTTATAGTTATCTTTCTGTGCAACATATTTACGGGTAGTACCATCCCAGTATTTCACATCACTGCCATCGAATTTAGGGCCGAACTGATTGTAAGCGCGATAATACGGGTGCCTGGAGCCATCGGCATCAGTAACCCAACCTTCAGCATCAGCAATACCATTTACGATATTCGTTTGCGGATCGTACCCGGGACCATATTCGTTCTGATAGTCTGGTTGCGAAGCAATTTTCTCCTGGTTGAAAGTGTAGTTTACATCTACGTTCAGACCGCGGCCTTTAACACCTTTCTTGGTGGTAATAACTACCACACCGTTAGTAGCTTCAGAACCATACAATGCAGAAGCACTCGCACCTTTCAGGATAGTGAGTGTTTCGATGTCTTCCGGATTGATGTCCAGTGCACCATTTCCCTCAATTCTTGAGTTGCTGGTACCAAAGCTTCCGGAAGTAAGATCATTGAAGTTTCTCAACGGTACACCATCTACCACGTACAGCGGCTGTGTACTCAAACCGATAGAGGATACACCCCTTACCTGTACGGAAACAGCGCTGGAAGCGCCACCCGGAGCAGCCACAATTTTCACACCGGCTGCTTTACCATACAAGGCAGAAGCAAAGTTGGTGCTTCCGCTTTCGGTAATTTCTTTTGAACTTACAGTACTCACAGAGTAACCCAATGCCTTGGCTTCTCTCTTAATACCCATAGCGGTAACCACTACTTCATTCAGATTCTTGTTGTCTTCTTTTAATACAATGTTTACGGTAGACTGTCCATTAACAGCTACTTCCTGGTTGATAAATCCTATGTAGGAAAAAACGAGTGTAGCACCATCTGCTACCTGGATTTTGAAATTTCCATCGGGGCCGGTTGTAGCTCCGTTGGAGGCGTTTTTCTCTTTTACGGTAACACCCGGTAAAGGCGTTCCTTTTGCGTCCTTAACGGTTCCCGCAACAGCTTTCTTATCCTGCGCCCAAGCAGTGATACAGCAGCATAAGAAAAGCAACGTGGTGAGAAGAAGTGATCTTCGCATAGCTTCCTTTTGGTTTAGTGAATTATAACAAGTGAATCAGACACATAAGCAAAAAAGACACGAAAGGTCCCGCTACCATTAACCTGCCTGCATTGCACAGGGGTTCTGATGGTAATCACGTGGTTTCCGTTCTTAAATAATTAAATGGAATTACTCCATTGGCATTAATTGTTATTCTGACACTATAGTAATACTAAAACGTTTTAGCAATACCACATAAAAAAAACCTGTATACCACTCTCACATTTCATTTTCGCTACAAGTTTGGCTGATCAGTCTGAATAATGGTTTCAAACTTAGGGATAATTATGAGAAGTGCAAAGAAGATTTAACAATTTTTTTATTTATCGTTAACAGCTCGTTAAGAAAGAGAAAATAATATTCCATGTGATTAAAATAGCATTAGGTAATCGCCGGAGGCGATTGTCTTTTTCAGGATTATACAGATTGAGCGTGATTAATTTGATCTGATTTTGTTCAGATTTTTTTAAGATAAAAAAAGATGTCTCACTGCTATCATTAAAAATTATTGCTGTCCGGGCTGAAAATAAAAAAGCATAAAAACTGTATTTAAAGCGCTAAATCCATCTATTGGCAATCTCTGCCATATGCCACCCTCATTATAGGATAAGCCGTAGATAAGCCGTATATAACCCGTATTTAAGCCGTAGATAAGTTGTACCTATAGAGATATGGCTTATCCCTGTTTTATCTCCGGGTATAACATAAATACAGGAAGTATCACCCCCTGGTTACAGCTGGCTATACAATGCTTCAGGGGAGATAAGCATAGGTATCTCTATGCTTATCTCCCCTGATCATTATAAAATCAAATCAAAAAGACATTACTTCCGCGAAGAAGAACCGCGGATAATCAGCTCCGGCTCCAGTATTACCTGTTGCGGCGGAGAAGCAGGAGTGCCCGCCACATGATTCAGTTCTTTCATCAATAAATCCACAATACTTTTTCCGATAGCTGCGATAGGTTGTGATACACAGGTAATGGAAGGACTGTGCAAACGGAACAGGTCATGGTCATCAAAACCTACCAGCCCGATTTCTTTTCCTATCTCCCATCCCATTGAGCGGATCGTTTCAATACCGGCGATACCCAGGTAGTTGGTGGCAAAAAATACAGCGTCCACGCCTTTTACAGCAGTGAGGAATTTCTTTATCTCATTGTTGAAACTTTCCCGGTCCAGGTCGAACGGCAGGCGTTTGACAAACGATTTATTAAAAGGAATTTTATGGTCTTTGAGCGCAGCAGTGAACCCGTCAAGCCTTTCTTTCATCTGCGTTTGATCAGATGCGATAGTAACGATGGCGATTTTTTTATAGCCTTGTTTCACCAGGTGAGTGGTGGCGTCATAGGCGCCCTTATAGTTATTAAGCACCACATAATGGCTGTTCACATGCGGGAAATAACGATCCACCAGCACCAGTGGTTTGGCGGCCGATTGAAGCAGTTCTATTTCTTTATCAAGGTTTTTGGTAGGCGTGATAATATAGCCATCCACCTGCCGGTATTTCAATACTTCGAGGAGTCCTTTTGCCTTTTCCGTATTGTCTTCTGTGCTGCCGTAAAGCACCTTATAACCGTGCTTATCGGCCTCATCTTCCACGACTTTGGCCAGCGTGGCAAAGAAGTTGTTGGCAATATCCTCTACAATAAGACCAATAGTTTTGGTTTTACCGGTACGCAGTCCGCGGGCGAGCTGGTTCGGTTTATATTTCAGACGGGTGGCAATTTTCTGGATTTTCTTACTTACCTGTTCACTGATTCTTTTCTCCTTTGCTTTACCGTTGAGTACAAAAGATACCGTTGTAGGAGATACTCCGGCTTGTTTTGCAATATCTTTAATAGAGATCCCTTTCATAGAAAAAATGCTACATCGATTTAGCCGGACGTAATTTACAAAATGAAGTTGGAAATTACGCTCTTGTGCTAATTATTCCAAGTAACCCGGTCAAAACTATTGCTCTTTACCCCGGTTTGTTTTCTATCACATAAAAAGGTTATTTTCGGCAAAATGATATTTTTTTAACCAATTTTTAATAATTTGGCATCATTCATAGGACGATCTCAATACTGCTCGCCTACCTGCATAGGGTTCCCCCAGACGGGAATAATGGCAATGGTAATAAAGTACAGGACGGTCACACTAACATAGTAGCTTAAATTAATACATGAATGAAACCCATCCTTATTAAAGTTGGGGCTTTTGCCGATAATCAGATCACGATTATAGAAAGAAGTGATCCTTATTTCAATACACCATTCCACTTCCATCCGGAGTGCGAGCTGGTATATGTTACGGAAAGCCACGGGAAGAGAATTGTAGGGGATAGCATCGAGAGCTTTGAAGAAGGCGATATGGTGTTTCTCGGACCGCATATACCGCATGTATGGTATAATGAGGAAGAATATTATAAGGGAGATGAAAATCTGAAAGCCCGCTCTGTGGTCATCTATTTCCCTAAAGACATATTCGGGGAGAAATTTTACGGATTACCGGAAACCAAAGCACTCAGTGAATTATTTCACCGGGCGCAAAGGGGAATGAAAATCACCGGCGCCACCCACGAGCTGCTGAAACCCGAGATCCTGGCCCTTCCCCGGAAGGAAGGACTGGACCGCATCATCTCCCTGCTCCACATCTTAAAAACACTCTCTGAAACCCGCGATTGCTATTACCTGGCCAGCACCGGTTACTCCCACGCCTATAATGTAAAGGATAACCATAAGATCGATGAAGTATTCAAGTACGTTATGAATAACTTCTCCAAAGAAATATCCCTGCAGGATGTAGCCAGCATCACCAACCTGTCGCCCCAATCCTTCTGCCGCTTCTTTAAAAACCGTACAAAAAAATCCTTTGTACAGTTCCTCAATGAAGTACGCATCGGGCACGCCTGTAAACGGTTAACCGAGGAAGACTGGTCCATCGCGGAAATCGCCTACTCCTGCGGCTTTAAGAACCTGTCCAATTTCAACCGGTTCTTCAAGGAAATAGTAGGCAAAACACCCAAGGAATACAAAAATGAACTGCGCCTGAAGGAAGCATGATAAAAAATGTAATTATTTTATCATTTGGTTATTTAGTTATTTTAAAAAGTAAGGGCCAAATGTCAAAATATCAAATTTTTCTTCTTACATTCATTTCAGTAATTATCAACCAAAACGCTTAATTACTACTGTAATTCGATGTACAGCAGTTATTCCGATAACCAGTTAATTTCGCTGCTGAAAAGCGACGACACCGCTGCCTTCAATGCCATCTACGACCGCTACAGTAAAATGTTGTATTTGTTTATACACAGCAAACTGGATGCCTCCGAGATCAGCAAAGATGTGCTGCAGGAACTCTTTATTTCCCTTTGGGAGAAAAGACATTCACTGATCCTCAAGGAATCATTGAAAGCTTACCTGTACCAGGTAGCCCGCCACAAAATCATCGATATTTACCGGAAAAACGCCACTTACCGCAAATACCTGCAGCAACTCATCGAACATTTCGATGCACAGCCGCACTCCATCACGGAAACAGTAGATAATAAAGCACGGACACAGGAACTGTTTGAGGCCATCAACCACCTGCCCGACCGTATGAAAGAAATTTTCATGCTCAGCAGGTTCGAAAACCTCACCGTAGAACAGATCTCCACCCATCTTGGCCTTTCGCAACAGACCGTAAAAAACCAGATTACCAAAGCGCTGAAGATACTAAGGACCAGCTATGCCAGGACCGACCTGATCGTACTCCTGATATATGTTTATTTGTTTATCTAACCCGCACACCCGGCACCGGATAAAAAATAATTAAATGTACATGGTACCTTTTCCACGTTATTACGACTTATCAACACATAAAACGGCAACAGGTGGACACAGAACAGATTAAAATATTGCTGGAACGGTATAACCAGGGGAATTGCTCACCGGAGGAGGAGGCTATTGTGGATCAATGGTTTGAAAATATCAACCGGCACAAGTCCACCTATGTAGAAGATAAAGAACTCGACCGCGAACTCGACAGCATCCGTTTACAACTCAACGAACATATCACCCCCGCACCAAAGGTGCGGCATATGCGTGCCCGTTACTGGTACGCCGCAGCAGCAGTAGTATTACTGGCAGCAGGCGTTTTCTGGTTCAACCAGCCAACACCCGGCACACATCCTGCCACCGGCAACCAACCTGCCTCCATTGCCGCTAATGGAGCCAACCGGGTGGTAAAAGATGGTTTTGTGGAAATCACCACACCAAAAGGCAACAAGGAAAGTATCACCCTCGAAGACGGCAGCTCCCTGGAACTGAACGCCGGCAGTAAAGTACGCTACCCCGAACATTTCGATAGCAACAGCCGCACCATTTTCCTGGAAGAAGGAGAAGCCTTTTTCAATGTAGCCGCCGACCCAACCAGGAAATTTGTGGTGAATACCGGGGAACTGGCCACCACCGCACTCGGTACCGCCTTCAACATCCGGGCATATGCCAGCGAACACAAAGTAACCGTGGCACTTGTAAGCGGTAAAGTAAAAGTTGACCAGCTGAATAAAAGCAGCCAATCCGCCTCCTCACTCATCCTGCTGCCAAGTGAACAGATCAGCTACGACCGCATTTCACTCAGCCTCGTAAAATCTGTTTTCAGCAAACCTGAAGAGGTGACCGCCTGGAAACAGGGATACCTCGTATTCAAAGACGCACCCTATAATGAAATAGTAACAGGTATAGAAAATCGTTATGACGTTACCGTTATTAACGAAAGCGACAAAAAAGAATGGAACTACAACGGCTCTTTCAAAAACGAAAGCCTGAAAGACGTCATGGATATCATCTGCCTGGCTAAATCCCTTTCTTATACCATTAAAAACGACACCGTTCACCTGCAAAACAAAAACTAGTCCATATGAGGGTAAAGCCATGCCCCATGATGTGGTTTGTATCCACGGGGTTGATGCTGACACTACTGTTGGCGGGGAGCTTGAACACAACGACTAGTGCCATCACGCAAACACCCGACCCGCCCACAGGTATAGTTGTCACCATCCAGGTAAAAAATAAAAACCTGGAAGAAGTAATGACCGAAATTTCGGTAAAAACAGGACTCAACTTTCATTACGACAAAACGGATCTTAACCTGAAGAAAAAGATTACGTTGAACTGTACGAAAACACCCATCGATGAAGTGCTTACGTTACTATCAGTTCAGGCCGGATTAAAGTTTACCCTGATCAATAACAAAATCATTGTAGGCGCAGAAAGTGAAGCCAAACCCTCGCCCACTGTAGACCTGCTGAATCATGTGTCCCTGGAGAGAGAGATCAGTGGAACCGTACGCGATAACAAAGGCACGCAGCTCCCGGGAGTCACCATTCAGATCAAACATTCCAATAAAGGAACCCAATCCAACGCCGATGCTGGTTTTTCACTGAAAGCCAGTACCGGCGATGTGCTTGTATTCAGTTCCGTAGGATTCATTACCCGCGAAGTAACGGTGGGCGCCGATCCCCGCATCGATGTACGCCTGCAGGAAAATGTAAAAGCACTCAGTGAACTGGTGGTTACTGCACTGGGCATCCAGAAAAAAAGCCGGGAACTGCCCTACTCCACCCAACAACTGGATGGCGATGACCTGCAACTGGTAAAAGATGCCAACGTTATCAACTGCCTGAACGGAAAAACGGCCGGCGCCACCATCACCCGCAGCGCATCCGGCATCGGCGGCTCTGTGAGAGTGGTATTGCGCGGCAACAAATCCACCCGCGAAAACCAACCCCTCTATATCGTAGATGGCGTACCTTATGCCAATTACACACCGGCACAACCCGCAGATGTATGGGGCCAGTCGCATAACATCATCGGGGCCGGTGGCCGCGACGGCGGAGACGGTATCTCCAACATCAACCCTGATGATATTGAAAGCATCAGTATCCTGAAAGGTGCTTCCGCAGCGGCGCTCTATGGCAGCCAGGCCGCTAACGGCGTGATCCTCATCACCACCAAAAAAGGAAAACCCGGCCGCAGCAAAATTGACGTTTCTTCCGATTATACCCGCGAAACACCCGCGATCCTGCCCCCGCTGCAATATCGTTACGCACAAACCGATACGCCCGGCGTGGATAAAGTAGGCACGCCACAACCCGGATCACTCGGCAGCTGGGGCCGATCCATCAATGCACCCGATCATGTAAAAAACTTTTATAACACCGGTTCCACCTTTACCAACACCATCGCCTTCAGCGGCGGCACCGAAACCGCGCAGAGTTATTTTTCATACGCCAATACAACCAATAAAGGAATTCTGCCCACCAACAAATTCGACCGTCATACGGTGAACCTGCGCGAAACATTAAAGCTGCTGAACGACAAACTGGTAATGGACGCCAATGTATCTTTCACCGCACAAAGCACTACCAACCGGCTTTCGTCGGGATTGTACTACAGCCCCATTTCCGGGCTCTATACCTTTCCCCGCGGGCAGGACTTCGACTACTACAAAAATAATTTTGAATACCACGACCAGGGCCGCGACCTGTACATGCAAAACTGGTGGAACATCCGCAATGATAAAAAGTGGATCGGGCAGGACGACCAGCAAAACCCTATGTGGGCGCTGTACCGCGACCTGCGGCTGGATTCCCGCTACCGTGGCCTCGCTACCCTGTCGCTTACCTGGCAGCTGAACGATTGGCTATCATTGAAAGGACGTGGCAACTTCGATAAATCGCTTGATCAATACGAACTGGAAGCATACGCCGGTACACAAATTGTACTCGCCGGCTCAAACGGACGGTATACCCTCGAACGGGAATTCAATACCCAACTGTACGGGGATATGATGCTGAACGCCAGCCGGAAAATGAATAAGTGGCTGCACCTGGCCGGCAATATCGGCGCAAGCATTACAGACACCAAAGCACACGAACGCAATTTTAACGGCTCCAATCCCAATGCCGATCCAGGGCTCACGTACCCGAATAAATTTTCGGTATCCAATATCCTCAGCACCTCGCTCGATGCACAACACAGCATAGACCAGAAGCAACTGCAGGCCCTTTTCGGTAATGTACAGGCAGGCATCAACAATTATCTTTTCCTGGATCTCACCGGCCGTAACGACTGGTCCAGTACATTCGCCTATACCACTACGCTGCACAAAGGATATTTTTATTATTCAGCCGGGTTATCTGCCGTATGGAGTGAGATGTTTAAAATGCCCGCGGCTGTTGATTTCCTGCGTTCCCGCATTTCCTACGCCAAAGTAGGTAACGATATCGCCGCCTACTCCTCCCGGCCGGCGGCGTTTACGCTGCAAACCATTGCCGGCGTTACACGCGTGGTGCTGAATCAACGTACGCTTTACCCGGGTCTCAGCCTGGAGCCGGAAGACAACCGGTCTTTTGAAATAGGTCTGGAAGCGCATCTCCTGAAAAACAGGATCACCGCCGATATTACCTTCTACAAAAATAATAACTACAAACAGTACATGGAAGTGCCGGCACCACTGGGCAACAGGTATAATACCTACTATCTCAACATGGGGAATATACAAAACCAGGGATGGGAAGCCACACTCACTTTAATGCCTATACGTAATAAAGCGGTGTCCTGGACCAGCACTATCAACTTTGCCGCGAATAAAAATAAAATCGTTTCCCTTTCCAATTCCAGGATCATCGGTGCAGATACCAGCAGCATGTTTGTACTCACCGATTTCGGGGTAAATATGTTTGGTTCGTTCATCATGGAAGGCGGCTCCTGGGGCGACATCTATTCCAATAAAGAATTGTTGCAAAACGATAAAGGCGCCTACGTGATTGATGCTGCCGGCAAACTGCAAACACGCAACGCATTTAAAAAAGTGGGTAATCCCAATCCCGATTTCACATTAGGATGGAACAACAGCATCGACTATAAAAACTTTAACCTCAGCTTCCTCATAGACGGTCGCTTCGGTGGCAAGGTAATGAGCGTAACACAGGCAGTACTGGACTGGTACGGCGTAAGTGAAGAAAGCGCCAAAGCCCGTGACAAAGGCGGCGTGGAAATAAACGCGGTGAACAGCAACGGCACACCTTACAGCGGGAAACTGGATGCACAAAGCTACTATACCACCATTGGCGGCAGGGCCGGCATTGGCGAAATGTATATGTACGATGCCACCAACATCCGCTTAAGGGAACTAAGCCTGAGCTACCGCATACCGCTGAAGTGGAAATGGATCCGCAATATGCGCATGGGCATAGTAGGCAGGAACCTGTTCTTTTTTGAACTGCACGCGCCGTTTGATCCGGAAGTATCTATGGGTACGGGCAACGGACTGCAGGGTGTAGATGTTTTTGGGTTGCCACCCACACGAAGTATGGGCATCAACCTGAGATTAGGAATTTAAAATACTCACCAATGAAAAGCTGGAAAATCAACACATTATTCGCCGTTATGGCAGTTGTGCTGGCAAGTGCATGTACGAAGAGATTTGATGAGATTAACAGGAATCCTTTCGACTTTACAGAAGAGGAACTGAAAGCCGATTACCGGCTGATGGGAGAACCATTGTCGCAGGCCCAGTTGAACCTGCTTATTTATAACGACCCGCCTACTGCCCAGCTGCAACAAAATCTGAATGCGGATATTTTCTCCGGCTATATGATGGCGCCCACTCCTTTTGAAGGCAATATCAATAATACCAACTATGGCCTGTTATACTACTGGAACAATAAACCGTGGCAGGTAACCTACAGCAATGTAATGAAGACCTGCGATTTTGCACAATCGAAAGCCAAAGGCCACTACGCCGATTTTTATGCGTGGGCGCAGATCATCAAAGTAGAAGCCATGCATCGTATCAGCGATATTTATGGCCCGGTGATTTACACAAAGTATGGTATACTGAATGAGGAAATGGGGATTGATTATGATTCACAGCAGGAAGCGTACTATGCTTTTTTTAAAGACCTGGATGAAGCGGTGGACACATTAACTGGTTTTATTAACAGCGGCTTTCCTCAACGCTTTGCTGCCTTCGACCTGGTATACAAAGGCGACTACACCCAATGGGTGAAATTTGCCAACACCCTTCGTTTGCGGCTCGCTATCCGTATTTCCGGTATTGATCCGAAAAAAGCGCGTGAAGAAGGAGAGGCAGCACTGCGTCATCCGATCGGGCTGCTCACAACACCTGCGGATAATTTTGCAGTGAATATTTCACCGGTTACACATCCGCTGAATATTATGTGTTACACCTGGGCCGACTTAAGAATGAGCGCGCCTATGGAATCGATCCTCACCGGGTATAAGGATCCGCGGCTGGCGCATTATTTTGTACCGACCGACGATGGCGTGAACGTTTACCACGGCATCCGCAACGGTATTAAGATTGCCGCCAAAGAAGAATACAGTGGCTTTTCCCAGCTGGTGAAATTTGACAATAAGATATTGTTTATGACCGCCGCGGAAGCCTGGTTCCTGAAAGCCGAAGCAGCACTGTATGGCTGGCAGGGCGCCGGTAACGCAGCCACTAATTATGCCACCGGCATCAGCACTTCTTTTAATCAATACAGTATTGCTAACGCTAATGCATATATGAATAACAATGTGGATAAACCCCATCCATATACCGATCCGCAGAATAGCGATAATAATGTACCGGAAGGCGATCCTCATTTAAGTACCATCACCATTAAGTGGGAAGAAAGCGCTGCGCTTCAACAGAAACTGGAACGGATCATCACCCAGAAATGGATTGCCATGTTCCCGGAAGGACAGGAAGCATGGAGTGAATTCCGCCGCACGGGTTACCCTAAATTATTTCCCGTGGTAATCAACAACAGCGGTGGTACTATTTCTACCGAAAAATTTATCCGCCGCCTGCCCATGCCGCAGATAGAACTTGTTACCAATCCTAAAGCAGTAGCCCGTGCTGTAGCCACGTTAAAAGGACCGGATACCGGCGGAACACCGCTCTGGTGGGATCTCCGGTAACATCTCAAAAAAATTTAAAAATAATTTAAAACGGGATAGTACTAAATATAACTCCGCACGACTCCTTTCCGGAAGCGCCACAATTGAACGCTTTATGCTATGCAGCCTGTAACAAACAGACGTTATTAAAAACAACATTTCATGTAAGGAAAACACATTTGCTTTGCTCAACCCGGTCAACACATTGCGATAAGCAATGAGGCTTTGCACGCCCCTATAGGCCGGTAACTGCATATAACACGAAGAAAAACAGCCAGTAAAGGATGGTACGCGCCATGCTAACGGCTATCTTATTTCCAAACAATGCACGCTATAAAAAATGGTCAGTTTAATTCAACTATACAAATCCCATTTATTAACCAAAAAAAAGGCAAGTATGAAAAAAAACCTACGCCTTATGAAAGTGTGCGCTATGACCGGTCTGGCCCTCACTTCCATATTAGCAGACAGTGCATATGTGAAGGCCGCCAGCTATACATGGTCGCCCGCATCTTCATTCCGTAGCACTTTCCAGGAAAAAGAAATCAGCGGCACCGTAAAGGATAGCAAAGGCAATCCTCTTCCTGGTGTTACTGTACAAATTAAAGGCGCCTCCAAAGGCACACAAACAAGTGCAGAAGGTAAATATCATATCAATGCTAAAACCGGTGATGTATTGGTTTTCAGCTATGTTGGTTTTGCCATTAAAGAAAGTACCGTTGGCAGCAGCGCTACCCTCAATGCTACCCTTGAAGACAATGTAAGAGGACTGAATGAGCTGGTAGTTACTGCGCTGGGCATCCAGCGTAAAGCAAAAGATCTCACCTACTCTACCCAACAGGTAAAAGGAGAAGATCTGACGAACGTAAAAGAAACAAACGTTATCAATAGCTTATCCGGTAAAGTTTCCGGATTGCAGATCAACCGCAGCGCCTCCGGTGTGGGCGGCTCTGCCAGGGTGATTTTACGCGGACAAAAATCTATCCGTGAAAACCAGCCACTGTACGTGATCGATGGCGTGCCTATCGCTAACTTCACCAGCGCGCAACCTGGTGATCTCTGGGGACAGGCATCCGGCGCATCTTCCGGTGGCCGCGATGGCGGTGATATCTTAAGTACCATCAACCCGGATGATATTGAAAGCATCAACGTACTGAAAGGCGCCTCTGCATCAGCATTGTACGGCAGCCAGGCCGGTAATGGTGTGATCATCATTACTACTAAAAAAGGTAAAGCCGGTCAGGCAAAAGTGAACTTCTCTTCTAACTTCACTATCGACAGACCCGCATATCTGCCCGAATCACAAAACTCCTATCTTCAAACCGGTAACGGTACCATTGATAGCTGGGGTAAAGCAGGCAGCAGCCCTGAAATTGTAAAAGATTTCTTTAAAACCGGTACTACCTGGATCAACTCCGTAAACGTAGCCGGCGGTACTGAAAAGGCACAAACTTATTTCTCCTATTCCAATACCACGAATACGGGAATAATGCCTACTGCAAAGTATGGTCAGCATACACTCAACTTCAGGGAAACAGGCACCTTCCTGAACGACAAACTGAATATTGATGCGAATGTGCAGATGACTACACAAAATGCACACAACCGCCCTACTTCCGGTTTATATTATAACCCGCTTACCGGTTTATATATCTTCCCAAGAGGACTGGACTTCGAAAGTTATAAAAACAATTACGAATACTTCTCTGCACAACGTAACGTAAACATGCAGAACTGGTGGAACATCAATTATGATAAAGGCCAGGCGGGGGAAGACTTCCAGCAGAATCCATACTGGA
Organism: Chitinophaga sp. CCNWYY40; assembly: GCF_037483205.1. NCBI lineage: Bacteria > Pseudomonadati > Bacteroidota > Chitinophagia > Chitinophagales > Chitinophagaceae > Chitinophaga > Chitinophaga sp. CCNWYY40. The sequence goes on from NZ_JBBHLF010000003.1 coordinate 916,100, forward strand.
TACTGAACAGGAACGTTACCGAAAACAGGAAAGATAACCTGATTGCATCACTGAGCTTACGTTATGCTATCAACGACTGGTTAAATGTACAGGTACGTGGTAACGCCAACAAAGCCTGGGATAAATATGAACTGAAAGCAAATGCCGGTACACAAACCACTATTGCAGATGCCAACGGCCGTTATACTTACGATTACCTCACCAGTACCCAATACTATGGTGATCTGTTAGTATCAGGTAACAGGAAATTATCCGATAAACTCGGATTCAATTTCACTGCCGGTACCAGTATCAACGACCTGAAACAGGACCGTACCTTTATAGATTCCAAAGACGGCGACCTGGCTTTTGCCAATGTATTCCACATTGGTAACCTGAACCTGAGTCCTGCTGCTAAATTAACACCCACCGGTGCCAGAAGGCAGATCCAATCCGTGTTTGCAACAGCCGGTGTGAACCTCAGCGAAAAAGTATTCCTGGACCTGACCGCACGTAACGACTGGTCATCCACCCTGGCTTACACGCCTTCCATGAAGAAAGGTTACCTGTATTACTCAGCTGGTTTAAATACCATTCTGAGTGATGTATTTAAGATGCCTTCCGCCATCACTTATTCAAAGATCCGTGCTTCTTATGCGAAGGTGGGTAACGACGTAGATCAGTTTGTAACACGTCCCACCAACCAGATCATTTCCGGCACACTGATCTCCAACATTGCCGGTCCTTTTGGTGGCGTGGCGCTGAAACCAGAAATCACCACTTCCGTTGAAATAGGTACAGAGTGGAGATTCCTTGACAACCGCCTGAACCTGGATGTTACCTGGTACAATTCCCACACAAAAGATCAGTACTTCGACTTTCCCGTATCCGTTGGCTACCTGTATCCTAATGCTTACCTGAATGCAGGTGACGTACAGAATACCGGTATAGAAGCCACACTGGGTTTCCAGGTTGTTAAACAGAAGAATGTAGGCTGGAATACTGCCTTCAACTTCACCCGTAACAGGAATAAGCTGATCAAACTGGCGCCGCAGTTAAACGGTGACTATACCCTCACACCAAGAGGCGATAACGTTAATACGTATGCGTTAGTACTGCATGAAGGAAGCTCCTATGGCGATATCTACGGCAGGAAAGCAGTGCGCAGCGAAAGCGGTCAGCTGGTAATAGATGATGAAACCGGTAAACCCAAAGCAAAAGACGGTAAACTGGAATACCTCGGTAACCCAACACCAGACTTCCTCCTGGGATGGAGCAATACCATTAACTGGAAAAAGTTCAACGTAAACATCCTTGTAGATGGCCGCTTTGGTGGTAAAGTAATGAGTATCACCCAGGCAATGATGGACCAGTACGGTGTGTCAAAAGCATCCGCAGATGCCCGTAACAACGGTGGCGTGGATGTACCTGCTGTTTACGGCAGCGGTAAAGCATATACCGGGAAGGTACCTGCAGACCTGTACTATCAGGGTATTGGCGGTCGCGCCGGTATCACAGAGTTCTACATGTATGATGCTACCAATATCCGTTTAAGAGAATTATCCATCGGCTATACTTTCGCATTGAAACCAGGATTCTTCAAAGACATGAAGCTTGGACTGGTAGGACGTAACCTGTTCTTCATCACTAAAAAAGCGCCTTACGATCCTGAATTGAGCATGAGTACCGGCAACGGTGTACAAGGTGTGGATGTATTTGGTTTACCATCTACCCGCAGCTTTGGATTGAACCTGAAATGTGCATTTTAACCTGATTAAGAACAACAAAAACAAGAGCTATGAATTATAAAACATTCAAAATAGCTGGTCTGGTGATGGCAGCCACACTATGCTTCAGCAGCTGTACCAAAAACTTTGAGGACATCAACAAAAACCCATACGGTTCCACTGATGAGGAATTAGCGGCTGATTTCGCCCTGGTACCCGCCTTATTGCAACAGGCACAACGCAGCATTTACCTGTATCAGCCGGCGCCTACCTTCCAGCTGCAACAAAACCTGCTGAGTGATATTTACAGCGGATACATGATGTCTCCCACTCCTTTCGGCGGTAACATCAACAACATCACTTACAGCTTTGTAGATGGCTGGATCAACACTACTTTCAGCACCGGCTATACCAATGTAATGAACCCCTGCTATAAAGTGGCCGGTTTTACAAAAGGTAAAGTACCTGATAGCTATGCCATGTCGCTGATCGTGAAGGTGGAAGCCATGCACCGTACCTCCGATATCTTCGGCCCCATCATCTACAGCAAATATAATACGCCCAATGGGGATGGTTCTGTTGACTACGACAGCCAGAAGGATGTTTACTATACCTTCTTTGAAGAACTGAAAACAGCGATCGATATTCTGACGCCACTGGCTGATAAACCATCTTCAGAGTTGTTTAAAAAATCTGATCTCGTGTACGGCGGTAACTACAAACAGTGGTTACAGTTTGCCAATACCCTCCGTTTAAGACTGGCACTGCGTATCGTAAACGTAGATGCAGCGAAAGCCAAACTGGAAGGCGAAGCGGCCCTGGCCAACGCCGGCGGACTACTGCAAACGTACAAGGATAATTTCACCGTGGATATCGGAAGCACCACGCATCCGCTGAATACCATCTGCGGCTCATGGGGTGATATTTTAATGGGTGCGCCCATTGGCACTTATCTCGGTGGTTACAACGATCCACGCCTGCCTTTGTACTTCAAGAAAGCAGTAGACCCTGCTGTAAAAGACCGCTATATCGGTATCCGTAATGGTATTAACATCGATGGTAAAGCGCGTTACGCCGACTATTCCAAACTGATGGACCTGCCTGGCAAATTACAGCTGGTAACCGCTGCTGAAGCCTGGTTCCTGAAAGCAGAAGCGGCTATCCGCGGATGGGCAGGTGCAGGTAGTGCGCAAACCAATTATGAAACCGGTATTCAAACATCCTTTAATCAATATTCATTAGGCAGCGCCAGCACTTACTACAACAATGCTACTTCCCTGCCTGCTGAATACATTGATCCCAAAGCCATGACTGCGGGACAAAATGATATTAAGAAAGGTTCACAGTATCTGAGCACCATCACCATCAAATGGGAAGAAGGTGTTACGCTTGACCGGAAACTGGAACGTATCATTACCCAGAAATGGATCGCTAATTTCCCTGAAGGGCAGGAAGCATGGAGTGAATTCCGCCGCACCGGTTATCCTAAGCTGTTCCCTGTTGTTGTGAACAACAGCGGTGGAAAAGTAAGTACTACTGATTTCGTTCGCAGGGCGCCGTTCCCAAGTAACGAATACTCTACTAACGGAGCTGCCGTTGCGAAAGCAGTGAGCACGCTGAGCGAACCCAAAGACGTAGGTGGTACTCATTTGTGGTGGGATCCAAAAAAATAATTACCGGACATTCTTATTTTGAATCGCGTGCATAAAAAAGGCCGGTCCTGTTGAGGACCGGCATACGCGTATGTTGTCTTTCTCAGGATTAAACTGATTATACTGATTTAGGGATTTGATCACTTTTGATTTTAAAAGATTCTGGGAGATATAAGCGTATATCTCCCAGAATCTTTTAAAATCAAAAAAATAAAATCAAGGTAATCAGTATAATCAGTTTAATCCTGAGAAAGACAACATACGCTCTATCTATTGTTGAAAAAACTGATGAAAGAACAACAGCTGGTACTTCACAGCGTTGGCCCAGTACTGCCAGTTGTGCTCTCCCGGACGCTCCGTATAGTCGTGAGCGATACCTGCCAGCAATAATTTTTTATGAAGATCCCGGTTTACATCAATAAAGAAGTCTTTCACCCCGCAATCGATGATGATGGACAATGCGCCTGATTTGAGACTATCTACCTGTTTGAGTACCGTATAGTCGTACCAGTTAGCACCATCTGGTCCGGGTTCGCCCAGGCGTTTTTTCAGGTCCCAGTTTTTTGGGAAGGGGCGGAAATCCACACCACCGCTCATGCTGCCGGCGGCTCCAAATACGTCCTGGTGGCGGATGGCAAGGAACATGGCGCCGTGGCCTCCCATGCTTAACCCGGCGATGGCACGGTGAGCGGGTTCGGGTAACGTTTGATAATGCTGATCTATGTATTGCGGAATCTCCTTTGACACATAGGTTTCAAAACGCATGGAGCTGTCTACAGGGCTGTCGAAATACCAGCTGGTTACCGCGCCATCGGGGCATACGATCATGCACTGATAAGTATCTGCCAGTTCTTTGATAACGGGGACATTGGTTACCCAGTTGGCGAAATTGCCGCCGGCGCCGTGCAGCAGGTATACCACCGGGTAACGCTGCGTGCCGTTTTTGTAGCTGGTGGGGGTAATGACCACACATTTGTACGCGCGCTGCATTTTCTGACTTAAAACAGAAACGGTATCTACATCCGCGGCCCTGGCTGTTTGCACCAGGCATATCCATAATAATAAACGGGCTATTACTTTCATAACTCGGGCTTTTAAAAGAAACTTAAAAAGTAAGGCGGCTACCATACGTTGATGATAGCCGCCACAAAATATAAAATAGCTTGTTTATTTTGTACTTGCTTTCTTCATCGGGTTGTCGCCGCTGGAGGCGCCGCGGATTCCCCCGGATGCCTTAAACAACTCGAATTTGGATGGTGCAGCTTCGCGTGGCCAGCTGTTGTTGCTTTCGTCGATATCAGCTGTTTCCCGCAGTGGATCGAGCTTCACAGCTACCACCTGTTTATCTTTTGCAAACACCTTTGTAACGGCATTTTCATCTTTGCGCCAGATGTAGGCGGAGATCCGGTCGGTTTCTTTGGTACCATCGGCATATGTCCACTCAATGATGAGCGGCATTACCAGTCCGCCTTTATTGGAGAATGTCAGCTGGTAGAAGTTCTTCTTACTGTCGTACAGCGCTTTTTCTTCTTTGCTCAGGCCGTTATAAAACTGGTTATAGGCTGCTTTATCTTCCTGGCTTACCTCGAAGCGGTTCCATTTACTGTAGAAGTCCTGCAGGCTCGTATCCTGGTCTACCGTGTATTTTACGCCGGCGGCTTTATTTCTCTGCCTGGCTATATGATCCATATTTTTATCATAGGCTGCCTGTGCGGATTTGGCTGTTTCTTCCGGATTTTTGCCATCCATGCGATACCATTTGAGGCTGTCGATAGAGATGTCTACCGGCTCCGTTCCAAAGAACCATCCGCGCCAGAACCAGTCCAGGTCTACAGCAGAGGCATCTTCCATTGTACGGAAGAAATCGGCCGGTGTGGGGTGTTTGAAGGCCCAGCGGCGGGCGTATTCACGGAATGCAAAATCAAACAGGTCGCGGCCCATGATGGTTTCTCGGAGAATATTCAACCCTGTAGCTGGTTTCGCATAGGCATTGGGGCCAAACTGCACGATGTTCTCGGAGTTTGTCATGATAGGTTCCAGCTGATCTTTCGGCATCTTCATATAATCCACAATCTTATGAGCAGGGCCGCGGCCAGAAGGGAAGTTGCTGTCCCACTCCTGTTCTGCCATAAACTGACAGAAGGTATTGAGTCCTTCATCCATCCAGGTCCATTGCCTTTCATCGGAGTTCACGATCATGGGGAAGAAGTTGTGCCCTACTTCGTGCGTGATCACCCCGATCATGCCGTTCTTGGTGGCTTCGCTATAGGTGCCGTCTTTATCGGCGCGGCCATAGTTAAAGCAGATCATGGGATATTCCATTCCATTGGCTGCTTCCACGGAAATGGCCACCGGGTAAGGATATGGAATAGTATGTTTGGAGTAGGATTGAAGGGTGTGGGCCACTACTTTGGAAGAATAGCGGCGGTAGAGCGGATATGCTTCAGGCCCGTAGTACGACATAGCCATTACCTTGTTGCCTTCCACATTGGTAGCGAGGGCGTCCCATACAATGCGCCGGGAAGATACCCAGGCGAAGTCGCGTACATTCTGCGCTTCATACACCCAGGTATTTGTTTTGCCGGCGTGGCCCTGCATGGCTTTCTTTGCTTCATCGAGGTTCACTACTTCTACAGGCTCCTTGCTGTTCTGCGCCTGCTGCCAGCGCTGGTATTGCGCCGGTGTGAGTACTTCTTTATAGTTCTGGCATTCGCCGGTGGCGCCCACTATATGGTCTGCAGGAACGGTCATGCGTACACGAAAATTTCCAAACGTGAGGGCAAATTCTCCTCTGCCGGTAAACTGCTTGTTCTGCCAGCCCTGGAAATCGGAATATACGGCCAGTCGCGGATACCACTGGGAAATGGTGTACAGGTAATTTTTATCTTCCGGAAAATATTCATAGCCACCGCGGCCGCCAATGGTCATACGGTCGGAAATGTTATACCACCAGGATACTTTAAACCGGTACTTCTCGCCGGGCATCAACGACTTAGGCAGATCGATGCGGAGCATCGTCTGGTTAATAGTATAAGGCAATGCTTTACCATCGGCATCGGTGAGCTTTACAATCTTTACGCCCAGGTCTTTTCCCGAAGGCAGGATACTGTTCAGTGTGGCCAGCGTCATTTTATCTGACATGCGGCTTTCATTGAACTGCTGGTTATCGCTTTTGCTGTCGTGTTCATTCTCATCCAGCTGTAGCCACAGGTAGGTAAGCGGATCGGGAGAATTATTAAAATAGGTGATGGTTTCGGCACCGGTGAGTTTCTGCTGCTCATCATCCAGTTGTGCTTCGATGTCGTAATCGGCCCGTTGCTGCCAGTACTTAGGGCCCGGAGCGCCGGAGGCAGAGCGGTACATGTTGGGTGTTTGCAGCATGGTACCCAGCTGCTCGAAGCGGTTGCCATGATTGGATCCCGGGTTGTTTTGCGCCTGCAGCGACAATACGCTGCAGCACAATACCCCGGCCAGGTAAAGTTGTTTTCTCATAAACAGTATTATATAAACAGTGCTCTTACGCTTTGAATGATCATTATAAATGCCACGCCAAAGGTGGCAGAAGAAAGGAACATGTTCCAGTCCCGGCGTTTTACGCCTCCAAATTTCACGATCGCGGTAGAAATGAGCAGTATGCACATCACAATGATGATCTGCCCGAATTCCAGCCCTAAATTGAATCCCAGGAGTGGCTTAACAATGTTTGCCTGGCTCCCCAGCAAACTTTTTAAGTAATTGGAAAACCCCAGTCCGTGAATTAAACCGAAAAATAATGCGTAAAAATAATTCAACTGCAGCTTTTGCGGCTCATCGTTTTTCCGGATAATATTGGAAACAGCTGTTACGCAGATGGTCACCGGTATCAGGAATTCGATAAGCGCCGCAGGTATACGGACAATGTGTAACACACTCAAAGCCAGCGTAATAGAATGACCGATCGTAAATGCAGTCACCAATACCAGTACTTTTCTCCAGTCGCGCAGCAGGTAAATGGCACTCAACGCTATTACAAAAAGAATATGGTCGTACGCGTCCCAGTTTATAATATGTTGCCACCCCAGCTGAAAATACAACTCATCCATTGTCCCCTTTTCTATAATTTTGGTAATTATAAAAAGTAAAAGTTAATTTTTTTAAAAATATTAGTCCAGTGGGTTTATTATTATGTAAATGGTGGATGACGTTGTGGCTCACAGCCCTGCACCCCTTCTATGCAAGCGTGACAGAGATTTCACATGATGTCGGTAAAAAAGAACTGCAGGTAAGCTGCCGCATTTTTACAGACGACCTGGAAAATACCCTTAAAGCACAGTATAAGATCCCGCTTGATATTACCCACCCTACCAGCCGGAAACAGGTAGAAGGCTATATCTCTGCCTATCTCTCCCAACACCTGGTGATTACCCTCGATGGTAAAAATGTTCCCCTTCATTTTATTGGTTATAAAATAGAAGAAGATGCTGTGTGGAGTTTCCTCGAAGCGGAAAATGTACCCACACCAAAGAAAGTGCAGGTAAAGAATAACCTGTTGTATGAACGCCATGCCACGCAAACGAATATGGTGCATGTGCTGGTGGGCGGAGAAAGGAAAAGTACGAAGCTGGATAACCCGAAAGAGGTGGCGGTGATGGGGTTTTAGGATGTTTATTCAGAATTTAGTAAATTGTAGTAATGAAACCAACAATAACAGTCATATCACGGGAAAATAAAAAGGCGCTGGAGGCTCTGAAAAAGCTTCATGCGGCTAAGTCCTCGCTACGTGATTATATTGCTAAAGGTGGCTCAATTAAAGACTATAATCCTAAGAAAAAGAAGCTTGATTAAGCCTTACGAATTTAGCTCTAATCCTTCCCCTGTAGAAATTAACGTTGATTATCAATTTGAAACATGTAACGGACATGTGTACAAAGTGACTTTTGTAGAAGCCACAAGAATTATAGATATACTGGATAACCTGCCAGTAGTTTCAAATGCGATTTATGTTATCGTTGATCCCATTTATATTCAGGGGAATTTGAATTTAGACATCAGAATCGGATCAACTGTGATCGATATTATAAAAGATTATCTTTTGGAAATAGATCGTTTTTCCATACTGGTATTCAATTGTGATATATCCGATGGCCGTCAGATTAACAGGCACCATAAGTTTGACAGGTAGTTCCGGGATCATGCACGTGATCTTAATTTTGAAAAGATAGATGAGGAGATATTAGAGCCCGACGAAACCGGGAGCGGCTATACTGCCACCTTTATTTCCATTCTTTATGCAACTGATCATCCACGAAAAACTATCATACTGCAGGAACTTTCTCATCTCCGTGCTACGATAGGTGCTGATAAGCTCAGATAAGTTATAACTATTCTTATAAAACGTTTATGAAAGAGATTCCCGATTTTCTTATCACTACAGAAGAGGAGTATAATAAAACAATACAGCGCATACATCACCTAATGCTAAAAGGTGAAGCCAATCTCAGTCCCATAGAACTAAATGAACTGAAGTTAATGGCCATTGCAGCAGAAAGTTTTGAAGACAAAAACTATCCCTTTAACTCCTGTTATCCAAAAACTTCACCGGCTTCCGGCTGTTCTCCGGAAACTGCATCCGCATAATATCCTGCTGACTGGTATACCGTACCTGCGGAATCACCCGCAGCTTCGCCTGCAAATAAGACTTTATCTTACGGTCCATTTCTTCTGATTCTTCCCGCGGCCACAGGTGCAGCAATATCTCATCAGTACCGAGTTCATTGGAATACACTTCCACCACAAATTCTTTCACATCTTCCATATCATTAAGCAAATCAAACAGGGCAGGCGGATACAGGGTAGTGCCCTTATATTTGATCATCTGTTTTTTACGGCCTATTACGGGAGATAACCGGAGCGTATGTCTGCCGCAGGAGCAGGCTCCATAATGATACTGGCAAATGTCACCGGTTTTATAGCGCAGCAGGGGCATCCCTTCCACGCCCAGTGTGGTAATAGTTACTTCCCCTTCTTCTCCCGGTGCAACGGGCTGGTTGTTTTCATCGAGCAACTCTACATAGAGCAGCTCTGGATGATGATGCCCCCCCTGACCGGCTTTGCATTCCGTAAAAGCAGTTTGCATTTCAGTGGATGCATAGGTGGAATAGAGCTGGATATTCCATTGCTCTGTGATCTTCTTGCCCAGTACGTTCAGTGAAAAGTCCGTGTTGCGGATATTCTCTCCAATGCATACCGCCTTCTTAACGGAAGTCTGATTGATATCTATATGATGTTCTTTGGCGTAAGCAATCAGCTTTACAATAAAAGAAGGAACACCTACAATAGTGGTAGGTTGTATCCGTTGGATATTTTCCCATTGCATGCTGGGCACGCCGGGGCCTACGCGCAGTACGCCTGCTCCCAGTTTACGAATGCCATTGTAATACGCCATACCCGCCATAAACTGACGGTCCAGTGTAAGCATAAGCTGGTAAATATCGCTGTCGGTACCATCTGCACAACAGAAAGAAATATATTCGTTATAGCTTAAACGCTGCAGGTCTTTTTCCGTTAAGGCGATGATCACCGGGCGTCCTAAAGTTCCGGAAGTAGTAGTGTATTCGGCTATTTTGCTTTTATCCACACAAAGAAACTCCCAGTTATGTTCCTGGAGATCTTCCTTTGTAACCGGCGGGATCTGCGAAAATGCTTCCAGCGATTGAACCTGGTCTGCAGCAATGCCGTGTTTTTTAAACCATGCTTTATAGAATGGCGAAAATTCACGCAGGTAACCCAGCAGGCGCATTACTTCCTTCTCCTGGTAAGCCCTGATAACTGCTTTAGACTGTAGTTCTATATCCGGTATATACATCTTCTATAAATTTATCCTTCTAAAATCACCATTGCAACAGCGGCACTTTTTTCATGGGACAATGATACCCATATTTTCCGGATGCCTGCTGATGCGTATCTGTCTGCACCGTTTCCTATTAAAAATAATTGCGGTTTCCCGGCTTCATCATTGCGGATCTCTATTTCGTCGAAGTTCACACCGCCATTGCCCCAGCCGGTACCCAATGCCTTCAGCAGGGCTTCCTTTGCAGCGAAACGGGCAGCATAACTTTCCGCCGGCATCGCCTGGTTTTCACAATAGCTGATTTCAAAAGGAGTAAACACCAGGTTCCGGAATCCATCTCCCTTCGCCAGCTTTGCCGCGATGCGTGGCACTTCTACGATATCTGTTCCGATACCAATGATCATAGTGGTTAGCTTTTTAGTTTAGCATTACACAGTGCCAGCTGCTTGCGGATATGATCTTCCTCGCCTTTGGTGGCAATCACTTTTGTTAACGCCGTTTCGTAATAAGACTTCGCCTTTGCATATGCTTTCTGCTTATATTCATAATCACCTGCCAGCACGTAGGTGTGATAATAAGCCGGGTTAGAAGCAATCAATGCACGGATATCCACTGCCTGCCCTTCTTTCAGCTGATCTCTCAGCTTGCGGTAGGTTTCAAAGGCAAGATAATCTTTTGACAGCAGGAAACTATCTGCCGCTATATTCTGTGCGCTGTCGTATACTTCATGATCAGTAGTAAGACCATGCATGCTGAAAATCTTATTCAGATCGTAAGCCACAAACTGCCCCAGCTGATAAGGTGCGGTAGATACCCATACCATCCCTTTCTTAGGCTCAAACACAATGGAGTGGTGCGCAATCAGCTGGTTAATGGCTTTCTCATTACCCATCCCGATATCCGCATTGTGTAAACCTCCGCGGTCGCGCAGGATATCCACTGTTTTCTGAACAGTATTGGGTCCCTTCTCTTTCATCAGTTCTGTAAGCCTTTCATAGCGATATTCGGAGGCGCTTTCTTTTATCTGTAATTTATTAGACGCCAGGCTGCCCAGCGAATCGCCCTGGAAGTGATTGGTGCAGGTGATAAAGTTTTTACCGGAACTGTACATATCCATGCCTTCCGGTGTCTTTTCGATGAGCACCGCTTTATTATCTTCTGCAGAACCTACCAGGAAAGACTCTGAAACAAACATCTTACGCTTCCGCGCAATTTCCCATGCTTCGTTGATATTTTTTGCATACTGCAGTATTTCCCGCGCCACCAGTGATACCGGGGTAGCGGCAGCGGTAGGTACGCTGGTTTTGGCAGCATTGATGGTTACGGTAAGTCCTTTGTCGTTCATGCCGGAAACCACGCCGGTAAAGCCGCCCCAGGTTACAAACATAAAGTTGTGGCCTTTCTCAGGACGGTAGAATACCACCATCTTCTCTTCTGCAAAGGCATCGCCCATGTAAAAATCGAAGTTGCGGCCAATGATCAGGTTACTGTCGGCCGACTGATCATTCCACGTACCAAATGACGTACAACCCACCAGCATCATGCCCTGCAGAGCATGTCCAATGTCGTGCGCAGCATGATAGTTCATCAACCGGGCATAGTTGGTACCAATATAGTCGTAGTTGGGAGAAGCAGAAAAAGACTCTCCATAAATTTCTTCCTTAAACTCTTCCGGCACATGATCCGCCAGATCGCGGTTAAACCAGCCGATAAAATATTTCAGGAAATGCAGGTAGAAAGTAGAAGGCACCATTTTGCTGAACTGCGCCACAAATACATCTTCCTGGCGACGGATCAGCTCTCCGGAAAGCTTACCATTGATCACCCCTCTTTCAAAAGGAGCGCCCTCCACATACATTTCATACAATCCACTGTTGCTTTTACGGAACCAGTTGTTGCCCAGTGTATACGCGGTACTGTCCAGCTTGGTGCGCTGCAGCTGCAACGCCCGCTGGTCGGCTATTACCGGCGGCGGCATTTTACTTACCGATACCAGGTAAATGGCCAGCCCGATAAAAAGCAATACGAAAAAGCCGATGATGTATAGTAGTATGCGTCCAAGTCTTCTCCAGCCGCTGCGTTTCTTATTTTTCACTTCAAGTATATATTGACTGATTAATTTCATCTAACAGGAAATCCATTCCCAGCAACTCCGCCGAGGTGATCACACTGCTGATGGTTACCCCTAAAATTCCATGCAAGTTCAGGTTTTGACCGGTAAGATACAAATTGGATAGTTTGGTACGGGCCGAAACCATTGTCCGTAAAGGATCTGCACTATCTTTTGCAATGCCGTACATGCTGCCGTCGCCGGTACCGATATAATCCCGGTATGATAACGGTGTAGCCACATAGGAAGTATGGATACAATCCCGGAAACCGGGAAACTGCTTTTCCACACAATCAATAAGCAGGTTGGCCTTTTTCTCCTTAAATGCTTCATAATCCGCTCCCCTGCTGCCGGTTTGTAACACCGTATTAAAAGTATGTTGCCATTGCTTTACCTCATCATACCGCATGTAGGTCATGATGGATAAACTATCTGCCCAGGTTTCATGCCGGGAGCTGGCCGATACGTACATGGCATAGGTTTGCGGCCATTCTTCTTCTTTATAATCAATACCTGCCCAGGCATTACCTGTAGCATGGTAGTAATGATTGTAGTTAAGATATCTAAAGGTACCCGGTTTCAAAGCTACGTTCAGTACAAAGGCGCCTATTGAATTTTCCAATCCCTGCATGCGGCTGCGGTAAGCGCTGCGCAATACATCACTGTGGGTAATCGCCATCGTTTGCGCAGGATGCAGGTTAGAAATATAATGCGTAGCCTGTACTTTGCTGCCATCCTGCAATACAATATGATCCACCTTATCGCCGTCGCCATTGATAGCGGTAACAGCCATGTTACGGATCACTTCTCCACCGTTCTCCCGGATCTGGCGGCATAGCAGCTTTCCTATCTGGGAGCCGCCATCCACACACTTCCAGGAGCTTTTCATATAGCTGTTTAACACCAATGCATGTACGTAAAAAGGCGTTTTCTCCGCTACGCCTGCATACAAAAGATTGTTGCCGGCCAGTACCTGTTGCAGTTTTTCATTGCTGGTAATGCTGCGCAAATAGTCGGCAGTATTCAGTTGCAACACCGATCGCTTTTCTTCATAATCACCGGTACGAAGATTATACAGCGGGAACTTGCTGCATACTTCCGTGATCTTATTGCAATAGGCGCGTAACGCCGCCTCTTCTTCAGGAAAATCCTCCAGCAGCGTACGGATGAAGTTCTCTTCTCCCTGCGCTATCCGGTACACTTTATCATCCCCGGCAAAACTGATATGATCGAAACCATCCATATCCATACGTTTCAGCCGGAGCTTATCATAAATGCCGAGGTATTTAAATACTTTGTAAAGGTTTTCACCAGGCGCCAGTCCGCCGATATAATGCACACCAGAATCAAAAATAACTTTATCACGTGACCATGTTTGCAGGCAACCGCCTGTTTGCCGGTTCTTTTCGTATATGCATACACGATACCCATGCCGGCTGAGGATAGCTCCACATACCAAACCGCCTAGGCCGCTGCCTATAATGATGACATCATAGTGGTGCATAATTTTCCTGGGGAAGTTTTTTGATCACAAATATTACATTAGAGGTGTACCGGGTATTGTCTATTTCCTCCGCTACTGCACCATATTTGTGAACAAGACTACGTACATGTGCAGCTGAGAAAAACGACAATGGCTGATCCTTCGTTTTATTAAACCCAATTACTTTTGTAGACATAAACTCTGTGAACTTCGTCCCCTCGTGCCTTTTGGCCATGTCGCTGTCGCCATCGCGGATCACAATCACACCATCCGGCGCGAGCCGTGCTATACATTGCTGCAGCAGCATCTCCTGCTCATCTGCAGGCAGGTAGTGCAACACATCACTCAATATAAAAGCATCATACTCGTTAAAAGGAGTAGCGGAAATATCACCATGAATAAACTGCAGCTGTTCCGGCTTATTATAACAGTAAGCCGCAGTGGCTATCTTATCTTCATCGTAATCAATACCAGTGATGGTTCTACCCGGCGCCGTCCAGGTAAGCATGTAGTCCATGAACCCATAGCCACAGCCAATATCCAGTATGCGTCCTTCTTTAGGTAATAACTCATGAAACAGCTGGTAATTGTTTTCCATCTTTGTTTTCACACGCATATACCATTCCAGCACCGGTCCTTTGTAGATATAATTATATTTCAGCTGCTCCCGGAAATATTTTGGCACTTCCGTTTCCGCGCGTAATATTTCATATTGTTGTTTAAAATACCGGCTGATAGATTTCGTACGTGCGCTGTAGTTATCTCCCCACGACTTATCCTCAGGTGTAATACGGGGCAGGTACTTTACGGTTACTGTACCATCCTTCAACAGGAAATCTCCTTTACTCATCGTATAGGCGGTACCGTGAATCACCATCGGCAAAATATCCAGACCCAATTGTTCTGCAATATAAAAAGCGCCTTTATGAAAACGCTTGATAGCCGGGTCGGGCGAGCGGGTGCCTTCCGGGTACACTACAATAGAATACCCTGCCGCTACCCTGTCTCTCAGCTTTTCAATAGCGCCCTCTGCACCGTCCGCAACAGGATAGTAATCCGCCAGGCGAACTACGGAGCCAAACACCGGTGAACGCCACACCCATTGATTGGTAAGCAATATCACCTTCGGGTGAAGCATGGTGGACACTAATATATCGAGGAAAGACTGATGATTACTGATAATCACCGCCGGCTTTTCCAGTTGCTCATTGGAAGGATTAATGATGCGCTTCTTCACATTACGCATAATATACAATACGCTATGTGTATATGCAGAAAGTATGCGGTGATACAACACCTTTCCTTTTTCTTTATTGAATGGGTTCCAGCGGATCAGCACTGTACCGATAGCAGTTAAAAGGAAGCTGCCCATCGCAAAATAAGTAAAGGAAAATACAGAGAGCGTCCATCCTTTGAAAGTCCACGGTGCAAAGCCTTTCCGCACACGGCCGGTGATCAGCCAGTTAAACAGGAAAGGGATCATTACCTGCGAAATCAACACCACGGTACCAATACCGATAATAGAAATCAGCGCAATAGATTTCAGTGAAGGGTGCTGTGCAAAGATGAGCACACCCAGCCCAAGAATAGTAGTGATGGCCGACAGGAAAATGGATGACTTGAAAGAAGAAAGGGTTTTCTTCCCGGTCCTGTATTCCTGTAACAGTCCATCCATCATAAAGATGCTGTAATCATCTCCCAAACCAAAAATAAAAGTAGAGAGGATGATATTTACAATATTGAACTTAATCCCGAAAAGCCCCATGATACCTAATATCCACACCCAGCTGACAGCCATCGGGATAAAGGTGATGAGCGCCAGTTCAATACGGCCATACGATAATAACAATGCAAAAAACACCAGCAGAGAAGTCATCCATGCAATGCTGTTAAACTCATCTTTCACCACTTCTACCAGTCGGTTAGCTGCATATTGTTTATCCAGCACCGTTGTATTCGGTATGTTCTCCAACGCATCGTACACTGCCTGTTTGTGGGCCGGATCTACTTTCAGTAAGGTTACCACGGAGGTAGTACCGTTCTTTTCTATTATAAAATCCCCGAGGTTACCGCCGCGCAGTACCTGCAAAGCACTGGGATCGAGCGGCTGAAAATTTTTATTGATCAACTGGTCAAAAGGATCAAAAGCCGCTTTACTAAAGCCCAGTGTGCTTCCTTCACTACGCAGATATTGTAGCAATTGCTGCTTCCTGTCTGCGGTCCAGTAATGATTCCAGCGGTTAATACGTGCCTCCTGTTCCTTATTGGATAACAGTAACGCCTGTACGCCGGCATACTTTTTCACGATACCTTTTTCCTGCAACTGCTGAATAACCGGCAGCAGCTTTTCGCCGCTTTCCAGCGCTCCTTCCAGATTGCGGCCGTCAGACACTACATACACCGATTGCGCCACGTAGGAATTTACGCTGTTCAACTGTGCTTCCGCAGCTTTTAATTGCGGTGTCATGTAGTTCATGCGCATCATATCACTTTCAAAGGATACGTTGCGTGCAGTATAGAAAAACACGATGGTAAGCAGGAAAATAGCGCCTACCAGGTACTTGTTTTTCTCCGGCCGGTAAGCAGATAATTTGTCGAGCCAGTTATCATGATGAGTGACTGCTTTCACCGGTTGCCGGCCCATTACAATCCAGTGTGGCAGGAAGATCAGCGAAAATAAGGCAGCGCCCACCAGGCTGAGTGCAGCAAATAGTCCCACGTCTTTCAGCATAGGAGAATGCACAAACTGCAAACACAGAAACCCGCCGATAGTAGTAAAACTACCGAGCGTCATGGGTGTGGCCAGGTCGTTGATCACTTCGCGGATATTCTGCGAGTGACGGTAATGATTAAATACATGCAGCGAATAATTCACCGCAATACCAAGCACTACAGCGCCCGCGCCCATGGCCATTACGGAGATGTGTCCTTTAATAACGTATATCCATGCCAGTGAAAACAATCCGCCGAAAATCACGGGCAGCATCACCAGCACCGGGGCTCTTTTCTTTTTAAAGAACAGGGCAATCAGTACTACCAGTAATACTACCGTAATGCCTTGCGTTAAAAAAGTATCCTGTCTTAACTGGGTGGCATTACCCACGGAAACAGCAGTACCACCGAAGTAAGAGGCGGCGATGCCGGGGTATTGCTGATCAAGACTATCCTTTATTTTATCAAGTCCTTTCAGGAACTGTGCATTAATTTTTGTGGCACCCGGCGGGTTTGCCGGCGTGATAAAGATCATCAGGTGTTTATGATCTTTAGTGATGATGTAGTTATCATACAGTTCAAACTGATCATCATACTGCAGGTGTTGCAGCTTCTTTACACCTATCCAGGAAATGCCTACCGGATCGGCCTGGATCATTTTTTTCAGTACCAGTCCTGCGGGTGATATCAGCGTATTATAATCGTATTGTAATGATTGCTGTAGTTGCTGAGGTGCCAGTAAGCTATCGATTTTCGCGTAATCATTTTTTTCCAGGAAGATGGGCAGGTGTTGTTGTATCACCTGCATCAATCCCATGATCATGGCGTCGTCTGTTTGCGACTGAATCTGCCTGATATAGGGCGATAGCTGTGCGCCCGCCCTGGTGGACAGTTCTGCGGCGTAGGCCGTTAAACTATCAGGCTGGGCTTCCTGCGTAGTATCTTTTTGGGAGATGGTAACAATCAGCTTATCCGCAAACCTGGAATCCTGGAACACCTGTTGCAGCTTATCCAGTTTCTTATCCTGCGGCAATATTTTGGTAATATCTTCTTCCAGTTTTATTTGTGCAGCAAAATATCCAACCAGCAAAAAACTGGCAATGGTGCAACACCACAGCCATGCTTTACGCTGCTCAAAAAAATTATAGATCGCTACAAAAAGATTACCCATTTCTTCTTTCTTTTCTAAAAATTGTCAGTATTGCCCAACTCACTATCCAGGCCAGCAATCCACCCAATACTGCCAGTGTAATGCTGCCAAATACATATTGCAACAGGTTATCCCTGATGGTATCGAAGTTGATGCCATTGGAAAATACCAGGTCTTTGGCGGTTTGCCCCATCCATACGCGCCCTGCCAGGAAACTGGCAAAGATCACAAATGGTGTAAGCGGCGGGGTACTGATATGTGCAAAAAGCAGCACCAATGCCTTATTCAGCCTGAATTTTATAGACAACAGGATAGATACCAATAGCTGGAATCCCCAGATAGGTATGATCCCCATAAAAATACCAAAGCCAATGGAAGCTGCTTTCCTGATATTGGATTCGTCAGACTTCAGCACTTCTTCTTTCCACATTTTTTTCCAGTTCTCTTTTTTTAAAAGAAAACGGACCAGGTCGCGGGGTTTGATATACAAAAAAGTGACGAGTACCAGTATGGTGTTCAGTACTGTGATGCGCGAAACATCCCTTACCGGTCTGAAATGAGACACCCGTTCTTCCGGTGGCGGGTAGTATACACGCACTGGTGTCCAGTCGACCTTAATACCTTTCCATGCACTGCGCACCAATACCTCTATTTCAAATTCATATTTGGTGCAGAAGTAGTGCATTCTCCCCATGCGTTGCAGGGGATACAGGCGGTAGCCGGATTGTGTATCAGGTCCTTTCAATCCGGTGGTTACCTGGAACCAGAAGTTAGATACTTTGTTGGCAGAAGTACTTTTGCCCGGCATATTCTCCTGGTGCAGGTTACGGGCGCCTATGATCAGTGCGCCCGGCTGTTCTTCAATCTGCTGTAACATAGTGGGCAGATCGGTGGCAAAATGCTGGCCGTCGGCATCCATTGTGATTACATAGTCGTAGCCCTGCTCCAGCGCATAGGAAAATCCACGGCGAAGCGCCACGCCTTTTCCACGGTTAGGGCTATACGAAACTAATTGCAGGGAAGGGAACTGTTCCAGTACCGCCGCTGTTTCATCTGTCGCACCGTCGTTTACCACAATCACATGACTGGTATAAGTAAGCGCGTCAGTCAATACAGCGCTCAGCGTACCGGCGTTGTTGTACGTAGGAATGAGCACCGCTGCGCGGTGGCGTTCAAAGTGTTCGTTATGTGTAGGTTGGCTGGTCACTTAGTTGAATATACCCTGGAACTTCATAAATGTTTTATCGTCGCGCTTCAGTGTTGCATTCACTTTCCATCCTCCTTCCTCTTCTTTGTAGGTCAGCGTAACATCCACCAGTGGCTGTTTTACCGGGTCTATCATGTTCAGGAATTTCATCTGGTTTGCTTTTTTCAGCATCACCTTTCTGTCCAGCGCGCTTTCCAGCACTTCCGTAATGGTTTGCATCATGCATACACCCGGTACTACAGGCTGTTCCGGGAAATGCCCCTGAAATATGGGATGTGTCGCATTCAGTTCGATGGTGGTGGCCACCTGTCCGGGTTCCTGGGATTGCGCTGTAACGGTATAAAAATTTCCTGCTAACATTGGACTGTGTGATTATGTAATTAAAGGTGACGTTTTTACTTTTCTACTTTCTGCAATGAAATATTGAATTTGAAATGCTCATGACGGATGTTGATTGTATCCGGCACGCCGTTGTTATAATGCTGCATCCATACGGTGACAGCCGGTTTGCGGCGCGACGACTTTTCTATCCGCACCAGTTTCGTACAGGTGGTATCCGTGATATAATAGTTGTTACCTTTTTCCGTAGGCACTACTATATAACGGTAATGGCTATCCGCAGCCATATGCGCTGCCTGCAGATCGGGCCGCAGCAGCACCAATGCAAAATCCTGCTGTAACGTTTTCACCACTGCCTTCTTGTCCATTTTAGCCATCAGGTAGTGTTTGGTAAAATTCCCCTGCTTATCAAATTCAAAATCAAAGAACTTAAATCCCATCTCGTTGGCAAATACCACGCGGATACTGCTATCCGGCATCTGCTTGAAAAACAGGAGTCCGCTCAGGTGATGCTTCAGAATATCAACCTGCGTGCTATATAGCGTAGACGTGAACTGCGGGCTGAACTGCCTGATACAATTTACATCGCCGCTCACAGGCTGTAATCCTTTGTACACCGACCGGCAACCTGCCATCAGCATCACTATTCCCAACAAACTACTTAGCAGAAAATACCGCATCCGGGATATTTGTGTTCAATTGTTTATGTAAAAAACTGATGGTGGTATCATCGCCTGATAATTCCGCCATTGTAATTTTTGATACAGAATAGTCCTGTTTATCTACCAGCAGCACAATAGTTTGAAAATATTCTTTCATTACCTTGTTTACCGGCGTAAGCTCCAGGCGGTAATACTGGGCATTTTCAGCGGCTTTGGTAGAAAAATCAGCGTTATCCAGCACGGTTCCCCTTACACAATCCACCGTAATTTTATTGATCTGTTCAAACAGTTTATTATTCTTCCCCGACACTTTATTCTCTTTCTGCGCGTCCTTGATACGGATATCTTTCCCGTTAATCACCAGCAGGTAATAAGAAGGCTGGAGGTATTCCATTCTTACTTTATTATCTTTCTTAAACCAGAACTTCCCTTTAGACACAATTTTATCAGACAACATGCTCAGGTTCTTTTCCTGTACAAAATCGCACTGAATGCTTTGCGTACTCTGAGCGGCCTTTGCAAACTGCTGCTTCAGCGGCGTCATATCTCCTACCGGCTTAAATCCGGACTGGGCCTGTATTTGCAGGCTCACTACACAACCAATCAATATTAACAGCCATTTACACATATGCTCTAACGTTTAACATTTTATCAATTCTTTCCAGGCGGTATCCCTTTTCACGGATCGCATGGATCAGCTGTGGCAGTATATCTGCGGTTATCTTACAGGTATCATGCAGTAAAATAACGGCCCCTGGTTTCAGCTGCTGCATAATCCGGTGCAGTAATGCTGTTTCATCCTTTGCCACTGTATCCAGTGAGCGTATGTTCCAGCCTACCGGCAGATAATTACCTGCTTTTACTGCCCTTGCCAGGTTCGGATTGGTGACGCCGTAAGGTGGGCGGAACAGGCGCGGATGCAGGCCCGTAGCGTCTACCGTGAGCGCATCCATTTCCTGCATATCCTTCAGCATGTTACCGGATAACTTCATATCAAACCAGAAGTGGTGTGAATAAGTATGATTACCTATGATATGCCCTTCTTCGTATATCCGTTTCAGTAAGCGCTCATTCCCCCTGATATTCTTCCCGATACAAAAAAAAGCAGCAGGCACCTGTTCCCTGTGCAGGATGTCCAGTATCTGTGGCGTAAAAGCCTCCTGTGGCCCGTCATCAAAAGAAAGCGCCACTACCTTTTCTGTAGTATTGGCCTCACAGAACGCCTTTAAAAAAAAGCCCGATTCAATATTCATCGCCCCGTAAACAGTTACCGGGAGAAAAATAAGCAAAGGCACACCGTACCACCAGAAGGAAATACCATACGCCATTACTTTATCCAGGAACAAAAGTACCAGGAGACTAATAGTGGCAATGATATTTACAACCCTGTTGTTTAGCATGCAGTGAGTAATACCAGCGAATGATGTGTTCCCTGGTGGTGATTATAGATTAATACTTTTTTTATCTTCTCCGGCGCCTTACCAAAAAACACCGCCGCTTCCGGCACTTCCTGTTGCGCTATGATGGCGTTGGCCATCCATACGCCGAAAGACGCCGCTGTAGGATATTCCCCGCAGAGGTGTTTAAAGCTGGCTTCCGCATGTTCAGGAAATAAGGCGTCGGCTACTTCTTCATAAATTTCATCCTGGTCAATATCTCCATTCCTGCCGGTAACAATCAGATCAATATCCGCAGGCGTGCAATTATTATCTTCCAGGAATTTCATGATGTGCCCGATCACTTCTCCTTCCCAAAGCGGTTTGTACAAGGTACTTACACCGGATAGCTCGGCTACGGCACCTGGTTGTTTGGTAATCCCCAATGTAAAAAAAGCAGCGCCTTCACCGGCAATAGTGCCGCGGGAAGGGCTGTTCAGCAGTTCCATCGTTTTTACCGGCGTCTTTTTATAGAGGCCGAAACGCGACAGCAACTGGTGGCTGTGATTCGTAATTTCATCCACTCCGCCGGCGAGAATGTGTTGTGCCGAGCCTTCTTTCAATATCATAATAGCGTCCAGCAGGGCGTTTTCAAAAGAAAAGCCGCGGTGAACGAAGGTGTTGTTATATCCGTTGCAACCCAATAGCAGGGCAATCTGACCGGCTACGGTATTGTGTGTACTTTGTATAAAGGCAGTAGGTGTAAGCATTTCCTCCTGCTGGTTCACCATTTTGGTGAGGAACACGCCCGTGTCGTCCAGGCAGCCATAAGCAGTGCCGGTAATGATCGCATCCGGAGCGGTAATGCCGGCTGCTTCCAGGCTTAAATTCGCCGCCCCTACTCCCATTTTCACCACCCGGCTCATCCTGCGGATCTGTTTCACATCAATCCATTGTTTGTAATCGGGGTCTACTGTGGCCAGGCGCACCTGTTCGTATTCCCTGGGAGTAGCCAGCAAAGGGCCTCCCTGCGCAGTTTCCTGCGGAGAAATACAACCGGTGCCATTTATATAGATCTGCATAATTTATAGCTGTTAACTGGCCCTTGAAAATAACAGGCTGGAACAATTGCCGCCAAAACCGAATGAGTTGGACATTACATGTTGCAGATCATGACCTGCAGAAAAGGCGGTAACGGGTGCAAATGGTAATTCCTTCATCTGGTGCTCGAAACGCGCATTCGGGTAAATAATTCCTTCCTTTACTGCCAGCGCCGAAAATACGGCTTCGATGCCACCGCTGGCGCCCAGCGTATGACCGGTAAAGGATTTGGTAGAACTCATCGCCGGGAAATGCGGTGCAAAGAGCCGGTTTATAGCGATTCCTTCCGATACATCATTATTCTGTGTACCGGTGCCGTGTAAATTAATATAACCAATTTGTTGTGGTTGCAGTCCGCCCATATCCAGCGCGCCTTTCATGGCCAGGTAATTACCAGTGCCATCCGGCGAAGACGCTGTTTGATGAAAGGCATCATTAGCATTGGCAAAGCCGCTGAGGCGGCACCAGGGCTGCAGGCGGGCGGCCAGGCTGTCGGATACCAGCACCACGTAACCCGCGCCTTCGCCGAGGTTAAGCCCGGTACGGGTATCGTCAAAAGGCCGGCAGGGCTGCTGATCAAGAATCATGAGGGTATTGAACCCGTTGAGCGTAAAGCGGGTCAGCGCATCTGTACCGCCGGCAATCACTACATCCACAATGTTATTGCGGATCAGCCGGGAGCCATACATCAATGCGTTGGCGCCGGAAGAACAGGCCGTGCTGATAGTAGAAATGTGATGACGCACGCCGAGACTGTCGGCTACCAGTTCGGTGATGCTGCCGCATTCGTGATGAACCAGGTTCTGTAACCGGCCACCACGCGGATCAGAGAGGTACTCCGCGAAAAAATCCTCGGTTTTATCCATCCCGCCTACGGTATTGCCGGAAACAAATCCTACCCGGTATTGGGAGATATCCCCCAACCCGCTGGACTGCCACGCCTCGCGGGCGGCAATCATGCTGAGCAGGGCCGTACGGCTGATATTTTCCGGCATCCGCGCCATATCGGCGAGGGTGGCGTTATCTGCCTTTACTTCTGCTACCGGAAAGGTAGTGCGATGAACAGAAGACAGGTGCTGCATGGCTTCCATACCGGGTTTCATGTCCCGGAACGATTGTATACAGGCAGGTACATCCAGCCCGATACCGCTGATCACTCCACCGCCCGCTATCCACACCTTTTCACTCATGCCTTTACGGTTTGATTTTCGGTAATATACACCGCCATCGTGCGTACCGAGTGGAAGATCTTCGGTCCTTCTTCAGGATTGGCAATGCGGATATTGTAGTGCTGTTGCAGCAATACAATCAATTCCAGCGCATCGATAGAATCGAGCCCAAGCCCTTCCTTTGTAAACAACGGCTGATCGTTGCCAATGCTGTCCGGTGCTACTTCCTGCAAGTTCAATTGTTCTATGATCTGCGCTTTCAGATCCGCCATCAACTTTTCCACTGTAGTTTGATTAAAGTTATTAACTGTTTTTTTGTTGATACAACGATGACAAAGCCGCCTCTGTTAAAGGGATGGCATTGTTCCGCTGTTTATTTTCCACGAGGAATAATACGGCCTCGTATTGTTGTTCCATTACTTCTACCCACCCGCAAATACAAGCCTGCAAAGGCGTTTCTGCCAGCAGCTGCGCCGGATAGGTGCTCATTAAAGTTGTATCAAAAACATCTGATACAAAAAAAGTATTCTCTCCTTTAAAACCATGCCGGATGGAGATCTCTCCCATCACGATATTGGGCAGGGTATACACAAACAACGCCGGACTGGCAAAGTCCTTTACAGTAGCGTAGTACCGCAAATCTGTATCCAGGCTGCTGCTCCGGTTGGATAATACCATGCCTGTTTGTTCCGGTGACAATAAATGTATGTCGGTGTCCTTCAGCAATACTTCCGCTGCCAGCCAGCCCAGCTTGCTGAGGGCGTCCATTTTATGGAATTTAGGATACTGACCGGAAAAACGGTCGTATCCTGCCCGCAAAAACTCCGGTAATTCCAGTGCGGAATCCGCCTCCCACAACAAAGAGCCATTTAAATAAACCCTGTTTTGCCGTATGATGCAACTCCCCGTAATATATGTCGATCCGCTATTCAATCTCCGGGTTGCTTTTTAATTTTTCTGTTAATTCAATAGTCCTGACCAAACGTTTCAAGGCCGTATCATGATTTTTCACAAAAGGATTATTCATATCCCACACATAACCAGCCAGTACAGAACAAATTTGTCCTTTTATCAGCGGATCAGCATCTTTCTTAAAGAAAATAGTATCGAGGGTGCCTTCGTACCAGGCCATCACATAGGAACGGAATGTATTCACGCCCTGCATGGTAGGCTCCATATACTCTTTCTCCCAATCTACCGCCTCACCTTTCAGTTTCCGGATCACCAGTTTTGCCGCTGTTTGCGAGGAAACACAGGCCAAAGTTACGCCAGAAGAGAAAATCGGGTCCAGAAATTCTGTCACGTTACCGGTCAGCACAAATCCATCTCCATAAAATTTATCCGTGGTAGCAGACCACGACTGTAAAATACGTGGTTCAAATACCAGTTCCACATCCCGGAAACGCTCCCTGGTATAGGGTTCTGCCTCCAGCAGGGCGCGGTATTTCTCTTCATCGGTACCCGGATATTCCTCAAAAAATTCCGGATCTCCCACAAAACCCAGGGAAGTAACCCCGGTAGCGAAAGGAATGATCCAGATCCATACGCCCTTTTTATGTACCACTGCGGTAATGCGGTTAGGCTCGTCGGCCATAGAACGGCGCACATCCACGGTATGGGCAAATAACGCCTTGCGGGGTTGCAGGTTGGAGTTTTTCTCCAGGTTGAATAATTTGGGAATCACCCGGCCGTAGCCGCTGCCGTCTACTATGAAGCGGGCTGCAATCTGCGACTGCTGCCCATCTTTATCTTCTACCGTTGTAATGGAATCAGACCCGTTAAAACGTATATCCGTTACAGTTGTTTCATAAGCTACCGGTACACCCATGCTCTCTACGGTGTCGGCCAGCGTTTTATCAAAATCAGCGCGCGTTACCTGCCAGGTCCAGGTCCAGCCTGGTGTGAATTGCTCCTGGAAAGTAAAATCGCAGAGCGCGTCTCCTTTTACAAACTTTGCCCCATACTTCTGCTGAAATCCCTTTGCTTTAATGGCGTCAATAAACCCTGCTTCTTCCAGGGCTTCCATGCTGCGGGGCAACAGGCTTTCACCGATCACAAAACGGGGGAATTTCTGTTTCTCCACCACTTTTACATTGTACCCTGCCTGATGAATGATAGACGCCGCTACTGTTCCTGCCGGACCCGCTCCTATTACCAGTACATCAACTTGCTCAGTTTTCATAAGTGACGATTTTGGGAGTTATAGATTTATGCGATTGGGTTTGTTATTTTTTTTGACATTTCAACAATGTATAGTTCATTCCCATCTGGTCATTTTCCTCAATAATGGTTAAACCGGCATCGTCAATACACTGGAAGAAATCATCTGTATGATACATCTGGCTGTTACCATTAGCCATAGCGGTAAAGTACAGGGAAGTCTGCTGCAGGCAAAAAGCGGCGGATTTAAACTGCTGGCGGTTCCAGAAAGGTTCCAGGATATATACAGTCCCTCCTTCGTTGAGTGCTTCGCGGCAACGTTTCAGGATGGAAACAATTTCAGCTTCAGAAAAACAATCGAGGAACTGGCTCATCCAGATGGCATCAAAGCCTTGCGGGAAGGGCACTTCCTCGTGGAGAATGTTGGCAATATGAAAATGCACCCGGTTTTCCACGCCGGCATCTTTCATTTTCTGTTGTGCCAGTCCGGCCTGACCCGGTAAATCAAAGATGGTTACTTCCACTTCCGGATCTTTGGCGGTGCAGGCCAGCGCCCACTTACCAGTGTTACCACCGATATCGAGCAAACGTTTTGGTTTCTTTTCAAAAACAATATCCAGCGCCTGCGGAGTAGCGAGGTCTGAATAGTAATGGTCGAAGTCGAACCAGCTTTTACCTACTTCAGGTGGCAGCAGCGACAAGCCCGGGTAAATAGTATCCCAGGGACCGAGTTCGCGCAAACCGGCAGGCTTTCCTTCTATCAGACTTTCCTGCAGATGATTCATGCCTTTGTAGCAGATATCCTGTGAAAAGTCCATATTGATGCGGGTAAGCTGATCATGTAAAATAAAGTAACCGGTTTTGGTGAGGGTATACCGTTTATCGTTCACAATCACCAGCTCCATACCTAAACCTGCTTCCAGCAACACTCTTACAGCATAACGCGACATTTTGGTTTGCTCCATTATTTCTTCAATGGTAATACCGGCAGAGCGGCTGTTGCTCACCGCCGTTAAAATACCCATATCACGTAATGCCCGGGTAGCCTGAAACGCAACGGGGGCAAATGCCAGACGCAATGCAGCTTCTTTTGCTTCGAGTGCTGTTTTTGTTTCTTTATTAAACACGACAATAACTTTGTTTAGCTGTTAAGATTAAAAACCATCGCTGCATTGCATCCACCGAAACCTGATACTGTTTTCAGGAAGTGGCGGGATGTTTTTTGCAGCAGGGTATTATGAACATTTACCGGCATACTCACACCGGGTATTTCAAATCCTTTTGTTGGCAATACCACACCGGCTTTCATGGCCTGCATGCTGATAATTGCTTCTATGAGTCCGGCGGCGCCCAGCGTATGGCCGTAATAGCCTTTCAGGCTGTTTACCGGTAAGGCTGCCAGTCCGGCGTGATGCAGTGCTTTCGCCTCCATTTCATCGTTGTACAGGGTAGCCGTGCCATGTGCCGATACAAATCCAATGTCCTCAGCAGTGAGTCCGCTGCCGTTTACCGCCAGTTGCATCACTGCGGCCAGTTCTTCGCCGGTACGTGAAGGGCCGGAAATATGATTGGCATCGTTGCTGATAGCGCCTGCACCCAATGAAAAGAGCGCATCCCCTTTTTCCCGGCTGAGGATCACGGTGGCAGCGCCTTCTCCCAGCGTAACGCCTGTTCTGTTGGCATCGAACGGCTTACAGGGAACAGCGCTTACTGCCTGGAACGACTGAAACCCGGATAATACAAAGCGGGTCAGTACATCTGCGCCGGTCACCACTACATGATCATAACGTCCTGATTGAATGAGCCGTTTGCCGGTTAAAATGGCTACCAGCCCTGAAATGCAGGCACTGCTGATCACCAGTGGTTCATTGGCCGCGTTAAAATGAGCGGCCACTTTCTTTGCAGTGGTGTACAGCTGCATGTTGGCCAGCGGCGGTACAATGCCTTCAGGCTGCTGCTCCAGCAGTTCAATATTTCCTTTTGTGGTGGAAATAATGAAGCCGGTGCGTGCATCTGTGAGCGTAACAGCTGTTTGTCGCAAAGCCGATTGTATAGAAGCAACCAGCAGCTGCTCAAACCGCGTGTATCCTTTTACGTTAGCGTTTGCCGTAAAGGCGTCCAGTTGTGCAGGCGTTGTGATAGCGCCATAAAACGGAGCAGCGGCATAGGCGGCATTGTTATGCTGCGCTATGCCACTGTTGCCAGATAAAACCTGGTCAAAATTTTCCCGGGTAGTACTGCCAAGAGGCCCCACAATATTATCTGCTACTACATACACCTGTTGCATAATACCCTTTGGTTATACCAGTCCGTGCTTTTTTTTCCATTCACTGAAAAAAGGAGGAGCAATCAATTGCAGGGATGAAGTTTCCTTGTCCAGGAATACCTGTACGGAAGAACCCTTTGCTACTATTTCCCCTGTGGCAGGATTGGTAAGGATGTATTCAAATTTTATTTTTGCTGCCAGGTCGTCCACATACCTTGTTTCTACTATCACCCTGTCGCCGTAGCGCAAAGAGCGTTTGTAATCACATTGTACATTTACTACCGGTACAGTGAATCCTTCTTCAAAAATATCCAGGTATCTGAGCCCGTATTTTTCTCCGAAAGCTTCCCTGCCGTCTTCAAAATACCGCACATAATGCCCGTGCCATACTATTCCCAGCGGATCTGCTTCATTAAATCTTATCAGTATGTTGGTGCATTCAGTCAGTATCATAATTTATCCTTTCTTCTTTGGTTTCTTTGTTGCGGGCGTTGTTGTACCGGCAGCTTTGGTTTCTTTCTTTGCTGCGGGTGCTGCCACTACCGGTTTTGGTTCTTCCGGATCTTTGGCTTCAGCGTATTTGGTTTTCAGTTTGCTGTAGTCGTCGTCGATATCATCCAGCACACTCTTAATAGTAGCCAGCCAGTAGTTGCGCCATGCGAAGCTCCATTTCTGGCCTTTACCTACATAACGTTCTGTGAGCAGTACATTTTTCTTGTCCATGTCAAAAATGGTCAGCCACATAGAGGCACTTTTGCTGGTTTTGCTCATGCCTTCCATTACCAGCATTACGCCGATTCCATGTTTTCCGGTAAAATCGTACGATTTCACCACTTTGACAATGTCTTCCGGTTTAAGACGTTCAAAGTCGGAAGATTCATCAGATTTCAGCGCATCTTTATTGATGGCTTCATTGCGTTTGTTCACCAAACCAATACTGGTGTTGTATTTATCGCGGTGAAGTGCGCCTGGTACATCGTACTTCTTTTGTTCGTTCACAATTACCTGGTTAAGGGCAGTAAACTCATGGTCTACGATGGCGTCTGTTTTGGCGGCGGCATCACCCAACAGTTTGGCTTGTGTAAAATCCACGCCCAGCCAGGTAAAGGACGAATCTTTGTTGTCCAGGAAGTTCTTCAGTGTTTGAGCATTTGCTGTCATAGCCATCATGCTCAACATCAGCAACGGAAGTGCAATTAATTTTCTGCAGTTCATGTGTGATTAAATTTGGGGATTGATGAATATTTTCATTTCGCATTGTGCCATGAGGCGGCCGTCAAACATCACTTTGCCGGTTACCATAGTGGCATTAAATACTTCACCGCCGATTTCGGTGGTTGTTTCTATCATTTGTCCTGCCGGCGGCAGCTCCAGTATTTCCAGGTCTTTTACAGCGCCAATAAACCCCAGGGGAACGGGGGTATTCTGCTGTTTGGCGATATAGCCGATGCGGGCAGCGGCGGTTTGTGCAATATTTTCCATCAGGCCGGGTGCGGTGAGCACCCCATTCTCCACAAAAATATTATCTGGTGCTATGTGAAGACCGGTACGGGTTACGGGGCCATCTACAGCCAGGATTCCACTGATCATCACAATGGGAGTACGCTGGGGAATATAGGCGGTGATATCGTCTGAATGAATAAACATCTGCACAAGTTATTATTAAATATGAAACACGAAATAAATAGAATTATACGAAATTATTAACAGTAAAAACACGCATTATTCCCAAAAATCGTAATAATTGAACCATTGTACCGGGTAACGGTATACTTTTTCTTCCACATGATGCACAAAATCCTGCAGGGCGGTTTCTACTCCCTGGTTACGCCGGCCGTGGTACGAGCGGGGTTCTGTGGCAAAAAAATGATAATGGGTAGACGATTCCTTAAAGGCAAATACTACGGAAACCGGCACCCGGAAGGTGGCGGCCAGCAGGAAAGGACCCAGCGGAAAACGGGCATCCTGGCCCAAAAAAGGAACCGTTACGGTTTTATTGCCCGGCAGGAACCGGTCGGCATGCATACACACCAGCTCCTTATTACTCAATGCTTCATTGATAGCATAAATATGCGACAGGTCATCCTTGATCACGATAACATTCATGTTCCGGTCGCCCGTAATACCGGACAGGTAATCTTTGATCCGCTGGTGTTCGCCGTCGAACATCACAATATTGATACGGGTTTGCAGGCGCTTGAACAAATGACCGGCTACTTCCCAGTTACCCACATGTGCGCTTAACAGGATGCCGCCTTTACCGCCGGCAATCATTTCACGTAAATGATGTTCTCCCTCAAACTCAAAGGTGAATTTATTGGACATGTCTGCCATCACCACTACCTTATCGATCAGTGTTTGGCCAAATACATGATAATTCCGGTATAAACTGAGCAACGCGCGGCCCCTGCTATAACCAATTTTTGTACGGAGATAATGATAGACAGGTTTTGAGGAACTCCAGGAAAATGCAAAAAAATAGAAGGCTACAAATCTCAGCAACATATACGCAGGCACCACCCCTCCATGCTTCAACAGGAAAACAAAACAACTATATCCGAACTTACTCCCCTTAGATTTTCCTTGCCAGGAAGGCATTATACCAGTTCTTTTTGTTGTACACGAGTGGCTACATAGTTGTAGAAATCCTGGAAGGTGACAATAGCCTGGAACTCTTCAGGATTTACTTTAAATCCGAAGTTATCTTCTATTACTACCACCATGTCGATATAATCCAAACTATCCAGATCCAGTGTGGATTTCATGTTTGCTTCCGGCGTGATGGCCTCAGGGTTTGCTTCAAACTCCTCTACCAGAAACTTATTCGTAACAGTTATTATCTCTCTAATGTCCATAAAAGTGTGAAATCAGATATAGGTCGGTTAATAATTTGTGTTTATTCAGTCTATTGGTCAGCTAATCCTATTCCGAGCGCCAAAGTTAAGGATATTTATTTTCCATTCCACCCCCTTACTATCAGGGATGAATTTGTTCCTCCAAAGCCAAAAGAATTTGACAAAAATATATTAAAATTTTTATTAATTGTACTGGTTACAATATTTAACCTGGCGGCATCCTCATCAGGGTTATCCAGGTTGATATTGGGGGCAATAAAGCCATGCTGCATCATAAGCATGGAATATACAATTTCACTGGCGCCCGCCATCCAGCATTCGTGGCCGGTCATGGACTTGGTGGAGCTTACGTAGGGCCGTGAAGCGCCAAACACTTCATGAATCGCTTTGGCCTCGCTGGCATCACCGGCGGCGGTGGAGGTGGCGTGTGCGTTGATATACTCTATATCGCCCGGCTGCAAACCGGCATCCTGCAGGGCTATCTGCAGAGATCTTACAGGTCCGTCTACGGTTGGATTGGAAATATGCGCGCCATTGGAGGAAAAACCGTATCCCAGTACTTCGCCTAAAATTGTGGCGCCCCTGCGCTGTGCAGACTCCAGGCTTTCCAGGATCACAGTGGCAGCGCCACCGCTGGGTACCAGCCCATCCCGGTCGCGGTCAAATGGCCTGGAAGCACGGGTAGGATCTCCTTCCCTCACAGAAAATGCGGCAATGGCATCAAAATTTCCCATCGCATACACATTTACTTCCTGGGCGCCGCCGCAGATCACAGCGTCCTGCATACCGTTCCGGATAAACATATATCCGAGCCCGATAGCATGTGAGCCGCTGGCGCAGGCTGCGCTTACAGTGAAGTTTACGCCCCTGAGCTTAAAAATAGTAGCCAGGTTCATATTCACCGTGGAGTTCATGGTCTGGAAAACAGATCCGGAACCCACCAGCATCGTATCTTTTTTAGCCCGCATCACATCGTTGGCTTCTACCACCGGTTTTGCGGAGCTGTCGTTGCCATATAAAAGTCCTATCGGTGTGGAGTCAATATATTCAGGTGCCATGCCTGCCTGTGCGAGGGCTTCGCGGGTAGCCATGTAGGCAAATTCCGCCTGTTCCGGCATCATGAGCCTTGCCCGGCGATCCAGCAACCCTTTGAGTTCAGGTCTTTCTATATACCCGGTCAGCCCGGAACGGTAGCCAAATGTTTTTCTTTCGGGGTCCAGTACTATACCGGATTTGCCCTGATACAATGAATCTTTTACTTCCTGCATATCCTTTCCGATGCAGGAATAAATTCCCATCCCAGTGATCACTACTCTGTTCATAGCTCTTAGCTTTTAGCGGTTAGCCTATAGCCCAGTTATATTGACGTTATTAAGTGTGCAGCCCCCCATTGATGTTTAAAATTTCCCCGGTAATATAACCTGCGGACCTGGAAGCCAGGAAGGCCACTGCATCCGCCACCTCTTCGGCGGTGCCAAAGCGGTTCATGGGAACCTGTGCTGCCAGCTCTTTTTCATTAAGCTCGGCGGTCATATCTGTTCTGATGAAACCGGGCGCAACGGCGTTCACCGTTACCCCTCTTTTGGCAACTTCCTGTGCCAGTGCCTTTGTAGCGCCAATTACCCCTGCTTTGGCGGCAGAGTAGTTGGTTTGACCGGGTAAGCCCTTGATACCGGACAGCGATACCATGTTAATGATACGCCCGTAACGTTTCAGCAACATGCTGTTCAGCACCTGTTTGGTTACGTTGAAAAATCCGTTCAAACTGATATTGAGTACATTGCTCCATTGCGCCTCATTCATCCAGAACATCAGGGAATCTTCCCGGATACCCGCATTATTCACCAGTACTTCTATCTGTTGTTCTTTATTATTTTCTACCCAGCTCCCCAATACCTGTTGCACTTCGGCGGCATCGCCTACGTTAAACGGCATCAGTTCACCGGTACTGCCTTTTGCTTTTACTGCCTCCAGCGTTTCCAGCGCTGCAGCCTCATTTCCTTTGTAGTTGATCAGCACATGATAGCCTGCTTCGGCCATTTTAATACATACTGCCCTTCCTATGCCCCTGGACCCTCCTGTTACTAATGCACATTTCATGAATTACAAATTACGAATTACGAATGACGGCTAACCACAATTATTTGATCAGAACTGAACCGGCATGTTCTTTATCAGGTACGCTTTAATTTGCTGAAGATCTTTATAGCGCGGGCTGTCCTCAATAAATTTAGGGAAAATTGCTCTCACTTCCTGGTATACTTTGTGAGAGAATCCCGCCAAACGATCCTGGCAATTCAGATAATCCACCGCCTGTAATACCGTCATCACCTGTATAGCCAATACCTGGAAAGTATTCTCTATTACTTTGCTGGTCATGATAGCTGCGTTGGTTCCCATGCTCACAATATCCTGGTTATCGTTGTTGTTCGGAATACTGTGCACATACATTGGGAACGACAAAGTCTGGTTTTCCGCCACGGTGGAGGTTGCCGTAAATTGCACTCCCTGCATTCCAAAATTGAAGCCAAGTTTGCCCAGGTTCATAAACGGCGGGAACTTGTGATTCAGCTTTTCGTTCAGCAGGTAGTTGAGTTGTCTTTCTGCCAGCATCGATAATTTGGTGATGGCTATCTTGATTTTATCCATTTCCAGGGAGACATAATCGCCGTGGAAATTTCCGCCGTGGAAAACGTTTTCCAGGTGATGATCCACTACGGGATTATCACTCACGGAATTCAGTTCCTGTACCACCAGCTTTTCTGCCTGTGCAAGGGTATCGTATACAGGACCCAGGATCTGCGGTACGCAGCGCAGGGAATAATACTCCTGTACTTTATCTTTAAAAATTTCTTCTTCCAGTTCTTTATAAAGATGATCAGGGCGATGGCGGACCATTTTGCTGCCCTTGAGGATCTCCCGCATTTTGGCGGCAATCTGCTGCTGGCCTTCATGCTTTTTCACGGCATTCAGTTCGGCCGACAGGTGGTCGTCAAACGCTTCTACTATTTCATTGATCATGGCAGATAATACCACCGACCAGCCCAGCAGTTTCTTTGCTTCAATGAGGTTTACCAGCCCGATGCCCGTCATGGCGGAAGTACCGTTGATAATGGCCAGTCCTTCTCTCACATGAATGCCTATAGGTTTCAGGTTCAGTTTAGCAAAAACATCTGCCGTAGGCTGATATTTATCTTCATACCATACCTCTCCTTCGCCGATCAGTACCAGCGCCAGATGGGCCAGCTGTACCAGGTCGCCGCTGGCGCCTACGCCACCATGCTCAAACACACACGGATATACGTTTTTATTGATCAGGTCTTTTAAAAGATGTACCACTTCCGGGTGAATACCGGAATGCGCCTGCATAAAGCTGCTCAAACGCGCTATCATCAGGGCTTTCGTATGCAACGGCGACATACAGTTGCCGGCGCCGGAGCTATGGCTGCGGATCAGGTTATACTGCAACTGGAAAGTATCTTCATCGCTGATGCGGTATTGGGCCATCGGGCCAAAACCGGTGTTGATACCGTAAATCAGTTTCTTTGCCGAAAATTTTTCGAGGAATAGAAAACTAGCTTCCACCTGCTGCAAAGCCGCTGCTTCCAATGTCAGCTCTTCTCCGCCCAAAAGGACCCTGTACACTTCTTCCAGGGACAGTGCCTTACTTCCTATTGCAACCATTTTATCTTAAATTAAATTATTTGTATATGTAAAAAAGTGCTCAAAATTAGCATAAAGCTAGATTTATCCAAATAAATAACAACCCCACTCAACGAATTACGGGTAATTACGCATGCGGTTATTACTTATCGGGGTGGGGATCAAGCCTAATCTTCTTCTGTTGTTGTTGTTGGCGGTGTAACCAGTACTTTGTCGATACGATGCGCATCCATGTCCACTATTTCAAAAGTAAAATCTCTCCAGGAGAACTTCTCTCCTGTTTGCGGAATATGTTCCAGGTGATGCAGGATAAACCCTGCCAGCGTATCAAAATCCTGCTCAAACTCGGTCATCCAGTCTTCTTTATCAAATTCTTCCAGGAAATCATAAAACGGGATCTGGGCATCTACCAGCCAGGTACCATCATCCCGGAGCACCATTTCGTAATCGTCGCTTTCGGCAGTTTCCGGCATGTCGCCCACAATCGCTTCCAGGATATCATTCAGCGTGATCATTCCCAGGAAAGTGCCATATTCATCCACAATAAAAGCAGCGTGCAGGTGTGTTTCCTTAAACTTTTCCAGCACCTGGTAAGCGGTATTGTTTTCCGGCACAAATAATGGCTTACGGATAATATCAGTGATCGGGGTCGACTGTCCCGCTACGGAATACAGGTCCTTGATGGTAATAAGTCCTTTAATACTGTCTATCTGCCCGTCGCACACCGGATACACCGAATGCAGGCTATCCAGGATGGTTTGCCGGTAGGTGGCAGGTTCATCGTTGATATCCAGCCAGGTAATATCGTTACGGTAAGTCATGAGCGAGGTAATATTACGGTCGCCCAGGTGGAATACCCTTTCTATAATCTCCTGTTCAGTTTCTTCAATAGCGCCGGAGCTGGTGCCTTCATTAATAATGGCTTTGATCTCTTCTTCCGTAACATGGGGTTCACCGGATTTAAGATTCAATAATTTTATCAGCGCCGCAGAAGACGCGGTTAATAACCAGATAAAGGGAAAGGTAAGCCAGGAAAGCACCTGCATAGGCTTGGCCATAAACTTGGCGATTGCTTCCGGTTTGGCCAGCCCGATACGTTTCGGCACCAGTTCTCCCAATACCATAGAAAAATAAGTGATCACCACTACAATGATAACAGTAGCCACCACACTGCTGTAAGGCTGTATAACCGGAAAGGTGTTAAGCCAGGCCATCACATCTGTTTTGATGTTCTCGCCTGAATAAATACCCGTTAAGATGCCGATCAGGGTAATACCGATTTGCACGGTAGAAAGAAAGGTGTCCGGATTGTTGGCAAGCTTTAAAGCTGCCTTTGCTTTTTCATCCCCTTTATTGGCCTGGTTCTCCAATCGGATCTTCCGGGCCGAGACCAACGCTATCTCCGACATCGAGAAAAGGC
Organism: Chitinophaga sp. CCNWYY40; assembly: GCF_037483205.1. NCBI lineage: Bacteria > Pseudomonadati > Bacteroidota > Chitinophagia > Chitinophagales > Chitinophagaceae > Chitinophaga > Chitinophaga sp. CCNWYY40. The sequence goes on from NZ_JBBHLF010000003.1 coordinate 951,960, forward strand.
CGTTCAATAAAATAAGGATGAGGATAATGACGACTTCCATATATAAAGCCTAAAAATAAAAAATTATTCAAATATCAGGGTTAGAAATGCCAGAAGCAAGCCCAGGGCTATTGCCAGCACTTTTTTCCTGCTGAGTTCATGATGTTTGGTGCCACTTTCGTAAAAGATAGTAGTGGAAATGTGCAGAAATGCACCCACCACCAGCGCTACCACGTATAAGAGGTAATGTTGTATCACTTCAAAACGGCTGCCCAGCCAACCCGCCAGTACAGCGGCCAGCGGCGTTACCAACGCGAAAATGATCAGTATCCGCCAGAGATCTGCCCTTTTCTTGTTGGCATGCATCATCACGGTAATGAGTGTTAATGCCTCCGGAATTTTATGGGCGGCCACACCCGCCATCAGCGAGGGTAATGCCGAATGATCATTGTACTTAAAGCCCAGCGGCAACCCTTCCATGAACGCATGGATGGAAAGCCCCAGCAAAAGCGGGGTCACCGCAATATGATGGTGATGCGTTTGCGGTATATGGGTATGGCCGTGTTCCATACCATGTGAGAGCTGCTGCAGGAATACCTGCAGGAAAAATCCCAGCACAATATAAACGCCTGCCTGGTGGCCCAGCGCCTCATACACTTCCGGCAGGAGGTGCATAATGATCACCCCAAAAAGAAAAGCCCCTGTAAATGCGAGCAGGTAAATAGAAAAGTTAGCATTGACGCGTTTTACCGTCATGGGAATAATCCCACCAGCAATGGTTGCAGCCAGTATTAGTATCAGATAGTTCCAGTTCATGATGCGAGTTCAGACTCCAGTCTTATGCGGCGTTGAAAAAAACTGCCGCTCAGCAGTCCGATTAAAATACCCAGTACTGCACCTCCCGCTACATCGAGCGGATAGTGCACGCCTACGTATACCTGTGCATAGGCAATAGCAGCCGCCCATACAAAAAATAACCAGGCGTACCGGTGAAATGCCTGTTTTAAAGTTATGAAACAAAATGTAGCCAGGGCAAAATGATTGGCGGCATGATTGGAAGTAAAACTCCCGCTCATAGGACAATACACTACCAATACCCGTGCGTAGTGCGACACCAGCGGATCGCGGCAGGGCCTCACCCTTCCGATCGCGCTTTTCAGATACAGGCTGCTCTGGTCTGCCACACCAAAGCACAACAGGAAAAATAATATCCAGAAAAGGCCCTTCCAACCATAGTTAATAGTTACAAACAGCCCCAGGAACAGGTACAACGGCGCCCAAACAAAAGGCTCCCTTAAAAAAGGCAGCACTACATCCAGGAATCCATTATACCATTGACCGTTAATATGAAAAAAGAGCCGGAGATCTTCGCGGAGTATCGATTCAAGCATGGCTATGATTTTGTGGCAATGATGATCAGTCGTGGCGAACGCTGTTCATCATAGCTGTTAAAGTGATAGTCGCCGAATATTTCTGTTATTTTGAGCCCCTGTTTGGCGAACATGGCTTCAAACTCCTGCCTGGTAAAGGCATTCACGCTTTCGGTGTACGTAGCGCGACGCATCTTTTCCTTATCCAGGATACTGATCTGCTTCATAAATTTATGCGCTTTCAGTTCCCGGCGGATATCAAATACTACATTATCTTTTTCCTTTACTTCATCGTTCACCAGGTGAGCAGCTACATAATTGCTGTTCAGATAATCCAGTACCAGCTTGCCTCCCGGCTTCAGGGCGTTTTTGAGCGTACGCAATGCGTTGTCATTGTCGCGCTGCGATTCAAAATAACCAAAGCTGGTAAAGAAGTTAAACACCACATCGAAGTAGTTTACCCAAAAAGGTAAACGCATGTCGTGCTGAAAAAAGCTGAGGTGATCATTTTCCAGCTTTTTTGCGATATTAATACTTTCGATAGAAAGATCGATCCCAGTTACATAGTAACCTTTATCCGCCAGGTATTTGGCATGCCGTCCCCTTCCACAGGCTACATCCAGCATTTCCGCATCCGGCGCCGGTTGCAGATAAGTGAGTAGCTTATCAATAAATGCCGCGGCTTCCCTGTCATCCCGGTTGTTGTACAACAGATGATAATAAGGAGAATTAAACCAATCTTTAAACCATAGTTTATCTACTTCCATATTTTGTGCAGCTATAGGCAGAAGCTAACAGCTATTTTTTATTATTAAACATCAAATATCGGGTGCTTTCGTAAAAGCCACGTGTTAAATTATCGAGGCTTTTCGCTGTATCCGGCTGCTGGGCACGGATATTCTTCAACGGGTCGCCTTTCAGATCATACAGTGCGGTAGCATCTGTGACCAGGTTGATTTCATACAGGTAACGATCGCCCAATGTAGCATAAAAAGGCATCTGGTTACGCAGGTAAGTCATGAACACATATTTATCGTTCACCCTGGTACTATCAAACAGGTCTACGCCCAATGTATAATTTTTATACGGCATTCCCACCAGTTTCGCTACTGTAGGATATACATCCAGCAAGCTTCCCGGGGTATTCACCTGTTGTGGCGCCAGGTGCTTCGGACTGTACATAAAGGCCGTTACATGCACGCCGCCGGTGGATAATTCATATTCCGGCAACGGCATAAAACTGTATGGATTAAGCACGCAGTTATGATCTCCGAAAAATACAAAAATGGTGTTATCAAGATAGCCATCTTTACGGGCCATATTAATAAGGTGTCCCACGTTATAATCTTCATACCTCAGCGCATTGAACTGGTCTACCGACACAAAGCCCGATTGTTTGAACTTTTTCATGTCCAGGTCTTTCTCCGTCAGCTTTTTAAAATCGCCCGCGCCGCTGGTAGTGGTGTACGGCGGGTGATTATCTGCCAGCTGGAGGAAGGCCACAAAAGGTTTCTTCTTATCATTATCTTCTTTAAAAATACCACTGGCTTCGGTGATCAGGTCATAATCGGAGATGCCCCATACGTCGGCCTTCCCGGATTTGTACATGCCCTCTTCATAAATGCGCACACCTTCCACGTTGTTGGTAAATACCGCGCGGATATTGGCCCAGTTGGTATTTCCTCCCAGCAGGTACAGTTTATCGTAGCCTTTGAACTGGTCCATCACAATGCGCTGATCCAGCATTTTAGGGTGACGGCTGGCTGTTTTCACCGCAGTAATGTCCGGCAAACCGGTGTGCACGCCAAATACCGTTTTGGCCGTACTGATGGCCGGTACATAAAAATTTTTAAACAGGATGCCGCTGTCTGCCAGGCGTTGCATGTTAGGCGTGGCCTGCATGGGATTTCCATACATACTGGTTACTGCCGCACCGGTAGATTCCAGCATTACCAATACTACGTTGAGCCGGGGCCTGCTGCTGTCGCCGGCAACGGTACGCACATAGTTGAGGTTATTCACATCGGCGGAATCCACTTTAAGATAGGCAGCCAGGGACGGGTAATACTTTTTGGTGGCTTCAAGATTATAGGTATCTCCTTTTACGGAGAAATTGGACGCAAAATACAGGATGGGATTGAGTCCCAGGCTGGTTACACCGTTGTCGCGGGTAAACATGGCCTGGCTCCAGCGCAGCGGGAAATAAGCGATGTTTCCATAGATGCCCGCGGCAAACAACAGCACTATCCCTGTTACGAACCCGGTGAAAGGCCATTTACGCAGGTAGATCACCGGCTGGGCAGCAAATTTCTTCCAGGTGCCCTTCTGCAAACGGTATACGAGGAACATGAAAACAAAAATCCCCAACGCGCCTCGTACTACAGGATAGCTTTGCCATACCATCCGGGCATTGTCTGCCCGCTCCCCCTTTGCCAGGAATCTCAATACAGAAGGGTCGAGACGCTGCCCCAGGTAGTCGTAATGACCGAGGTCCAGTATATAAAGAAGGGTAAGTAACAGGTAAATAAGGAAGAAATAGACAAAATTGGTATTACGTATAGCCCTGGACGTAAAAAATTTATTCCGGGTAATCAGCGTTAATAACAATATGGGAATCATGAGATAAAGTGCCAGCCGGAGATCAAATCTTAGTCCCAGGTTCCAGGCTTTGAGTATCGCTGCATGCTCCGTAATGGTTGTTTTAAAGAAGAACAGGTAAAATATAGCCCTGAACATCACCATTAGCAGGAAGAGGTAAAGCGTTTGAACAAACACATAACGAATATACCGGGGTATATTCTTCCACGAGTATTGCATGTAACGTATAGCTGTTTTTTGAAAAGCGTAGCTGCAAATATAGTGAAAAGTGATGGCGGAAAATTGAAAAACAGGAATGATAGCGGTGTATTCGTGGTCATCTTTTCATAATTAGGTTTTCTGGAATGGATTTTTTTATATTTGCCTTCCTTTAAAATTGAATCTTGTGGCACTGATCAAATCGATATCCGGCATACGCGGAACCATAGGCGGTAGGCCCGGCGAGGGACTTTCTCCATTAGATGTGGTAAAATTCACAGCCGCTTATGGCACCTGGCTGAGCCGGCAAACAGACAACCGTAAGGTGGTAATAGGCCGTGATGGCCGTATTTCCGGCGAAATGGTAAAAAACCTGGTAGTATCCACCCTCAACGGGCTTGGGATTGATGTGATAGACCTCGGTTTATCCACCACCCCCACCGTGGAACTGGCGGTAACGATGGAAAATGCCGCAGGCGGTATTATTCTCACTGCCAGCCATAACCCGAGAGAATGGAACGCCCTGAAGCTGCTGAACAGCAAAGGCGAATTCATTTCCGGTGAAGACGGCGCACAGCTGCTGGAAATAGCCGAACAGGAAGACTTTAACTTTGCAGATGTAAACAAGCTCGGCACCTACACTGCCGACGATTCTTATCTGCAGAAGCATATTGACCTGATCGTGAACTACCCGCTGGTGGATGTGCCTGCCATTAAAGCACGCAACTTTAAAATTGTGGTGGATGCGGTAAATTCTACCGGCGCTTTATTTGTTCCTCCCCTGCTGAAAGCATTGGGCGTGGAAGAAGTAGAAGTGCTGTTTGCGGAAGTAAACGGCAAATTCAGCCACAATCCCGAACCGCTGGCTGAAAACCTGACCGCTCTTTCCAATGAAGTAAATAAATCCAATGCCGACCTCGGTATTGCCGTTGATCCGGATGTAGACCGTTTGTGCTTTGTTTGTGAAGATGGAAGCATGTTCGGGGAAGAATACACCCTGGTGGCAGTGGCGGATTACGTTTTAAGCAAAAGAAAAGGTAATACCGTTTCCAATATGTCTTCCACGCAGGCGCTGAAAGATGTAACCCTGAAGCATGGCGGTGAATATACCCCATCTGCGGTAGGTGAAGTGAATGTGGTAAAGAAAATGAAAGATACCAACGCGGTGATCGGCGGAGAAGGCAATGGAGGTATCATTGTTCCTGACCTGCACTACGGCCGTGATGCCCTGATCGGTATCGGGCTGTTCCTGAGCCACCTGGCACACAGCAAAAAAAGCATCAAAGCTTTACGCAACAGCTATCCCGATTATTTCATCTCCAAAAATAAAATAGAGCTGGATAAAGGCGTAGATGTAAAAACTATCTTCGAAAAAATCAAGGTAAAGTATAAAAACCAGCCTTTAAATACCGAAGACGGACTGAAAATAGAGTTCGATAAAGACTGGGTACATCTCCGTACATCCAATACAGAACCTATTATCCGTATTTACGCGGAAAGCCAGAATGAAACTACGGCAGACAATATCGCCAAAAGAATCATGCAGGATATTAAGGAGTTTATGCACTAGTGTGTAAACGGTATATAATAAAAAAGGCAGCTAAGAAATACTTAGCTGCCTTTTTTTATGTTCGGATCAATTACATCAGTTCTTTCAGTCTTTCTACTACCTTATCCACTTCTTCTTTGGTGTTATTTTTACAGAAGGAGAAGCGAACCGCAATTTGGTTAGGATTGCTGTTGATGGCGCGAATAACGTGAGATCCCGCATTGGCGCCGGAAGTACACGCACTGCCGCCGGAAGCGCAGATGCCGTTGATATCCATATTAAACAGGATCATCTCCGTTTTCTCAGACTTGGGGAAAGCCACATTCAGTACGGTGTAAAGGCTACGGCCATACAAATCGCCATTGAAGGCTACTTCAGGAATGTGTTTTTGCAGCTGTTCTGCCATGTACATACGCAGGCCATTGATATGCGCGCTATGCTCTTCATGGTGTATAGTAGCCAGTTCCAGGGCTTTTGCAAAACCGATGATACCATACAGGTTTTCGGTGCCGGCGCGCATGTTGCGTTCCTGGCTGCCTCCCTGGATGAAAGGCGTTATTTTAACATTTTCGTTGATGTACAGGATCCCTACTCCTTTGGGGCCGTGGAACTTATGCCCGGCGCCGGTGATGAAGTGTACCGGGGTATTGCGCAGATCAAACGGGTAGTGGCCTACGGTTTGTACCGTGTCTGAATGAAAGATGGCGTCAAACTCCTTGCAGAGGTTCCCTACGGCATGAATATCCAGCAGGTTACCGATTTCATTGTTGGCGTGCATGAGGGATACCAGGCAGCGCTCCCCGGAATTTTGCAGCAGTTCACGCAGATGGTCCATATCAATATGGCCGGTAGGCAGCACATTCACAAAAGAAAGGGCTACGCCATCGTGGTGATGCAGGTATTCTACGGTGTGCAGGGTAGCATGGTGCTCAATGGGCGAAGAGATAATGTGCTTGCAGCCCAGATCTTTTACCGCGGCATTGATGGCCGTGTTGCTACTTTCTGTACCGCCAGAGGTAAAGAAAATTTCTCCCGGATGTGCATTTAATGTTTTGGCGACTGATTTACGCGCATTTTCGATACCCAGTCTTGATTCCCGTCCGTAAGAATAGATAGAGGAAGGATTACCGAACTTTTCCGTCATAAATGGCAGCATCGCTTCTAATACCGCTGGATCCAGCGATGTGGTAGCTGCATTGTCGAAGTATATTCTTTCCAATGTTTGGTGGTTTTTGATAAAAGAATAAATAATTAATGGTGGTTGGTGGTCTTAAAAGGTAGCGAAGTTCCGAAAATTTTGGGATTTTTGATTTTGGTTTTTTATAAGCGGAAATTTAAAAGGTGGACAACACGCCAAACCAGTTGAAGCGCGTTGTCCACCTTTTAATGTACATCTCCCGAAGGGAAAATATATTATGAATTTCTGTTAATCACGTCATAGAACCGGTCGCGGTACCCATCTGAAATAGGGATCGACTGGTTGGCGATCATCACGGTATTCTTTTCCACGCAGTTGATTTTGTTAAGGGAAACCAGGTACGACCGGTGTACCCGGATAAATTTATCGGCCGGTAAACGGGTTTCAAATGATTTCAGGCTGCGTAGTGTGAGTACCGGCAGGTTTTGTGTATAGATCTTCGTATAGTCTTTCAGTGCTTCGATGAAAAGAATGTCTTCCAGATTGATCTTGATGATCTTGTATTCTGTTTTTATGAAGATGTAGTCATTTACCCATGCGGCATCCATAGGGATGGCGTTATTGCCGGCGCTTACATTTTTCTGCTGGGTAGCAGACCATGTTTCGCTGGCTTTGGCGGCGGCCTTCAGAAAGCGTTCAAAAGGAACGGGTTTCAGGAGGTAGTCTACCACATCCAGGTTAAAGCCATCCAGGGCATACTCTCCGTAGGCAGTGGTAAACACTACCATTGGTGGGTATTTAAGAGACTTCAGGAACTGGATCCCTGTAATATCAGGCATTTTGATATCGAGGAATACCAGGTCTACCGGTTCGTCCTGGATGAAGCGTAACGCGGTGGCCGCGTTTTCGAATTTACCTGCCAGGGTCAGAAAAGGAACCTTACGGATGTAGTCTTCCATGATTTCCAGCGCCAGCGGCTCGTCATCCACTGCAATACACTTTATCATTTTTTCAACGCAATTTTAAGATCAACAATAAATTGGTTCTCGGTTTCCGTGATATCAATCTCATGTTCATGCTCGTAGAGCAATGCCAATCGTTTTAATACGTTGTCCAGGCCAATTCCTCCCCTTTCGGCTACCCGTTCTTTAAAGTGACTGTTCTTAACTGTTAATCTGATCATATTTTCAGTTGTAGCAATATCTATATCTATAAAGGAATCTTCGGTATAACTGATCCCGTGTTTAAAGGCGTTTTCCACAAAAGGCACCAGCAGCATCGGTTCTATTTCTACCCCATCCGCGTTGCCGCTTAACTGGTAATTGATCTCTATATCCTTTGGTAACCGCAAACGTTGTATTTCAATGTAATCATGAAGGTATTTCAGTTCGTGCGACAGCAATACCCGGGCTTCATTGGACTCATAGATCATATAACGCATTATGGTTGACAACTTCAGAATGGCATGTTCTGTTTGCGCCGATTGTTTATGAGCCAGCGAGTAAATAGTATTTAGACAGTTAAAAAGGAAGTGAGGATTAATCTGCGACTTTAAAAATTTTAATTCCGCATTTAATTTTTCCACTTTCAGCTCTTCCCGTTGTTTTTCGCTTTTAAACCATTCCAGGGCAATCTTGATAAATCCGCTCATAAACAACATGAGCAGTGCAAAAAATCCGGACCTCCGCAGCACTTCCGGAAAAAACAGGTACTCCAGGATAGTTGGTGCATCCGGCTCCAACATTGGCACTCCGGGCAGCGGAGGAGCAGCCGCAATACCTGCAACGGCAACACCGGCGGTATCGTTGGTCACCGATTTCCCCTCTGTTACCTGCCTGGCGGGGATAGCCTGCGCGTCTGCCCCCATCAACCTCTCCCTTATCATCATACGACGACGGTGAAACGGTGGAAAGTCGTCGGATGTTACTTCTGATTTGTTAAATTTTCTATCCATGCGTATCGTCATCATCGGATGTGGCCCGCGCGCATAATTCCGGAAGAAATAATAATTTAAAACCGCCTGTTGCGCCGTGATAAAAACGATCAGTAAAACGATGCTGCTGAGATAGATGGCAATCTTTTTCCCGTTAAAAAAACGGGGGATCAGTACATATATATTGAGATAAAAAATACCGATGAGAAACAGGTTATCAATGAGTTCTTTTATAAAAAAACCTGTATGCAGAATCTGGATGCGATAAATGAAAAATGGGAAAAACAGAAAGCACGCCCAGCCAAGGATGTGCAGTGAAATGAGGAAGGGACGACTTTTGATAATCCGTTTAAAATTTAGCATCACTTTGTTTGATGCGATAAACTTACACCAGATAGGGTTAGGCTTGTGTTAAAATTTGTTAATCCGATATAAGGGTTTGTTAAATTTAATAAAGAAATTAAAAACAGCTTAAAAACAGGCATATACAGGCTTTGTCTTTCTCAGTAAAAAAACTGTGAAAGACAAAGCCTGCATACAAAACACATTCACAATCTATTGCGCTTCCGGTATCTGCATGGCTATTAATTCCTGCCGTGATACCGATGGTATTTTATGTTGTGTCAACTTCGCAGCTACCACCTGCCCTACACGCATTGCCTCCTCTCTTGATCTGAACACATGATTACCGGGAATAGCGGGAATCACATCCTGGTAGATATAGGTATGTCCATCTACATTTACCCTGTATCCCCATCCGTTGTTTATCTCAAAGGGCACCACTACTACCGGAACCATATCCGACCCGGGGCCGGGTGTGGTTTTCCGGTAAGATTTCCCCACTACAAAAGCCAGTACGATCACGGCAATACCAGCTATGATAATGATATTACGTTTAGTCATTTTTGTTGTACTCTGCATTTGGATCAAATTCCCATAAATCATCGAGCGAGAGGCTGGAACTGGCGCCCAGTCCAACGAAGCCACGGTCTTTCAGGCTAAAGCCAACCGCTCCTGAGCGGGCAGCTCCTTCAAAATCGGTTTTCTGTACCCAGCGGTCAGTACCCGGCGTGTATTCCCATACAGCCGCGGAATAGCCGCCTTTAATACCTGAAACGATATAGCCTTTGCCTTTCATGGAGAAAGCGGCAGCAGAGCTGCCTGCAAAGTTATAGTCATCATCAAAACTATCGTCGTTTACGTTGGCGATTGGGTTGAGGGTAGTCCAGGTAGTTCCGTCGAATGAATAGAAGTCGGTTACATTAGCTGCGTTGGCAGTACCCATGCAAACGTAGGCTTTGTTGCCGATCACAAAAGCAGAAGCATCTGTTCTCTTTCCGCTATTCATACTTTCTACCTGCGTCCACGCTGTAGCATCCGGAGCAGTAGGATCAAATTTCCAGTTATCCTTTAACCAGTTGCCATCATAACCGGTGGTAATAAAACCTTTGTCGTTCAGTGCAAAAGCCACTGCGCCGTAACGGGCCGTTCCTTTAAAGTTGGCTTTTTTAGTCCAGGTTTTGGCAACCGGATCGTATTCGTAAAAGTCGTTCAGCTTATTTAATCCGTCGTAACCGGTACCCACATAACCTTTACCGGCCATTGCCATGCCAACTGCTCCATTCCTCGCTACACCGGGGAATGAGGTTATCTGCGTCCACTGGTTCAGATCCACATCGTATACCCAGAAGTCCTGTAATCTTTCCGTTCCATCATAGCCGGTACCTACGTAGGCTTTATTATCAATTACGAAGGAAGCTGCCGAGCTCCTGGCCACGCCTTCGTATTGAGAGCGCTTCATCCAGTTCCCCACCAGCGTAGTGGTATCTGAACTTTTCGAACAGGCCGCCAGGGAAGCCATCAATAATAAACTATAACCTTTTAAATATCGCATTAGCATGTTCTTTTTACTAGCGCCAAAATTATCCGCAGGAGCATTCCCGCAAACAGGAAATAGCTGTTCCCCTGTTTTTAACGGACGGATACCGTTATTTCATCTACCAGTTGGTTTCTTTCGGCTGAAATGCCTGTTGCTACGCTATTGGCGGCATAAAGGATATATTTCGTTATTCATCGATGAATTTTGGCCGTTGGCATATTAAAGGAACTGAAAGTATTGATCCTGTCTAAAATTGCGCACCATGAACAATACCATGTATCACTTATTTTTCAGGCGTTCAGCAGGAGGCATACGCAGATACCTCCCCGCACTTTTACTGGTGGCGGCTGTTTCTTCCTGCCAAAAAACCGGGTTTACCTATAATAATGTTGTAGATAATAATCAGAATACGGATTACATCCTGACCGACACGCTCACTGTAAATGTGAAAACCGTGCAGCAGGATTCTGTACCCACTTCCGGGGCTGAAGTATTACTGGCCGGAAAAAGAGTGGACCCGCTGTTTGGCACCGCCACCATACAATCCTATTTCCAGATTGCGCAACCCGCTGCAGTAGATATCCCGGTGAATGGCTCCGCATACGATTCTATGGTATTAATAATGCGTCCTAACGGCTATATCGCCGGCGACTCCACCATACCACAGGATCTCCAGGTTTACCGGGTAACATCTACCATACAAACCGCAAAAAATTTCTACTACCTGTATAACAACAGCAGCTTCTCCACAGAAAGCACGCCGATAGGCAGTTTCAGCGGCATTATCAGGCCGGGTACCGACAAAACCGTTACCCTGCATATGTCCGATCAGCTGGGCGCCCAACTGTTTGGCATGCTGCGCGATAAAAGCCCGGACATCACTGCCAATAATACCTTCCTGGAATTCTTTAAAGGACTGAATGTGAGAGGTGGCCCCAACAGTAAAGCCGTTAGCGGATTTAGCGCAACAGACAGCTCTCTCGTGATGCGGTTATACTATCATGTTAACGAAATCATCACCACTGTTAAATACGTTGATTTTAAAATGCAGGCGTCTAACCTGCAATTCAACCAGGTAGTAGCGGATCATACCGGCACGCCACTGGCGCCGCTTACCGGCAACGTTAAAGAACTTTCCTCTGCCAGCACCGGCAACAGGGTATTCACACAACCTATCACCGGATCGGCTACACGAATAGATATCCCCTATATCAAAAACCTTGTGTACATGGGGCAGTTCTTTAAAATAATGAAAGTATATATGACGCTCAAACCTGTGCTGGGCACTTATACAGATAGCCGCCTGCCGCCAAGAATGGCGCTGTGCGAAGTAAATAAACTGAACGATGTAACAGATACCCTTACTTATGGTCAACTGACTGTAGATAAACTGTATGATAAAAACACCAACTACACTTTCGACATTACCAGCTATGTAACAAAAGAACAAACCGTCAGCGACGTCAACTCCCGCGGCCTCCTGCTTACACCAAGTGCTACAGACAGCAGAACAACGCTGGACCGGCTGGTTACAGGTGATCAGAAGAATACTCAAAACCAGCTTAAAATACAGTTATACTATCTGTTGTATAAATAAAGGATACTCATGCGAATAAAAATATATAGCGGATTAATCATACTCCTGTTGTGCACAGCCACTGTAAAAGCACAACACGGCCTCAATTCCATTTACTCTGCCTATGGCATAGGCGACCTGGAATCGAGGGATTACAGCCGCAATTTCGGGCTGGGAAGCACCGGCATCGGCCGCAGGCATTCCGGTTACCTCAACGAACTGAATCCCGCCTCCTACAGCGCACTGCCTCCGCAAAACTTCATGTTTGACGTGTCGCTGAAAGCACAGCAGATAAATTACAGCGGCAACAATATTTCACAAAGCGCCGGGGATATTAATTTTAAACGGCTCGCACTCGGATTCAAAGCAGCCAAATGGTGGGGCATCGGCGCAGGTATTACACCCTTCAGCAGCATCGATTACAAACTGGAAAACCAACAGTTTGTAACCGGCACAGGCACCCCTGTAACCGCCACCACTACCGGCACCGGCGGATTTAACCGGGCCTATATCTCCAACGGTTTCCAGATCAGCAAAAATTTCTCCGCCGGCGTATCTACCGCCTTCTTATTCGGACCGCTGAATACCACCCAATATATTGGTTCTGACTCCTTACAAACACAACATAACAAATACGGATTCAAACCTAACTTTACAGCAGGCGCACAATATGCAGGAAAAATAGGCAAGGACTGGCAACTCGGACTGGGCGCCACTTACCGCTTCGAAACAACGATGAAGCTCCAGGAAAAACTGAATATTGTTAACCAGGACGGCACTTCGCTATACCAGAAAGATGAAGACCCTTCTTTCTTTACCCTGCCCGCAGAATATGGTGCAGGTTTGAGTCTTACCAACGGTACCATTACCTGGGTAGCAGATTACCGGCACTCGCTGTGGAACTCATTGAATGAAAAAGGCGCTACCTACCGCTACCAGGATGGAGAACGGTATTCTACCGGTGTAGAATATACGATTAAACGGCAGTACTATAACCAGAGCTTTGAAGGAGCCGTGTTACAGGCGGGATTTGCTTATAATAAAACCCCGCTGGTAGTAGGCAGCACACAAATCACTGATATCTCCGGTACATTGGGCGTATCACTCCCCAATAAAAATGGTCAGCTAAGGTATTATGTTGGCCTGGAAGCCGGACAACGCGGCAAAGAAGGCACTGCGCTGGTGAAGGAAACATACGTAAATGCTGTATTTAACTTCAGCTTAAGGGATATCTGGTTCTTTAAACGATTAGCGCAATAGTGGATAGGAATCGCCTTCGGCGATTCCTACAATTCTTTCTCCGCCGACAACAACTCCCGGAACCAGTAGCCGGAGTCTTTAATCATTCGCTGCTGCGTGTCAAAATTTACGTACACAAGGCCAAAGCGGGCGCGGTAGCCTTCTGCCCACTCAAAATTATCGGTAAGGGTCCAGGCGAAATAACCATCTACCGGAATCCCTTCCTTTTTTGCTTTCAGCACCGCTGCAAGATATTCCTGGAAATAGCTGATGCGTGCAGTATCTGCTATGCGGCCATCGGCGCCGGGTATATCCTGGAAGGCGGCTCCGCCCTCTGTAACGATCAGTTTTTTTACGCCTTTGTAACCGGCAAACTGGCGGAGAATTTCGTATAGCCCGTTGCCGTTAATTTCCCAGCCCAGTCCTGTTAAGGGCACATTCCTGTACCTGGCCTTCACTTCGGAGATTCTCACCACCGGCATAAAAGTGTTGTACTTTACTACCAGCGGGAAATAATTCTGCACACCAATAAAATCAAAATCAAAGGCCAGCCGGTCCCAGTCGCGCCACAGGGCGTACCGGCGTTCAATACGTTTGAGCAACGGAAAATCCGTTACCGGGTATCCCATTCCCAGCGAAGGTTCCAGGAACAGGCGGTTAAACAATGCATCTGCACGACGCGCCGCCATCAGGTCGGCGTCGCTGTTGCTATTGGGGATAATCTGTGAGCAGGACAGCGCCGTGCCGATATTGGCGCCGGCAACTTCTTCCCGTAGCACGCGTCCACCTTCCGCCTGTGCCATCACTGCATGATGCACGGCCGGCAAAAACCAGGAGAGCCCAAACTTGCCCGGTGCATGTACGCCAAGCATGTAACCCAGGGCCGTAAAACCGAAAGGCTCATTCATCACAATCCAGTTCTTCACTTTATTCCCGAATTCGCGGGCGCATACCCGTACAAATTCTTCAAAAGCAAAAACAACACCCCGGTGGCTCCAGCCGCCTTTATGCTCCAGCGCCTGGGGCAAATCCCAGTGATAAAGCGTTACATAAGGCTCCAGGCCCAGCTCCAGGCACGCATCTATTACCCGGTGGTAAAAGTCGATCCCCGCGGGATTTACCGCACCTGTGCCTTTAGGCATGATGCGCGACCACGACAGTGAAAAACGGAATACGGAAAAGCCCAATAGCTTTGCCAGCAGTATGTCCTGTGTATAGCGGTTGTAAAAATCGGTGGCTACCTGCGCGTGACTTTTATCTTTGATCTTTCCTTTACGGCCGGAGAAAGTATCCCAAATAGAGGGTCCTTTGCCATCGGTATTGAAGGCACCTTCATTCTGAAATGCGGAAATAGTAACCCCCCAGAGAAAATCATCCCCGAAATCCTTTCGGGTAAAGGGTATGGCAGTTGTTTGCATATGCAATACCTGTAACCGGGGGCAAATGCCTCCCGAAACAGCATGCAGTTTACAACAGTTTTCGTGGAAATTTAATTATATAATTGTTAAGGGGACATTTGCGGCCGGACAGGCGATGGTGAAAATTTCGCAAAAGCTGTTTTAATATATTATTTTTGAAAGCCTACTAAATTGATAGACAAATATTATATGTTTAAGATAAACCTATTGCTTGGCTTTGCATTTCTGAGCGCCTGCGCAGGGAATCCGCGGAAACAGGAACCAGCTGCTGCCGGAAAGGATTCGCTGAATAAAATGGTACTGGTACCGGCAGGTACTTTTACAATGGGCGCCGACGACTCCACCGGTATGGCAGATGAATATCCTAAACACACCGTAGATATTGCCGGCTTCTGGATGGATGAACATGAAGTGACCAATGCCGAATTTGCACGATTTGTAGCCGCAACAGGATATGTAACTACTGCGGAAAAGCCTATCAGTAAAGAAGAATTGCTGGCCAGCCTGCCGCCCGGAACACCGGAACCCGACAGCGCTGCATTGGCAGGCATGATGGCGCCGGGAGCATTGGTATTCACGCCTCCTGATCATGCGGTTCCTTTCAATGATATTTCCCAATGGTGGTCCTTTGTGGCAGGTGCTACCTGGCAGCATCCTGAAGGGCCGGCCAGCAACATCGATAAGCGGGAAAATGAGCCCGTTACACAGGTGTCGTGGCTGGATGCACAGGCTTACGCCAAATGGGCCGGGAAACGCCTTCCTACGGAGGCAGAATGGGAATATGCAGCACGTGGCGGCCTGTCGGGCAAAATATATCCCTGGGGAACCGAAGCCTTAACCAGCGGCAAGCCCAAAGCCAATACCTGGAACGGTAATTTCCCTTACAATAATACCAAAACAGATGGCTACTACGGTCTCGCCCCGGTGAAATCGTATAGCCCTAATGGTTACCAGTTATACGACATGTCCGGCAATGTGTGGGAATGGTGTGAAGACTGGTACGACGCCAATTATTATATCCAGGGAGAAAAAGGAGTGAAGAATCCGGCGGGACCGGCAGCAGGGTTTGATCCGGACGATCCGGGCCAGGCCAAGCGCGTAATCCGGGGAGGGTCCTTTATGTGCAGTGATGAATATTGCCGGGGATACCGGGTGTCGGCACGCATGAAAAGCACACCTGAATCCGGTTTGGCGAACCTGGGTTTCCGCTGCGTGCGTTCACTTGACCAGAAATGAAGATAGTTCGCGGTAGTCGCCGTTATAGCGTTTGCCGTTTACATAAAAAGTAGGCGTGCCGTTTACGCCACTGCGAACACCGCTTTCAAAGTCGGCCTCCACCCTGCTCAGCAGTTTGGGCGCCTCCAGGTCTTCTGTGAATCGCTGCAGATCCAGCCCCACTTCTTTTGCCAGTGTTAACAACAGGGCTTCATTTAATTCGGGCTGACGGTTGTAAATGGCATCATGCATTTCCCAGAAACGGTTTTGTTTAGCGGCGGCTTCTGCTGCCAGCGCGGCATCCATCGCATATTCATGGGCTTCAGACAATGGAAAATTGCGGAATACAAACCGGAGCTGGCTGGCAAAACGTTCCTGCAGTTCTTTTACCACGAAAAAAGCCTCCCGGCAGAAAGGGCATTGAAAGTCGCCATATTCAACCAGTTCTATAGTGGCATCGGGCGCACCGAGGACATGGTCCAATGCGTTTACCGGTGGGATCAGTGTAGGCATGTCAGTTATTTTTGAGATTTTCCAGGGCTTCCAGGATGCCATCTGCGCCCGGGTTTTCGTTCACCGGCGATAAATAGCTCCATTGAATGATGCCGTTGGCATCTATTACAAATAACGCACGTTTGCTTACGCCAAACTTTTCCTCATATACACCGTAAGCAATGGAAACCGCGCCTTTCGGCTCAAAATCGGAGAGCAGGTCGAAGTGGATCTGGCGGGCGCTGGCAAACGCGTGATGGCACCAGGCGCCATCTACGGAAATACCCAATAGTACAGCATTATACTTTTCAAAGTAGTGAAGCATTTCATTGTACAGCGTCATCTGATCGCTGCATACGGGACTCCAGTCGGCCGGGTAAAAGGCCAGGATAACATTTTTTCCACGCAGGTCCTTTAAATGGACCTTCCTTTCCGGAGTGGCTTCCAATGTGAAATCAGGAGCAATTTCGCCTTTCTGTAACATAAGCGGTTGAATTGTTAGTCCTATATAAACAGCTGCCGCGGAATAATGTTGTGCAGAAACAAAAATGCCACGGTGGCGGACCGTGGCTTTCTGTGCGATAGGCTGTTGCCTTTATTACTTTACGATAACGGTATCAGATTCTACCCTTATCACACCGCCTGAATTCACTGTTTCAGCCGGATTGGCTGTGGTGGTGATCATTACTATGCCTTCCGGATGTGCTTCCCCTTTGAAAATAGTAGCTTTGCCTCCTTTGTAAACATTTACAGCTTTGATAGAAGAAGCGGGTATGGAGTTAGCTTCTTCCCGGGTAACTTTTTTGCCGTCTACTACCAGCAATACATCAGCCGGAAGCGTTTGCACACCACTGTTTTTGTTGGTACTAACACCAGTCCTGACTCCAATCACATTAACAGTGTGGGGAGTACTATCCGTTACCGGTGCAACCCTTAAACGCTTCTTCATGGTAATCAGGATCACACCGTTCTTTGCCCGGGGACCATAAATTGCAGTAGCTGATTTGTCTTTCAACACGCTGATAGATTCGATATTATCCGGGGAAATGCCTTCCATTGATTCTACCGGATTACCATCTACTATGTAGAGCGGGGCTTTATCCGGATCCACATCCCGAAGCCTGATTACATTTCCTGCCAGGGTATCTTTTATTACCCTCGGCGGCGCAGGTGGTGACTGTTTCACTTTGGGTGGCGCAGGTGGCCGCGGTGCTTTGGGCGGCGCGGGCGGAGGTGGTGGCGGTGGTACGGTATCTTTAATGATACTGCTGATAAAAGGATTAACGGAAGGCGCCTTTGTGTAGTTGAGCGACAAAACGGTTCCTCCTACCAGTAGTCCTAATACCAGGTAACGCGCCATTTGATAACGTGATGACTTTTTGCTGTTCATCATGATGATCCTGTTTTTTAGATGTGAGAAATTGAAATTGTTTGCGATGGCCGTCGCATATGGGATCCCACTTACTTTAATTAAATTGTATTGATAGGCGGTTTTATCCACGCCCTGCTTTAGCAGGTACCTGTCTGTTATAAACTCCAGGTTTTCACGGATGGCTGTTTTCATGAGCCATGCGCCGGGATTGAACCAGTAAAAAATGTTGTTGAGTTCTCCCAATACCACATCCACACTGTGCCACTGCTGTACATGCACTTTTTCATGACGCAGTATAGCCGGCAGCTCCTCCGGCTGATGCAGCACAGGATTGATATAAATATTCCGGAAGAAAGAAAAAGGATTCACGGGTTGCTGCAGCACCTGTACAGGGATATCGGCTATTTCCCTGCGCTGCGAGCTCCGGTGTATCTTCCATAACGACAATAACTGGAAACAAAAACGTATAGCCATTACAGATACACCTGTCCAGAAGATATACACCAGCAATGTCCAGATGGTAAACACCGGTGCAGGTGCCTGCCAGCCGGCAAGATCCGGCACATAGGTCATCACGTTATCCGCCAGCACCTCATGCCTGTTTACAAACGCATCAATAGGAATTAAGGGAAACAAGGATGAAAAAGCAATACCGGTAAGCAGGAACAACCGGTTCCCGGTATAAAAGGTAAGCCTGCGCAAACCAAAGCGGTAAGCGAGAAAAAATAACGTGAGCGCGATATTTGCCTTTAAGAGGTATATTAAAATAGCAGGTACCATAGCCGTAATTTTATTATTTACCTTTTTCTATCATGTTGATAATTTCCTTTAACTCAGCCGGACTGATCTTTTTCTCTTTGGCGAAAAAAGACACCAGCTCTTTATACGAGTTCTCGAAATAGTCTTTCACAAAGCCGTTCATAAACTTCTGTTTATAAGCTGCTTCTTCCATAACAGGCGTGTATTCATATACGTTACCCACCTTCCTGCTTTCCACAAATCCTTTTTTCTCCAGGTTCTTGATGGTGGAAGCTAATGTAGTATATGGGGGCGCCGGAGCGCTGTGCGCTTCCAGGAAGTCTTTCACAAAACCTTTCCCTACTTTCCAGATAGCCAGCATGGCCGTTTCTTCTTGCTGGGTCAGTTTTTCCATAGCAATGAATATTTTTGAATTACGATCCTTTCGTAAATCTACGAAAGTTTCGTAGATAAACAAATATTTTTTCAGAAAGATGATTTCAGCGGGCAGGATTGTTAAAAACGAAAGAGGTGCAAAGGATGGAACCTTTGCACCTCTTAATATGTTTTCTCCCGGAGGAAATTATTATTTCAGTATCTCTTCCAGCTTGGAGGCCAGTTCATCACCACGCAGGTTTTTTGCTACGATCTTTCCTTTAGGATCGATCAATACATTCTGCGGGATGGCGCGAACGCCGTAAAGGTCTGCTGCTGCATTCTTCCAGCCTTTCAGATCAGATACATGCGTCCAGGTGAGCTTGTCTGCATCAACAGCCGCCAGCCACTTGTCTTTTTTGTCATCCAGGGAAACGCCGAGGATTTCAAAGCCTTTGGATTTGAATTTATCGTATGCTTTTACCACGTTAGGGTTTTCTGCACGGCAGGGGCCGCACCAGCTGGCCCAGAAATCAACCAGTACATATTTACCACGGAAAGACGACAGGCTGATGTCCTTGCCACTGGCATCTGCCTGGGCAAATTCAATGGCAGGCTGACCAACAGCCGTTTTACGGGCAGATTCGAGACGTTTGGAGAATTCCTTACCGGAAGGTGAATTCTTCGCTTCCTTGCTTAATTTCTTGAACAGCGGTGTAACTTCAGCTGGTTTTATATCATAACCGGCTACCTGGTTTAACAGGAACATCGCAATCGGAGAGTTGGTATTTTTAGAAAGAAAATCGTTCTCGATCTTTTTCTCTTCTACGTCTAACGCGTCATATTCTGCTTCCAGCTTCTTAATCCCTTCTTCGTCTTTATTCTTTGCCAGTTCGCGGTATTGTTTCTGCAGAGCTGCGCTTTTCTCATTTACATCTTTCAGCAGCTCATTCAGATTTTTATAATCGTCATTTGCTTTAGAACCGGTAACAGTAGCTTTGCTGATAGAATCAGTAGTGCTGATAGTGATAACGCCTTTGTCCAGGAAAACCGCCAGCATATCACGTCCCATCGACATTGGTTTTTCTGTGCCTTTCTGCACCAGCATCAGGCTGGCCAAACCAGCTTCTTCCAGGGTGCCGTTAAAGGTAAATTTACCGTCTTTGATCTGCGCACTATCCATGAAGTTCTCACCGCCCTTACGCATCCGGAGGTAAACAGTAGCAGGATTCTGCTGTTGGGAAACAGTTCCCTGTATAGTATATGGTTTGCCTGCAACCGCGCCTTTCTTATCCTGGGCAAACATCAGCGCCGGCACTAAAAGGGCAACACCTATAATCGCTTTTTTCATTGGTTTTTGTTTTACGAATAACAAATTTGTAAAATCCGCCGGTCATTAACAACCTGATTTTGATAAGCGGCTATTTTAGCAACTGCTCCAGCTTTGCCTCCAGCTCTTCCCCACGCAGATTGCGGGCAATAATTTTCCCGGTGGGATCTACGAGGAAGTTGGTAGGAATAGACTGAACGCCATACTGCACGGCTACTTCATTGCCCCAGCCACGCAAATCAGATACCTGGGTCCAGGCCAATCCGTCCTGGTCAATAGCCCGCAACCAGCGGTCGCGGTTATCATCCAGCGAAACGCCCAGAATGGTGAAGTTTTTATCCTTGAATCTGTTATAAGCCTTTACTACATTGGGATTCTCCTGGCGGCACGGACCACACCAGCTCGCCCAGAAATCAACCAGCACATACTTGCCACGGAAAGATGATAATTTTACCGGCTTCCCTTTGGTATCCTCCTGCGAAAAATCGTCGGCGGCCACATTCAACACGTTCGCTTTCAGACTTTTTACATAGGCGGTTACACTCTGCCCGTACTGGCTTTCCTGCACCGACTTATCCAGTGATTCAAACAATTGTCTGAACTCTTCCGGCTCCAGCCTGCTGCGCAGTTCGTTCATCATCAGCCAGATACTGGCAATACTCTTCGGATGCGAGGTAATAAACTGTTTACCAGTATTCACCACTTCCCGGCTGAAAGTCTCCGCTTTCTTACGAAAGGCATTCTTTCCCGGCTCGTCTTCAGGATTGATCTGTTTTGCTTCCTCATTCAGCTCCTGCGCCTGTTTGATCAATGGCTCAAATGCTTTCTGGTACTCCTGCATCGCCAGCGTATTCTCATTTCCCTTTACGGAAGTAGCAATGGGATAAGTAGCCACAGAAGTAGTAACCTGAACAGGCTCATTCCCTGTTACAAACAACAACGGGTAATTTACGTCCTGCAATATCAAAGCATACACCGCAGGCTCCTTACCACCTTTCACACGGAAGTTGAACTGCTCATTCTTTATCACTGTCGAATCATCCGGGTTATTATCCTGGTCGTTAAAAAGATAAATGGTTTTGCCGTTACCTCCCCTCACAATGCCCGACACCTGCTGGGCATTCGCACCTGCGAAAACCAACACCGCAGCGGCTAACAGGAAAATCTGTTTCATTAAGAATTATTTTAATTAGTTAGTGGGGTGTAATATACGAAGAGATTTTTTTATGGAGATGGCTGCCGGCTTCGCCGGCTTTTAAATTGTCTTGCCCAGGATTAAACTGATTCGCTGATTTGATTTTGTTCATGAGTGGGCTTATAAGTTAGTTATCAACCCCTAATAAATAAAAATAAAATCAGCGAAATCAGTTTAATCAGTTTAATCCTGGGCAAGACAATTTAAAAACAGATGGTTATTTATGCCGCTGTTTTAACACCGATATAACATCTGACAGCTGGAAACCCTTTGCCTGAAGAAGGATCAGGTAATGGAACAGCAGGTCAGCAGATTCGTTGAGGAACAACTCATCGTTATTGTCTTTAGCTTCAATCACTACTTCTACGGCTTCCTCTCCTACTTTCTGCGCAATTTTGTTGATGCCTTTGGCAAAAAGACTGGCAGTATAAGATTTATCGGAAGGATTGTTTTTCCGGTCGGTAATGATGTTTTCCAGGGTGGAAAGAAAGTTGTTGTCTACATTCTTTTCATCCCAGCAGGTATCAGCGCCGGTATGGCATACCGGGCCTACAGGACTGGCTTTAATGAGAATCGTATCCTGGTCGCAATCTACCATCAGGTCTTTTACCATCAGGAAATTACCACTCTCCTCTCCCTTTGTCCACAAACGGTTTTTTGAGCGGCTGAAAAAAGTCACCTTGCCATCCAAAACGGTTTTCTCCAGCGACTCCCGGTTCATATAACCGAGCATCAGCACCTTATTGGTGATGGCGTCCTGTATAATGGCCGGTACCAGGCCATCGGGCGACTTTTGAAAATCTATCTGCATTGTTTACTTGTTTCAGGTATCACTTAAAATCTTACGTTCACTCCCTTGTTATAAAGAAAAGTTTTGAGCGCAGGAATTTCTATTTCTTTATAGTGGAAGATGCTCGCAGCGAGTGCGGCATCTGCCTGTGCGTTTTCAAAAACGTCGGTAAAATGCTCCATCGTACCAGCGCCGCCGGAGGCTATAACAGGTACATTCAGGTGCTGAGCCAGCTGCCCGGTAATATCCAGCGCAAAGCCTTTCTTCGTGCCGTCGTTATTCATGGAGGTGAGCAATATTTCACCCGCCCCACGGCCCACTGCTTCTTTTGCCCAGTCGAATGCTTTTACATCCGTTTTCACGCGGCCGCCATTCAGGTATACGTACCAGTCGCCGTCCTCAAAGCGGGTATCAATAGCCAGTACAATACACTGACTGCCAAATTCACGGGCCAGCCTGTCTACCAGCGCTGGATCCTTAAAAGCAGAGGTATTCACCGAAATCTTATCTGCACCGGATTGCAGCAGTACGTATACGTCTTCCACAGAAGAAATACCGCCACCAACAGTAAACGGAATATTCACATGACGGGCAATGTTCGTTACCAGTTCCGCCAGCGTTTTTCTCCGTTCATTCGTTGCCGTTATATCCAGGAACACCAGCTCATCTGCTCCCTGTGAAGCATATAAAGCACCCAGTTCCACGGGGTCACCGGCATCGCGGATATTTTCAAAATTGATGCCCTTCACGGTACGGCCGTCTTTGATATCCAGGCATGGTATGATGCGTTTGGTCAACATGTGCTAATAGTTTACAGGAATGTTTTTAATGCATCCATAGAGATGTTACCTTCATAGATCGCTTTACCGATGATAGCGCCACTACAGCCAATTTCCTGCAGGGCTGCTACATCTTCAATATTGCTTACACCGCCGCTGGCCACAAAGTTAATACCCGGAAAGCGTTCTATAATTTTTTTATACAGATCAATTGACGGTCCCTGTAAAAGGCCGTCCTTAGCGATATCGGTACAAAAGATATTGGTAACGCCCCGTGCGATATTGCTTTCGAGGAAATCGAATACAGACAACTCGGTTGTTTCCAGCCAGCCGCCTACCGCAATCTTTTCTTCCTTCACATCAGCGCCCAGGAATATTTTATCTGCCCCGTATTGCTTCACCCAGCTAAAAAACAGTTCCGGTTGCTTCACGGCCACACTACCAATGGTAGCCAGCGCTGCGCCACTTTGGAATACAATCTCCAGGTCTTTATCTGTTTTAATGCCACCGCCAAAATCCGTTACCAGACCGGTTTTCCCGGCAATGCTCTCCAGCACTTTCCAGTTTACTACCGCTCCTTTTTTGGCGCCGTCGAGGTCTACCAGGTGAAGGCGGCGAACACCGATAGCTTCAAATTCCTTCGCCACTTCCAGCGGATGTTCGTTGTATACTTTCTGCTGGTTGTAATCGCCCTGGGTAAGCCTTACGCATTTACCACCGATGATATCGATAGCAGGTATAATTTCAAATTTCTTAGTCGTCATGTTTTGCTGATCCAAAGGCAGTTCCATTCTAACAAAAGTAATTCCTCCTTTAATAAAGTAATCCCCTTTCGTTGTGTAGCCCAGCCTGTCATAAAATGTTACTGCGGTATCGCGGGCATTACACCAGAGCAGTTTTATTTTTTCTTTTTTACAGATATCCACCAGATGTGCCAGTATCGCTTTGCCAAAGCCTTTTCCCTGTGCAGCCGGCGCTGTAGCCAGTTTACGGAACTGCGCACTGTCGCGGCCAAGGAAAAGGGATACCACTGTTACCAGCTGTCCCTGGTCAAAAACGCCGAAGTGTAATCCATCTGCATCGTGGTCTACTTTTACAGCGTCCAGCGACTCATTGGGATACAACACATCCCTGCGGAGCTGCAGCGTATCATCTGCGCTGATTTTCCGGATATTCATCTTACAGGTTCAAAAAATTTTCAATAATACGGGCGCCTGCTACTGCGGATTTCTCCGGGTGAAACTGTACCGCATAAAAGTTGTCCTTCTGCAAAGCAGCGCTGTAGTTGATCACGTAATTGGTGATGGCTACCGTATCTGCGCCGAGGGCGGCATAGTAGCTATGCACAAAATACATGTAGGAATTCTCCGGCACGTGTTCGAACACTACACTGTGCAAACCGGTGATGTTGTTCCAGCCGATCTGTGGTATTTTCAGCAGGTTTTCCACCGGCGACTGAAAACGTTTCACATCTACATCAAATACACCGAGGCATTTGGTATCGTTTTCTTCCGAATATTTACACAACAGCTGCATTCCCAGGCAAATGCCCAGCACCGGCTGTTTCAGGCCGGCAATCACAGCATCCAGTTTCCTTTCTTTCAGGTACTGCATCGCCGTGCTGGCTTCTCCCACTCCGGGGAAAATCACCTTATCGGCCGACATGATCTCTTCGTGATCATCCGTAACAGTACCGTTTACGCCTAAACGCTCCAATGCGAATTGCACAGAGCGGATATTACCGGCGTTATATTTTATGATAACCGTTTTCATGTTATTACTGAGTTATTCCCGAAATAAACGTTTTCACCGTTTCGTCAATATTTTTGCTGTGCTCAATGGCCCTGATAAAAGCAGTACCAATAATAGCGCCATTGGCATATGCAGATGCTGCCTCAAAAGTAGCTTTATCTTTTATACCAAAACCAATTAAAACCGGGTTTTTGAGCTGCAGCTGCTTCAGCCGCTCAAAATAAGCCTGCTGATCTTTCATATCCTTGTCCTTTCCTGTAGTGGAGGAAGAAGACACCGCATAAATAAAACCCTTACTCAGACTATCTATTTTACGGATCCGTTCTTCACTGGTTTCCGGTGTTACCAGGAAAATCAGGTGCAGGTTATACTTTTCAAAAATGGGTCTGTACTCATTTTCATATTCGGCCATTGGCAGGTCCGGCACAATGATGCCATCCACACCTACTTCCGCACACTTTGCACAAAAGGCTTCCACCCCGTAGGTTAATACCGGGTTGAAATACCCCATGAGAATAACGGGCACCTGTATACGATCCCTGAAGCTGGTGAGTTGTTCAAACAATTTGTGAAGACTCATTCCATTCTGCAACGCTTTGGTGCTGCTGTCCTGGATCACAGGGCCATCCGCCAGCGGATCGGAGAAGGGCATCCCCAGTTCAATAAGATCCGCCCCGTACTGCTGTAACGCGGTCATTACCGGCAGGGTGTCATTCAACTCCGGAAAACCAGCCGTACAATATATATTTAAAACGTTGTGCCGCTTAACGGCAAACAGTTGATCAATACGATTTTGCATAATCCATTTTATTTATTCATGTGACGGATATAGGTATCCAGATCTTTATCACCGCGGCCGGAAAGGCATACCACTACTACATCATCTGTATTCAGGGGCAGATCTTTCAGTTTAGCCAGGGCATGAGCCGATTCCATAGCAGGAATAATTCCTTCCAGCAGGCTCAGTTCATAAGCCGCTGCGAGTGCCTCATCATCGGTAGCCGACAGGAACTGTGCACGGCCTGATTCATATAAATGGGCGTGCATCGGTCCGATGCCGGGATAATCGAGTCCTGCAGAAATGGAATGCGGTTCCACGATTTGTCCGTCGTTGGTTTGCATCAGCAATGTTTTGCTGGCATGGATAATACCAATGGTGCCCAGCTGCGTGGTAGCGGCGGAAAACCCGCTGTGTACGCCCTTTCCGCCAGCTTCTACGGCTACGAGTTTCACTTCTTCCCTGTCGAGGTAGTGGAAGTAGGCGCCGGCCGCATTGCTGCCGCCACCGATACAGGCCAGTACATAGTCAGGATTTTCGCTGCCGGTTTTCTCCAGGAGCTGTTTTTTTATTTCTTCACTGATCACCGACTGGAAACGGGCCACCATATCAGGATATGGATGCGGCCCCGCAGCGGTACCTAAAATATAATGGGTATTTACCGGGTTATTGATCCAGTCGCGGATTGCTTCGTTGGTAGCGTCTTTCAAGGTTTTGCTGCCGCTGGTGGCCGGTACTACGGTGGCTCCCAGCATTTTCATACGGGCTACGTTGGGCGCCTGTCTTTCTATATCGATGCTGCCCATATACACCACGCACTCCATGCCCATGAGCGCACATACGGTAGCTGTGGCCACGCCATGCTGACCGGCGCCGGTTTCAGCGATGATGCGGCGTTTGCCCAGTCGTTGCGCCAGCAGGATCTGCCCGATAGTATTGTTTACTTTATGTGCGCCGGTATGATTCAGATCTTCTCTCTTAAGATAAATTTTCGCTTTATATTTTTCAGACAACCGCTTGGCAAAATATAAAGGGGAAGGCCGTCCTACATAATCCCGCAGCAGGGCTTCAAAGTCCTGCTGAAAAGTAGGATCACTGAGGATGCCGAGGTATTGGGACTGTAATTCCTGTACGTTGGGATACAGCATCTCAGGGATGTATGCCCCACCAAATCTGCCATAATAGCCATTCTTATCCACCTGATACCTGGAGTTGCCGGTATTAATCGCAATATCCATGACCGTCTATTTTATTATTGATGAATGAATCTGTTTCACAAATTGTTTTACCAGCGGGATGTTTTTCACACCCGGACTGTCTTCAAACTTACTGTTCACATCCGCAGCAAACAACGCCGGCAACTGCATCTCCAATATTTCCGCTGCCTGATCTGCACTAATGCCCCCGCTTAAAAAGAAGGGATGATCAAAAGGATAAGCAGCCAGCAGCTCCCAGTTAAATCTTTCGCCGGTACCGCCATAACCTTTTACGGACGCGGTATCGAAGAGGAAATAATCCGTTACCGGTATAAAAGGCGCTACTTCAGTTTGCCAGTTAACGCTGTCACCTATACGAAAAGCCTTTACCACCGGGATAAATGTGCGGACAGCGGCGCAAAACTCCGGCGTTTCATCGCCATGCAGTTGCACCAGGTCCAGTGCGTAATCGCTCACGGTACGCTGGATCTGCTCCAGCGGCGCATTTACAAACACTCCTGCTTTCTTGATGCGGGTGGTTTCCCGTACCGATCTTGCATCTATTTTGTTACCGGCAAAACGAGGGGATTTTTCGTAAAAAATAAACCCTGCGTAGTCAACGCTGTTATCTACCAGCGCCTGCAAGTCATTTATCCTGGTAATACCGCAAACTTTAATACGCATAGTGTTATGATTTATGCTGCAGGTCGTTGAGTGTTTGTACAAAATTTTCAAAGGCACGCGCCGGATCTTCTTGCTTCATGAAATGCTCTCCTATCAGGAATCCCTGGAATCCGGCGGCTTTCAGCGTTACAATAGCCGCAGGATCGTTGATACCACTTTCTGCCACTTTAACTTTATCGGCCGGAATTTTCGGGGCCAGTTCACAGGAGCGGTTAAAGTCTACCTGGAAAGTGATCAGGTCGCGGTTATTCACCCCTACCAGGTGAGTATGTTCAGTTACTTTTTCCAGTTGCGCTTCACTGTGTACTTCCAGCAACACTTCCAATCCGAGGTTATGTGCAAAAGCTGCCAGGTGTGCTACCTGCGCGGCATCCAGGCATTCTGCGATGAGAAGTATTACATCCGCACCGATCGCCTTAGCTTCCAGTATCTGGTATTCATCTATCACAAAATCTTTCCGCAGAATCGGGATCTGGTTGAAGCTGCGCGCCTGTTGCAGGTCGTCGGATGAACCACCGAAATATTTTTCATCGGTGAGTACCGACAGCCCGGAAGCGCCGTAACGGGTATACGCTGTGGTTACCTGTTGCACGGTAACATCTCCATTGATCACTCCTTTTGAGGGAGAGCGGCGCTTGAATTCCGCAATGATACCCGTTTTTTCCGGTTGCTGCAGGAAATGGCGGAGCGACAAGGTTTCCCTCGGGAATGCCGGCGACTGCTCCAGGTCCTGCGCGCTGCGCTGCAGCTTGCGGGCAGCTACTTCGATGTGTTTATGAGCAACAATTTCTGCTAAAATATTCTTCATGATAAACTATCTGTACTACGACTGCAAAGCAATCAGTTTTTTGAACGCATTATGTGCACTGCCCGACTCCAGGGATTCTACCGCGGCGGCGAAGCAATCTTCATACGAATTATATTTTCCGAGGCTGTACAAACCCATTGCTGCGTTGGCAAAAACAACGGAGTTCTGTGCCCAGGTACCTTCTCCTTTCAAAATCTTCATAAAGATCTTTGCGGCTTCTTCTGTAGAGTTACCGCCGTAAATATCTTCCTGGTGAACTTTACGTTTGCCCAGCTGTTCCGGGGTCCAGTCCTGTTCACCTTTGTTGGTGATCACTTTAGTATCTGCTGTGAGGGATATTTCATCATATCCGTCGAGGCTGTGAACAATCACAAACTGCTTATCCGTTTGCTGGAACAGGTAGTTGTATACCCGCGCCATTTCCAGGCTGTACACACCGATCAGCTGATGTTTGGCCAGCGCCGGATTCACCAGGGGGCCGAGCATGTTAAAGAACGTACGGATACCCAGCTGGCGGCGGATACCTGCTACATGTTTCAACGCCGGGTGGAACAGGGGTGCGTGGAGGAAACAGATACCCGAATCTTCCAGCTCTGTTCTCAGTTTGGCATCGTCGTTCTTGAATTTATACCCCACCAGCTCCATTACATTGGAGGCGCCGCTTACAGAAGATACACCATAGTTGCCATGCTTGGCTACTTTGGCGCCTGCGCCGGCTACCACAAAGCACGACAAGGTAGAAATATTAAAAGTATTTTTTGCATCCCCGCCGGTACCAACGATATCCAATACATCGTAACCGTTGAGATTAACCGGTACACAGAGTTCCAGCAAGGCATCACGGAAGCCCAGTAACTCATCGATGGTGATGCTGCGCATCAGGTATACGGTCATGAAAGCAGCCAGTTCGCTTTCATTGAACATACCTTTGGAAATGCTGATCAGGATATCTTTGGCAGCTTCGCGGCTGAAAGTTTTATGTTCAAAAAGGTAATTAAGAATCTTTTTCATTTTTGGAAGAATTTTGCTGATTGGGTGTTCGATAATGTTAAAACGGGTGTCCTGTTGTTCTTACAGGCTTAACCAGTTTCTTACAATCTTTTCTCCCTGCGGGGTAAGCACACTTTCCGGGTGAAACTGTACGCCACTCACATCATACTTGTTATGTTGTACCGCCATGATAAAACCATCTTCATCTTTGGCGGTGATCACCAGTTCCGCAGGCAGGGTAGATTCGTCGATTACCCAGGAATGATAACGACCCGCGAGTATTTGTCGTGGTAAACCATTAAACAGCCGTCCATCTTCTTTAATAATATTCACATTGGTAGCTACGCCATGGTATACTTCTTTCAGGTTGGTGAGAGAAGCGCCAAAAGCCTGTCCTATGGCCTGCTGGCCCAAGCATACTCCAAAAATGGATTTGGTGGGTGCATATTCTTTGATCAGCGGCAGCAACAATCCAGCTTCTTCCGGAATACCGGGGCCGGGCGATAAAATAATTTTATCGTAGTCGTTTACTTTTTCCAGTGGAATTTCATCATTGCGTACCACGGTTACTTTACCGTTGATGATTTTTTCCACGAGATGAACGAGGTTGTATGTAAATGAATCGTAGTTATCGAAAACGAGGATGTTCATACTAAATTTTTTGTGCCAGCAGAATGGCTTGTTTTAACGCATTGAGTTTGTTGTTCACTTCCTCCAGTTCCGAAGAAGCTACTGATTTGGCCACCACACCGGCGCCGGCCTGATAGTACAGGGTATTCATTTTACTGAGTATGGAGCGGATCATGATGGCGTGGTTGAAGTTGCCGTTGAAACCAACAGCGCCGATACAACCGCCGTAGAAGCCACGCGCAGTGGGTTCATACTGATCAATGATTTCCATAGCGCGGTATTTTGGTGCGCCGGACAGCGTACCTGCCGGGAAGGAGGAAGCCAGGAGGGTGAAGGGATTCAGCTTTGGATCTACCTTTCCGGTTACTTCGCTTACCAGGTGAATTACGTGGGAATAGAAATGTACCTGTCTGTAAGAAGCTACCTCCACTTCTGTGGCATTTCTGCTGAGGTCATTTCTTGCCAGGTCCACCAGCATCACGTGTTCTGCGTTTTCCTTCGGATCTTCCAGCAGCTTATTGGCCAGTAGTTTGTCCTGTTCATCATCCCCGGTACGGCGGAAAGTACCAGCAATGGGGTGAATAGTGGCTTTGCCATCTGTAATCACGATCTGTGCTTCCGGTGAGGAACCCATTAATTTGTAATCGCCGTAATCGAAGAAGAAGAGATAAGGAGAGGGGTTGATGGAGCGGAGGGCGCGGTAAACGTTGAATTCGTCGCCTTTGAAGGATTGCTGGAAAGATCTGGAAAGTACTACCTGGAAAACGTCTCCGCGGAAGCAGTGTTGTTTGCCTTGTTCTACCATCTGCATATATTCCGCGTCCGTCATATTGCTTTCTTCTTCTCCGGTAGTGGCAAACGGATACCCGGGGGAATCTTTGTGCCGGATAAGCGACTCCAGTAGTTCAAACTCACTGTCGATGCCCTCTACCTGGTTTTCACAAAGATAAAGTTCATCTTTAAAGTGATTGATTGCTATAACATATTGATAGTAGCGGTAACGCATCAGCGGGATGGTGTTACCTGCCTGTTGTTTCTTCTTGTTAAATTCAATGGTTTCAAAGAACTGTACGGCATCAAAAGTAGTATAGCCGAAGAGGCTCTGTGCCATTGGTACCGGGTGTTTGCCGGTGAAAGAATAGTTGCCCAGAAACTTCTCCATTTCATCCAGTACCTGCTGCTTATTCTTCAGCTCTTTCTTTTCCACAGGCAGGTTAGGATATTTAAACTCGAAGTGCGACGTGGAAGTAACTTCGATACCTGCAATAGGCTTCACACAAATAAAGGAATAACTGTTGTCGCTGGCCCTGTAGTCAGTGCTTTCAAGGAGGATAGAACCCGGGAATTTATCGCGCAGCCGCAGATATATTCCCACTGGCGTGAAAATGTCTGCCAGCATCTGTTTGGATCTCGTTTTTACTTGGATGGTACGCATGATGTATTGGGTGAAGTATTTGTTTTATTTGAAAAAGGGAAGGGCTGAAAAAGCGGAAGGCCCGCTGTGTAACAGCGGGCCTTCCAAATATATTTCTAAACGAAACATGGCACTGTAACACAGATCAGGAATTGATTCCGTGCCACCACCAATGTTTGTTTGTAATGATATTTTGCATAGCGAGAACAAAAATGAAACATTTTTTTAGAAAATGCAAATTTTTTTTGTGGTGGCATCTTCGCTGTCCTACAATACCCCTTTGGTAGAAGGCAGCTGCATATTGGCCGGATTCCGCTTTACCGCCATTTTGATGGACTTGGCAAAGGTTTTAAAGATAGCTTCTATCTTATGATGCTCATTTTCACCTTCTGCCTTAATGTTCAGGTTTGCTTTGGCGCCATCTGAGAAGGATTTGAAGAAATGATAGAACATCTCGGTAGGCATCTCCCCTATTTTTTCCCTTTTAAATTCCGCATCCCATACCAGCCAGTTACGACCGCCAAAGTCAATACCCACCTGGGCCAGGCAATCATCCATCGGCAGGCAGAAACCGTATCTTTCGATACCACGTTTATCACCCAAACCTTTGGCAATGGCTTCTCCCAGTGCAATACCGGTATCTTCTATGGTGTGGTGCTCATCGATATGCAGGTCGCCTTTGGCCGTAATCTTCAGGTCTATAGCGCCATGACGGGCAATCTGGTCGAGCATATGATCAAAGAAGCCCAACCCGGTATGAATATCCGCTTTACCGGTACCATCCAGGTTCAGTTCTATATTGATATCTGTTTCATTGGTTTTACGTACGTGCGTTACCGTTCTTAATCCCAGCTTCAGGAACTCATAGATCCGGTTCCAGTCGGTAGTTTCAAGGGCAATCACGGATTGCAGGGCGGCCGTGTTATCACTGATCTCTGCGCTGCCCAAACCGGAGCCTTCATTGATCCAGATAGCTTTTGCGCCCAGGTTCTTTGCCAGTTCCACATCGGTGATACGATCACCAATCACGAAAGAGTTGGCCAGATCATAGCTGCCATCCAGGTATTTAGTGAGCATACCGGTGCGGGGCTTGCGGGTAGGCGCATTATCAGCCGGAAAAGAGCGGTCAATAAACACCTCATCAAACTTGATCCCTTCGTTCTCAAGCGCTTTCATGATCATGTTCTGCGCAGGCCAGAAGGTATCTTCCGGGAAAGAGGCGGTGCCCAAACCATCCTGGTTGGTAACCATTGCCAGCTCATAGTCCAGCTCAGCGGCGATCCGCGCCATATTCACAAATACTTTGGGATAAAACTCTACTTTGTCCAGGCTATCGATCTGGTAAGTTGGCGGCACTTCCTTAATCAGGGTACCATCGCGGTCTATAAAGAGCACTCGTTTCATGCAGATGCTGTTGTGGCTGTTTTCAGGTTAAAAGATTTCAATACTTCCAGCAGGCGCAGGTTCTCGGCCGGCGTGCCTATGGTGATCCGCAGGCAACCCATACACAGCTCTACTTTGGAACGGTCACGTACTACAATTCCCTGTTCAATAAGGTAGTTGTAGATGCCTTTCGCATCGGTGGTTTTCACCAGGATAAAGCTGGCGTCGCTGGGATAAATGTGCAGTACTTCCGGCAGCTGAAGCAGCGCGCCGGAGAGCAGGTCGCGTTCTATCACTATTTCACGGATCCATTCATTTACCTGGCTTACATTTTCCAATGCCTGGAGCGCCAGCTCATTGGTGGCCTGGCTGATATTATACGGAGGTTTCACCTTGTTAAAGGTGTTCACAATATCTTCACTGGCAAAAGCCATCCCGATACGGAGTCCGGCCAGTCCCCATGCTTTCGACAGCGTTTGCATCACCACGAGGTTGGGATATTCGGTGAGTTCCTGTATAAAGGTTTTCTGACGGGAGAAATTGATATAAGCTTCATCTATCACTACAATACCATCAAAATTATTCAACAGCAGTTCAATATCCGAACGGTTAATAGAATTACCGGTAGGGTTATTGGGAGAACAAATGAAGATGAGCTTTGTATTGGCATCTATGGCCTGTTGCAGCGCGGGAATGTCCAGCTGGAAATCTTCTGTCAGCGTTACCTTGCGGATAACAGCATCGTTGATGTGCGCGCTTACTTCATACATGCCATAGGTAGGCGGACAAAGAATTACATTATCCACACCCGGATTTACGAATGAGCGGTAAAGCACGTCTATGGCTTCGTCGCTGCCGTGACCAATAAAAATATTCTGCGGGGGCACGCCTTTGATATCGGCAATTTTGTATTTGAGCTGCCATTGCATCGGGTCAGGATAGCGGTTATAATTCACCGGCAACGGAGATCCGAAATTATTCTCATTCGCATCCAGGAAGATGGACGCTTCTCCTTTGAACTCATCTCTGGCAGTAGAATAAGGCACCAGTTTTTTTATGTTTTCCCTTACCAGGGTATCGAGATTAAACATATCGCATTAATTAATCTGTTATTAGTGAGCCGGTGTATTCCAGCTGTTTTAATCTTACGGTAACGGCGTTTTTATGCGCCTCCAGTCCCTCTGCCGCTGCCATTGCTTCTATGGTAGAACCAATATTCTGCAGCCCTTCGGGAGATATCTGCTGAAAAGTAATCTTTTTTACGAAGCTATCCAGCGAAACACCGCTATAAGCCCTGGCATAGCCATTCGTAGGCAGCGTATGATTGGTGCCGGAAGCATAGTCTCCGGCGCTTTCCGGGGTGTAGTTGCCCATGAAAACGGACCCGGCATCTGTTACTTTATCTGCCAGGTTCTCCGCGCCTTCACAGGCCAGGATCAGGTGTTCCGGCGCATAAGCGTTCAGCATTTCAATGGCAGTGTCCATATCCTTTACCAGGATCATCTTGCTGTTTTCCAGTGCTGCGGTGGCAATGCCTTTGCGGGGAAGTGCATCCAGCTGGGCATTCAGGGCATTGGTCACGTTAGTGAGTACTTTCTCACTCGTGGTTACCAATACTACCTGGCTGTCGGGGCCATGCTCTGCCTGCGACAGTAAGTCGGCCGCCACAAAAGCCGGCACACAGCTATCATCCGCCAGCACAGCCACTTCAGAAGGACCAGCCGGCATATCGATGGCTACGCCGCTTTTATTTACCAGTTGTTTTGCACAGGTAACATACTGGTTACCCGGACCAAAGATTTTATATACCTGCGGCACGCTTTCCGTACCGTAAGCCATAGCGCCAATGGCCTGTACACCACCGATTGTAAATACTTTTTCAATTCCTATCAGCTGTGCAGTGTACAATATCGCCGGGTGCAGGGAAGGCGTGCAAAGCACTATCTCCTTACAACCAGCTATCATGGCTGGTATTCCCAGCATCAGGATAGTGGAAAACAGCGGTGCGGAGCCCCCGGGAATATATAAGCCTACCTTTTGTATGGCTACTGATTTACGCCAGCATTGTACGCCGGGCATGGTTTCAATTACCTGTACCTTTTCCTGCTGTGCGCGGTGAAAGGTAGTAATATTTTTTACCGCCTGCTGGATAGCCGCTTTCAGTGCGGGTTCCAGGGTAGCTTCTGCAGCAGCAAAAGCGGCGGATGGTACCTGTAAATTGTCCAGCGTTACTTTATCAAATTCAGCTGCAAATTTTCTGACAGCAGCGTCTCCGCCGGTACGTACTTCCAGGAGGATATCGTTCACTTTCTTTTCGAGCGCGGAAGTATCCATCACAGGTCTTTGCAGCAGTGTATTCCAGGAACTTTTATCGGGAAATCTGGTTATTTGCATCGTTTACTCAGTTTATCAGATCACCATTTTTTCGATGGGCACTACCAGGATACCTTGTGCACCGGCCTCTTTCAGGCTTTCGATGATATCCCAGAAATCATTTTCATTTAGCACTGAATGAACAGAGCTCCAGCCGGCTTCTGCCAAGGGCAGTACTGTAGGGCTTTTCATACCCGGCAGCAGACCAATAATTTCATTCAGTTTATCATTGGGCGCATTGAGCAGGATGTACTTATTATTTTTTGCTTTCCTTACTGCCTGGATGCGGAATAAAAGTTTGTCCAGCAACAGCTGTTGCTCCGGCTTCAGGCTGTGGCAGGCTGCCAGCACGGCTTCCGACTTCAGCACCGTTTCCACTTCTTTCAAACCATTCATGAACAGGGTAGATCCGCTGCTCACCAGGTCACAGATGGCATCCGCCAAACCTATACCGGGCGCTATTTCCACGGAGCCGCTGATTTCATGGATCTCTGCGGTGATACCGTTTTGTTGCAGAAAATCTTCCACTATCACTGGGTAACTGGTAGCAATACGTTTGTTCTGCAGGTCTTTCACGGAAGTATAATCCACTGATTTCTCCACTGCCATCGATAAGCGGCATTTGCCAAAGCCCAGTTTCTGAACAATATTTACCTGCTTTTGTTTTTCCAGCACTACATTTTCTCCTACAATTCCTATATCTGCCACACCATCTTCAATGTATTGCGGAATATCATCATCGCGCAGGAAAAACACTTCCAGCGGGAAGTTGGTGGCTTCTGTCTTCAGCTTATTAACACCATTGTTGATGTCGATGCCGCACTCCTTCAAAAGCTTGATGGAATCGTCGTGCAGGCGGCCAGATTTCTGGATTGCAATTTTCAGTTTCATCCCTGATAAAATAAAAAAAGGGGCTTACCTCTGCGGTAAGCCCCTGTTGATGATGTAATATGGTGATATACACAAATCATCCCCTGCCTACCCTTGTGGTAAGATATGATGGTGGTGATGTGTATGTTTGTTTGTAATCATAATTTCAGGTGCAAAAATAGGAAGTAAAATGAAATAACAAAGGTTTTTTTTGGAATTAACCGGAAATTTAAATATAAGCGCTTATATATAACCACTGGTATAAATGGTTGTTTCCCATACTCCTTTCGTAAGTAATTCCACGTTTATTTCGCCAGCCTGCTTTGCAGTTCAGGTACTACATTTTCGAAGGTACGCAACAGCCGGTCCCAGTTGCGGAATGACTCATCAGAACTGGCCGAAACACCGGGAGGGGCTATTTCGCTGACCAGCTTCGCCTTGTAGGTAAGCGGATCTGTGTTTCCTGTTTTGATAATAAGACGGGTACGGATAGTAGCTGCTTTAAAGGATTTTACCACCCAGGCAGTACACATGTATCCCGTAGCTTTATCAGTAACCGCAATCACATCAAAATAACCGGTAATGATCCGGTTGATCAGCTTCCAGGAATTTTCTTCATCATGACTGGTCCGCACGTCGATATCCTGGTTAGCGAGATTGGTTACCATTGAATTTTCGTAAGCATCATCTTTCTCCAGTTTAATATAATCCGTGGAAGGTAATGTGTGCTTTCCGTCGTTAATGTAGTTCCTTTCCTGTGTAATGAAACCTACTTTTTCCACACGGATATTCACCTGTGCATACGCGGCTACTTTAATTTCTGTAGAGGTGTTATTGACCAGTTTTCCATCTACATAGATCCGTGCATCATTTTCGGTATTGATGACAATCTTTTTGGATTTAACTTTTGCAGACAGCTCATTAGGTACAAAGAAGGTGAAAGCTGCCAGGCAGCAGAACAGGAGTGCTTTGATTTGAATGCCCATAAGAAATAAGGATTATCTGAGGTTTACAATATTATCGCCGCGTAAAATTTAACGGCGCATGAATTTATTGATGGGATATAGGGAGAGTGTAGAAAAAAAATCCGAATGCGGTGAATAACAAGTGATTAACATTTATATATAACTGTAAAAGACGAAGCGGGAAACCATGGTTTCCCGCTTCGTCTTTTATAAAATTTAATTCCTTAAAAATCAGTTAGGCACGTTAGTCCATGCAGACCAGCCCAATACTGAATCCCATGATATCTGTACCAGCAGGCCACTTGAACCCGGCGCATAAATATTAAGGGAATTACCTGATCTCGCAGCTACAGCAGGTGTACCAACGATACTACCTCCAAGTGTTTGCCAGCCGGACCATGAATCGGAAGTAGGTGAAGAAGCTGTGTTATACAATTGGGCCAATGTACCATCGGTACCCTGTGCATAAACATTTACTATCCACAACGATCTTGATACCGCAGCCGGACCGGAAGCAATGCTGCCACCCAGATCAGTCCACGGCAGCCAGTCTGCGCCTAACACCCATTTTCTAAGCACCAGGTTATTCGTAGTTCCTTTTGCAAATACATACAGGTTACTTGAATCGAGCGTTGCAACTGCCGGTGCGGAAGTAATATTTCCACCCAGGGTTTGCCAGGTAGACCAACCTACTCCTGGCGCCCAGTATCTCTGTATCAGGTGATTCGCTGAGTCACGCGCGAACGTATTGATGTTTATACCATCCCTGCTGATAGCAGCAG
Organism: Chitinophaga sp. CCNWYY40; assembly: GCF_037483205.1. NCBI lineage: Bacteria > Pseudomonadati > Bacteroidota > Chitinophagia > Chitinophagales > Chitinophagaceae > Chitinophaga > Chitinophaga sp. CCNWYY40. Next base: position 989,748 of record NZ_JBBHLF010000003.1, read on the forward strand.
GCGCGGAATTAAGCTGTCCACCGAGGTCAGTCCAGCCGGACCAGCCGGTTGACGATGTCCATCTTTTTTCTATCAGCGTATTAGCAGTACTCTTCGCATATACAACCAGCGAATTGGTGTTCAGAGAAGCCACTGCAGGCGCAGATGTAATGGTTCCGCCGAGGTTTTCCCACGCCGACCATCCTGATGCCGGCGACCAGGTACGGTGAAGCAGACTATTGGTTACGCTCTGCGCAAACATGTCTACGACATTGGAGTTTTTCCTGGAAATAACCGCCGGGGAAGATTTCAAACGGGTAACAGTGTCCACCACTAAGGTGTCAGCGCCTAACAATGAACGTGAACCAGCATCAAGCGGTTGGATTTCATTCAGTGCATTACGGGAACAGGAGGCAAAGGTGATAAGGCCCACGAACAGGGGCAACAAGGTTTTTTTCATGTAATGAGGGAATGGGTTTTAATAGAATAATCAATCTTTAAACTAAAACTAAAACAATGTACTTCGTCCCAAATATATGTGATAAAAAAAATATCCTGCAGTTAATTATTGAACTAGATATGTTCCCTTCTCCCCTCCTCAAAAAAATCTTACTGCGCCTGTTTTAGCAGCCGGAATTCACAGCGCACTGATCTCCTGTCACTTACTTTTCACCCGCTGCAGTTGCAGTTTTCCACTTTTGCAAACGATGTGTTAATGGATTTTATAAACTAATAATTTTAGCTTTATTTTGCTAATAATATTAGTACTCACAAAAACGATAGTCATATGCAAGTATTGAAACCGAGTGACCCGCACATCACCCTGCCATTCTTTAATACCAGTGTCCCCGCGGGGTTTCCAACACCTGCCCTGGATTACGAGGAAGAACAGATTGATCTCTCCCGTATCCTGCAGCCAAATCCCACTACCTCCTTCATTATCAGGGTAAAAGGCGATAGCATGACAGATGCCAGCATCCCCGACGGTTGCATGGCCGTTGTAGACCGCTCCATCCGCCCGTCTACAGGAGATATTGTGGTGGCGGCGCTCAATGGGGAATATACCGTAAAACGCCTCGTAAAGGCAGGCCGCAGCTGGGTACTGCACCCCGAAAATGCTTTTTATAAACCCATTGTTATCACTGAAGATGCCGACTTCCAGGTGTGGGGCGTGGTAACCGCGGTAATTGTAGATATGCGTAAATAGCGCACCGGAACAGATACAGAAATAAAAGTACCTTTATCAGCTATAACATCCCGACAGATCAATATGTGTTACGATATCGCTTTTACCTCCAGCATAGAGAGCATTTTCAAATACCTGCCGCGACTGAAACCCGGCGGCAAACTGGATATCCACTTCGATCCCACCTGGCACAAGATCGGGATGTCTTATCCGCAATGGCCGGTGGTAACCAACAACAACGGATTCAAACTGGAAAAATATACCTGGGGCCCCGTACCTAAAATGCTGGATACCCTGGAAAAAGTAAAACGGCAGCGACAACTTTTCCTGAATGCCCGCAGCGAAAAAGTTCTTGAAAATGGTACGATGTGGAATGCTATCCGGCATCAGCGTTGCCTGGTTCCTGCCAGCGGCTTCTTTGAATACCGCTACATTCCCGGATGGAAAAACAAAGTGGCCTACTATATTAAACCCAAAGAACAGGAACTCTTTTTCATAGCGGGACTATGGGCAATGTCTAACTCCTGGGATGTGGATAAACCCGCACGCATACCCGCCTTCTCACTGCTAACCCGTGCCGCCAACCCACTGATGGCACAAATCCATAACGGCGGCGAAAACGCCGGCAGAATGCCCATGATACTTACGACTGAACTCGCAGAACAATGGCTGCAACCAGATCTAACAGATACGGATATACGATCTATCATACAGTATGAACTGCCCGCAACACAACTGGAATGCTGGCCGGTGAATTCTGTCAGAAAAGTAAAGCCCGACGACGCAACAGTAATAACCCCGGCAGCCTATGAAAATTTACCTGCCCTGCAGGTGTAAATAATTTTCACCGATGAAAGACACTGTTATCCCTTTCTTCAAACCGGCTACCACCGGTGGCATTTATATACAGGAAATTGGCGTAATCAACCATCACGAAGATGCATACCTGTTATTCCTACTCCGGAAAGGCCATTGCAGCCTGGAAATAAACGGGCAGCCACTTCATTTCACTACGCCTTCCTTCGCCTTTATTCATCCTGACCAGGTGCATGTATTAAAAGAAGTCGAAGACCTGCAGGGATGGCTTATTTCGGCTGAAGCCTTCCTTATCCCATCCGCGTGCATCCACCTGTTTAAAAGTTTACCCATAAGCCGGCAATGCCAGCCGCTGGATGCAGCTTCGCTGCATATGCCGGAACAACTCTGCCAGCTGCTGTTGCAGCAGTTCCGTCAACCCTCTCTTTTTTATAACAACATTCTCCATAGTTTACTCGAAACATTGTTCCATACAGCAGCAGCATGTTATCCTGCGTGTAATACGCCAGCCGCTGCGCAAACCGAACCGGAAAAGATCACCAATCGCTTCAAAGAAGTGCTGGCCGACAAAGGCCGCTCCATGCCCACACCGGAAAGCATGGCACGCGAACTAAACATAAGTGCCGGCTACCTCAGCTACTGCGTTCATATCGCCACCGGGGCTCCCTTATCTCACTGGATTGCGGATAGCGTTTTAACCGAAGCCAAAAGAATACTCTATTATACAGACCTCCATATACGGGAAATTGCCTATGAACTGGGATTTGAAGACCATACCCATTTTTCCCGCTTCTTTATGAAACATACCGGCACTACCCCGCTCCTGTTCAGAAATAAATTCAGACCATCTTAAACGCCACAAAAAAAGCGGGCGCCCCTCTCACAAGGCACCCGCTTATTATTGCTACGTTTTCAATGCTTTATTTAGTGATCACACCCGCCGGCACTTTGCCATCGGTATTATCCAGCGATAGCCCAAGCAGTTGCGCTACCAGCGGCGCCACATCTGTTACGTTCATTTCTTTCACATGAGCACCTGCCACTATCCCGGCTCCGGAGGCCACAAAGCCGGTTTGTATCTGCTTAAAATCCGGGAAATAACCATGCGTTCCTCCTTTGGCAGCCCGTACCAGCTCCCCGGTAGATGCGCCGCCAATGGTTACGCCATCAGATGCGGAAATAGCCAGGGCAGCGTGTGGATCAGCACCCACTGCATCGAGCTGTTTGCGGGTAATAACCCGGAATAGCTGCTGCTGTGCAGCCGGCAGCCCTTTCAGCAATGCCAGTACTTTCTGCTGTGTAGCCACATCCTTCGGATCTTTCAGATGCAGGAAAGCCGCTCCGCCGGAAGAATGGAACTGTGCTTTCCAGTCGCCCGTTTTGGTATTATTCAGCAATCCGTTTTGCGCCAGCAATACATTCGGGGAAAAGTTTTTGCTGATATTTACAAAACCATGATCACCGGTAACAATGATGGCGGTATTTTCGTATATCCCTGCACGTTTGAGCGATTCTATAATGGTACCCAATGCCCTGTCGGCGCCGGCTACGGCCTTTCTCACCAACAGTCCGTCGCGGCCCTGTTCATGTTCGTAGTGATCCGTGCAGGCCAGGTGCAACGTAGTAAAAGCAGGCTTATAGGTAGCAATCAGGTAGGCCGACATGCGCGCCACATTTTCATCCAGTATCAGTTCTTCATCTTCCATCGTGAAATCCTTTTCGCCCAGTTTACCGGTGGCATGCTCCTGTACTTCCTGCCACAACGAAACCGGGTTGGTTACGGTGGCCATCAGCTCCCGTCTGTCCTTCTTACCAACGGACCATACATCCGGTATGTTGTAATCGATCGGTGCGCCTACGGATACCGGCCAGATTACATTGGCCGATTTTTTACCGGCTTTATGCACAGCGTCGAACAACGTAGGCGTTTTGATACTGTCGTAATAAAAATACCAGATCCCGCTGGCGCCGGTGGGTTCAAAAGGCGTGTTATAGTAAATACCATGCCTGGCCGGTGTTACACCGGTAATCAGCGACGTATGATTAGGATAGGTAACAGTAGGGAATACACTGTTTACCCCATCTGCATAAGCGCCGCTGTCTTTCATTGCCCGCAGGTTCACCATACCCCAGGAGGCATCGGTGTAAAACTCAGGCCGGAAGCCGTCAATGGTAATCAGCACCACATGTGAAGCGCGCTGTGCATAAGATGTGAATCCTATCATCAGCAACAGTGCTATACCGGTAATCTTCTTCATACTATTTTTATTTTACTTTATTTCCATTCAGGATTCTGCACCAGCTTAGGGTTCAATACCAGCTCATTATACGGTATCGGGTAAACGTACTTATAATTTGCCCACTGACGTTCAATATTGCTCAGCCAGATCAGGTTACCGCTGTTACCGGCAGATAATTTGGTCTGGTCGTCATCAATCAGGAAGTAGTATACACCCGGCACTTTAGTGGCCGGCGTTTTCTTTACAAAGGATACATCGGGCTTTCCATCTTCATTTAAATCCATCAGGGCATCCATAGCAGGCACATATAAGCCAATATATGGCTTCAAAAGTAAAGGACCAAGTCCCCAGCGCACCAGGTCATAAAAACGGAACCCTTCCAGGATCAGCTCAACCCCTCTTTCACGGCGTACTTCCAGCAACACGGCGTCTGTTACGTTTGCGTTAACATTCGGGAGTGCTGTTTTATCCTTGAAATAATCAATGAGATAAGGATCGGCTGTTACCGGCATCTCGGTATTCTTCAAACCTGCGCGGGTTCTCAGTAATTTGACGGTGCTATTCCAATCGTCTGCGGTGAAGCTGTTCAGCTCGGCCTTTGCTTCTGCCTTATTCAGCAATACTTCTGCATAACGGATAATAGGAACAGAGTTATTATTCTCTGCCACACCATCGGTAGCTTTTGAATCCATCGTAAACTTCAGCGGCTGATAACCGGTATAGGTATACGTAAAATCAGGCGGCGCAATTTGTCCTTCGCGGCTGTATTTCCCCATACGGATAGTTTGCTGCAAACGCAGATCCCGGTTCTTTACTTCTTCATTGAAAGGCAGGTTATCATAACCAGCTTTGTCTGTAAAGCGGCTGCCATCAATGTTCAGGTAGGTATCGGTAAATGTTTTAACAAGACTGATCCTGTTGCCGTAAGTGGCGCTGGTAAAAAACCAGTTGGCATCATTGAATACGCGCAAGCTTTTATTACACACATACGCCAGGATCACTTCATTCACATTCGGCGTTTCATTAATGAACAGGTTGCGGTAGCTCATAGTGGCGTCGCTGCCGGTGTTCAGCGTATACAGTCCGCTCTTTATTACTTCGTCGGCGGCACTCACCGCGGCGCTCAGCCAGTTGTCGTAACCCGGTGTCTGCGTTCCCGGACGATGCTTACGGTACGTGCCTTCAAATAAACATACGCGCGACTTATACGCCAGCGCCACCCAACGCGTGATCTGCGAACAGGTGTTATCTTTTTTATTGCGGATATTGGCACACGCAAAATCGAGATCAGCCAGTACGCTGTCCATTACCATCGTACGCGGATCACGGCCCTTATACAGCTCCGGATCTTCGATGGTCATGGTTTTACTATACCAGGGCACATCACCAAAACGCTTCACCTTCTCAAAGTAAAACATGGCACGGAAAAAACGAGCAATACCGGCATAGTGGTTTTTAGCTTCGTCAGGAATTTTCGCCTGGCTGTAATGCTCCAGGAAATAATTGATATTACGCAGGTCGCTCCAGCTCCAGCCGCTACTCTGCGTAGCCGAGTAAGCATCGCGCTGAATGAACGTATTCACATCTTTCCCCGCCATATAATCGCTCATCACATCTCCCCTGATAATCGCATTTCCATCAGGTAATATTTTATAGAAAGAAGTAGCATACAGCTGCAGATCCTGCTCTGTATTAAACGCATTATCAGGATCCAGTTTATCAAACGGCTTCAGGTCGAGATCCTTCTTACAGGACACCATCGCCAGGATCAATAACAGGTAAATACTATTTTTCATCTTCATAAACATTAATCGTTAAAAAGTTATACTTAAACCAACGGTATATGTTTTCAGCATCGGGTACGACATACCATTACCCGCTCCAATGCCCACGGCATTGTTATTCAACTCCGGATCAGAACCTTCAATCACTTCCGGATCCAGCGTTTTCATTATGCGGTACAACGGCGACCATGTCCACAGGTTCTGACCAGTGAAGAACACCCTCGCATTCTTCATCTTAATCCTTGAAATCCATTCCTGCGGCAGGTTATAACCAACTGTCAGGTTCTTTAAACGGATGTAAGCCACGTTCTGCACATACTTTGATTGCTGCACAACCAGCTCTGCATTGGAGTTGAGCGCAGTGTACCCGCGGAAGCGCGGGAAATATGCATCCGGATTGGCTTCCGACCAGCGGTTATCCATGATCTCCTGCGGCATCCAGCTATAAGGACGGTTGTATTGCCCCCAGAAAAGAGAGGCATCTGTACCCGGCCACCAGTCGCGCTTACCAATACCCTGGAAGAAAAAGTTTACAAAGAAATTATTCCAGTTAGCGTTACCCGTAATCCCAAAAGCATAACGGGGTTCGGTATTTCCAATCACCTGCTGATCGCCCGGCTTGTATACCGTGCCCTCGCCCTGGTCTATCTTCTTGTTTCCATCAAGATCTTTAAAACGGATATCTCCGGGTAACAACTTATTGGCATTGGACACGCGGATAAACGACTGGTCAACGTCATACTTATTAATTTCATCCTGGCTCTGGAAATAACCATCATTTACAAAACCCCACATATCACCTACGCGCATGCCTTCATAATAAGTGTTGATCAGCTTACTCGGATTGTTGAAACGGGTGATGTACGATTTATAATCAGATAACACCACACCAAATGAATAACTGAAAGGCTTGCTGCCGGCTTTAAACTGATCCGACCAGTTCACTGATAACTCCCAACCCTTTGTTTGCAGATCGGCATAGTTCCCTTTTGGCACACTGGCGCCAAACACCGCAGGAACCGGCAATCCCACGGTAAACATATTGGTAGTATTGCGGGTGTATTTATCAAAGGAAACTTTCAAACGGCTGCTCAGCAACGATACATCTATACCACCATTCAGCGTAGTGGATTTTTCCCAGGTAAGACCATTAGGTATCACATTGGGCTGCTGCGTATAATCCGGTATCACACCGTTGATAGCCATCTGCAGTTTGGTCACCGACATGGTTTGCAGGAACTGGTAAGGATTCACATTACCATTACCCAATGCGCCATATGAAGCTCTCAATTTTAAATCGCTCACTGCCTTCGGGGATATATTCCAGAACTTCTCTTTCGATACACGCCACCCGGCAGAAGCAGAAGGAAAGAAGCCAAACTGCTGTGATTCCGGGAACTTGGAAGAACCATCGTAGCGGCCATTTACTTCGAGCAGGTAACGCTCATCGTAGTTATAGTTAAGGCGGAAGAAGCCGCCGAGCGTACGCCATTCATAGCCACCACCTGTGAGCACATAGTTCAAGCCATTCATCAGCGAAAAATCGGGCATATTGGGATTAATCAATCCGTCGTGCTGATAATACCGCGATTTGAACAGGGTGTTTTCATAGTTGTATCCAACCAGTAACTTAAAGGTATTTTTCGCCACGCGTTGTTCATAATCCGCATAGAGGTTCATACCGGTATAGGTAGTCCGGTCGTTTTCTTCATTCATCTTGCTTTCGCCCCGGGTCAGTGTCTGACCGGGTGTTTTACTGTAGGGCACAGGCGTATACAAACGTGTTTCCACACTGGAAGTATAAGCATAGGTGAAGTCGCCGTTCACATGCAGTTTATCATGCAGGAAAGACGTGGTAAAGCGCGACGTATTTCTCAGCATCAGCTGTGTTTGATCGGAATAGTTATTCCCCGTTAAGAAACTACCAAATACAATAGCGGCGTTTTCAGTGAGGGAGCCATCCGGGTTTTTCAGCATGGCAACAGGAAATGCTTCATCCGAAATCCTTCTCCATACCGGCGTATTGCTGGGGTGGTTGAGGATGGGGAAGAAATAAGTGCGTTGGGAGAAGTCGAAATTATTTTCCAGCTTGAGCCAGTCGAACGGCCTTACCGCTCCTTTTGCCCGCACATTATACATCTTGAATTTATCGGGGTTGTACCGGAAGATACCGTTCTGCGACATATACCTGCTGGAGAGATAATATTCCGATTTTGCATTACCACCGGAAGCCGACAACGTTTGTTCAGTACCGGGGTTCCGGTCTGCATACAGTTCTTTGAACCAGTCGGTATTACCGTAGTAAACATAGTTTCCTGTCGCAGGATCGATAGCTGTTTTTGGCAGGGAAGGGTCGTCATTCCTGCGTTTCAGCTCGTCGAGGTAATCCAGTGAAAAAGGGAATACGCTGTTGGCTTTGGCGGGGTGCGACTTATAATCGTTCCATGCGTAATAGGCTTCATCAAAATTTTTGGCCCATTCGTACCCGTTAGTAACAAACTGTGGTTTAACGGTGCGGTCGTTCAATGAGTAGTTACTGGAGTAAGTAAGCTGCGTGTTATTTTTAGCAGGATTTTTTGTAGTAATGAGTACCACGCCGAAACTACCGCGTGCGCCGTAAATAGCGGCAGAAGCCGCATCCTTCAATACAGTTACACTTTCAATATCGTTGGGGTTTAATAAATTGGGATCGCCGGGAACGCCATCTATAAGTACCAGTGCGCTACCACCTGCACCAATGGAGGTGGTACCTCTTACATTATAGGTAGCGCCGCGGATGGGCTTACCATCCGTGATACGGATATTAAGATTTGGTAACACGCCCTGCAACCCTTTGGTGGCGCTGGTCATGGGCCTGTTCTCAAATACCTCTTTTCCTACCTGGTCTACCGCTCCGGTGAGATTAATCTTCTTTTGGGTACCATAACCAACTACTACTATTTCGCTGAGTGCAGCCGAAGATTCTTTCATCACCACGTAAATAGATTGCTCTTTCTGCGGGTCGAGATTGTTTTTGGTAATTACCTGTGTAACATATCCCACATAAGCGATCGTAAATACAAACGGACCTTGCAGATGCGAGTTATCAAAAGTAAATACGCCCTTTGCATCTGTGATGGCAAAGCTTTTCAGGCTATCGGGACCACTTTTCAGCTGTACAGAAGCGCCCGGTACGGCCTGTCCTTTTTCGTCTTCAATTAAGCCTTTGATCCATGTTTTCTTTTGTGCCTGTGCCGGCAGCAGGTTGATAAAAGCCATCAGGAGCAGCAGGCTGATAAATTTACAGCCATGCAGGAACCTGTTGGAGTGGTTCAGGGGCAAAGCTCCGCCCTTCACTAGCAGGTAGCGATGTGTCATAATGCGCAAATGTTTAGTTAGTGATTCTTTTCTATACGGTAACCTGTATTTGTTGATGTAATTTTCAAATCGTGCAGCATCGCAATACGATGCAGCACCTGTAACAGTGAATCGGTATCCCGGATTACCCCGGAGAAGGCGATGTTATTAAAGGCAGCCGCCTTGAGCTGAATATTCACATGATATCCCCTGGCAATAGTGTCGAATACATTGGATAACGGCGCCTGGTCAAATGTGGCGGTAAATCCACGTAAGGAGCCAAAGTCGATCTTCGGCGTAACAAGTGTTTTCTCCGGTATTGGCTGCAAGCGTGCAATTCCCGTAGCAGCATTGCAAACCAGCGACTGGCCCGGTGTGAGATAGCGCACCTGCGCATTGGTCTTCACCATTACTTTACCTGTATGGAGAATTACGTTTACTTCCTTTTGTTTACTGGAGATAGTAAAACTGGTCCCCAACGCGGTGGTGGACACGCCCTCGCTCCATACTGTAAAGGGTTTGGGTGCGTTCGCTGTTACGTTAAAATACCCTTTACCACGTAGTAACACTATCCTGTTTTTTGTGCCAAACGGGGCCGCAAAGCGGATTTCCGCATCCTTATATAATATTACCTGTGAGCCGTCCGGTAAATGAAGTATCTGCTGTTTGCCGGAAGTATTGGCGATGGCGGTCGTGTCGGGCTGTAGTACTGCTTGTTTGACTGCTACTTTTCGTGCAGGCGGCAGCGTAGTATTAAACATCCACAACGCACCGGCGGCTATTACTACGGCAGCGGCAACAGCGGCGGCACGGCGCAGGTACACCACCCGGCGCTTTTCCCTGATACGGGTGGCTATTACGGCATACATCTCACTTCTTTCTGCAGAAGTAAAGGCATTTATCTCCGGTACTTGCTGTTGCTCATACCAATGATCGTACTCTGCCTGCTCCGCTTCCGTAGCAGTTCCGTTCAGGTATCTGTCCAGTAAATATTGCAGGCGCGATGGCGTCATCAGTATGGGTGTTTGTAATACTTATCACCTGAACGGACATTTACCCCCACTCCTTTTTCCCAAAAAAGAACGAATTCATATTTAGTTAACATTGGAAGAAGTTGTTTACCATAAGTTAACATGGAAACTTTACCCCAGTAGATATCTTTGCAGGCAAAACTGAACGCTTATCTGCTCCGCTGGTCAACATACATGTGATAATTTATGGCAACAAGCCAGGAGTGGCGATACCAAAGCCTTTGAGCTATTATACCGGGCCACCGTTATTTCTCTCAGCAACCAGGCATTCCGTATTCTGAAAGACCGGGAACAGGTAAAAGATATTATACAGGATATTTTTACGAGTTTATATCTCAGGAGAGACGAACTGCCCGGAGATGTTAACATCAGCGGTTATCTTAACAATGCCGTTAAATATAAGGTATCCAACCAGCTGCGTAATAAACTGCTCAAAGAAAACCATCACCAGGTGCTGATCAGGCAGGCGCACCAGCAGGAAGTGGTACAGCCCGTGCAGCTGGAACAGCATGAACTGAAAAACCGGATCGCCCGCAGTATTAATACATTGCCCCAAAAATGTAAAGAGGTGTTTATGCTCAATTACTATGGTAATATGAGCTATAAAACGATTGCACAGGAAATGGGCATCTCTGTAAAAACAGTGGAAAAGCACATGAGCAAAGCGCTACAGGTACTACGCCGGGAACTGAAAGAAGAACATTATCTCGGTATCCTGCTGGTAGCAGTGAGTATCTGCACCGGATGATAATTTCCGCAATACGTAGGAAAAACACCCTAAAAAAAATGGCTGAACTCCCCGGAATTACCGGATAAATCCTCCTTAATCAGCCATAGATCAGGAAAATAATGATTTACTGTTTTTTTATGTGCATTGGTATAATGATTGCCGGACATTGTATGAACCATTCTTAATCCTATAATTATGGCACACTTAGAAGTTCAACCCAGGAAAAAAAATCCGGCGTGGATATGGCTGATACTAGGGCTTGTTATCATTGTTGCTATTATGTTCTTACTCATGCGCAGCAGTAACAACAACCGCCGCGACATCATAACAACCACTGATACTGTTATCACCGCCGATACCGGTAATATGGCGCCAGCAGCGGATACTGCCGGCACACAGCCCTAACGGACCCTCACCGATTTCCTCATCTTAAAAAATCATTACCATGTCTATAACTGCAACTAACCGGCTTGAAGAATTAAGCGGCAGCAAATTTGAAATCGTAGACGGACAGCCCGATGTCAGGCACTGGGAGGTAGAAGACCTGCAGGGAAATAAACTGGGAAAAGTAGATGACCTGCTGTTCAATCCTGCCTCACGCAGGGTACGCTATCTCGTCATTAATCTGAAAGGTAACCGGGTAGGACTCACCGACCGGAAAGTACTATTCCCCATCGGCGTGGCCATCCTGCATGAAAAAGATGATACGGTACTGTTGCCGGAAGTAACGCCTGTACAGATCAGTATTCTGCCTTTCTATGAGAAAGGAGTGATTGTTACACCCGAAACAGAACAGGATATCCGGAATGTATTTGTTTCGCCGGATTCTCATATAGCCGACAGCGACTTTTACGGCCACGACCAGTTTAACCAGGAAAAATTTTATGGAACCCGGGCGCCACGGGACAACCGCGTATAGTACTTGCCTTAAATAATCGTCCGTTGAACGTTAGCCTGCAAAAGAGAAAGCCTCCCGTCGGAGGCTTTCTCTTTTGCAGGCTACACTAAATATCCTTTATTTGTACACAAATTACTCCGGATGAAATATGCTCTGCTGTGTGGCCTCGTGTTACTTTCTTTTGTTGTAAAAGGCCAGAACCTGGTGAACTACCGTGATACGGCGAATCATTTCTCCGTAGGAATTCCCAACGGATGGCAGGTAATAAAAAACAAACAGATCCCTTCCCTGAAATTTATGGCGCAGCGGAGCGCCACCGACAGCGCCCTTCCTGCGCCGGAAAATTTTACAGTCAACGTAGTGGAGGAACCCCGCTCCAATGTGGATGCCATCGCAAAAAAACTCCTGTACTATATCGGCCGCAATCCCTATTTCAAGCTGCTGGATTCCGGCAGCATCGTGAGCGCCGGCAAAAGGATGATCTGGCTGGATGAAATACACCTGGAGGGAAACAGGGCCGACACCATTTTTGCCAGCATTTTTATTGCGTATGCAGACAATAAAACCTACCTGCTGACAGCCACTACCCTTTCGCCATTTTCCGCCGGTTTTAAGCCCTTGTTTCACGAAATAGGACATTCCTTCAAAACAGGCAAAGCAGCGAGGAAAGAACGCCTTAAAATAGCATTGCCGGCCGGTATTAAATGGACCATGATCACCGATACTGAGGTGGACAACCTGGCCACGCGCCAGTTTCTGCCCGCCGACGAAACCCCGCAGCAATGGACCCTGCTCATCAATGATATGACAATGGAAAATGCAAGGGTCAATAACATTGATCTTGCCGTGAAAAGTTTTTCAGACGCCGCAGTAAGTAAAGCATCCCAGGCAAAGATCACGGTGCTTGGGAAAGAAAACATTCCCCAGAGGCGGTGGGCGCTGTTTAAAGTAGAGACACCCGGCGCCGGGAACCCGGAATCACAGCTGTATTACGTGATACAGGGACCCAAATCTTTTCACGCCGTTTTTATCGCTAAAAAAACAGAAACTTTGCCGGCTGATTTTGTAAGTAAATGGAGCGCTGTTTTCAAAAAAAGTAAAGTGGTGAATGAATAATTATCCCACAACTGTGTATTTATTTACGCAGCCTTCCCTGTTAGCCCCTTGTAAATCAAGCCGTTTTTAGTGGTGCGATGTTTGGGTCATTTCCTGAAAAACATGCTTTATGACCACACAACCTAAAACACCCGGACCACTCCTCGACGATGATCTTCAACCAGACGATATTGTTAATCAGAAACAACAACCGGTGCCGCAAAAAGGCAACCAGGATGAACAATCACGACGGGGAGACGATACTTCCGATGAACTATTGGATGAAGAAGATGATGACGTGGAAATAGATGAGCTGCTGGAAGAAGAAGATATTACGGATGAGGATGTAGCTGAAAACAGCCTGGAGGAAGATGATTCACCAAAAAGGCCGTTGGAATAAAAAAACACGAACGGATCCGGGTACTACGCCCCGCATCCGTTCGTTATTTTAACACTTACTTATAGATCGCAATTTCAATTTTCCCGTCTTTGGTAACGGCGCCCCGGTACATGCCTTCTGTATTGAACGACATGGTCATGTTCCCTTTTTTGTCCAGGGCAATCAAACCGCCATCGCCGCCCATATCACCTACTTTTTTGATCACCGTGTTCCCCGCCTGCTGCACGGAAAGTCCTTTATACGCCATGAGGGCCGACAAATCATAAGCCACCACATTACGGATATAAAACTCACCCCAGCCGGTACAGGAAATAGCCGCTGTTTCATTGTTCGCATAAGTACCTGCGCCAATGATCGGGGAATCGCCAATGCGGCCATATTTTTTGTTGGTCATACCGCCGGTAGAAGTAGCCGCCGCCAGGTTGCCCTGCTGATCCAGCGCCACGGCGCCCACGGTACCAAATTTATAATCCCTGTTTTTGATGCCCAGTTTTTCCGGGTTCGTATAGGCGTTGGATTTAGCCGCTGCAACAGAATCTTCCCTGATAGCCCTTTGCAGGTCCCTCCAGCGCGATTCTGTTCTGAAATAAGAAGGGTCGACTATTTCCAGTCCGGCTTCCTTTGCAAACTTTTCCGCACCAGGACCTACCATCATCACATGCTCCGACTTTTCCATCACAGCCCTTGCGGCGCTCACCGGGTTACGCACGGTGGTTACACCGGCTACGGCGCCTGCTGCCCTGGTTTTACCATTCATAATAGCGGCATCCAGTTCGTTGCGTCCTTCATGGGTAAACACCGCACCTTTGCCTGCATTAAAAAGGGAATCGTCTTCCAGTACCCTCACAGTGGCTTCCACCGCATCCAAACTGCTTCCGCCGGATTGCAGGATCTTGTAACCTGTTTCCAGTGCTTTCTGTAAAGATGTTTTGTAAGCCGCTTCTTTCTCCGGGGTCATATTCTTTTTAAGAATGGTACCCGCACCGCCATGAATCACCAGTACGTAGGACGATGCCTTTTGCTGCGCCATTACAGGTAAAACAAAAAGTGCTGTCAGAAAAAATAAAATGCCAAACCTGCCTTTCATATCAAATTTTATTAAGAGAATAATCAGATTGCCTTCTTCTTTAACTGGCCGTTTTCCACCCACCACCAGTACCAGGCGCCGCCACTGGCTGTTGCCGCATCAAAATCAGTTACCCGGAAACTGCCGTTGCCGGAGGCGCTGGCAGGAATCTCATATACTTTCAATGCCTGCCCGTTGTGGTTCCATTGCAAGGGTTGTCCCGGGTCACAAAGTTCCGGCTTTTTAAGACTGTCAGTCAGGATAAAATATGCCTTACTCACGCCAAAAACTTTTGCCATCCCTGCTTCGTCAATACACACCGCCGTTTTTTCGTCGGGTGCAATACCGCGGGGGAAGATGCCCTGGTCTTTGATGATGCGGCTCATAAAGGTAACATGCCTGCCTTCCCGGCCACGCTTCAGGTAATGCTGATCGCTGATCACGTCACGAAGATAAGGTGCATGAAGGAAATCGTTGTTGTACACTTTTACGAGCGAATCATACGGATTGGCCAACACAGAATCAGACACTGCACTGCCGCCTTCGCCGCTGTAATAAAATCCGCTCAGGATGGCACAGCCCGCGCTGGTGCCGCCTACCGGCACTTTCTTTTCCTGCAGTAAATAATTAATCGCGTCGTTTACTTTGGTGCCTCGCCACTGGTTCATGTAGCGCGACTGATCCCCACCGGCAATAAACAACATCTCCGCGTTGCGGATAATATTGGCTACCGTATCGTTGTTAGCCAGTTCGCGGCTGGTGATATTCAGCGTTTCCACGGAATTTACTTTTCTGAGGGAATCTATGTCACTGTTATAACCTCCGTTGCCGGAGGCTGTAAGTACTACCACATCGCCGCCGCCGCTGCGTTCAATCATCCACTGAAAAGCGCCGTCTACGTTGTCCCCGCCACCAATCAATGCCACGCCGCCTTTTACCGGTGTGGTCACGTCTGCGGTATCGCCAATAATGCCTATCGAGGCCGGGCGACCGGCAACAGCCGGTTGTTTTGGAACACGCATGTAACAGGCATTTAAACACATAGCCGTTACCGTTAGTACAATCATTATCCTTTTCATCAGTAGCCGGGATTTTGTTTCATGTTTTTGTTGGCTTTGGTTTCCGCATCAGGAATAGGGAATACATATCCCTTCTGGCCGGGTTTCAGCAATACAGCGCCCAATGCGTTGATAGCATCTTCCGGGTTGCGGGTTACATTCAGCCCCCTTCTTCTCAGATCGAAGAGACGATGCCCTTCAAAGGCCAGCTCCTTGAAACGTTCGGTATACAAAGCGGTGATCAACGCATCTTTATTGTTGAATGACTGCGGCGTGTAACCATTGATGCGCGCGGCACGCAGGCTGTTCAGATCAGCAGCGCCATCTCCCACCCGGTTACTTTCTGCCAGTGCCTCCGCACGGATCAGGTACATTTCTCCTGTTCTTAAAAGCTTAATATCCGCCAGGCCCAGGCTGCCGGAAGAACCAAAGTATTTATTCACCAGGTACTCGGAGTTACCGGCGCCGCGGGTATCGTCAAACTGTATGTAAGCAGGATAACGCACGTCGTTATTCTTATCAAACAGGTTAATCAGTTCAAAGGAAGGTACATATAACGCTACGTCCCTGTTGAAATAAGCGCTGCCAATCAGGTCATCATTACTGCCTGCCACCTGTTTCAGTTTCCAGATCACTTCAGCCTCCTTCGTGTCTTTCCAGATGCCGGGAAAATCGCTGGCTGATGCCAGCGGTAGCGCATCAATGGCTTCTGTGGCATAAGTTACTGCATCGCTCCATTTTTTGGCGTATAAAGCCACTCTCGCCTGGATAGCAGAAACAGCAGGAAGCGTGATCCTCGTGTTATCATCTGCCTCAGCAGGGATCAGTGTTTTAGCCAGTTGCAAATCTCTTTCTATACCGGCTATTACTTCTCCAAAAGTATTCCGTGCAGGAAAACTGTTAACGGAAGTATCCATATAAGGCACCCCCATAGCGGCCGGTTCATATGCTTCTGCATAACTCTGCAATAACTGGAAATGACAATAAGCACGAATAGCTAATGCCTCTCCGCGGTACTGATCTTTCAAACCTATCTCATCACCTTTGGCAGGAACATTACCCATAGCGCCCAATACCCGGTTGGCGCGGTCAATGGCAATATAATATTCCCCGAAAGAAGCGGTAACGGTGGTATTGCTGGGATCTACCCGCCAACGGTAAGTGGCAACGCCACCACCCGTACCGTT
Organism: Chitinophaga sp. CCNWYY40; assembly: GCF_037483205.1. NCBI lineage: Bacteria > Pseudomonadati > Bacteroidota > Chitinophagia > Chitinophagales > Chitinophagaceae > Chitinophaga > Chitinophaga sp. CCNWYY40. The sequence goes on from NZ_JBBHLF010000003.1 coordinate 1,006,554, forward strand.
TTCACTGGGAAGGGTACACTCATCGGTCATCAGGGATACACTGTAGATGGTGTTGTAGGTAAGACCAGAATAGGCGCCGAGCAGGCCGCCATTCAGATCATTCACCGTCCGGAAAGTTCTTCCCGGATCTATGATACTGTCGGTAGGCGAAAGGTCCAGTTGCTTATTACAGGCAAGTATACACAACAACAACAGGAGTGTAAAAGTATATTTGATATAACGGATTGTCATGAGCTCAATGATTTAAAAATTAACGTTCAGGCCAAAAGTGTAGGTTCGTGCGCTGGGGTAATCAAACCTGCCCTCACCATAGTTATTTTCCGGATCAAAACTTTTCCATTTGGTCCAGGTATACAGGTTCTGCGCCTGCGCAAAAATCTGGATGCCCTGCACAAATTTCAGGTGGGTCATAATTTCTTTCGGGAAATTATAGCCGATATTTACATTCCTTAAACGCAGGTAAGATGCATCCTGGATATCTTTGGAAGAGAATCCCCTGCTGGCGTCAAACTTAGGCAGGATGGCGTTATCGCCTGGTTTCTTCCAGCGGTCATACAACATGCGCACCGACTGATTACTGCTGGCAAAACTTGGATTTTCGTTGTAGTAATCTTCGTTGAGATAGCGCATGGTTTTATCTGCAAACGTAAACAGTGCGTTCAGATAAAATCCTTTCCAGGTAACGCCGGTATTAAACCCACCGGTGAAAGGAGGAATATAAGTGCCAAACTCCGCTACGCTCAAAGCCGTTTCATTGTAGTCGCTCGTTTTATTACCCGACCTGTCGTAGTACAGCGGATCTCCTGTTTGCGGATCTACTCCGGCCCATTTAGGTGCATAGTGAGACCCGTAAGGCAGGCCTACTCTTACAATCTGCGTGGTGCCCTGCGTAAATTCACCGGAAGCCCCCAGATCGGTGATCACATTTTTATTATACGCAAAGTTCACCCCTACCGACCAGGTGAAATCTCTTCTCTTCACAATATCTCCCTGGAGATCCATTTCTATGCCCCTGTTGCGCATAGCGCCGGAATTGAGGAACATGGTGGAAAACCCGGAAGTGATAGATAAAGGCTGTTCTATGAAGAGGTTATTGGTTACTTTATTATATACATCCGTTACCAGGCGGATACGGTTATTCATTACACCCAGGTCAAAGCCAACGTTAAATTCTTTGGCATATTCCCAGTCGTAGTTAGGGTTACCCGGCTGGTTAGGCACAATGGCCGGATTACCGCCATACTGCTCGGTTCCGTAGGTACGGAAATAAGCAAAAGGCCCGAGATTGGAAAATGGATTGGCAGAAGTACCATAGCTCGCGCGGAAGCGCAGGTTATCTACAAAGCTCACATCTTTCAGGAAATTTTCTTTCTTCACTTCCCATCCAACACCCAGGGAATAGAAGCCATGCCAGCGGTTGTCCGGTGGTACGGTAGAAGCGCCGTCGTACCGGTAACTGGCATTCAGTGTATACTTTTCATTGAAAGTATACCGGCCTACACCAATCCAGGAAGCCAGCGCGCTTTTGGTGCGGCCGCCTCCCAGCAAAGCGTTGTAGGGCGAGCCGGGCGTAATGGCAGCAGGAGTAGCGGGCAACCTGTCGTCCAGGTCATAACCGGTATAGTCAAATGCACGGTAATTATTCCGGGTAAACTCAAAATAACCGGATACTTCAAAATCATGTTTACCGGCAACTTTTGAATACGTTAACCCGGAAGTGCTCACCAGTGTAACATTCCTGGTAACGCCTTCTCCAAAACTACCTCTTCCGCCGTTATCCACTTTATAGCCGGAATAGGAATCCGGGTTCACATAACGCTCGGTGGTAGTTTCCCTGAAGTCGATGCCCAGCCTGGTTTTCGCTACCAGTCCTTTTGCCAGGATATAATTCAGTGAAGTACCGATAATACTTTTCAGCTGATTGTCTTTGCTGCTGGTATTTAATAATGCTTCCAGTGCATTGCTGCCTTCCCGCAGATCATATACCGGGTACACATCATCGTTATAATTGGTGACCAGTGTACCATCCGGTGCATAAGGATATTCATAAGGCAGGGCGTAGTATACAGCTGCCAGCGGGTTGCTGCCGCTGCTGGAGGCTTCTCTTTCTATGAAGGAAGACTCAGAATAGGCTAGTCCCACGTTGATGTTGGCGGTTAACTTACCGGCGTTAAAATCCAGGTTATTTTTAAAGCTGTAGCGTTTCAGTTCAGAACGTTTGGCAATACCCTGCTGATCATAATAATTCACGGAACTATAAAACCGTATGTTTTCATTACCACCGCTCACGCTCAGCTGTTGTTCCTGGAATTTACCTGTTTGCAGGAAAATCTTTCTCCAGTCGGTATTTACATTTCTCAGGCTATCGATGATATGGTCTGCTTCCTGTTTTTCCTGTGGTGTTTTATTGGCGTAGTCAGGATTTTTACTGGAGAATTCCCAGCCGGGTCCCAGGTTAGCGCCGGTTTCCAGACCGATTTCCTCTTCAAACTGCAGGTGCTGCGCTGAATTCATCATCTGGAATTTGGGCGTGGTCATATTGGAAAAACCATATTGCGATTTATAGGACACTGCTAATCTTCCTGCCTGTCCTTTTTTGGTGGTGATCACAATTACGCCATTGGAACCACGCGATCCGTATAATGCTTTGGCGGAAGCGTCTTTCAATACGGTAACAGAAGCGATGTCTGAAGGGTTGATACCCTGAAACTGACCTGCTTCGATGGGGATGCCATCCATTACATATAAAACGGAGGAGCTGCCATTGATGGTACCCACGCCGCGTACAGTAATAGTGGCGCTGGTACCCGGCTGACCGGAACCCGCAGATACCACCATTCCCGGAACCCGTCCCTGCAGGATCTGGTCGAAGGTGGCCATAGGCACCTGTGTAATTTTATCGGCCCCCACTACGCCGGCGGCGGCGGTAGATTTATCCCTGGCATAATTCGTATACCCGGTAACCGTTACGGCATTCAGCGTTTTGATATCTTCGGTTAATACCACATTAATTTCACGCCTGTTGCCGATAGTTACCTGCTGACTAACATAGCCTACCAGTGAAAACTGGAGTGTGGCAGCATTATCAGGAGCAATGAGCGTATAGGCACCATCTTCATTGGTAAGCGTGCCGGCAGTGGTGCCGGAGGCACGTACCGTAACACCGGGTAAAGGCAGGTTATCCAATCCCCGGACGGTTCCCCTGATAGTAATATCTACGGCAGATTTACTTTCTGTACCGGCGTATACTACTACCAGCCCGTCTTCTTTCAGGGAATAGGCCAGGTTGGTGCCTGCAAATGCCTGTGAGAGCACCGCGTCCAATGTGGCTTCCTTTGCTGCTACCGTCACCTTTTTGTTTTCAGGCAGTGTTTTATCATGAAACACAAAGCGGTAAGCCGTTTGATGCTCCAATGTTTTCAGCAATTGTTTGATACTTGTTTCTTTTACCTGCAGGGTGATCGTCTCCTGCGCGAAACAAATAGCCTGCACCTGAAGGCAGGTCAAAAAAAGAAGAACCGTTAATTTCATAGTAAGCAGCAATTTGCCGGTGGGAACAGGTTTCCCCTTCCATTCCAGGAATACAAGTTTTAACATACCTTTGATGTTGGTTTAGTAAATGATCATTCAGGACATTTTCTAGCCTAATTCCGGGGGGAAGTGTTCCACCACTTCCCCCTTTCTTATATTTATTTGGTTGATGTATAATTATTTATTTACTGATAATAATTTCTCCGTTTACCATTTTAAAGCTGAATGGATAAGATAACTGCAGGGCATCCAGTGCTTTCAGGATCGTTTCACTTTCAAAAGTGCCGGAATACCGGTAATGCTTTACTTCTTCATCTGCAAAGGTGACCCGGATACCATACCATTTTTCCAGCTTGCCTGCAATCGCTTCCAATGGCTCGTTTTCAATTTCCAGCCGGTTTCTTACCCAGGCTATTTCCCTGGCTTTGTGATTTACCGGATCAGCATCCAGCGGCACTATTTTAAAAGGATTGGCCGGTGTTGACAGCCCGGCTGCATTTGTTGTGAATTTCTGATTTGGTTGTAGTATGATCTTCTCTTCCGGTTTGCTGGCCAGCGTAACCTCTACCTTGCCTTTAAACAAAGCGGTTTCCGATTGATGGCTACCGGCATAGGCGCTTACATTAAAAACGGTACCCAGTACCTTAATATCAAAAGCGGCAGTATGTACAATGAAAGGGTACTGCGCATGTTGTGTTACATCAAAAAAAGCCTCTCCGGTAAGGGTTAACTGCCTGTTGGCCTCATTAAAGCCTGCGGCCAGTTCCACGGTACTGTTTTGCCGTAAAATAATGGAGGAACCATCCGGCAACACGATCGTTTTACGGGGATCATTGCCGGCATTGATAACCACCATGCCTGTTTCGGGCGAGGTGATATCGGCAACAGTATTGGTACGGTTGAACAGGTAAATGGCTCCGGCCAGCAGCAGGACGCCTCCCAGTGCAGCGGCATATTTAAATAACGGATTGATTTTTCTGCCGGAAGGAGTGACGGACTGCTCTTCCAGGGCTGAATGAAGAAGCTCATACTGTGAAATACCATCCTGCAGGTGTTTCAATTGCTCCAGGCGGTTACCCTGCCGGGCGGACAGTACCTCAATCATATACCGGGCTTCCTGTACAGCGGCCTTCTTTTCGGGATGGCGGGCCACCCAACTCTCCCAAAATAATACATCAGTGTCATTCTCTTCCAGGCAATAGCGCTGGAAAGATTCATCACATGCAAAGTCGGCGGCTTCGAAGTCCTGGAAATTCATGTAGGTATGCCTTTGATTATACAGACGGCAAAACCGGCCATTTTTCCTAAGGGTTTTATAAATTTTTTTTCGGGAGATAGAAAAATGCTGCTTATTTCAGCATTTTCCTTAGTGCTTTGATGGCATCATAAATGGTATTGTAAGCCGTTTTCACCGTTTGCGAAGTTTGTGCGGCTATCTGTTCATAGGACAGACCTTCAAAAAATTTAAGCCGTATCAGCTCTATCTGTCGTGGGGTTAGCGCTTTCAGGGCCTGTTGCAGCCGCTGTTTTAATTCTTCATCCTGTTGTACCTGGATAATTATTTCTTCATAAGATAATTCCCGCTCTGCTTCTTTATCCGTCATCCGGTGAATGGCAGCATGGATCTTCGACTGGTACGCCAATTGATCCAGCAGCTGTCGTTTCAGGGCGGTAAATAAATAGGCCGGCACATTGGTTACCGGGCGCAGCGTTTGGTGCCGGGTCCAGAGCTGCAAAAACAATTGTGTGATACAGTCCTTCACCAGTTCATCGCTGCCGCAAATTTTTAATCCAAACCGCAGCAAATGTGAATAGGTATTATTATACAGTGCAAACAACGCCTGTTTATCGCCGTTTCTCAGGCGCTCCCAATGAATATTATTGTCTTCTTCATAAGACATAAAAATGCAGGTCGTTATAATGTTGATATCGCAGTTTCCTTCATCAGTTCCCTGATGGCTGCTTCCAGTTGCTGATCTCTTCCTTTAGTTATCTCTTCAGGCGCGTTATTCACACGTATATCCGGCTCCGTCTGATGATTTTCCAGGTAATAGCCCTCCCTGCTTTTCACACCCAGCGAAGGCACGCTCCAGTGGAGATTCCCATCAGATAATGTTTCCCCGGTCATGAAAGTACAGCTTCCCGGCACCGGCATGCCTATCAGCTTGCCCATATGGAGATACTGATAGTCGAACGCAAAACAGCTGCCATCGCTGTAGTTGGCTTCGTTGGCAATCACCACCGATGGCTTCGTCCAGCGGAAGCCGGGTTCGATGCTTTCTACCTGGGAGTCCGTTGTATTTTTCCTGACCTCCGTGCCACTCAGCATCATGCCCAGGTCTGAGGCCAGGTCGCCTCCCCGGTTAAAACGGGTATCCACCACAATACCTTTGCAGCCGGCGTACCTGCCCATTATTTCGCTGTAGGCGTTGCGATAGGCAGCATCATTCATCCGGTATAAATGTACATATCCCAGCTGGCCGTTGCTGAGGCGTGTTACTTCGTCCCTGTTGCGTTTCACCCATCTTTTGTACAGCAGGTCGCTTTCTGCTTCCGGCGTAACCGGCGTCACCACTATATCCTGCTGCTGACCGCCATCACTAATACGCAACCGGATATTTTTACCTGCCCGGTGATTAAGATATTGGGAAAGATCTTTATCTGCTGTAATCTCCTCTCCATCTATAGCCGTAATAAACATGCCCGGCTTCAGGCCAAATGCTTCCTGGTCCAGCGGACCATTGGGAAGTACCTCACTTATTTTTACACCGGCGCCCCTGTAAGATACATCGTAACAAATACCCAGGGAAGCCGTTTCTTCTTTTTCTTCTGCAATATTGCTGCCTGTAGCACCACTGTGACTTACATTCAGCTCACCCAGCATTTCACTTACCATCTCTGCCAGTTCAAAGTTGTTGGCAATATGCGGCAGGAACTTTTCATAATTCCGGCCATATGCTTCCCAGTCGGCGCCGTGATAACCGGCGGTATAAAATGCTTCCTTTGTTCGTCGCCAGATATGCGAAAACATCGCCTCCCTTTCTGCGGGCAAATCTATTTTCATAGTGCCGTTAATGGTGATGCTATGCTGCGTTTTTCCGGTGGTATCCAATTGCAGGATACGGGCGTCTGCCAGCAGAAAAAGCTGTTGTTGTGCGGTATCCCATTGCAGGGAACAATCTTCCGCCTTAACAGACAAAGGCATCGTGGATGTTTTGGTGGATACATCTGTTATCCACAATTGATAAGCCGCACCGGCTTTTACCAGATAATATAATTTATTCCCGTTTTTACTCAGTAATACATCCGCCAGCATAGCGGCCGAGGGGGTTAGTTTTGTAATCCGTTCTGCATCTTTAAAACTGTTGCCGGAAAACGGTAACGCATATACGTCCTGCTGCCGGCTGCTGCTGGTGGAAAAACCCCGCAGTCCGTTCCGGTCGCTTTTCCAGATCATCATCTTTCCGTCCATTGCCCATTGCGGCGCCTCATCGGCAAAGCCGCTTTGCGTGATATTTTGTACACTACCACTGCCATCAGCTGCTACGAGACCTACTTCCTGGTTGCCGGCGCCCGGCTGGTTGTATTGAAGCAGGAGATACTTGCTATCAGGGCTCCAGCGGAAATACTGATCGTGATCCTTACGGCTGAACAACGACGCAATGCGACGGCTCTTTCCCGAAGCGATGTTATATATTTTTAACGTTACCCTGTTTTCGATATAAGCTATTTCTTTTCCATCGGGAGAATACAAGGGCTGGTAGTTTTCCTGGCCGTTGGCCAACAACACGGTTGTTTTTCCACGCAACAGATCCATTTCGCAAAGCTGCCAGCCACGGCTGCTTTCGCTGGCATACAACAATTTTGTGCCATCCGGTGAAAAGCTGAGGTCTGCCTCTTCTTCCGGGGTATGCGTCAACTGCCGGATGGTACCCTGTTCCATGCCGGCGGCAAATACATCTCCCCGGAAAATAAACGCGCACTCCTTACCGGAAGGTGAAACCACGCCGTATTTAATATGATCCGCCACGGGTACTACCTTTGTGTTTTCCATGGTCCGGCTGGGAGGGCGTATGTTTACTTTTTCAGGTGCTGCGCCCGGCGCCTGCAAATAAATATCTCCGTTGAAACCGAAGCACAGCACGCCATTGCCGGCTGCGCTCAGAAACCGCACGGGGTAATGCTTAAATGTTGTGAGTTGTTCTGATGTTCCGGGATGATCCAGCCACAAACGGTGTACATTAAAACTACCACTCTCTTCACTCAAATAACAGATGGCCTTTCCATTATTGGTAAACACCGGTGACCTGTCTTCCCCGCGAAAGTTTGTCAATTGTTGATATGTATCTTTCTGCATGTCATACAGCCAGATATCCCTTGCTGCAGCAGATACCTGGTGCTTTCGCCACGGATTCTCCCGGTTCTTCTTATCGTGATAAATAATGTATTGACCATTGAGCTTTGCATCTTCTGCGGGAACGGTTAGCACTTGCGTTACCCGCCCACCGTTTACGGATACACGATATAGTTCAGACTGCGCATCTGAAGGGAATTGCCGGTTGTTCACCGCATCCATTCTTACGCCGCCAAAAATCACCTGCTGATCATCTTCACTAAAATCATATGGATACTCATCTGCCGAATGAAAGGTGAGTTGTTTTTCAATTCCCCCGCTGGCAGGTACCAGGAAGACATCTGCATTACCATAGCGGTCCGATGCAAAGGCAATGCTGCGGCCATTGTGGCTCCATACGGGCATCCACTCTTCCGCACTGCTATTCGTTAACTGTACAGCAGTACCACCCGTAGCAGCTACGGTGTATAGATCGCTTTTATAAGTAAATGCTATTGTTTTTCCATCAGGAGAAAGGGAAGGATAGCGCAGCCAGCTGAACGAACTTTGGGCAAAAATATATTCCCCAAAAAACAAGATGAGTAAAATAATGATCAGTCTTTTCATTCGCAGTTTGTAACAACCCGGATAAAGATACAAATATATCATTCATATTTTCCGGGGTTACTGCATCCTGCTAAATGCCCAGCATCACCCGCTCCTCCTCGGCTTCAGCTTCTTCCTGGGTCACCGGTGGCGCATCAGTTACTTCTGTGAGCAGCAGGGTATATCCCAGCAGCAATACAATTAATAATACCTGGTACCGCAACACAATAGGCGCCGCAAAAACGCTGAACGCAAAATTCAGCCCGATGAAAGCCCAGCACAACAGCAAGGCGATATTAAACTTACGGCTGGTTTTCCGGATCCCTTTTTTGATAAGATAGCGGATCGTTTCTTCTATAAATAACAAATGACAAATCACTATCAGGGAAGGGAACAGCGACATCAGCGTACTTTGCCAGTTATTGTATTTGCCTTCCGGCTTTGGCTTATCCCCATCTTTAAAAAAAGTAGCTACTTCTTTATTCACCAGGTTGATGATGGGCCGGTTATACCCGCCTAATACTTCCAGCTCCGGCAATAAATAAAGCTTCGCATTGCCCAGCAAATAATAGCGGGTAAAATCCCAGGGATATTTCCGGATCATATAATTCCCATAGTCGCTGCATAAAGGCGCTACGCCACACCAGCCGGCATATACGTCTTTGTCCTTATGCGCCAGTCCATAGTCTCTCAGCAATCCCTTCTGCGGCCCGTTCATATCCCACATAAAATACGATCCGTCCGACACCACTATTCTTCTCGGCAACTTCTTCACCGCCGTCATATAGTGATATACCGCCTTATGCGTTTTGGCAAACTGTTTTGGTACGCCCACAGAATCCAGCGGTATATACTGCATCATATACATGGCGTTATTCATAATCTGCCAGCCACTGAAAGCAGAAAATATTTTCACCCCGGAATGCTCCGCGGTTTTCTGCCGGGTAAACATCACAAACGAAACGATCAGCATCACCGGCAATAAAACAGCCACCACTTTCTGCCACGGCCGGTAAGCCGATAATAAAATCGGTATCAGCGCCACCAGCGGGTAAAACATGGCATTATACCGCACCGTAAACGCATAGCCCAGCAACAGCCCGTGAAATACCAGCAACAGCGTGGTGGGTTTGTGCAGGATCCAGAGCAACAATGTAATCCAGGTAAGTCCGAGCGAGAGAAACAGTGCATCCGAAATAAAATAATTACTCAGAAACGGGAACAATGGATTAATAAGCAGAAATGCATAAAAGCCATACCTGAAATAGCTCTGCGGATTAAAAATGTAGCATACACTGAAATAAAAGAAAAAGGCGCTGGCTTCCAGCAATATAAACTGCACCACGGTGAGCATTATTTCCGAGCGGGAAAACTGGTGAAACAGCCACAGGAATTTAGAATATCCTATGGGCCAGAGGTTGTAATTCCTGTTCTGCAGGGCCGTTTCCATATAGGATCCGGTATCTGACGTAAAATCTATATACGGAAAAAAATGTTTGAATACCACCATCTTGACCACCGCCACAATAACGGCTGCTGCCAGGAGCAGGCCATTGCGCCGGCTGGCAAATATAAAGGCGCCGAAACCAGGAGCGGGAGTAACAAAGGACCGGGGAGATAGTAATAACATAGCCAGTTTTGAGGGATTTTACATATGGCTACAAGTATAAAAGAAGCCACTGAATTGGGGTATCAGTGCATGATTTTCAGTGTTTTAAAGATCTTTTTTTTAGAAAAGGGGATTAAAAATTTGGTAATTATCAGAAATGTCATAATTTCGCGGTCCTGAATTGCTATTGCCTGATAGTATAACGGTAGTACGACAGACTCTGACTCTGTTTGTCTTGGTTCGAATCCAGGTCAGGCAACAAGAAAGTCCGCTTTGATAGCGGACTTTTTTTATTGGGATGATAGTATCATGTGATACTATCATCCCAATAAAAATGACGCCTCCATATCAGATCACTATCGGATTCTTCAGCTCATTGTCTCCATTTCATCCACCTTAATATTATAAAAGGTCTAAGACCAACTTACCTGTTTACGAGGAATAAAGAAGCCTTTTATGCAATTGGGATTCCTTATACATATTTGAACATGTGTTTTGTCGTTGAACCCTGCACCGTCATAAATGGTACTTCCCTCAATGAAGATACCTCTTACTGTATCAAAAGGAGGTTGCTTTGTTTGGGCGGTAATTTTGTGAACATTCTTTATAACAGCACAATCAAGAGCCCTTACTACTTTATCAATTGAACTTTCGTCACCGATAGGATTTTTGTTGACAGGAAGTTTTGTACCTTCACTGGTTGCAGATTGTTTCAAACTGTCATATGAAAGTTTGACCAGATCAATAAACCGTTTATCTGATAGGTCCAGGCAATTGCCCAGGCTAAATACTGCTCCTAAAACAGCTGGTTTTTTGATCTTTACATTCGGTGGCGGGCTTTTGGCGAAGTGAGATGCCCGCTCATAATTGTTTTGCCAGAAATACATTCCGTCACCCAACCAATCCCATTTGTTCCTGCTTGATTTCAGCATGGTCTGGTGCATAACGACCCGATCCCGTATATCTTGATCGCAACCATGAAAACCAATAATTAATCCGGGATCAGAAGAATATAATAATTCCGGCGTGGCCATTAAGCAGGGAAATTAATGTGTGGAAAACAAAGGTGTATGGTTATGATAGAAGAGATTTACCTGGTAGCAGCTTTCTTTTTAGCGGCAGCTTTTTTTGCTGCAGGTTTTGTTGTTTTGTTACCATCTCCATCCGTAATCAGAATGCTCCGAATGCCTAAATCATCAATTAATTTTGTTGCTTCCTCTTGAGATTGAGCAACAAGATTCCTTTGATCAATTAAGGCTTTACGAATAATATGATAAGAAGCACTAGTCATGAATGCAAATATACCCAAAATTGAGCTTTTCCCATTTAATACTAAATATTATTTGTTAATCATTTCCCATTTACTAAAAGAAGAATAATCTGCTCACGTTCACGCATAATTTTGTCATACCAAATACAAACACCCAACAAAAACAATCCAATCATGAACATTGATCAAATAGATATCGAAACAGGTGCATAACATGCCTATTCTTAATCTCAACCAACAAAACCAGTTCAGTCATGAGCATCAATCAAACAGATATTGACACAGGTGCATAACACGCACATCAAATTTCAAAATAACAAAGCTGATTAACAACTTAATCAGCTTTGTTATTTTAATCCTGAATTAATCATTACAATCCGGTTTTGCCGCCAATCAAACCAACACATAACTTGTACTTCTTCCACCAGCAGCCTCCTTCTTCAAAACTTCTTTCTCCAACAGGTCATTAATATCCCTGATCGCAGTATCCGAGGAGCATTTGGTAATCTTTGCCCATTTGGAAGAAGTAAGCTTTCCATTAAAACCATCCAGCATTTTTAACAACATCATTTTTTGACGTCCGTTAAATTCCTTGTCTTTATACCTTTCCCAGAACCTGGCTTTATTTATAACATTGGTTAAAATTTCATCTGTAGCCATCATTGCGCGATATAAACAATCGAGGAACCATTCCAGCCACGCTGTTATATCCAGATTTCCCTTTTGTGTTTTTTCCAGTATGGCGTAATAGGCATTCCTTTCTTTCCTGATCTGAGCCGACATGCTGTAAAACCGTTGACTGTTATCATCTGCACGGGCCAGTTGCATATCAGTGATAGCCCTTGCTATACGGCCATTTCCATCATCGAAAGGATGCAGGGTAACAAACCATAAATGAGCCAATGCAGCTTTTATAATTGGATCGTAATAAGTATTTCCGTTAAACCATTGAAGAAATGCTTTCATTTCTGCAGGCAGTCTGCGTGAGGAAGGCGCCTCATAGTGAACCTTTTCCTTTCCGTAAGGGTCTGAAACCACTTGCATCGGAGCTGTATCCGGGTTATTTCTCCACGCGCCGGTAACAATCTTTCTCATTCCGGTTCGCCCGGTAGGAAAAAGCGCAGCATGCCAGCTGAAGAGCCTTTCTTTAGTAAGTTTGGCTGTATACTGCTGTACCGCATCCATCATCATTTCCACTACCCCCTCCACGTCACGATCAATGTGAACCGGACTGGCAATATCAATTCCTAATCTTTTAGCAATAGACGATCTCACCTGCTCCGTGTCAAGTATTTCTCCTTCAATTTCACTGGATTTTAATACATCGAGTGTAATAGTTTCAAGAGAAGCTTCTGTTTGCAGATCAAAGCCCAGGCTTTCCATATAACCCAGTATTTTCCCCTGCTGGAAACGTACTTTCGCCAGCAGGTCTGTAAGCTTGCTGTGATCCCATTTGAACTCCGGCCAGGTATTTCTATTGTGTATATACATTATTCGCCGCTCATTTTGCGGTGAATATACGGATTATTATCCGCAAATACTCGCTTAATCACCGCATAATTTGCGGCAATTAACGTAGTTCCACTTCCTCCTACCTCTCCACATCCCACCACACTCTCCCCGTCAAATCATCCTTACCATGCAACCCCGGCTGCGCAGCAACCGCATCATCCACACTCTTCGTATTCACATTATGCTCTGAAAGCGGGTATCCCTGTCTCCGCGGAATAGGGATGTTATTATTATCCGGCGCAGGCGTTAACTCAGGATAGCCTGTCCTTCTCCATTCTGCCCATGCTTCATAACCGTTCATATACAGATGTACCCAACGTTGGTAAGCAATCTGTTTAATAGCGGTAGCGGCATTATACGCTACTTCCGGACGTGCGAGGTAGGCGGCAACGCCGGTGGAGGAACCTGTCCACTGATTAATAGATGCGGTAACAGCGGCATTGTAATCGAGCAATGCCGCCGCATCGCCGCCGCTGATCCATCCCAGCTTCGCGGCTTCTGCACGGGCAAACAGTGCCTGTGCGTATGTCACCAGGTAAACGGTGGCATCCTGTTTACGTATAGCCGTTCCCTGGAAGGATACGCTGCTTGCGGGGATATTCTGCGCCTGGTTTCCCTGCAAACCGTAAGGCATGCCTACATAATCGCCGCTGCCGGTGGTGCCTGCATATACTTTCAGGCGGGGATCGCCCAGTGGCTTCATATAATCTACGAGTGGCTTGCTGATGCAGTACCATCTGCGGCCCTGCACGGAATACACGTAGTACCAGTAGTTCTGGTAGGCTGCTTCTCCGAGGTGTTGTGAAATGGCATTGTCGTCGTTACTGGTAAAGATGCCATCGGTTAATGCGGCGGCAAATTCACGCTTGCCCCAGGCGGGATCTACTTTCGACAGTCGTAATGCCATGAGTGCATGCAGGGTGCCTGCCAGCCGTTTCCATTTACTGATATCGCCATAATACAACACATCGCCTGCGGCGGCTGTTTTGCTGTCTTCCAGCTGGGCGGCGGCTTCGGTTAGTTCTTTAAACAGGTCTGTATAAATATCTTTCTGGCGGTCGTAAGCGGGATTTATTTTATCCCGTCCCTGCAATGCTTCTTTGTAAGGCACATCTCCCCAGCGGTCGGTGATGTACCAGAAGAAGTAAGCCCGGAGTATCCTGGCTACTGCTTTCTGGTTATTGGCTGATCCTTCATCTTCATTAAAATGAACAGTGTTGATGATCTTGTTCAGGTTCATCAGCGCATCGGCATAAAAACTGGAAAATTCAAAGGAGATGTTGATATAACGGGAGGCATCTGTATATACTTTTTCGGAAAGATGCTGCACATACAACAATCCATAGGGAGTGGCCGTGGTGGTATCCATTCGCAGGATGGCATAGGTAAGCAGCTTGGGATTGGAAAAAGTATCCGGCTGATTCGGATCACGGTTAATGCTATCTGAAAACTTGGTGCAGGATACTAACGTAAACGCAAGTACGATAATGATATATAATAGCTTTTTCATGGTAGACTGGTTTACAGAGAAATGTTAAGATTGATACCAAACGAACGGGTGGTGGCTAATTGCCCTGTTTCCAGCCAGCTGATAGACGACCGTCCCGTAGACAATTCGGAAGGATCAAGCCCTTTGGGCGCCTGCTGGTATATCATAAAAGGATTACGCGCAATAAGCGCTACATTAATGCTATTGAATGGCATTTTCTTATGCAGCTCTTTGGTAAAGGTATAGCCTACACGAAGTTCCCGCATCTTAATATAACTGGCATCATACAACCATTCTTCATATACCGATGTGCCAAGCACCGTACGGTAATAAGATTTTGCATCTACATAAGCAGTTACTTCAGCTCCTGTTACACTGGAGATACCATTTACTTTCACGCCGCCGCCATCTGCCAGCGGATCGCGTACATTCTTCCCTTTATCATTAATGGCTGCTGTTTCTTCAGCCTGCCCCGACTTAACACTCAGCATTTTTGTCCAGCTGAAAAATTGCCCGCCGGATTGAAAATCGATCATCGCTGATACATCGAACCGGCCAATACGGAACGTATTCAGCCATCCCCCGGTGAAATCAGGCACCACGCTGCCAAAGTTGTGGTTCTCTTCAAACATCGGCAAATTGGCCGCATCCAGTAGTATCTTGCCCGTTTTAGTATCACGACGGTAAGCATTCCCTACCAGCGTGCCGAAAGCGGCGTTTACATCCGCATTCAGGTAAACACTCACTCTTGAATACGTATTCACATCCAGCTGCAGGGTGTTAATGCCCGGATACAATTCCTTCACCAGGCTCCTGTTCCTGCTCACATTGAGCGTTGAGCTCCAGTTGAAGAATTTTGTTTGTACCGGTGTGCCATTCAAACTAAGCTCCACACCTTTGTTCTGGATCTTCCCGGCATTAATAATCGTATTCTCATAGCCAATAGCGCCTGATACAGGGATACTCAGCACCTGGTCAATATTCTGCTGGTTGTAATAGGTAAAGGCAAGCCCTAAACGGTTATTCAGCACCTTCAGATCCAAACCTGTTTCAAAGGAATTACCCAACGATGGCCTGATCCCCGGATTATTGAGCGTGGTAGGCAGGTGCATAGGCAAATAGGTATTATCATCACGTCCTTTATACGGCGTTTCCAATATATACGACTCGTAGATCTGGTAAGGGTCCAGGTCCGAGCCCGCCTTGGCAAAACTGAGCCGCACTTTTCCATAGGAAAGCGGCTCCCACTTCAGCAGCTCACTGAACACCATACTGAAAGATACAGATGGATACCAGTAAGAATTATTGCCCGCCGGCAGTGCGGAGGAGATATCATTACGCACGGTAGCATCGAGGTAATAAATATTATCATAACCCAGTGAAACGGCTGCAAACGCACTGCGCACTTCCTTTCTCCGGAGATAGTTGGATACATTTGGCCGGTCGATGGAGGCAGAAAGATTATAGAAATTCACAACAGATAAACCACCCTGCGTTCTGCCCTGGATGCCGTTATACCGCTGCGTAAGCAGGTTACCGCCCAGGTTGGCATTCAAACTCAGTTTATCAAAAGCTTTATTATACTGAGCCAGTATCTCGTAGTTCATCTCCTTATTCTCAAATTTCGCTTCATAATATTCGTTGATATCCCTGCCCCCATAAGCCTTACGCTGATCAATGCTCTGCGTATACATATCCCCTCTCACGGCGCCGCTTACTTTCAGTCCTGGCAATACATCATAACTCAGGCCCACATTACCAAAGAGGCGGTCGCGTGTATCGTGATTAAGATTCTCGTATGCTTCAAAGTAAGGGTTGTTCCAGTCGCTGCCCGGCTTCTTCAGAAAATCAGGATCATCAATATCTTCATGATTCCAGTGATAAAAAGTACCATCAGGATATTTATATTGCTTTAGCCGGTTCATATCCAGCGACCGTTCAAACCACTGATAAAAGTTACGCGAACCCTGGTAGTAGCCCTGGGCCGGGCGCTGGCCTTTATTGTTGGCATAATTGAAGCTGGTAGATACCGTTAATTTCGGCGTCAGGTTCAGCGAGCCGTTAAAGCCGAGATTATTTCTTTTGAGATAGGTATTGGGCTCAATACCCTTGATATCAGTGTGATTGAACGACAGCCGGAAAGTGGTATTCTCACCACCGCCAGACATACTGATGTTGTTATTAAAAGTAGTACCCGTTACAAAATAATCCTTGATATTATCGGGATGCGGACTAAAAGGCGTCAGCTTGCCATAGTCAGGATCAGCAGGATAGAAACTATACATTTGCCGTACCGGTGTGCCATCCATTTTCGGGCCCCAGCTTTCATCGGTACCGGACGCCACTAACTGCGATTGCCCGTTCACGGTAATAGTACTGAACTGCTGACTGCTACCGGCCCCGTAAATATTTTGCAACGGCATAAAATTGCCTGCTTTCTCAACGGAAAAAGCGGAGTTAACATCCACTGCCACTTTCCTGTTTCCTTTACGACCGCCTTGCCGCGTGGTGATCAGGATCACACCATACTGTCCTCTCAGTCCATATAACGCGGAGGCAGCCGGGCCTTTCAGCACATTCACGGATTCAATATCCTCCGGGTTAACGTCCTGCGCCAGGTTTCCCAGATCCGGACCGTTTCTGCCGGCAAAGTTATTATTGGAAATAGGCGTTCCATCCACTACTATCAGCGGCTCTTCCTGCCCGTTGATAGAGTTGATGCCACGGAGCTTTATTTTTTGCGTACCGCCCATACTGGCCCCGGATGAACCTACCACCTGCACGCCCGCTATTTTACCCGCCAGGGAGCCCAGCACATTCTGCTCTTTCGTAAGCGTAAGGTTACTCCCTTTTACTTCCTGTACCGAGTAACCTACTGCTCTTTCTTTCCGGGAGATGCCCAACGCAGTAACCACCACCTGATCCAGGTTCCGGGTGTCCTGTTTTAGTGTAACGGTAATGCTGCTTTTTCCACTGGTATTTACTTCTGTTGTAAGATACCCTACCAGGCGGAAAATCAGTATTACATCGGTATTGCCGGCATCCAGCCGGAAGTTTCCATCGGTGTCTGTTGAAGTACCTTTATTAGTGTTTTTGATCTGTACGCTCACACCAGGCAGGCTTTCACCTTTTTCACCTGTTACCTTACCGGTAATAATACCCGTTTGCGCGATGGAGGGTAAGGATATGGCACAGTACACCAATAGGATAGCGAGGAGTTTTTTCATTGAATAGAGGTTAGATTTTGGTTAAGATATATTATACAAAATAGCGCATTAATCTCTTAATGTCAATAGCACGGGAAAGCTCACATCTCGCCATTTCTTCGTATTTTCAGTAAAAACAAATCGCTATGGCAAAACAAACTGGGTTATTCCAATTCACCGGTAAGTTGGATAATGTGATCGGTTACCGGAGAAATGGGAGCTATTTTGTACGCACCATGCCGGTCACTGTAAAACAAACTGCCGCTACCCGGCAGGCATCCCGCAATTTCGGGATCGCCAGCAGGAAGGCAAAACTCATCCGGCAGGCTATTACGCCTCAGCTGGAAATTAACTGCGACGGCTCCCTCGTGAACCGCCTCAACAAAGTATTGATCACCGCGGGGAAAGACCAGTGGAAACACCTCGAAGGCTTCCGGTTCAATAAACACACCGGCATCGATAAATTCTTCTGGCTGCAACCGGTGATGCAAAACGGTACATTAAAAATACCGGCTCAAACATTATCGCCGCAGGGCGCCATTACGCACCTGGAAATAACGGTGATGGCTACACGCATCAGCTTCGTGGAACGGCGGATCATTAAACAGCATTCCACAACCATAAAGGTGGATCTGAACGCCCCCTTCAATGGAGCAGAACTGAACGCATCCGTTCCCGGAAAAGGAACGCTGCTGGTAGTATTGCAGGTAACCGCCTGGAAAGGAGCCGATCCTGTTGGAGACCGCCGCTTCATGGCCGCCGATATCATGTTCGTCGCTACACCGGCAACCAAAAAGGAAGCCGCAAAAAGGAAACAACATATACCGGATGTCAGGAAAGTATTACCTTACAGACCCGCGAAAACACCAGGATCACCGGTAGTGCGCACCGCCAATAAGTGGCAACGGGAATGAGTTCTCCCTCTGCGTAAAACAATCAACAAAATATCATCTCTAAAACCCCGGAGCCATCGCACTCCTGAATCGCCATGCGCCACGGTATCACATCAACAATAAAAAGCCATAAAAAACCAAAAATCACCCGTTCAACGATCAATCATCTTCCAAAAAATCCCTCACAATCAAAAAAAATCAAAAAAAGCAATCCGTAAAATCATCCTGATCCTGGTGAAGACAACCTCCGCTTCAAGTCCACCTCCCCTGCATGGATACTGTATGTCCTAAGCCACTGTACAGCGATTCCTAAGCCATTCCTGAGTAACTCATACGTATACACTTATTAATTCCCCACTTTTCCGTAATTTAACGCATGCGTTATATCACCATCTATATATTCATGCTCCTGTCCTCCGTCACCACGCTGGCACAAACCGTTGCCCCGGTGGCACTCGGCGCCCTGTCTACCGACAAAATCAGAGAAGCCTCCGGCATCGCGTCCAGCACCACCCTGAAAGGCTGCTACTGGACGCACAACGACAGCGGCAATAAACCCGAAGTATACCTGCTCAACAGTAAAGCAGCGCTGATCAGCACCGTGAAACTCACCGGCGCAGGGAACCGTGACTGGGAAGATATTGCGGAAGGTATCGGACCGGAAAAAGGTAAGCAGTATGTATACGTAGGTGATATCGGCGATAACTCCGGCGAACGGGATCATATCCGCATTTACCGCTTCCAGGAGCCGGATAAACTCCCCGCTGCACACCTGGAAATAAAGCCCGATGTGCTCAAACTCCACTACCCCAACAGCCCCCGCGATGCAGAGTCGCTCATGATTGATCCTATCAGCAAACAAATCTATATCCTCAGCAAAAGAGAAAAAGAAATAAGCCTGTATAAAACCGACCAGCTGTTCTTCAAAGACGGCGATAAAGCCACCCTGGAGAAATTAATAAAACTCCCCTACACCTGGGTCACCTCCGGCGATATTTCCAAAGACGGACACCACATCGTGATTAAAACCCTCACCACCGTTTACTACTGGCACCGCAATACCAACGAAAGCGTGGAACAGGCCATGTCAAAACCTGCAAAAGAACTCCCCTACGTAATCGAAAAACAAGGTGAAGGCATCACCATCCTGCCAGACAACAGCGGCTATGTTACCATCAGCGAAGGAAAACACGCTCCCCTCAATTTTTATAAATGGAAATTCTGAACCGCTAACCTTTATTGCTGCCGTCGCATTTCAGTAACATCGTCTATACTTGTATAGTGCGGGCAGCCTTCATTATCTGCTGCTAACCCATATTTATATACACCCTCAAAAAAACAGGTAATTCCTTTGCCCGGAAATACCTGGAGTAAAACCATTTTTCTACTATGCCACTGACTAACAGCTTCCACCATTTTTTTGCCCGGGGAATGCCTCTCCGGCAGGCCGTTTCCAACAGTTAATTGCACAACAGCTCACCTCAGAACCATTTATTCAATAACCTCATTCGCTCATGCAAAAGAAAGCTATCATCATTGGCGCCGGCCCTGCAGGGCTCACTGCCGCCTATGAACTACTACAGCGCACCAGTATCACCCCTATTGTACTGGAGAAAAGCACAGATATCGGCGGGATCTCCAAAACTGTAAACTATAAAGGCAACCGTATCGATATCGGAGGCCACCGCTTCTTCTCCAAATCAGACCGCGTAATGGACTGGTGGATGAACATGATGCCGCTGGATAAAGAAGCCGCAGAAATATTCTCTATCAGCTACCAGCAAAAAACAAAAGAAATAAAAGCTACCCGCAACAACAATAACACGGATACCCTCGTAGCGCCTGATCCCGACCTCATCATGCTGGTAAGAAAACGCCTGTCGCGCATCTACTTCCTGCACAAATTCTTTACCTACCCCATTCAGCTATCTGTAGATACCCTCCGCAAACTGGGCTTCTCCACTACCATCAGTATTATGGTATCGTACCTGTGGGCGCAGATCTTCCCCAGGAAAAATGAAAAGTCGCTGGAAGACTTCATGGTAAACCGTTTTGGACTTACCCTTTATCACCTCTTCTTCAAAGATTATACAGAAAAAGTATGGGGCGTTTCCTGCAAAGCCATTTCTGCAGAATGGGGCGCACAAAGGATTAAAGGCATCTCTATCGGTAAAGCTATTTCACACGCGGTAAAATCCGCCATCGAAGCAGGGAAACCCAAAGACCTCAAACAAAAAAATGTAGAAACCAGCCTGATCGAACAATTCCTGTATCCTAAACATGGCCCCGGCCAGCTATGGGAAGAAGTAGCCCACCAGGTAATCAACAAAGGCGGTACCGTATTAATGCAACACGATGTAAAAAAGATCCATACCTCCGGTAATCAAATCACCGCCATCGAAGCGCTGGACCGCACCACCGGCGAAGTAGTGCTGCTGGAAGGCGACTACTTCTTTTCTACCATGCCCATCAAAGAACTGGTAGCCGACCTGGAAGCAAATGTACCGGGCAATGTCCGGGAAATCGCCGCCGGACTGCATTACCGCGACTTTATCACCATCGGCATCTTACTAAAAAACCTCAGCTTCGCGGATAAAAAAACCGGCGAACACAAACCACTGGAACTGAAAGACACCTGGATCTACATCCAGGAAAAAGATGTGAAAGTAGGACGACTCCAACTATTCAATAACTGGAGCCCCTACATGGTGAAAGACCCCGACACTACCTGGGTGGGCATGGAATACTTCTGCAATAAAGGAGATGATTTCTGGGAACTGACAGATGAACAAATCCGGCAAACCGCCATCACGGAACTCTGTAAAATAGGACTGGCGCAACAAGCAGATGTGCTGGACGCCACCGTACTCAGAATGGAAAAAACATACCCCGCCTATTGGGGCACCTATGCCCGCTTTGAAGAACTGAAAAGCTATATAGATACCTTCGAAAACCTGTTCCTGGTTGGCCGCAACGGTATGCACAAATACAATAACTCCGACCACTCTATGCTCACCGCAATGGTAGCGGTAGATAATATCGCCAACGGCATCGTTACCAAATCAAATATCTGGTCTATCAACACAGAACAGGAATATCATGAAGAGAAAAAATAAAAAATCCGCAGACTTTGTTCCTGGAAACTATCTCCGGGAACAAAGTCTGCGGATAAAATCAATGGTTACCGTTTCTCGTTATACACGCCAAACTCTGCAATCGCGGGCGTTTCAGTGTAATCGTCTATCAGTATCCTCACTTTATTACCCCATACACGCGGAAAACGGTGAATCCTCACACGCCCCGCATTCTCCCCTGCTGATGGCAGTGGCTTCCACTCCCCGTTCTCATTATACTCCAGCCTGTATTGTTTAATACGCGCTTTGTCTTCCGTAATCACAATCATGTTAAAACCCTGCTGTTTGTCAAATTCCACTTCAAACCAGGGCTGCTTTACCGCGCGGTTCGACTGCCACGTGCTTCTGAAACTATCATCGTTCGCAAAATCCATGATGTTCATATCACTGCTCCAGCTGGAATTAGCCGCCTGGTGTTTGGCAATGTTGGGAGAAATAATGGGAGATGCATACGCAGGTAATGCCGCTACCGGTCCGTCATTCTTCCACTGTTTTCCCACCTGCTTTAATGCTTCCAGTGCATTGTTATCTATTAAGCCATCCCGGTTAGGCGCTACGTTTAAAATGAAATTACACCACGCTTTACCAAAAGGAACAATGTTTTCATTTACCAACTGGTCCACGCTCTTCACCGGTGTAGCAGGGAAATCAGCTTTCCAGAACCACGCCGTGTTAATAGGCAAACAGGACAACGCCGGCAAGCGGTTGTTATCAGTAGAAATATGCTGACCAGCACCCTGCTCATACGATTTGATATCCGTATAAAACAACGCCTCCGCAGGATACTTCGCAGCGTTCAGATCCATCACCAGGCACTTAGGCTGCAGTCTTTTGATGAGGCCATAAATTTCCTCAAAAGGAACATCATCGTAGGAAATCCTCGACCACGGCGCGTCCCAGCCATCAATGATCAGCGCGGTAATTTCGCCGTAGTTGGTGAGCAACTCGGTGAGCTGCGCCTTGATCATCTTAATATGCTCTTTTGTAATTTGCCCCGGCCTGATTTTATGATGCGTATCCAGGATTGAATAATACAACATCACCTTCAGTCCTTTCGCACGGAAAGCAGTGGTGTATTCCTTTACCACATCTCTTTTCAACGGACTGTTCATCACATTATAAGGAGTGGTTTTGGTATCCCAGATGGCAAAACCGCTGTGATGCTTAGTGGTTAAACAACCATAAGACATGTTTGCTGACTTGGCCGCTGCCGCCCATTGATTACAATCCAGTTTCTTCGGATTAAAAATAGCCGGGGATGCTTCCGGATCGGCCCAGTCATCATCCATAAAAGTAGGAATATTGAAATGGATGAACATACCAAAACGCAGATCCACAAACTGCTGCTGCAACGCAGGCAGCGACGGTGTTTGCTGGGCGCCGGCCCGCCCCGTTACGAGTAACAGTACCGCCGCCAGAAGGCTGATAACCTGATTCTTTTTCACAAGCTAATGAGTTAAAATATAAAAGAATAAAACGTACTTACTTCCATTCAGGTTGTTGCACCAATTTGCGGCCCTGATCCAGTATGCCCTGTGGTATAGGCCATACATAAAATTTATCCGTACTGAAATGCCTGTCTTCCAGCTTTGTTTTAGGATACTTATTGGTTTTACCACCGGTAGCAGGAATATCTGTTAGCCCGGCAGACGCATCTATCGTATAAATAGGTCCGTTCAATACCTGCTGCCCAATTCTCCAGCGCAAAATATCGAAGTAGCGGTGTCCTTCACCAGCCAGCTCTATCCGGCGCTCATGACGGATAAAAGTACGCAGCGTTTCCTTGCTCATACTCCACCCGTTAAGCGCGAAAGTGGCGGCTACATCGGGCATACCGGCACGACGCCTGATTTCATTCAGCGCATTAATAATATCTGCAGATGGTCCGGAGGTTTCATTCGCAGCTTCTGCATACGTAAGCAGCACTTCTGCATACCGGAGGATCTTCCAGTCGTTGCCGCCATTATCGCGGGACTCCAGCTCTGTTTTATCGAAGATCTTCTTAAACGCATAACCTGTATAGGTGGCTTTATCGCCGCCTATTTTATCCAGCGCACTGTTAATAGGATCGTACATTTTATCATTTGCCAGCGTGCTGCCGGGGTAATAAATAGTGGCCTTTAAACGCGGGTCACGGTTCTTCCACGGCGCATGTGCATCATACGCAGGATCTTTGGTGTAAGGATAATAACCGGCGGCACTTTCATAATCATCTACCAGCGAAGGCAAAGGATTCAGATAAAGCGTACCTCCTGAAACAGAGTTCACACCGGCAATATCACGCAAGCCATTCGGGCGTAACTCCTTTACATGGATATAGCTGATCATGCTTTCGGAGGAGTAATCTCCTTCCTGCTGAAACAGGTTATAATAATCCGGGTACAGGGAATACACTTTGCTGTCGATCACTTTCTTTGCTTCAGTGGCAGCACCTGCATAGTCGCCGGTATATAAAAGCACGCGGGCTTTCAGTCCCCAGGCGGCGCCTTGTGTAAAGCGTCCCTTATCGTCGCCGGTATAAGATGGCGGCAAATCCGGTGCAGCTTCATCCAGCCATTTGATCGCCTGCGCAATCACCAGGGCTTTCTTGTCCTGCGGCACATCTGATTCAGCAGGAGTAGCAAATACTTTCGTCACCAAAGGCACATCCCTGAAAAGCGTAGCCATTATAAAATAACGGTACGCCAGCGATACCTTTACTTCTGCTTTTAATCTTTTCTTTAATCCTTCATTCATATCAGGCACTTTATCCACATGATCAAGGAATTCGAGGCAATGTCTTACCTGGTCGTATTTCCATTCGTCGCCCAGATTACCGGTAGTGGCTACAAACGTGCTGTTGCCAATCAGCTGCGCATTGCGAAGGGTATTGCCCCAGGAAGCTGTTTTGGAAAAAGCGTTGTCGCTCATTCCTTCATAGCAAACAAAAAAGTCGGCGGAAGGGAGGAATTCATATACCCTGGAGGCAAA
The DNA here is from genome assembly GCF_037483205.1 of Chitinophaga sp. CCNWYY40. Classification (NCBI taxonomy): domain Bacteria; kingdom Pseudomonadati; phylum Bacteroidota; class Chitinophagia; order Chitinophagales; family Chitinophagaceae; genus Chitinophaga; species Chitinophaga sp. CCNWYY40. The sequence continues at coordinate 1,031,107 of NZ_JBBHLF010000003.1, forward strand.
TTTTACTGCATCCGATTCGGTGGTCCAGTAGGTGTCATCAGAGTATTGATCCAGCGGCGCACGGTCCAGGAAATTTTTAGAGCAAGCCGCCAGAAGGCTGCAGGCGCATAATATAGTGATGATGTGTAGTCGTTTCATGTTGTTGTTGTTTTGCAGTGAGAGCGTCATCAGAATTTCAGGTTCAAACCAAAGGTGTAAGTCTTCATTTGCGGGAAGTTCACACCCGACTGCCAGTTGTCGATTTCCGGGTCAAAGTTTTTCGGGAAACGTTTCGACTTCAGCGTCAGCACATTTTCCATCATGAAATAAAAACGGAGCTGACCAATCTTCGCGCGCTGCAAAATATTGTTGGGTACATTATATCCCAGTTGCAGGTTCTTCAAACGCACATATTTTGAATCATACAGCCACCAGTCGGAAAAGTCGTAGTTCACGCTCAGATCCTGGCGCATCAGGGGATAGCGGGCGCCTTTATTTTGCGGTGTCCAGGAGTCCATCAGGTCGGTGGTAAAGGAACCACCGTAGTTAAACGGACTTACGGCATAACCGGTGAGGTACGTTTTATTTTTCAGCACGCCCTGGAATAACATGCTCAGGTCAAACTGCTTCCAGGAAAAATTAGCATTCACGCCAAACATCAGGTGCGGGTCTGCATCGCCCAGTATTACACGGTCTTCAGGGGTAATTTGCCCGTCGCCGTTGGTATCCTGGTACTTGATGTCGCCGGCTTTATTTTGCGGCTTATAGGTAGGCGATGCTTTCACTTCTTCATCCGACTGATACAAGCCAAGCGCTTTATAACCATACCACGTCCACCGTGATTGGCCTACCATTACGGGGTTTTCCTGTAATACATCCGGCGTTCCACCCAGGTCGAGGATCTTGTTACGGGAATCGTAGATATTCACCATTACACCATACTTCAGCTTATTATCGCGGTTCTGGTAGCCGGCAGATACTTCCCATCCCCAGTTGCTCATGCGGCCCAGGTTCATTACGGGCGCATCGCGGCCAAAGGTGGATGGCACACTGGGCGTTAATAAAATCCCGGTGGTCTTCTCTTTAAAAACATCAGCGGTGAGGGTAAATTTCTCATCAAAAAATCCTGCGTCCACACCAATGTTGCCGGTTACTTTTTCTTCCCAGGTAAGATCCGGGTTAGCGGTGTTGTTATAATACGTGGTAGTTTGCGCTTTATCATTGAAATAAGAAGCGCCGGTACCAATCAAACTGGCCCAGGAGTAAATACCCCGTGTATCCGTTCCCGTTGCATTCTGATTACCTACCTTACCGTAAGATCCACGCAGCTTCAGGTTGCTCACAATGTCAGATCCTTTCAGGAAGTCTTCTTCCGAAATTCTCCATCCGGCAGAAACAGATGGGAAGAATCCCCAGCGGTTATTTTTGAAACGGGAAGATCCGTCGTACCGACCGTTTACTTCCAGCAGGTAGCGGTCTTTAAAGCTGTAAGACAACCGTCCGAACATCGACTGGATCGCCCATTCATAGGCGCCTCCGCCGGTAGACCAATAGTCTTTTTTCACACTGCCGCCGTTGATCACATGAATATCATTATTCAAAAAATCCTGGCGACCCAGGGAGTAAGAGTCGTACTTCATGCTCTCCTGGCTATATCCCAGCAGGGCTTTAAAGTCGTGCTGCTTCACCTGTAAACCGTAATTCAGCGTACCAATAAACGTTTGGTTAATAGCCGTATTATAATCGTCGTTCAACGAGTTGGGCGACTGCTGTGTAGTAACGAGGTTTTCCTCATCATCATACAGCTTATAGGTAGCCCTGAAAATTTTATGCTTGATATCGCGGCTGTTGTAGGAATACTGTCCTTTTACCGACAGGTTTTTCGTAATGCCGTAATCCAGCGTCAGGTTGGTATTAAAGTAATTGTCTTTGTAATTTTCAAACCCGCCGTGATTGATAATAGCCACCGGCTGGGAGCCGCCACGGTAGCTTCTGTCGCGCCCCTGTGGTGTATAGGCCCATTCCGTAGGGTTGAGGATATATGCCCAGTGCATGGCGGTAGTATAAATACCGGCGCCCGCAAAGCTTTTAGGCGCATTCATATACACCGTATTGATCCCGAACTTCAGGTTATCCAATATCTGTGTATTGATATTTACGCGTGAGGTAAAGCGCTCGTTCATCACGCCCTGTACCAGTCCTTCCTGTTTCAGGTATCCGAGTGATACAAAGTAATCGGTATTTTTTGTTCCTCCGGAGACACCAACGTTATGTTGCATCTGGAGTGCGTTCTCTTTGAAGATGGCGCTGATCCAGTCGGTACTGGGCAATTCACCGCTGGCGTATTTCTGGATATCGGCGTCAGAAAAACGCACGGTGGCATCGGGATTATCGTTCAGCTGGGATTCATTCCATTTGCGCATAAAGGATACTGCGTCTACCAGTTTTGGGAGATAGGTAGGCTGCTGTATACCTGCGTAAGCATCGTACGCGAGCGAAGGCTTGCTGTTCAGTTTACCTTTGCGGGTAGTAACCAGTATTACCCCGCCGGAAGCGCGTGCCCCATAAATAGCAGTGGCAGACGCATCTTTCAGGATACTGATGTTATCAATGTCCTGCGGGTTTACCGTTTCCAGCTGACCGGCCACGCCATCTATCAGTACCAGTACGGGGTTGCTGGATAAAGTGCTGATACCGCGGATATTCAGTTTGTTGTTGTTGGTGCCGGGCATACCATCGGTTTGCTGGATGAACAGGCCGGGTACTTGTCCCTGTAAGGCGTTTACCACGTTTGGCACGGGCCTTTCCGCTACTGCAGCGCCTTTTACAGAGGCTACTGCGCTGGTAAGACTGGCCTTTTTCTGGGAGCCATAACCTACCACTACAATTTCACCGAGCTTTTTGGTGTCTTCCGTGAGTACGATACGGAGCTGGGTGTCCTTACCGCTGGCTATCTCCTGGGTATTATATCCCATAAAAGATACGATGAGTACCGCGTTTTCGGGGATGCCTTTCAGCACGTATTCTCCTTTTTCATCGGTAACCGCTGCCATGGAAGCATCTTTTACACGAACAGATACACCGGGTAGGGGTTCATCTTTTTCATTCACCACCTTCCCGCGGATATCTTTGTACATCAGGCCGGCATCGGCGTCCAGCAGCATATTCGCCAGCATTTCATTGCTGCGGCGGATGATCACTTTATCATCTGCTATAAAATATTCCAGGGAAAACGGCGCCAGTAGCTCTTTCAGCACATTGCCTACTTTCTGGTGCTTTGCCCGGATAGTTACCACGCTGTTAAAGATCTCTTTATTAACCGCATAGCTGAAAGAGAGATTGGCGCTGGCGCCTATCTCATCCAGGGCATCATGCAATGCTCCTCCTTCCACTTTCAGCGTAATCCTTTTTTCGAGCAGCTGGGCTTCGGTGTGCTTGGCCAGCAATGTTAGTGTGGTACTACATACAACGACTACAATACACAATGACATTTTCATTAGCATGCCTATTACAGGTACACATTTTTTCATACTTTTACGTAGATTAAGGTTGAGTAAAAACTAGCTGCCATCGGTTACCAGGCCAGTGTGGCATACTAGCGTTAAGACTTAACTTTCAGCCTCCCGCAAGGGAGGTTTTTTTTATGTAGGTGGCGCTTCTTTATGCATAGGTTGGTGGTTTATTTCATAACGTTCAGCATTCCTTATCCTTCCTGATGATGTAGGTAGCACCGTTGTGCTCCAGGGTTGCATTGAGCGACAGGCACAGCTGCCGCAACGCTTTCTCCAAAGTGCCGTTGGTATTAAATTCCCCGAAATAAAAACAGTTGGAGATATCTCCGGTGATCTCAATTTTTACGTTGTAATAATATCCCAGCTCGGCTGCTACTTCCCGCAGGCCCGCCCGGTCGTATTTCAGGATGCCTTCGCGCCGGCTCAATAAATTGCCGGTGGCTACCCCGTCTTCCTTCGTGATCTTCCCCGTAGCCTTGCTAAACACCGCCCGCTGGCTGGGAGATACATGCACCGCGCTATCCGCGTTGCCTACCGCCACTTTACCCGTTAACACCGTTACCGCCACATCCGGCTGCGCATCAAATGCCCGGATGTTAAAGGAAGTGCCCAACACCCGCGTATCTACCCGTCCGCTGTGAATAATAAAAGGCTGCGCCGCATCGGTAGCTACCTCAAAAAAGGCTTCGCCATTCAATGTAAGTTCACGGCTTCCTTTCCCGAAAGCATCCGTATATTCCAGCCGGGAGGCCGGGCTAAGCCAAACGATGGTACTATCGGGCAGCTGTATCTTCTTGTGTTCCCCTGCTTTAGTGGCCACCAGTTGCTGCTGTGAATGAACAGCCATTTGCTCCGGAGGGCGCTGGAAATACCACCAGCCGGCTGCTGCCAGTACCAGCAGCACTGCTGCTGCCGCAGCGATTTTTGTCCACCACACGCGTTTCACCGGCGCTGTTTCCCGCTCCGCAGTCCGGATGCGCAGCAGCAACTGTTGCTCCATTTCCGCCTCCAGTAAGGATTTAGCGCCAAGCTGCACTTCGTCCCACTCCGTGGTAGATTTGAAACTGTGATAGTAATTCATCAATGATTGTATCTCCTCCTCACTCGCCGAGCCGTTCATCCATTTATCTATCAATGAAAAAAACTCCTGTCTGTTCATACGGGGTATTTTATCATTAGTGACAAAAAAGAAGGGCTACCCCCAAAGCAGGCAAAAAAAAATTATTTATTAATAAGCAGGAGGAGCAGCAAAGCATAGCCCAGGGCGGACCGCAGCTTACGGATGGCAATATTGATCTGGTTTTCAACGGTTTTCACCGAAACATTCAACTGTGTGGCGATCTCTTTATAGGAAAGATGTTGCTCCCGGCTCATCCGGAATATGATCCGGCATTTCTCCGGCAAGGTGTCTATCAGGGTATTCAGCAGGGATTGCAGCTCTTTTACGGCCAGCTTACTTTCCGGCGAAGCGGCTTCCATCCGCTCCATCATATGATCAAATAACTCCTCCCGCACCGGGTTTTGCCGGATATACCGGAATACCTTGTAACGGATGCTGGCAGAAAGATAAGCCTTCAGGGAAACGGTTAATTGAATGCGATGGGACTTTTGCCACAGCTCTGTAAACAGCTCCTGTACCAGGTCTTTACAGGCTTCTTTGTCTTTCAGCACCTGGTAGGCCGACAAGAACAGCGGTTCCCAATGCCGCTTATACAACAGGGTTAGCGCCTGTTCATTACCCGACTGCAGCAACAACAACAATTCTTCATCTGTTTGCCCCTCAATGGCCGGCATGGCTGATATTAATTTTTTTATATGAAGGTGGAATACCGGGGGTAAATATAGAGTTTATATTATTATCCTTTGGGCAAAAAAGATGAGTGGCATTCCTGCCCCGGGTGTATACCATAAAATAACAGGACCGGCCAATTGGCCAGCCCTGCTGCATAAATGGGGTTTCAATATTGTATTATGCCTGTTTCTCCAGCAACAACCGGATCATATCCTCCAGCATCAACTCCGCATCATGATTCTGAATCATGAAATTCTTGAAAATGATCTTACCATCCTGGTCAATCAGGTAATTCGTGGGCGCGCCTCTTACCGGGAGGTTCTGCCGGTTTGTTTCCACATCTTTCAATGGCGTAAAGCTATATTTACTGGATTTCACAAACGGTACCACATACGCATCCTGGTCGCGCACAATGTTAATGCCCAGGTAGGATACCGGCTGACCATTAAAATTCTTCAGCACCTTTTCAAAGTGTGGAAACTCTCCCCTGCAGGGGCCACAGCCGGGAAACCAGAAGGTAAGCAATACCACTTTGCCTTTGTAGTCTTTCATGGATACTTTACCATCGGCGAAATAGGACTCCAGCGAAAAAGACGCTTCCTTAGCCCCTGTATTCAACTGTTGCTTCAGCTCCTCATAAATTGCGCTTTCTGTTTTACCGGCTTCCTTACCATAGGCCAGCAGCGGCGCTTTCAACGACCTGGCCGGTGTGGCCACGTAGTACTTCATCAGGGTATCATATGCCTGCTGCGGATGTCCGCCCTGGTTAGCTACTTTTGCTTTGAGCAATGCCAGCGTTTGCGGCATGCTACCCCATCTCTTTGGCTTTATGCTATTCAGTACCGCGGCGGCTTCACTGGTTTTATTATCTGCCAGTAGCTTTTCAGCGGCTATAAACTGGCCGGCCAGCTTTGCATTTTTCTCAAACCCTTCTTTGCTTTCTGATTCCAGACCAGGCGTTGCTGCCAGGTCAGTGGCCAGCTTCAGCGCTTCCGAAGGATTGTCAGATAACAGCAGATCAAAGTATTCTTCCATACCGGAATTGGACCAGCTGAACTTTGATACCGGGAAATCACGGCGCATCTGCTCATACAGTGCCTTCTTTTTCTGCATATCCGGTGCACGGAAAGCCATCCAATACAATGCCTGTGCTCCGCGCTGACTTTCCGGGAACTTTTTGATCAACTCATTACACATCTCCCGGTATTTCTCCGGATCATCTTTTTCAAGGGAATTGGCATAGTAAAAAAGATAATCTGCATTATCCGGTTCTGCGGCAGCCGCTTTACCCATAAAGTCCCGCGCCTTGTCAAATTCACCCCAGCGCTCTGCATCTATCGACAGCTCCTGCCAGGCATCCGCCAGTTTCGGATTCAGCGCCACCGCCTTCAGCAGGAAAGGACGGGCTGCAGGGCTTTCCATGTTTGTATAAAATTTACCGTAGCCATAAGCGATACCCGCTTCTTTGGGGAACTTTTTGGTCCACAGCTGGTATTGCTTTACAACAGCTGCACTGTCTTTCCACATGGCTTGTATGTATGCGTCATGCGCGGCAATGTTCTCCGGATGTTTATTAATAACGCCTATCAGGCTATCGCCTTTTTGCTTCAACTGCGCATTGGCCATTGAAGGCAACGACAGCAAGGCCGCTGTGATTAAATGATTGAAAGTGATTTTCATAATGCTGGTGTTTGACGGTATATAATTTTATGTAGATGATTACCAACCGGGATTCTGCTCCGGTACTTTACCCGCAGGATACTTTTGCAACTGGTCCTGTGGTATCGGGAAATAATACATTTTGTCTTCGAAAAACCGCTGTTCCAGTGGCACCGAAGTATAAGTCCGGGCGCCGTTTACGATGCCAACCTGCATCGCCCGGATGGCTACGCCGATCATCGTAGCGCCGGTACCCCACCTGCGGATATCGTTGAATCGCTGGCCTTCAAATGCCAGTTCCACGGTGCGTTCACGCACATAATCATCCCACGTGAGTGTGCCGGTTATTTCCGGCATATTTACCCGCTTACGCAACAGGTTCACATAGGTGCGCGCTTCACCAGGATTATTCAGTTTCAGCTGGCACTCTGCATAGTTGAGATATACTTCGCCCAACCGCATCATGATACAGTTCTGGTAGTTGGTGTTATTACCGCCGAAAATATAATTTGGGTTCATGAACTTGCGCAGCAGGTAACCTGTGATGGCGGTGCTGGACGTACCGGGGTTCATGGCTGATCCCAGCTTTAAGTCCATTTCGGTATTCATCCAGGTGGTGCCATCGTAGATAACGCTGGCATGCAGGCGCGGATCGCGGTTAGCATAAGGATGCGCCGGATCATATAAGGCCGATTGATTCCAGGGTTTACCATCTGTCATCAGGTACTGGTCTACCATGTTCTGCGTAGGACAATCCCGCACACTGCCAAAGCCGGTGAAGTAAGTAGAGTTGTTGTAGTCGTCCAGCGAATGTACCTGTCCGCTTAAATCTCCCGCATATTCTTTATTAAAAATAACTTCGCTGTTATCATCATTCTCCGGGAAAAACATCGCGCCATAATCCGGGAAAAGAGAGAAGCCGCCTTTGTCAATTACTTCCTTGGCGGCAGCTGCCGCGCCACTGTAGTCCTTATGATTCAGCAGCAGCCGTGCTTTCATGGCTAATGCCGCAAAACGGGTAGCCCGTCCTGTTGAGGAAGCAGGGTAGCTTCCCGGCAGGATGGCCGCGGCATCGTCCAGGTCTTTCACCATAAAATTTATACAGGCTTCATCAGTAGCGCGACCCATTGTCAGCTCATCATTCAGTGTCAGTACTTTATCTATAATCGGGAAACGCCCGAAAGTAAAATAGAGATCCATATAATGCAGCGCCCGGAGAAACAGCATCTCGCCTTTGATCTGTTGCTTTCCACCGGCACTGAGGGGCGTTTCATCCAGGTGCGATAACACGGAATTGCAGTTCCGCACCGCCGTATAGGTGTTTGTCCAGAGGTCGGTGTTGATATTGGAAGAAGGAGAATACTGCCCCGAATTAATCTGGTTGGACTCCAGGAACGACTTGGCGGCTTTGGCTTCATCGGTAATATCGCAGATCATCCAGTTTCCCGCATCATCATAGATTGCGTGTATTTTGCTGTACGATTCCAGCACCACCCTGCTGATGAGGGCACTGTCTTTCCATACGTTGCTGTCGCTGTAAAGGTTCAGGGGGCCTTTATTCAACGCCTCTTTATTACAGGCAACTGTTCCCACCGTTGCAGCAAGGGCTATATAGCTGATTAATCTTTTCATTTGAGAGCATTAGTTGGTTCAATAAATTCGTTTCCACTGATCAGAACTGCAGCGTTAAACCGGCTGCGAATGATTTCATCAGCGGATCACGTACCTGCCCCGCACTTTCCGGGTCAAACAATTTAAAATGAGTGAAAGTGAAGAGATTGTTCGCGCTCACACTGATACGCAAACTCTTTGCACCAATACGCCGAAGTACGCTGCCGGGCAGGCTATAAGCCAGCTCTATGTTCTTCACCCGCAGGTAAGCCGTATTACGCGCCCAGTAATCAGAGCTTTCCTCATTATTCTGATTGTTGTACCACAAACGCGGATAAGAAGCATTGGTGTGAGTGGGTGTCCAACGGTCCAGTTTATCTGTGGTGGCAGGCAGATTCGTATAGGCGTACCCTTGTACATCGCCAGCGCCCTGCATCAGCACATTCAGCTCAAGACTGCTGTACTTCACTCCCCAGCGGATACCGTACTGGATTTTAGGGAAAAATGAACTGCCAAAGAAAACCTGGTCCCTGGCTGTAATGGCGCCGTCGCCATCTACATCCTTATACCGGATATCACCGGGCGCAGTGCCAGGGTAGAGCGGCTTAGGCCCTTTGGTAATTTCTTCTTCACTCTGATAGAGGCCCTCAGATATGTATCCAACCGCCTGCGTACCTACCCTGTTATAAAAATAACCGATAGACTTCCCGGTTGCCTTCTGCCATTCCGGGATGCTTTGTGATTCAGGATAGTAGACGACCTTATTCTTACTAAAACTAAAATTCGGAGAAATAAAATAAGAGAATTTCCCGAAGTGTTGCGCATGGCTTAAAACAACTTCCAGCCCCCTGGTATCAACAATACCGCTGTTAATATCAGGCAGCCCGATACCAATTACAGCAGGCACCTGCTGTGCCGGCGGCGCCAGGATATCTTTTGTTCTTTTCTGAAAATAATCTGCTTCCAGCGTTAAGAGATCCTGCTTGTAATGCGCTTCCACACCTATGTTGGCAATTACCGCACGTTCCCAGGTAAATACCGGGTTGGGTAACACATTAGGCGATAACGTTTGATAATACTGCGGCGTAGCGCCTCCCAGTGAATATCCCGGCGTAGCGCCTAAAGCATACGTGGTCAGGAACTGGTACGGATCTACACGGTCGTTACCCAGCTGCCCCCACGACGCTCTTACCTTCAGGAAATCAAGATCGTTGGATACATTATCCATGAAAGGTTCTTCAGATAAAACCCACCCGGCAGACAGCGACGGGAAAAATCCATAACGCTGGTCAGGAGGGAAAATATCAGACCCGTCATACCGGAAGTTAAACTGGAACAGGTAGCGCGATGCATAGTTATACGATAACCGGCCTACCAAACCCCGCCTGGCATTCTGAGTACCGGAACCGCCATTGGTAACGCGCGTAGGATCGCCTAAATCCAGCTGTGATAAACTGGAAGATACAAAGCCCGAACGCTGTGTATTAAAATTATCACCGGTATTATTGGTTTGTGTATAAAGCAGCAAACCGGATAAATCATGTTTACCAAACGACCGGTCGTATTGCGCGCCGGCTTCCAGCGTGAGGCTCTGCGTTTGCGCAAAGGTTTCCCGCAGGTAAGGCTCCGTAGGATAAGGCGTTGCTTTCTTAAAATTGCCTGCCGCATCAATACTATACATATCATACGGTGTAGCGAAGCGTTTACCAAAAGAATAAAGCTTATCGAAGGAGCCATTGGCTTTCAGCGATAACCCTTTTACAAAAGGAATATCGTACTGTATGTTGACTACCGAATTAAAGATATTGATATTGGTAAGATTGTAACCAGACGCGCCTATCGATTGCTGGTAAGCATTGCCGCGCTGCTCCGGCACTACAGCATACAAACCATTGGTGAAGCGGTTTGCACGGATAGGCGGGGTTGAATACATATTACTGATAACGTACTCCGAACCATACACCGCTTCTGAATTTTGTTTGCTGAATGACCCGCTGAGGTTCATCGTTACCTTCAGATCGCGCGTTACCTTTGCTTCCAAATTGCTGCGCAGGTTATAACGGCTGTAACCTTCTACCGGTACCAGTCCGCTGTTTTTTGAATAACCTCCGGAAATAAAGTAACGGATGTTTTCACTTCCGCCTGCGGCAGATAAATTATAATTGCTTTGCCACAAAGAAGTAGCCAGCACTTCGTCGATCCAGTTCACGTTTGGATAATAATTGGGATCAGAACCATCCTTATATTTCTGCAGGGCTTCATCACTGAAACCCATACCCACACCCGGCTGGTATAATCCTTCATTCTTCAGCGCTTCATTGTAAGTAGTGGCATAGTCAAAAGCATTCATCTGCTTATAATATTGCGTAGGACGCTGGTTCACCACGTTGGCCGCAAAAGTGATACTGGGTTTGCCGATGTTTCCTTTTTTGGTAGTCACCAGTATTACCCCGTTGGCTGCACGCGCGCCATATACAGAAATCGCCGACGCATCTTTCAGCACGGATATTACATCAATATCGTTGGCATTCAGATCATCCAGCCGCCTGTCGGGAATACCATCTATTACTACCAGCGGGGCAGAGTTATTAAAGGTGCTCAGCCCACGCACAAAAAGCGTAGAACCCGCTCCCGGCGCACCACCGGATTTTACCGCGTACAGTCCTGGCAACCGGCCCGCCAGCATATCCGATACCGCTATACTGGAATGATTTTCAGTAAGCTCCTTCGATCTTACAGAAGACATCGATTCTGTTTTGTTTCGTTCGGTAGTGGTGCCGTATCCGATAATTACAGAAGCATTCAGCTCTGTAAGCACAGGCTTCAGCGAAATGGTGAGCTGTACCGGGATTTCGCCTACTTTAATGTTTCTTTCGAAAGATCCGAAACCGACAAAAGTCACGATGACGGTGTAATTACCAACAGCAAGATTTCTGAAAGTAAAAGAGCCATCTTCCCTGGTAACCGTGCCCCTGTTAAAAGGCCGCAGGCTTACCGTGGCTCCCGGTATGGGTTTCCCCTGGTGATCTACCACCACACCGGTTACAATGCCGGACGCCGATGGTAACTCCATCAATGGCCGGGCCATTACCATTTTTCGGCCAATGGTCACCAGCTTATTTTCTTCATCAATACGCCAGGTAAACGGCAGTCCCCGCATAGCCTGCTCCAGTGCCTGCCGGAGCGAGGCGTTTTTTAATTGTATACTTACGGGTGCGGATTGCCGCAGCAGTTGCGCATCATAAAAGAAATGATAAGTACTCTGTTTTTTAATACCTGTCAGTACTTTTTCAAGTGAAGCCTCTTTCAATGATAATGTAATCTCCTGAGACACCCCTTTTGCACTTACATGCAGGCATAGCACAACAATCAGGAAAAAATTCAATCTCATAATGAGCATCGTTTTTTTAAGGAGGGAACGGGCAAAGAAATGCCCATAGCAATTACTTAATTGCATACATTTGTAGTGTTTGGGTGAATTGATTAAACTTTCTTTAGTCGGATGGTTGTCGGTAAGCCCGGATTAAACAGAAGTGTTGCAAGCACTTCTGTTTTGTTTTTTAAGACGTATTTTTTTTCATTGATGGTTGGTTGGTTTTTGGTTGATAATAAATCCTGTTTGGTTGACAGATCAATCAATAATCTTAATTGTTCTTCCTGTTATTACATAGTGAATATCACTGAATTTAAGTATCTCTAAAGCTTGCTCCAGGCTTACACTCCGGGGTATTTCGCCCACAAAAGCCTGCTCTGTATTTTTGGTTTCAAATATTACATTCACATCATACCACCTGGCCAGTTGCCGCATCACGGTAACGATATTGGCTTTGTTAAAAGAAAAATATCCATTCTTCCAGGCCATCACCGTTTCGGTATCTACATTCTTTAACAGCTGCCACCTGTGGTTTTCCTGTTGCTGCACCTGCTCTCCCGGTTGCATCACACCCGTATAACCCGCGCCCGATACTTTCACCTTACCCGTGATCAGCGTAGTGGCTGTCACGGTTTCATCGGGATAAGCATTGATATTAAAATGGGTACCCAGTACCAATACTTCCTGTCCTTTCGACTTTACCCGGAAGGGCTGGTCTGCTTTCGCCGCTATCTCAAAATAAGCCTCCCCGGTAAGCTCCACTACCCGCTCCGGACCATTGAATACCGCCGGGTATTTTAAAGAACTGGCCGCATTCAGCCACACCTTTGAGCCATCCTGCAGTATAATGCGGTACTGTCCTCCACGTGGCGTGATCATGGTATTGTATTCCACCGTATTGCCGCCGGACTGTAATCCAGGCTGATACGCCAGCACGCCGTTATCCATTTTTACCACCTGCGCATTTCCCTGCTGACCAACCACGCCATTCTGTGCGTCAGAAAGTACAATCGTTTTCCCGTTGGCCAGCTGCAGCGTCGCCTTATTGGTGCCCGGCGCTATATCTGCCGCTACCTCCGGAATGTGATGCATGATGCCTTGCTTCTTCTGCTGCATAAAGAACCATACTCCTGATGCCACCAGTATAAACACCGCAGCCGCTGCGTATTGCCACCATTTCCGGTACAATACCTTCACCGGGGTACTGGTATGGCCTGGTTTATCGGCATTCAGTATATGTTGCAGCATTGGCTCCCAGTCGGCACGATTCACCTCCGCATCGCCGGAAAGCTCCTCCGGCAATGCAACCGCTGCGCTGTTAAACAGTTCCCGGTTGGCTTCATCCTGAAAAAAAGCGGTCAGCTCTCCTTCTTCATCTTTCGTCAGTCCTTCTTCCCCACTTTTTCTCAATAAAAAAGTAATTCTCTGTTCCATAGTGGTTTTCAAAACGTAGTAAAATAATTACAGGTGCACGCCGGCAAGCAGCGTAATACTATATAGAATGTAAAAAAGACCGGCGGTACTCATCGGGCAACACATTTTTTTTAGAATTAAGAGAGAGAAGAAATTAACCGCCTTATTTTCAGCGTGTTAAGGAGAACAAAAATAAAAGGGGAATTATTTTCCCGGCATCGGTAAGATATCCGCGGATATAACTCAGCGCAGCGCTGAGCGTATTTTTTACGTAGCTGGGAGAGCATTGCAGGCGATCGGCAATTTCCTGTGTTTTCAGCCCTTCCTCCCTGCTAAGCTGGTAGATCTTTTTACGTTGCGGGGGCAATTGCTCCACTGCCTCCCGGATCAGCAACAGGGTTTCCTGTACCTGCAGGCGGTCTTCCGCGAGATTGGCAGCAGCGCTTCCCGCGTCATCCCGGATATCCGTTATCTTACGAAGCGCCGCCTGCTTGTGGAACCAGGTAAAGCACTCATTGCTGGCCACCCGTATGATCCATGCCTGTGGCTCCAGCAGCCCTGGCAGCTTATCGCGGCTCAGCCAGATGCGGATAAACGTTTCCTGTACAATTTCCTGGGTCCCCTCCGGCGATTTGACCATCCTTTGTATAAAAGATGTCAGCCAGGGAAGCGCCCCATAAAAAAGTTCACGAAAAGCCACTTCATCTCCTTCCGATATACTGATCAGTAATTCTTTTGCTATATGAAACTTGGCGCCGCGCAATATCTCCTTAGTTAGACAAGCGGCAATTTAATCATTCTCTTTTTCTTTTTTGAATAATAGCTGGGCCGGCATCCGCTTCATTTCTCCCCGGTGATCCATAAACGGGCTTAACAATTTCTTAAAATGTGCCTGCCGGCCGATATGGTAACTTTGAGTACACCGGATCGCTTATACATGAAATGGATAACAGGGATGCCATCTTACAATTATACCAAACACATTATCATGCGCTGTTTGCCGCAGGGTGTTATCTTACGGACGATAAGGAACTGATACGCGACTGCATCCACCAGCTATTTCTCCATTGCTGGCAAAAAAAAGATGAGCTTTCTAAGATATTGCACCTGAAAAATTATCTCACCGTTTCCTTACGCAACCGGCTGTTAACTGCCCTAAAGCAGCAAAACAAAACAGTTACTTACGAACCCGGCGAAATGGATGGCGTGGAATACTCCTATGAAGAAATACTGATACGCCAGGCAGATGAAACAGACAGGCAGCAAAACTTACAGCGTGCCCTGCATAGTCTCCCGCCACGCTACAAACAGGTGATAGAGATGCGTTTTTTCCGCCAGTACAGTTACGAAGAGATTGCCCGGATCACCGGCCAGCCGGTAAAAACGGCCTATAACTATGTACACGAAGCCCTCGCCGCACTCCGGAAGCAATTGAAAGGAAAACCCTCGCTCCCATATTAAGGAATCGTTAACTCCACTTTTCTTTCATGGAAATTCCTGCACCTCCTTTGTCCTACTAGTGGAACAATAAACATTGGATAGTTGGAAGAACAATACTACGCACTGCCGGAAGATTTTTTATCAGACATCACATTCTGCAATTACTGCAAAGGCGCACCTGAAAAAGATGTGCAATACTGGACCAATTGGCTTAAAGCGCATCCAGGAATGGCACATATATTCCGGGAAGCGGAGCATTTATATAAGATGATAGGCGTTTATGATGAAGGCTATCAACAGGCATTCGAACGCTTCAGCAACGAGCTCCATACTACTATACAGCCCAAACGCCGCTGGCTTAATGTACGCAACGCGGTGGCAGCAGCGTCCCTACTGGCGCTGGTATCCGCGTCGCTTTATTATACCCTGCGTCCCGCGGGCACTACAGCTGTTGCGCAGGTAAGCGGACCTTTGTATGATACCATAGATGCCGGTATTGGCCAGGTGCGCAGCATACGGCTGGCAGACAGCAGCACCGTTGTGCTCAACAGCCATTCACGTCTGCTCATTCCAACTGATTATAATAAACACGAAAGAAAAGTAATACTGGCAGAAGGAGAAGCTTTCTTTGATGTAACCCATCATGCTAACCATCCTTTCACCGTAAAAAGCAAAGGGGTGGAAACCAGGGTACTCGGCACTTCCTTTAACGTACAGGCATATACGGAAAAGGCAGGCATGCGCATCACGCTGCTCACCGGATCAATATCCGTGCATACCGGTATTGCGCCACAGCCCATCTTGCTAAAGCCCGATGAACAGCTGACAATCAGCGCTGACCGCACCTATGCCGTACAAAAGGTACCAGCCGCACGGTACAGCAAGTGGGTTAACGGCGAACTGGATTTTTACGGGCAGTCGTTACAGGATATCGCCGCAACACTCTCCACCCGTTACGGCGCCACTTTTGTATTCACAGACAATCGCTGCCGCAAAGAATTGTTCACCGCCTCCTTTGATAAAGGCGTGCCACTCAAAAAGGTATTGGCGTTGCTAAGCATCAACCGCAACATTTACTTTGAACAAAAGGGAGATACCGTACTCGTTCATATGCGATAACAAATATTCATAGTCATTCCCGGCCCTGACATTACCGCAGCAAACCTGCGGCAGGCCGCTTATTGTCCCATAAAAAATAAATATGCATCAGAGAATTTTACACATTTGCTTAGGCTGGCTCCTGCTATCCCTGCTACCTTCATTTGCCGCGAAAGCTATTGTGGAACAGCAGGAAACACTGGAAGCAGTACTAAACCGTATTGCAGATCATACGGGCTTTCACTTTATTTATGATCCCGCCATTGTAAAGCAGAAGGTTGTAACCATCCCTATCACCGTTGCCGGTCGTACAGGAATTCAATCCTGCCTCGACCGGCTTTCTGCCAACACGGCTATGCTGTTTACGATCGACGGCAACAACATCATCGTATCACCCAAACCACAGGTGGTACCGGGCAGGATCACCGGCCGCGTAGTGGATTTCGAAAGCAGCGATCCTTTGATCGGCGCTACCGTAAGGATAGCCAATACTTCTTTCGCCACCGTAACAGATGAAAAAGGATATTATACGATCGATAAAATTCCACCCGGCAAATACAATCTGATGTTCAGCTACGTTGGATATGAAACCGGTAGCCTCAACGGTATAAAGGTGGAAGGCAAAGCTACCCTGCAAGCCAATTTTAAGCTGCAGCCGAAACGCGGGCTGAAGGAAGTAGTGGTAACCGGCATTCCGCACCGCAAGGTGATCAATACCACCGATGCGCAGCTGATAGATGAAGTACGCACGGCCCGCAGCGTAGTATCCGGTATCTCCAATGAACAAATTGCCCGCAGCATGGACCGTGATGCGGCGGAAGTGGTGCGCCGAGTAGCCGGCGTAAATATCACAAACGACCGGTTCATTGTAGTACGCGGACTTAACCGCCGGTACAATGTTACCTTCCTGAACGATAACATCGCTCCCGCAACAGAACTGGACAGCAAGGCATTTTCCTACGACCAGATCGCCAGCAGCATGATTGACCGTATCCTGATTTATAAATCCCCTGCGCCGGATCTTCCCGGAGATTTCGCAGGCGGCGTTGTAAAAATATACACCAAGAAAAGCCAGCTCACACGCCAGTTCGATCTGCAACTCTCTGCTCAATACCGCCCCGGCTCCAGCTTCTGCGATATGCCCACCTATGCAGGTGGCCGCTACGACGCACTCGGCTTCGACGACGGTACCCGCGCATTGCCGGCGGGGTTGCCGGATCTGGTAAAGTTCAATACCGGCGATCCGAAAGATAACGCCCAATACTGGAAGGCATTCCCCAACAATTTTAAGTCCTTCAAAGTAAAAAACGATCTTGATAAACGGATACTGGCCAACTACTATGATGCCTGGAAAATAGGCCGCAAACACATCAACAACCTCACCTCCATTGCTTATACCAACACCACGCAAAACAATACCATCCCGGTGTACGACAGCCGCAATGCCAATGGCGCTGAAGGCGTGATCCGCAGCGGCACACAATCCGCACGCATCACCCTCATCCAGCAAAATACCCTGCCTGTTGGCGACAGTGCGCACCTGGAGTTAAAACAATTTGTGAACCAGCTGGGCAACAAACAAATGATGTCGTATATCCTTTCAAGACAAAGTGATTTCAATGGGCAGAGTAAAGACAACCAGCTGATATTCCAGAGCACTTTCCTGTACACAGCGCAACTCAGCGCCTACTGGAACCTGAAGAACAAAGGAAACACCCACCTGTTCGCCAATGCCGGTTATACCCTGGTGCGCAGGAACGATCCTGATACCCGCGAGATATGGTATCGCCGCAACAGCCAGGACAGCACCTATCCCGAACATATCGCCGGTGATCCCTGGCTGGTGGGCAGCGCAGCGCAAACGTTCGGCATACGCCGCATTTACACCCGCATCAACGAAAATACCGCGCAGGCCAATGCAGAAGCAGAACATTGGCTGTTGCCCTGGTGGTCTGCAAAAACAGGATTCTTTTTTGAACAGAAAGAAAGACGCGTGAACCTGCGCCAGTTCGGCATGAACCAGGGCACTGCGTATAATGGTGATTTTGAAAACGGTCATATCGGTTACCAGCTTACAGAAGACATGCTGGATCATTATATGTCGCCGGACAATTTCCGGGCAGACAATACCGGTCATACCTGGTTTGAAGAAACCAGTCCGTACGACAGCTACTTCGCGGATAACCGTAACCTCTCCTACTTCCTGGCCACAGACATCCACATTCCGCACTCCAACCTCTCCATATTCGGTGGCGTGCGGGTGGAAAACAACCGTCTGCGCATTATTGGCGCGCTGATGGCCGGCCAGGCCAATTATCCTTTAGTGGTAGAAAATTCCCGCACACATGTGCTCCCCTCCATCAACCTAAACTGGAAGCCTGCCGAACGTATCATTGTACGCGCAGGATACGGTAAAACCCTTAACCGGCCTGAATTCCGTGAAGTAGCCCCCTTCCCTTACGCCGATATAGAAAACTACCTGATGTACGTAGGCAACCCGGCGCTGCATCCGGTAAATATCGATAACTATGATATCCGGCTGGAATGGTATCCCGAAAGCATGCTGAAAAACGAAATGTTCAACCTCGGCTTCTTTTATAAAACACTGGATAAACCTATTGAACAAATCCTCATCAGGGAAACTTACTACGCATCGTTTATCAACGAAATCGGTTTCATCAACTCCGGTCCCACAAAAGTATATGGCATAGAAGCGGAAATGCGTAAAAGCCTCAGCTTTATACCGGGCGCTTTTTTCCGTAACCTCTCCTTCATGATGAACGGGGCATGGATATACAGCCGCGTGGACATGCAGCCGCAGGGTTCAGATGGTAACCAGGTAGGTCGCAAACGTCCGCTGCAGGGGCAGGCGCCTTATATCCTTAACTCATCACTCAATTATGAAGACCCGGCCATCGGCACCAAAATATCTCTCGGTTATAACGTTACCGGCCCTATGATCGTATTGCTGGGCACCAACAGCCACCGGCCCAGCGAACAGATTACCGGTATCCCGGATGTAATGCAGCGCAGCCAACACCTGCTGGACTTTACCTGGAGCCAGCGCCTGAACAAACATGTGCATTTCAAAGCCGGTGTGCAAAACCTGCTGGATCAAAAGCGGGAATTGTTCCTCGACTTTAACCGCAACTATAAATACGATGGCGTAGTGAAAGACCGCGACAACTGGACAAAAGACAGACCATACCAGCTTTTCAGCCCGCGGCCCTATTACTCGCTTGGACTGAATTTTATTTACTAATCCTGACCAATCAGTGCATATGAATCACATAAAATATTACCTGCTGCTAATACTACCGGTATGCTTCTCCTGTAAAAAAACATTCGATAAAGAACTGGATATACGGGAGAAAGAATCCGGCATCGTAATGGCCACCACTGCTACGCCCGGTATAGCCATGCGTGGTGAACCGCTCACCCTGTACGTAAAGTTTGGCAAGCCGGATGCCAACCTGAAAATTTTTGTGGGCAACGCCGAAGCAACGGTACTCACACACGGACAAACACAACTCGAAGTACCTATCTCCAAATACACCGACGATAAAGAAACCATCGTAGCCGATACTTTCAGGATGTTGGTACCCGACTCTTCACAGATCGGCGAAACCAATATTTACATCATCGTGAACGGCATCAGGAGCGCGCCTTTCAAATTCACCGTAAAGAAGCCGGATATCCTTTATCCCGGCGACGTTACCGTAAGCCCTTTGCTGATGACACCCCGCGCAGAACGGGAACCCGTAGACGGACCAGTGGGCACCGCTACAGTAGGCGCAGTACACGATATGGGCATGGATAAAGAAGGAGCCATTTATTTTATCGATAACGGCGCCTTTGATTTTAATCCCGATCACGGCTATAACAGGCGTAACATGACTATCAGGAAGTTTGCCGGCAACCGGATCGTAACCCTCGGTGGTGGCGGTAACAATGAGTTGGCCACGCAGCTGGGCGATCTGAAACTGAACAGCATCGATGCCATGAAGATTTCAGAAGACGGCACCATCTATCTCGCAGTAACCAACGCCCCGGTGACGAGTATAACGCTACCAGGCACCACGGATGAATTAGAGTTCGAATTCCGTTTTCACCGGATATTGAAGATCAATCCCCGCACCAACGAAGTAAAAACACTGGTTGGGCGTAACGATAAATATTGCCTGGATAACGGGATGATTTACGAAGCAATCGTGGACGGACCTGCGGATAAGGCCATGATAGGCGCGGTGAGAGGCATGGAGCTGGATAAAGCAGGCAACCTCTATTTTCTGGATGGCGGACAGACAGGTGGCGGCGCCGTACTCCGCAAAATATCCGCCGATGGCATGGTAACAACAGAAGCCGGCACTGTAGACGACATGGCGGATTATGTGTTCTATAACAACGATGGCACCAACCCCGAAACCATGAAAGCCGGTACCATAGTGAATAACGGCAGCCATACCGCAGACGGCTTCGGTCCTAAAGCCGGGATAGCTTCCCCGAAAGGCATTGTGCTGGGAGGGAACGGCAAAATATACCTTGCGCAAGGAGCAGGCAGCGCTGAAATGAAAGAATGCGTACGGGAATTCAACCCGCTCACCAAAGAGGTAACTACCATCATTGGAAAGGCCGTGAACGCACCGGATAACTTCCTGTACTCCGGCACTTTTAAAGAAGTAGATATGCGCACCATCACTTCTTTTGATGCTGACTTCGACGGCAATATCCTCATCGGGTATGATGAACAAATCTATATAGAAGAACCCCGCGGCATTTATAAAATTGATGTGAACAAAGAGATGGTATACAAAATAGCCGGTTACAAAGGAGCGTCCGATGCCACAAAGCCACAGCCAGGCCAAACCGCCATTGTAGGCGCGGTAAGCCGTATCCTGTTCGACCAGTTCGGAAAACTATATGTGGGCTACACACGATACGATTTCTTTGACCAGATACATCTGTCCACTATCTCCATCACCAGGTAATAAACAATCCAGCTATGCGAAACATCTTTTTAAAATTACTACTGCCGGTAACTTTTTGTTGGGTAACTGCCTGCAATAAGTCAACAGAAATACCGGCATCTCCTGATATTACCCACCTGATGATCTATAACGGCAGCACGGCATTTATCAGCAAAGCAAGCCAGGTATTTGTAGATACTGCCTTTATAACTGTAAGGGCTTACAACGATATCGACGGCTTTGGAATGGGCATGTTCAACAAAGCCAGCTACAACTGGGTAGCTCCCGGTAAACATCGTATAGGCTTTACCGATACCAGTGGTCAGGTAAAGATCGCAGAAAAATATACCACCCTCGCAAAGGATACCTGGTATACTTTTTACCTGGCAGATAGTTTAGGCTATTACCAGGTGCTGATGTCTGAAGAAAATATAGCAGACCGCCCGGAACACAAGGCCCGCATCAGGTTTGTGCATCTCTCACCGGACGCCGGACCACTGGATTTTTTTATTGATACGGTAAAAGTGCCCGGAATGGACAGCCTCACCTATAAAACCATCACACCTTTTATAGAAGTAGCCCCGGCAGAGAATCCCTCCTTCCGGGTAAAACGAACAGGCGCCGCGGAAGGTGAACCACACCTGCTCAGGAAAGCCTTTGCCACCTATGCAGGACGCTCCTATACCTTCATTTTCCGCGGGTATATACAGCAGCAGGGAGAAGATCCCAACACCACCATCAATATGTCTGCCATTATCAATTTTTAAAAGAGATAAAAATGCGTATAGTCTATACCGTTATAATACTGGGAATAATGGCATCCTGCCGGCAGGATAAAGATGAGGTGCCCGCATTGCCAACGCCGGAGATCACGGCAATAAGCCGCGAAACCGTGCAGTCGGGCGACACGCTGGAGCTTTCCGGCAAAAACCTCCGGCTGTCCAGCTATCCCACGGAAGTTTTCATCAGCGACCGGCCGGCGCGTATCCTCAGCCAGTCCGATACCAAACTGCAATTGCTGGTTCCTGAAAAAGTATTCACCGGCAACATCGTAGTGCATATAGGTCCGCAAACCGCGCTGTGGCCCGAAGTAAAAGTAATCGGCTCACCAAAAATAAAGGCGGCGAATCCGCGCTATGTCTATGCCGGCGATACCATCCTGCTTACCGGGGAAAACCTCGGCAACGATCCTGCCGTACTGAAAGTATGGCTCGATGGCGTGGCCGTTAACATCATCGCCGTGAAGCCTGACACCGCACACATTGTAGTTCCTGCCGGAACGGGGCTGCGTGCAGTGGTGAGCTGGCAAACCTACAATGGCCCGAAGTACAAACAGGACGATCTGACCGTAGCAGTAAGACCCACTAACATCGTTGCCAACAACATTCTCGATTACCTGCAAAAAGATCCGGGAATGGATCTTACCGGCGCAGTGATGGATTACATGTCGCTTACGCCCGCCAACAAAAGCCTGAACGATACGTTGCGTCAATATCTCACTGGTCAGATCCCCTGCACCATGTTCCTGCCAAATAACATTGCCATGAATGCAATAGGCATTTACCAGCACAGCGACGCACCCAATGCGGGGCTTAATTTCAACGCCCTGCTGAACGGCGTACTGAAACAAACCAGCGTGCCGGAGCCGGACAAACTCTATCCTTCAGAGTACACCAACTATGTATACGAATACTTTGATGGCTTCCCCGACTGGCATGCGTTTATTGTAATCCGGGAAGTAAGTGGTGAGCGGTATGTGCTTTCCACCCTCAACACCGCTGCAGACCAACCCATATGGGAATACGGCCCGCAACGGCGCATTATCAGGAAGCATCAGTGCGGCAACAGCATCATATACGAAATAGATGGGCCTATGACTTATCCGATCGGCAACTGGTAATTAAAAACAACGACGGCGCCTTTTTAAGGCGCCGTTTCTATATTAGATAAATAAACGCAAGAAAAAACCCACCGCAACTTACGTTACAGTGGGTAAAATCCGTTGAACATTGTCTGTGACTATTGTCCGGTGTTGCCCAACCAGGATTCGAACCTAGACAAACAGAACCAAAATCTGTCGTACTACCATTATACTATTAGGCATCATTCTATGGGGATGCAAATGTAGTTTTTTTCTCAAAGAAAACAACTACCTAAAAGAATTTATCTTTTCTTCCTGATAGACAATGCTGCGATACCCAGTGCTACAGCGTCTTCCAGTCCACCTACTGCTGCATCTCTTACATGTAATTTCCTGCCGGCAGCCTTGCGTAAATAGAAGAATGCGTATGCTGCGGCTACTGCTGCCACGCCGCCAATTACCGCTCCTTTCCAGGCTTTCTCACCTTTTGCCTGGTATAAAGTAGCTCCAGCCAATGCGCCGGAAAGTGCCCGGCCGGTAATACCGGCAGCGGCTATACGATTTCCGATGTTGGGTGCTTTGTCTACAACCAGCTCGCCTGCGGCCATTGTTTGTAAATAGCGGGAAGTACCTTGCTTTTGCATAAAGCCCAAAGGCGATTTACGTAGTTTGTCTGAAGGTTGCTGACTAACAAAATAACTGGCGAAAGCAGGGCCCATTGCGCTGCGCATCCCGGTAACAATGCCCAGGCCAATTGCCCGGCAGATAGTAGGTATCATAGCTTTTTTCATATAGCAGCCGCCGCAATCATTGTGCCATCCATGCCACTTTGCTTCTGTTCGCTGTAGCATGGATGGCTGGTTATGCTATCGTGCCGATAACCGTTGATGATCTTTCTCCAGCTGCACTTTCAACTGCCCGTAATCTACCTCCTGCACCGCCTTGTTCCCATCAATGGCCAGCGCCGCTGCGGTGGCGGCACTCTGCCCCAGGATCATGAACACCGGCTCCATCCTGATAGAACCATAGGCGATATGTGAAGCCGACATGCATACCGGTACCAGCAGGTTGCTGCACTCTGCCCGTTGCGGAAGTATGGACCCGTAAGACACCTGGTAGGGCTCTTTAATATCCACACCGATGTCGCCTTCATTCTGCACATACCCGTCTTTTTTCACATAACGTTGCGCATTATGCGCATCCAGGGTATAAGAACCCATGCCTATAGATTGGGGTACCGCGCTTTCTCCAAGCACCGATTGCTGCGTCATAACATGCACGCCTTTCATGCGCCTTGCTTCGCGTACATACAACTGGTGCGGCCAGTTATGGTTGTCACGGAACTCATCGGCCGATAAGCCCCACGTTTGCATGCGATGCTGAATGGCAGCCGGCACACGGGCGTCGTTCGCAAGGAAATATAAAAGTCCCTGCTGATACACTTCATGCTCATGAATGATCTCCTTCCTGCGCTCATACGTGGCTTCCGGATAATCGTAGTTCATACCAATGTTGTCAAAACTAAAAGGACCATGATTGTTCACATCCGTTTTATGATTGGGGATAGGATCAAACTTATTGAACACTTCATTCCAGCCGCTGTCCAGCACACGGGTAAGTAATTCATACTGCGTGGGGTCATATCCTTCCGGCTTCGGAAAAGGAATGCGGTTGGCAGGTTTATCGGTCAGGCACATACGAAAACAATACGCCTGGATCTTTTTATCCGCCGCTCCTTTTTCCCCGGGATCTTCCCCGGAAACACGCGGCAGCAATCCACTTGTTGCATCACCGGCAATGCGGAACGGACTGATATTTTGTTTGAAATAATGGCCGTGGTGTAAAACGCCCGTTTGTACGCCGTTCCAGCTTTCGCCATAGGTGGCCACTGCTTCGCGGCCTACGGTATAGCTTACGCCTGCAGCTGCCATCAGATCGCCTTCATAAGTGGCGTCAATGAATACTTTGCCGCTATAGGTTTGTCCGCTGAGGGTAGTAATAGCCACTATCTTTCCGCCTTCCTTTTTTACGCCCTGCTTACGGTCGAGCCATTCGTTGCGGTAAATTTTCAGGTTATTCTCCCGGATATAATCTTCAAATACCTGCTCTGCTACATGCGGTTCAAAGATCCACATGGTGCGCTCCGCGCCATCCATTGCCGGTGTGCCCTGGCCTTTATTGCCATACTCCGCCTGCTGTTGCCACTTCCAGGCGGCAGGTTGCTGGTAGTGCAGCCAGATGCGGTGGTAAAAATCACGGGCCAGGCCACCTATTACAGATTTATTGCCGGTATCGGTAAACCCTAGTCCGCCTGAAGAAAGGCCGCCAACATGTTTATCCGGCGATACCACGATCACCGTTTTACCCATTTTATGCGCCTGTACCGCGGCCACAATTGCTGCAGAGGTGCCACCATAAATAATTACATCTGCCTTATTTACCGGCGCACCGGCGCGGGAAAATAAATAAGGGATCACCAGGATCGTTGCTAACAGGACTATTTTTCTCATGCTGTCAATAATTTTTTTAGATATGCGGGATAACTTTTTCCGTTTGTTCCTCCATCGCCAAAGGTGATACTGTCGCCGAAACAAACCACCCTGTTATGAGGCAGCTGGCGTTGCGTAATATATTCATACACGGCTACTGCTATGGTGCGGTAACCAGCCGGGGTAGGATGTACGCCATCCTGTTTCTGGCTGTTGGCTACATTCTGGATCAGGCTGTCCGTCTCTTCTCCCACATCGCCCACCTGTTGAAAAATGTAGCCCATGTCTAATAAGTCCTGCTTATTATCCGCTGCAATTTTCCGGATCACATCATTCACCTGCTGCTTCCGTTTGGCATGTCCTTCCGGCTCATAAAATGCGCGCGGGTGGCGGGTATATAAATAAGGCTCATGCACCGGCAGGATCGTCATCATCAATACCCTGCTTTTGGCCGCTATCAGCTGTGCCACTATTTTCCGCAGGTTGGCTTCATACTCCGGTAAAGCAATGTGCTTCATCGAATTCATATCGTTGGTGCCTATCATCAGCACAGTCAGGTCCGGTTGATGCACCAGGCAATCCTTATCGATACGCTTCAGCAGGTCAACCGTGTTATTTCCGCCGATGCCCGCGTTGAAAACCGCTGTGTTATCAGGACGATAGATCCTTCCGGGGAAATACTTCTCCGGAAATGAAAATGTGGCGGTGAGTAATCCCGCCTGTAAAAAATTCCTGCGATGCATTTGTTTTTATTTTGGAAGAGATAATAATCAATGCCATCCGGCTGGCGTGGTTACTAAGAAACCGGCTGGATGAACCCTCAACAAACAGCTGCCATGACATACAAGTTTTTCACGTGGAATGTTTCGTTCAGCTGGCAAATGATCATACTGCCTGCCGAATATACAACCCCAGGGCTAGATATCCAATCTATCAAAATTATCAAGGGATAAAAAATAAAACATCAGATGTTTAACTAAACATCATACCTTTGTATTGTAAATGAAGATTTATGGAGCAAACATCCAAACTATCGGACCGTGTTATCAACGCCATCCAGAAAGATATCTCCCAGGGAAAATATAAACCAGGTCAGAAAATACCCGCAGAACCTGAGCTGATGGTGCAATACGCCGTAGGCCGCTCTACCGTCCGCGAAGCCATTAAAACGCTTGCTATGATGGGTATTCTGCGCGTGCAACAGGGCGCCGGCACCTTCGTTAATGAAACCGTTCAGGCGGAATCGCTGGACCAGCGCCTCAGGCGCGCCGACTTCGAGGAAATAAACCAGGTAAGACGCATGCTGGATTATGAAATCGTAAAACTGGCCGCAGAAAACCATACCAAAGAAGATCTCCACCAGCTGAAAGCCTTGCTGGAACAACGCAAAAAAGCCATCCTGGAACAACAGTACCAGCAATGCGTGGATGCCGATATCGCCTTTCACACTGCTATTGCAAAAGCCTCCGGCAACAATGTACTGGCCGATCTCTTCCGCAGCTTCACCGCCGTAATCCGCGATTTCTTCGCCAAACGCGATACACAGAGTATCAGCCACTTTGCGATCAGTCACCACCTGCACGAACAATTGTACAAAGCCATCAAAAGCGGCAACGCCAAATTATCCCGGCAGGTAATGGAAGACATACTGAACAATAACTATTAAATATCGACAGATGAATATCCTGATCTTTAGCTTAATACTGCTGGCAGGCGCTTATGTAGCCGGGCTACTGGGCTCCCTCACCGGTTTAGGTGGCGGCGTGATACTGATTCCATTGCTCACACTTGTATTTCATGTAGATATCCGCTACGCCATCGGCGTGGCCCTGCTGGCCTCTATAGCCAATTCTTCCGGCGCTGCCACGGCGTATATAAAAGAAGGCATTACCAATATCCGGCTGGGAATGTTCCTGGAAATAGCCACCACTGCAGGCGCCGTAGGAGGTGCGCTGCTGGCAATATTTACACCGGTAAACACCATTGCCATCCTGCTCGGCGTAGTGCTGATATTTTCCGCCGCCATGACCATCCGAAAAAAGCACGAACATGCGGAACAAACGGGCAGTAAACTATCTTATCTCTTAAAACTAAACAGCAGCTATCCAACACCCACCGGGGAAGTGAGTTACAAACTCAAAAACGTAGCCGGTGGATTCGGCATCATGCTGATAGCAGGCGTGTTATCAGGTTTGCTAGGCATTGGATCGGGCGCGTTAAAAGTACTGGCAATGGATAGCACCATGCGTATCCCTTTCAAAGTAAGTACTACTACCAGCAATTTTATGATTGGCGTTACCGCCGCGGCCAGTGCAGTCGTGTACCTTCAAAGAGGCTACATCGATCCGGGCATGGCCTTCCCGGTAGTATTGGGCGTGTTGGGCGGAGCCTTTACCGGCGCCCGTTTACTCACCTTTATCAATGCCCGCACATTACGGATCATCTTCTGCGCAGCCATCACTTTTGTGGCGCTGGAAATGATTTATAACGGATTAAATCACCAGTTCTAATTACTGTGTCATGAATATATTTAAGAAGATACTCGGCGACCGCGACATCGAATTACTCATCGGCAAACAACTAAGGACCGGGGTGGTCACTGCCAGCTGCATTGCTTTGCTGGGAGGCATCTTTTACCTCGTGCAACAAGGCGCGGCCAGTGTGCCGGATTATTCACAGTTTAAAGGAGAGGGAGCGGAATACACTTCTTTCCGCGGTATCTTTCACGGCGTAGCCACGGGCAGCGCCACGGAATTTATACAATTGGGCGTACTGGTATTACTGGCCACACCTATTCTCCGCATCTTCTTTTCCCTGCTGGCTTTCGCACAGGAAAAAGACAGGCTGTACGTGTTGATCACTACGCTGGTGCTGGGAATTATTTTATTCAGTATGTTCGGCGGACTGAAAATATAATACTATTCTTCCCGCAGCCGTTCGTCGGTATAGGTAATGGCGGTTCTGCCGTGGGGAACAGGTTTCCCTTGTTCATCCACACTTACAAACACCATTTTGTCAACAGTAAGAATAGTTTTTTGTGTAATCTTGTTCCGCACCTGGCAGGTGAGTGTGAGAGAAGTTCTGCCGAAGTGGGTGGCTTTAATACCCAGTTCTACGATATCGCCCTGGCGGGCAGAATTGATAAAATTGATTTCAGACATGTACTTGGTTACACAACGATTGGTACCTAACTGAATGATGGAATAAATAGCTGCTTCTTCATCGATCCAACGCAACAAACTGCCGCCAAATAAAGTGCCGTGCGCATTCAGATCCTCCGGCTTTACCCATTTCCGTGTATAAAAATTCATGACCCGTACAATTTTGAAGGCAAAGCTATTTCATTCTCCGATACGATGCACAACTTTTCCTGATACCATCGTCAGTTGTACGGCAATGTTCCCGTCGAAAATAACAAGATCGGCATCTTTTCCTGCTGCCAGCGTACCTTTCCGGTCAGACACGCCCATGATGCGCGCGGGCGTATAACTCATCATCCGCACGGCTTCTGTTACCGGCACACCTGCCAGTTCCACCATGTTTCTCACGAGGCGGTCTGCCGTAGCTACGCTGCCTGCAAATGCACTCCCATCAGGTAGTTTGGCAACACCATCTTCCACAATTACTTCCAACCCTCCATTCAGCGGCCCCAGTATGCTTTTGCCGGGAGGCATGCCCGCTGCCCGCATGGCATCGGTGATCAGCGCGATCCTGTTGGCCCCTTTTATTTTATAGATCAGTTTCAGCAGCGACGCCGGCAGGTGTGCACCGTCGGCAATCACTTCAGCATCTATTTCATCGATGAGGTAAACGCTTTCCACTACGCCGGCATAGCGATACAGGTTACGGCGCGTTACGCCCGACATGGCGGAATAAAAATGCGTAGCCAGCGTATAGCCGCACTCCACTGCCTGCACTACTTCTTCATAAACAGCATCCGTGTGGGCAATAGCCGGTAAAACACCTTTACTCCGCAGGTAATTGCCCATTTCCAGCGCACCGGGTAATTCGGGTGCTACACTCCAGCGGGAAATGTGCGGGCTGTAATCAAGTATTTCTTTGTATTCAGCCGGATCTGGGTTACGGATATAGCGCGGGTCCTGCGCGCCGCGCTGGTTCATGGCGAAATAGGGTCCTTCGAGGTGCATGCCCAGGAAAGAGGCCCCGTTATGCGGCAATGCCACTGCCTGGCGATAAATATCCAGCGTATGTAAAAGCCCTGCTTTCTCTGCGGTTAAAGTGGTAGGCACCATTGCGGTAGTGCCATATCGTGCATGCGTTTCCGTTATACGGTGAAAAGCGTTTACGGTGCCATCCATAAAATCATGGCCACCGCCTCCATGTATATGCAGGTCGATGAAGCCGGGGGACACGTAATTGCCCCCGGCATCTATTATCTTATCAGCATGATCAGGAATGGTTCCTTCTCCCACTGCTGCAATCCGGCCTTCTTTAATCAGCACACTTCCGTAGGTGATTACCCGGAACGGCGTAATCAGGCGGCCATTGATAATTTTAATAGTTTCCTGCATGTATTAAACTGTTTTCTGCGCTGGTTGCAGTTTTGCGGCAGATGCTTCATCCAGGTAAAACACACAATCTGCATGTGTTTGTAGAATACTGGCAGGAAACAAATTGCTCACGGGCTGCTCCAGGCTGTCTTTTACTGCCTGCGCCTTTCGCTCGCCGGGTACCGAACAGATAATATGTTTCGATAGCAGGATCTGGTGCACCGACATACTGATGGCCTGCAAAGGCACTTCTGTAACGGCGCTGAACCAGCCTTCATTCATTTGTTGTTGCCGGCAGGCGGCGTCGAGGTTCACTACAAGATACGGTTTCGTGGTGTTAAAATCTGCCGGAGGATCATTAAAAGCGAGATGGCCATTTTCTCCTATGCCCACCAAAGCCACATCAATGGGATGCGCCTGTATGAGTGCGGAAATGCGGCTGCATTCTGCTTCGGGATCGCCTTCCCCGTTGATCAGGCACACCGATTGCAACGGCGCTACCTTGTCGAGAAAACGTTCTCTCAGGTACTTCCTGAAACTGGCCGGATGTGTTACCGGCAAGCCAATATATTCATCGAGGTGGAACATATTCACTTTTCCCCAGTCAATATCGCTGGCTATCAGTTGCCGGATTGTTTCAAACTGGCTTGTACCGGTGGCCAGTATAATATTGGCGCTGCCTTTTTCTGCTATAGCGGCCTTAATCAATGCCACTGCAGTATTGCCGGCTGCAGTACCCAATGTTTGCGGGTCTTTGGATCGGATGATTTTCATTGCACTTATATTTTTTCAGGAGATGATTACTTTTTGCTTTTTACCCCGGTGGTACCACCCTGCTGCAGGGAGATGTCTACCGGCTTGTTATGCTGCCAGGCGCCGTTGGTAAAATCGGGGATGTCGATGGAATTGGAGCGGTTGGCCACCGACCATTCACTCAGCGGGCCTATAGCGCTCCATGCGGCTGCATCGTATACGTCGATGTCTACGGGTAAACCGTTGCGTAAACAATCAATCAGGCGCCAGTCCATTAAAAAGTCCATACCACCGTGGCCTCCTACCTGTTTGGCCATCTCACCCAACTTCTTAATAATGGCAGGCGTATACTTTTCTTCCAGCTGCTTAAATTCTTCTGCACTCACCCATCCTTCATGACTCAGCGAAATTCTTGGCTCCAGCGGATATTTTTGCGCGGTAGCTTTTGTGCCGCTCACCAGGTGCAGGCGGGAATATACCCGCGGGGAACTCACATCGTGCTGCAACATAATAGTGCGGCCCTTGCGGGTACGGATAGTAGTGGTATTCATGTTCCCGCGGAAATGTGCATTCACATAAGGCTTATAAAAATCATCAGTGGCCGCGAGTGCCACCGCTTTCTGATGCAACATAAAATCATTGCTTTGCATGGATACCAGGTATTCCATACTATCGCCACGGTTCACATCCAGCACCTGGCACACCGGGCCCAGGCCATGCGTGGGATACAGGTTTCCATTGCGATGTGCATTTTGTTTGAGCCGCCACACATCATAACGTTTGTTCTTATCAAAAAGGCTCTCAAAAATATCATGGATGTATGCGCCCTCGCAATGCACCAGCTCCCCGAAAAACCCCTGCCGGGCCATATTCAGCGTGAGCAGTTCAAAGAAATCGTAGCAGCAGTTTTCCAGCAGCACGCAATGTTTCTTTGTTTTCTCGGAAGTTTCTACCAGCTGCCAGCATTCATCAATTGTAACAGCCGCCGGAATTTCCGTGGCCACATGCTTACCGTGCAACATAGCGTATACAGCAATAGGCGTGTGCAAATCCCACGGCGTGGCAATGTATACCAGGTCAATATCATCACGTTCACACAATTGCTTCCACGCATCTGCCGATCCCGTGTATTCGTGCGGGTGATAACCGGCATCTTTAATTCTCTCTTTGGTAGCGGCAATCATTTCCGGCCTGATATCACACAATGCCTTTACCTCCACACCCTGCAAATAGGTGATACGCTCCACGGCAGCGGAGCCCCGGTTACCAAGACCGATATAACCTATGCGCACCGTATCTATTTTCGGCGCTGCATAACCGCTCATATTAAACTGCTGCCGGTATTTTCTGCCTGCCTGTTTCCTGATCTGATCCAATGCTTTTCCTGGTTTTTCCTGCGCACTGGCATAACCGGGTACCAGCGTACTGCTGCCAATTCCAATGCCTGCTATTCCTATTAATTTTAAAAAATCTCTGCGTTCATTTATCATAAAGATATATTTTCTACATTACTGAAAAATGCTTTGCCCCGGCTGTTTACAGCGTTTTCTCAATTGGAAGAATTCCTCCTGCTGCGCCTGCAACGCGGCTCCAGTCACCGGCCGGCCAGACATGGTAACCGGCATCTTAAACACAACATCCCTTCCGCTCAACGCCGCCGCCAGCGAAAGATCCCCCCACTGCAACAAACCCGGTACATGTACAGCCATACTGAAATAATCGATCCCCATGCGTTCATCAAAACGGTAACTCAACGGGCCGCCGTTCAGCGTTACCTGTGCTGCTGTTCCATTCAGCGCTGCAAAAAACAGGGAGGCCACGCCAGCCTCCCTGCTACCGTTAAGCACTATACGAACATCACCATTTACCATTTTCAAATAATCTGTAATAATCCGCAGATCACTTACCCATCTCCCCTGCACGGTGCTACCCAACCATAAGGCAGAACGCGCCAGGGTATGATAAGGCGGCTGGCTGCCATCTGTAGCAGTGGCAGATACGGAGCTTTGCTCACCGCAACCCCACAGGTCTGCCAGCACAATGCCACTACCGGTCTCCGTTAATTCCGTAATCAATGCCGCGGGAATACTGTCTTTTCCACCCGGATGGGTTACCACTACATAACCTTTCTCTTTACTGCGCGGAGCACGCAACAGCAAAGGGATCAGTGAACCATCTGTTGTTTCCAGCGCTACACGCTCCCACCCTTCCTGTGGCGAATACCGGTGTGCCTGTTTCAGTGTGCTGTTTTCGTTTATCCGTAACAGTTGTTGCAATGCTTTTCTCTTCTCATCAACATTAATATTTTCTTCCAGCAATGTTTGATGAAGCAGTTGCCCCTGCCGGCTGCACCATGCTGCGGTAGTGATCACGCTGGTGTCGCGGCGCCCGTTGGGAAAAGTGAGCAGCTGTGCAGCGGGCAGCAAATTAAAAGCCGGTTCCTTTTTGGGCGCCCCGGTACCAATATGTTTCAGCTGCAAATCCATCCAGCCAATCATGGTTTCCCTTATTTCAGGCCAGTAACCATGCACGGTGTTAAACAACTGGTAACTGAGTTTATCTCCGGCGTGCAGTAACTCATATATAGACGCAGCCTGTTTATAACTGCGCAACATTTCCGAAGGGTAAAACGACTTACTTGCATCATTCAGCGCATTACAGATTTTCAATGCGCGGGGCGCCACCATTGCCAGTACCCCGGATTCTTCCATGTAGGTAAGTCCATCCGGTACCAGCTCACATACACAATTGCTGTTCATGATGTAAGATTCAAAAGTACCTACACTCACTACCGGTACGGCCGCTTTAATGCGCTCGTCCATTGCTGCCAGCCACATGGTTTGATTTCCGCCGCCGCTGGCGCCGGTGGCGCCTATACGCGCTTTGTCCACTTCCGGTAAACTGCAAAGTAAATCTACTCCCCTCATGTTATCGGTGAGTTGCATGCCCAGCAAAGTATTGCCTGTATTCATCAGCGAAGCGCCGAGGTTGGCCCCGTGGTATTCCGCCACGCCTTCGGTGGTGGTTCTTTCACCGGCACCCCATGCATCAATATTTAAACACACGTAGCCATTTAATGCGAGGCTATGCGCCGTGGCCTGTACCATTTCCCCTATGCGGGCATCCTTCCAGTGGCCGTGCATGT
The DNA here is from genome assembly GCF_037483205.1 of Chitinophaga sp. CCNWYY40. Lineage (NCBI taxonomy): Bacteria > Pseudomonadati > Bacteroidota > Chitinophagia > Chitinophagales > Chitinophagaceae > Chitinophaga > Chitinophaga sp. CCNWYY40. The sequence goes on from NZ_JBBHLF010000003.1 coordinate 1,064,710, forward strand.
TGATCACCGCCGGGAAAGGCCCTTTGCCATCGGGGATGTATAAGTTGGCAGTGGCAAATACACCGGGCCTTGTCTGGAACAGGATATTACGTATATGGTACCCCGTTAGTTGCGTACGCCCGGTTTCTTTTACCAGCAATGGCAGTTTGTGGTCCTCCACGGCGCCGGTCGACTGCAGAATGGCGGTTTTCAGTTGCCGGCGCCGTTGTGTCCATTCCTGCTCCGTGGCAGGCAGCACCTGCGCCTGAAACGCGGTGGCCGCCTGCTGCTTCAGCTGTTGCTGGATAATATCCGTCCGCTCTCCGGAGAAAACTTTTGGCAACGGCCCCTGCGGAGCGTAGAATAGTGAGGACAACACCATGAAAAAGGAAACTAATGCTTTCAAGTATAATTGTGTTTAATGATCAGATCAATCTACGTCCCACCAAAGACGGGTGGCGGCATTATCCGGTCCTCCCAACAGCTGGATACCTTTCTTCAGCTCTTCGCCGTTGTTCACCGCTTCAGAAGAAGGATAAGGCAGCCGCTTGATAAAAGTACCGGCCGGTAAATCGGGGTTATCCGATTTCACCACCGGGTACATCACCGGGAAACCGCTGCGGCGGTATTCTGCCCAGGCTTCCAGCCCGTCGGGGTAAATAGCCAGCCACTTCTGCGTGCCTATCTGCTGACGTTGTATGTTTACCGCAGTACCAAATTTAACTGGTATATTGGCTACTGCAGCAGAATTTTCCACATCGCCGGGAGCTACCGGCACTGCAGTGGAATTCGTATAGGCGTTGATAACAGCTGCGTCCTTCACGCCCCAGTTTTCCATGCTCACCGCAATGCCTTTATCGTACAGATCTTTAGCCGATCCATCCATATTCCAGCCATTCAATGCGCCTTCTGCCCGCAAGAAATAGGCTTCTGCCGCCATCATCACGTGCTTGGACGCCTCCAGTGCAGGCAGCCAGGAGAGGTTCAGCGGATTGTAGGTAGCCCAGTAAGTACCCGCATTGGAAGTTTGCGATGCCTGGTTCAATGGGTTATTCAGCGACACTGCCGGTGATCCGTTGCGCACGCCACGGAAAGTACCGCCATTTACCGCAGGCTGGTAAAAAGCCCCGATCCTTGGATCATTGTAGCCTTTCATATAAGAAGCCATGGTAGCGCTCATACTGAATTCATTATAGGAGGCCACCCTTGCCAGGCCGTTACCATCGCCACCATTCAGCGATTTTTTCATCATGGCGGTATGTGCTACTGCTGTCATTACACCACTTGTCACAGCGGCTTCAGCTTCCTGTTTGGCGCGGCCGGGCTGTACTTTTGAAATACGCAGCGCCAGCCGCAAACGCAGCGTATTGGCGAAACGGATCCACTGTTGCACATCCCCGGCGTATATCAGGTCGTTAGCGCCAAAAATATTGGTAGCGCTGGTTGTTTTCAGGTTCTTTACGGCATGGTCCAGTCTTTTGAAGAAGTCGTCATAAATTTTATCCTGCGCATCATAAGGTATAACATCCTGGGCTTTTCCGGCATCAAAATAAGCTACCGGACCGAAATAATCCGTCAGGTGATGAAAAGCATATACCCACATGATTTCCGCAAGTGCATATTCGCCGGAGGTTTCTTCCGTATTCTCAAAAATGGTGCGCAGCTGTGGTACAGTTTGCACATAGGCAATGATGCCGGGACGCGGCAACCAGCCGTCGTTGATCACATAACGATCGGTTTGAAAGCTGTTGGTGTTCAGCGCAAAATATTGCGCATATAAATCGGCATACAGGTTTTGTACGGTCTGGTAATATCCCTGGTTGATCCCGGCAGATGATTCTGCCTTTGAAAACATAAATGGTAATTCTCCCTTACCTACCCCTGTTAACCCGCTTGGGTCCACATTCATGGAATCGAAGTTTTTTGTACAGCTGCCCAGCATCACCGTCAGCGCCAGCGGAAGTATATATTTTAATTGCTTGTTCATGGCTGTGTGTTTTTTGTTGACTAAAAGGATACATTTAGGTTCAGGCCAAAGCTGCGTACTGCCGGCGGTAAACCGGCTTCTATGCCCTGGTAGTTACTGGTACCCAGCGCGGATTCCGGATCTACCGGCAAAGTACGTTTACCCATGCCCGGTATATCCAGCACAGATTTACCACGGTACAGGAAAAACAGGTTACGTGCCGTTAAAGAAAGCCTGGCACGCTTTACCAGCTTCTGATCGAAATCGAAATCATACCCGAAGGATAATTCCCTCAACCGGAAATTGGTGGCGCTGAAAGCAAAGAATTGTCCCCATGCATCACGGCCACCCTGCGATACTTTTGTCCAGAAATCTTCTGCGTCGATAGATTTGGCATTGGCGCTTCCGTCTGCCAGCACACCGGGCAATACCAGTCCGCCGCTCCTGTATTGAGTGGTATAATCGGCTACGCCATAGGAAGCCAGCAGTGCATCAGTACCGGATATAACGATACCGCCTACACGCCCGTCAATGAGGAACGACATACTGAATTTTTTATACTGGAACTGGTTGTTCCAGCCCAGGGTGAAGTCGGGATTAAAATTGCCAAGGTATTGATTCTGCGCAACCACGGGGAGGCCATCAGTACCTATGAGGTATTGTCCTGTTTTCGGATCTTTCTGCCATGCGTATCCGTACATATCTCCATACTTACCTCCTACTCTTGCCTGCACAGTAGCGAAATTAGTAGCGGAAGAAAGGCCGATCTGGTCCACACCATCTTTCAGGTAAAGCACCTTGTTGCTGTTGGTGGCAAAATTCACGCTGGTGTTCCAGGTAAAATCCTTGCGTTGTATGGGTGTACCTGTGAGCATAATTTCAAGCCCCTTATTCTGTATATTACCTGCGTTGATATACTGGTCGTCAAAACCGCTGGCCTGTGGCAATCCAACATTCAGCAACTGGTTAATGGTATTATTCTTATACACCGTAGCATCCAGTCCCAGCCGGCCATTGAGGAATTTCCATTCCAGTCCCACCTCCCACGATTTTGTTTGTTCGGGCTTCAGGTTATAAATGGATTTTGTATTATCTCTCGATACAAAACCACCGCCGGCGCCTACACTATAATAATAAGCCTGCAACAGCATGTAAGGATCTGCATCATTACCCACTTGTGTATAAGCAGCACGCACCTTACCAAACGTAACCCAGGAAGGCATCTTCAGCATATCTGATATTACGGCCGATAATCCCACGGAAGGATAAAAATAGCTGTACGGACTTGGCAATGTGGAAGACCAGTCGTTACGCGCACTTACATCTAAATATAAATACTGCCTGAAATCCAGCTGGGCATTACCATACACGGATTGTATCTCTTTCTGCACCGTAGTGTTGGTAGTAGCCGGCGCAGTAGCAAACATGAGATTAAAATGGTTAGGAATGCTTAGCCCGTTGGCCAGCGCCTGTGAATTATATCCCTTGCTGGTAAGGATGCTTCCGCCTACATTATAATTCACATGGAAATCGCCGGATAATTTATTGCTGCCGGATAACAACAGGTCCATGTTACGTTCCCAGTGATTTACATACGCCTCCAGGTAACGGCCGCCGGGCTGCACGGGGAAAGCGACCGTACCGTTATAATAGGATGCAGTGATTTTATCGTCATAACGGTCAAGGCTATACCGGCCCTGTAAACTGAGCCAGTCGGTAAGCCGGTATTTGGCTGATCCCATCAGCATAATACGGTTGCGCGATTCATCCACCATGTTACGGTACACGTCCCAGTAAGGATTCTGGAAGGTGGTGGAATTGGTCCAGTAAATGGGGTAAGGCTGACCGGTAGCATCGGTACCTTCAAAATGGTTCAGCGAATCCTTGCTGAGATCACGCGGCATCAGGTAGGCTTCATTGGCAACGCCCTGATCGCCCAGGCGTGGCTTGTTTTTAATATCCTGGCTGATGTAAGTTAATTTTACATCCGTTGTTAAGCGGGGCAATATTTCGGCGGCAACCCGGAGGTTCAGTATATTTCTTTCCAGCCTGTTTTTAGGAATAATACCACTGATGGCATTGTTGGTGTAAGATGCATAGCCACGCAGTTTGTCGTTGCCGCCGGAAATATCGATAGAATTGTTCACGGCTGTTCCTGTGTTAAAAAAGCTTCTCACATTATCGGAATAGGTTTGTGCCGGGGCTCCCCAGCTGGCAGGGGCGCGGGTTCCGGCTTGTCCTTTGCTGCCGCTGCCATAGGTGTTCTGGAATTTCATCAGCATATTAGGCTGGTCCAGCGATACGCCGCCGTTATAATTTACGGCCAGCTTGCCACTTTTACCGCTTTTGGTGGTGATGATGATAGCGCCGTTGGCAGCGCGGCTACCATACAAAGCCGCTGCCGCCGGACCTTTCAGCACGTTGATGGATTCCACGTCCTGCGGGTTCACGCTGGCCGCGCCATCGCTGCCGGAGTAACCGCTGCTGATACTTTTAGGCTGCGTGGAAATAGTGTTGGCAGAACCGCCGCCGTTTTTTTCGGTCGACATAGTATTGTCTATCGGCACGCCATCTACTACGATCAGCGCATTATTATTACCGCTGATCGACCGGTTGCCGCGTAATACTACTCTTACTGCTCCGCCGGGGCCGGAGGCTGCCGGCGTAATCACTGCGCCCGCCACTTTACCGCTCAGGGTATTCATAATATTAGCGCCGGGATCCTTCACCGTGTTGATGGCGGCGTTATCCAGTTGTTGGGTGGCATAGCCCAGGGAGCGGGTTTTACGCTCAATACCCAATGCGGTGACCACTACTTCATTTAAGCCCGTAGCGCTTTGCTGCAGTGCTACATCGATAATTGTTTGTGTTGATACAGGGATTTCTTTCTTATCATATCCTACATAGGTAAATACCAGCATAGCGCCGGCAGCCGCGGAAATGGCATACTTTCCTTCGGCATCAGTACTCACACCGCGTGTGGTACCCTTTACGCTTACACTTACGCCGGGAAGCGGCGATCTGGAAGCAGCGTCGCGTACTACGCCCTTCAGGGATAATTGATCTTGTGCGGATAGCTGCCAGGGCAAGGCAATTAGCATGATTAGGAAATACAGGTGTAGCTTTTGGCTAATACAGCTTCTCATACACTATGAATTTTATGGTGATCCTGGTTGGTAATTGTGAACCTAAAATACACCCGATGATTCCTTTCTTTGGAAAATTCACCGAGAACGTTACCGATTGATTTATTATATTTAAGTATTCCAACCACACCTGTAAGAAGAATGCGCCGACACTATGCTACCATAAAAGACATTGCTCATGCATTGAATATCTCTGTATCCACCGTTTCAAGGGCTTTGAGAGATACGTATGACGTAAGTGCAGATACCCGTAAACTGGTGCTGGAAATGGCTGCCAAATTGAATTACAAGCCCAACTTCAATGCCACCGGCCTCGTAAAAAACAGTACGCATAACCTGGCGGTGATACTGCCAGGTATTACCAATTATTATTTCTCTACTGTATTTACCGGCATCCAGGAAATCGCCTACAGCCATAATTATAATATCATATTGTATGTAACGAACGATGATGCCGCGCGGGAATTAAACATCATCAGAAATCTTTCTTTCAGCAGCCTGGATGGACTGCTGGTATCGGTTTCCTCACAGGCGGATTCCTGTGATCATTTCCAGGAAATCATCGACGACGGTATACCCGTGGTGTTCTTCGACCGCGTGGCAGCCGGTATCCGTACCTCCAAAGTAATGCAGGACGACTACAACGGCGCCTTTGAAGCTACCACGCATCTTATTGCCAACGGCTACAAAAAAATAGCGCACATTGCAGGGCCGGAAGGACTCACGTTTACCACCAGCCGCCTCAATGGCTACCTGGATGCGTTGCGGAAGCATGGAATGCCTATCCGCAAAAAATGGATCATCCATTCCGGGTTTACACAGGAATGCGGCGAAAATGACCTTGAAAAATTATGGAAGCTGAATGATAAACCGGATGCGGTTTTTGCGGTAAACGACCGTAAGGCAGTGGGCGCCATCGTCACGCTGAAGAAGAAGAATATTGCGGTAGGGAAAGAAGTGGGCGTGATCGGTTTTACCAACGACCCGATGTCTGCTATCATCTCCCCATCCCTTTCCACTATTGCTGAACCAGCCTTTGAAATAGGAAAGAAAAGCTGCCAGCTGCTGCTGAATCATATTAAGAAGAAGAATTTTATTCCTGAAGAAATTATCCTGCCCGGAAAATTAATTATCCGGGAAAGCAGTATACGTTCATAATCGTATACGCTTTCCCGTTATTATATTTTTTGGAAGATGATTACCTTAATTTTCCTTTGGAGGCAATTCAGCCTCGTTATGCAGCTTTACCGGTTTCTCTGAACGCGCTTTTACCTTCAGGTTCAGCACCTCGATAAATACAGAGAATGCCATCGCAAAATAAATATAGCCTTTTGGAATATGCTGGTCGAAGCTTTCCGCTATCAGCGAAACGCCAATCAGCAACAGGAACGATAATGCCAGCATTTTCACAGTAGGGTGACTGTTCACAAAACGGCTGATACCTTCGGATGCCAGCAGCATAACGCCTACAGATACCACAACCGCCGCAATCATGATCTCCACATGATCAGCCATTCCCACGGCCGTGATCACGGAATCCAGTGAAAACACAATATCCAGTAACAGGATCTGCACAATCACCTGCCCAAACTTCATCTGTTTGGCATTGGCATTCGCATGCTCTTCTCCTTCCAGTTTCTCGTGGATTTCCGCAGTACTTTTATAAATAAGGAATAACCCTCCTACCAGTAAAATAAGGTCACGACCAGAAATGGCCAGCTTTCCCAACCACTCAGCATTCTGTATACCAACCCATTCGCCCATATTAAAAAGCGGCTTTGTCAGCGACATAATCCAGCTGATAGACAGCAGCAATAAAATACGCACAAACATGGCAAGTCCAAGCCCCAGGCGACGGGCCTTCTTTTGTTTATTTTCCGGCAGTTTCCCCGCCAGGATAGAAATAAACACAATATTGTCGATCCCCAACACGATCTCCAGTGCGGTTAGCGTTAACAGGCTTATCAGCGAGTCAACGGTAAGCAGGTGTTCCATAATTGACAGTTATATAGGTTATGTATGTGCAAACCCGAATATACTTCCTTTTTTGATAGTGATGAAATCTGCTAAACGCCTGCTAAAAACATTTGTCGTAAATTACAGGAATATACAATGATCAGCACTTCTCCCCTCCTGCTTGTTTTCTGTATCACAACACCGTTTTCTGATTAAAATAGTAATATGAAAAAAGATGAATGGCATATAGTGCGCTTTGCTTCGCGCGGTAACAACAGCTTTATAGAATCTGCCAAGGCTGCAGTACAGGATTACTTTTCCGCTAACAACATCTCTGTGTATGCCAACAGGGAAATGTGGATTAAAACAATCGTAATGCTTTCGTTATATTTCGTACCCTATACTTTGATGGTGGTGGGCCTCGGCGCCGGAAACGTGTGGCTGTACCTCGGCCTGTGGCTGCTTACCGGTCTGGGGGTTACCGGTATTGGTGCTTCCATTATGCATGATGCCAACCACGGCTCGTTTTCTCCCAAAAAGGGTATTAATGATATGATAGGCCATATCCTGGAAATCATAGGCGGATATGCACCTACCTGGAAAATACAGCACAACGTACTCCACCACACTTATACCAATGTAACCGGTTTGGATGAAGACATTGACAGTATTAAATTCCTGCGTTTCTCTCCCAATCAGCCCCGCCACTGGTATCACCGCTATCAGCACATGTATGCATGGGGCTTTTACATGCTTATGACGCTTTTCTGGATGACAGCAAAAGATTACCTGCAGGTATTACGCTATAAAAGTCATGGCCTGCTTTCAAAACAAAAAGTAACGTTAAAACAGGCCATGTTCAGGATCTCCCTGTTCAAAGTGATTTACTATGGATATATCCTGGTATTGCCGTTGATATTCTCCGGGATGCCCTGGTATTGGGTGCTGGCAGGATTCTTCCTCATGCATTTCACCGCAGGGTTGCTGCTGGCCTGTATCTTTCAGCCGGCACATGTTATGAGTTCCTCCGGATACGCCACCCCGGACGCCGACAGGAAAATGAAAGACAGCTGGGCCGTACATGAAATGGAAAATACCACCAACTACGCACCACGCAGCCGCGTATTATCCTGGTGCATCGGCGGGTTAAACTACCAGATAGAACATCACCTGTTTTCCGGCATCTGCCACGTGCATTACCGGAAACTGGCGCCTATTGTGAAACAACAGGCGGCTGCCTTTAACATACCTTACCAGGTTCAACCAACCTTTATACGCGCCCTGTGGGAACATGCCCGCATGCTCAAAAAACTTGGCCGTAAATAAAACAAACAGGGGAGCGCCACAACCGGTACTCCCCTGTTTATCTTACCCCTGCACCTGCTCCCGGTAAGCTGAAGGACTCATGGCATGATATCTCCTGAAAAATTTGTTCAGGTGACTCTGGTCGTTAAACCCCAGCTCATGGCTGATTTCTTTCAAAGAAAAAACACTGTAGTGCAACCTGTTTTCCAACAGCTGCAATTTATACTGGTTCACATAATCCCGCAGCGTGCTGCCGGTTTGCTCTTTAAAAAAGGCACCCAGGTAATGTTTGGAGAAACCAAACAACTCCGCCAGCTGCTCTACCTGGATATCATCCGCCTGGTGAATATGTTCGTGGATATAGTTAAGAATATGTGTTACCCTCGCCCCGCTTTTAGGGCTTGCTTCCAATAATTCCTGATCAGCTACCTGTTTAATCATGGTAAACAATGCCTGTAACAAAAAGAAAACAGTATCACTGTTTTCCTGTCCGGCGACTTTCCACTCTGCCGCCACCAGCTGTATCAAAGGTTCCATACGATGAACAGCTGTAATCATTCTCTTTTGCCGCGCCTGTAACAACAGCTGATCCAGCTCCTGGTTCCAGCTTTGCTGCAACCGTATATTGCCCGTGCCATGCAGGTATACATTGGTAAACTTGATAAAGGTAAACGTAGTGGGCGCCGTAATTTCAAAATGATGCGCATCACAGGGCGCCAGTAAAAACAAACACGGACCATCATACGGAATATTCATCCCCGAAACGCAATGCGTACCGCTGCCCTTGTGTATAAAGATGAGTTCAAAATGATTATGGTTATGCACCGGATGCTCCCATTCCCGGGTAGTAAAGTGCGACACTTTCAGGTACTCGTGTTGTATGTATCTCTTCATTCTTTAAAATATACCAATGAACCCCGCGGATGTACAAGTAACAGGCAACCCGGAGAGCTGATCTTTGTACTGTTAAAAATACAACACAGATATGGAACAGCATAATAATAAGAAAGTAGCCCTGATAGCGGGCGCGCAGGGAGTAATAGGACGTAATCTTATCGATTACCTGCTTACACAACCCAACTGGGAGATTATCGGTTTATCCAGGAGAGGCGGCGCCGGTAACGCAAATGTAAAGCACATTGCAGTAGACTTATTAAGCCGGGAAAACAGTGAGCAACAACTAAAACAACTCACTACGGTGACGCATATATTTTACGCCGCCTACCAGGACCGTGGCAGCTGGGCGGAACTCGTGCCTCCCAATATGACCATGCTCCGCAACGTGATTGAAGTAGTGGCACCCATTGCCCCTAACCTGCAACACATCAGCCTGATGCAGGGATACAAAGTTTACGGCGCACACCTCGGTCCGTTTAAAACGCCGGCGCGCGAAACAGATGCCGGTCGCTTTATGCCGCCGGAATTTAATATGGAGCAGCAACGTTTCCTGGAAGCGTATCAACAGGGCAAATCCTGGTCGTGGTCTGCAATACGGCCTTCTGTAGTAGGTGGCTTTGCATTGGGCAACCCTATGAACCTCGCAATGGTGATAGCCGTGTATGCCGCTATTTCAAAGGAACTGGGACTGCCGCTTCGCTTCCCCGGAAAACCAGGCGCCTACGATAAACTCATGGAAATGACCGACGCTGGCCTCCTGGCAAAAGCCACGGTATGGGCAGCAGAAAGTGACGCCGGCACAAATGAAGCGTTTAATATTAACAACGGTGATCTCTTCCGCTGGTCGGATCTGTGGCCACGCATAGCCCGTTATTTCGATATGGAAACGGAAGCGCCCCTGCCTATGCAGCTGGATGTGGTAATGGCCGACAAAGAGCCACTATGGAATACCATGATGGAAAAATACGGGTTGCAATACAGCTATGCGGAAGTATCGTCCTGGAAATTCGGCGACTTTGTTTTTTCGTGGGACTACGACTTTTTTGCCGATGGCAGCAAAGCACGCCGTGCAGGCTTCCGGGAGTTTGTGGATACCGAAGCGATGTTCCTGGAAATCTTTGAAAATTTTAAGAAGATGAAAGTAATTCCCTGATCTATGCTTTTTCCAATGTGAAGTTCACTGCAGCCGTGAGGCGCTTCATGGCAATAGCCAGCTGGTTTTCCACCGTTTTAACCGAGAGGTTCAAAATGGTGGCTACCTCTTTATAACGAAGGTCGTATTGTTTTACAAGGATGTATACCATTTTGCATTTGGGAGGAAGTTGTTCAATGGTATATTCCATTTTGCGGATCATCTCCGCAGAAATCATCAGTTGCTCCGGATCGCTTTCAAAGGCAATTTCCAGTTTATCTTCTTCTGCAAAAACTACCTGCCGGGAACTGGCCTGTTTACGCATATAGTCAATCGCTTTATTTTTCGCTACCACAAACAGGTATACCTGCGGGTTTTTTATGTCCGTCAGTGATTGCCTTTTTTGCCAGCAATGCATAAAAACATCATTCGTTATTTCTTCTGCTACCTCTTTACTACGGGTAAGCGAGAAGGAAAAACGCAACAGCCTGATGAAAAAATGATGATAGAAAGCTTTGAAGGCCGCCTGATCATTGTTCACCGTGATGTTTTTAAATAATTCATTGATTGTACACTGATCCATCCCTTTTAAGCCACTGATATTGGTTGCAATAATATATAACGCAGATTACGCTAAAGTTAACAAAATAAATTATCCCGGAATTTATTTTTAGAGTAGTGTTTTTTTGGCGGGAAATGGTGGTATCTGCGCTATTTCCGGGAAAAGAAAAAATTTACCGGCGGCTTTGGGGGTTTTTCATTTTCTTTTCGTCCTTCTGATATAACACGGATAAAAATAAATGATCGAGCGCAACCGGGTAAATATATTGATGGCCAGGAAAGTATCCGGAGAGGCCACCACAGAAGAGCTGAAAGAACTGGAAATGCTGCTGATGCAGTTTCCGGAGCTGCAGTATGCTTTTACCATTATCGGGGATATCAGTTCCGTGAACAGCGCCAACGGATTTTCCCCGGCAGAAGAAGAGCAACTGGCCAGCGAGGGAATGGACCGCATCAACCTGTTCCTCCAGCAGGAACAGGAGCTGCCTCCCGCCAAACGGTTGATCCCCTGGCGTATGATCAGCGGCATTGCCGCCGGCATCGCTATACTCATCACGGCCTATACCCTATGGCCGGTCGTGCCGCGCAAACAGGCTTTCCGCAATGAAGTGGTTACCAAAACCGGCTCCAAAACCAGCGTGGTACTGCCGGATGGCACCAGCGTAATACTCAACGCCTGCAGCCGCCTCCAATACGACGCCACCCGTTTCCTGAACGGCGAGCGTGAGGTGAGTCTTACCGGTGAAGCGTACTTTGATGTAAAGCATGATCCCGCGCATCCGTTCATCATCCAATCCGGCAACATAAATATCCGGGTGCTGGGAACTGTATTCAATGTAAAAGCCTATACAGAAGATGCCACCGTGGAAACAACCCTGCTTAGCGGAAAAGTGGAAGTGGATTTCCCGGATAATGATCATGGCGGAGCGAGGAAAACCGTACAGCTGCAACCGGAACAAAAATTAATCATCGGCATAAAAGAAAATAAACAAATACCTGTAAACAGAAAAACCAACTTCAGCATCACACCGGTAAAAACAATGGCTGCTGCCGGCAACCATACCACAGCGGAAAAACCAGCCACCGCCTGGGTTAACGACCGCTTCGACTTTGACAATGTAACGTTTGAACAACTATCGCACGACCTGGAACGCTGGTTCAACGTAACCCTGCGTTTTAAAAATGATAAATACAAACACGAAGTATTTACAGGCGCATTCCGGAAACAGAGTATTGAAGATGTATTGCAGGCATTACAACTGATGTCGGGCTTTCATTATGAGGTGAACACGAAAGAAAATGTTATTTACATATGGTAAAACACAACATCCAAACGTCATCTATGGCTTGATAATCCACTGATTTTTTTATTGCAGACAGCAAATAAAAAAAGGGAAATGCAGCAACATTCCCCCTTTTAAAATGCTGGCTAAACAATGTAAACCGATTTCCTTACGATCTGGTAACGGCTCATTATTTAACCTAACGAAACAAATTTATGAAAAAAAGCTATTGGTGGCCTTCCCATATTCCCCAGCGGAATATGAGGAAACTATTATTGCGTATGAAACTAACCTCCGTATTGCTTTGTGCCGGGTTCTTACAACTAAGCGCACATGGGTTTTCACAGGAACGGATCAGTGTTAATTATAACAATATTAACATTGGTAAGCTGCTGACTGTCATAGGACAGAAGAGCGACTACACCTTCCTGTACAAAAATGCCAGCATCCCCGACCGGAAAATCTCTATCTCCATGAAAGATGCTCCGGTGGCGGAGATCCTGGATAAGGCGCTCGCAGGCACCTCGCTGGGATATAAGATCATGAAAGATAACCTGGTGGTAATCCTGGAAGCAGGTGAAACCGTACAGAATGTTCATATAAGAGGACGGGTAACCGACGAAGCCGGCAACCCGCTGATTGGCGTTACCGTGCTGGTAAAAGGTACCACACAGGGCGCTAAAACAGATAATGATGGCCGCTTCACCCTGGAAGTACCCGAAAATGCCACCGTGGAATTCACCTACGTTGGCTACGAAGCCCAGCAGATGAAAGCACGCGAAGGTGCCTCCCTTAACATTGCCATGAAAGCCAATTCCAGCGGCCTCAATGAAGTAGTGGTAGTAGGTTACGGCAAACAGAAAAGGGCTAATCTCAGCGGCGCGGTAGATGCTATTTCCGGTAAAGAACTGGAAAGCCGCCCCATCGCCAATATCGGTAACGGCCTGCAGGGATTATTACCCAACCTGAATATTACCAATAACAACGGCCGTGTATCTTCCGCACCAAAATTCAACCTGCGTGGTATGACCTCCATCAACGGCGGCGATCCCTTCATCCTGGTAGATAACATCCCTTTTACCAATGAAGAAGTGTCGCGCCTCAACCCCGCCGATGTGGAAAGCGTAACCACCCTGAAAGACGCCGCCTCCGCCGCCATCTATGGCGCCCGCGCCGCCTTCGGGGTAGTGCTCATTACTACCAAATCGGGAAAAGACGGCCGCCTCCTGATGAATGCCAACGCCAACTACGCCGTGCGCACATTAGGACTGGTACCAAAAATTATTACAGACCCACTCACCACCATGCAATACAAGCATGATGCCGCCACACCACTGTATGATCTGTACCCCGCCGCCGACAGGGCCTATGCAGAAAAACTTGCCAACGACCCTTCTTTGCCAAGAGTAATCGTAAGTCCCACCGATAAAACAAAATATGCCTATTACGGATCTACCGACTGGCTCCATGAAGTATACCAGAAAACAGCGCCCGCGTATAATGCCAATTTCAACATTTCCCGCGGAGATGAAAAACTGAACTACTACTTCTCCGGAGATTATTACAAACAGGATGGTATGCTCCGCTATAACCCCGATCAATACACACGCTATAACATGCGTGCAAAAGCTACCTATACCATCAACGACCGCGTGAAAATTGGTAGCAACACCATGTACACCAACACCACCTATTCGCAACCCGCCAATACCGTTGATTACTTATTTTTTCATAATGCAAACCGCACCCCTTCTTTGTCCGTGCCCCGCAACCCGGATGGTACCTGGACTTCAGACGGCGCGGCATTACTGGGTAACCTCCAGAGTGGCGGCCGCTCCGCAGATACCTGGAGCGAATTTATGACCACGCTCAACGCAGAAATAAACCTGGTGAAAGATGTATGGACCCTGAAAGGAGATGCTACCTACCGCCGCGGAAATAACGTAGGTAAATCCTATACACTGCCGGTTCCCTACAGCAACGGGCCGGATCAGCCTACCCAATATACCAACGGTAACCAGTCGTCCGCCAACAACAGCACCAATGAACTGAAGTATAATGTGTATAACGTTTACACCGACTTCCACAAAACATTCAATAAAAAACATGCCGTTGGCGCACTCGCAGGGTTCAACCAGGAATACCATTACACCAATATATTCAATGTAAACAGGCAGGGACTCATCAGCACACAATACCCCACCCCTCAACTGGCTACCGGCAATATCACGGAAAAACAAACCATCGAAGACTGGGCCGTAAGAGGCATTTTCTATCGCCTGAATTATACTTACGATGATAAATATATTGTAGAAGTAAATGGCCGTAACGACGGGTCATCACGCTTCCGCGCCGATAACCGCTGGGGCTTCTTCCCATCCGCTTCTGCTGCATGGGTGATTTCCAAAGAGAAATTCTTCAGCGATATTAAAGGCATCGATCTCCTGAAACTCCGCGGTTCCTATGGTTCCCTGGGCGATCAGCAATGGAAAGCCTACGGTTACATGCCGCTCATGTCGGCCGGTAACATCAACTCCGTATTAAATGGTCAGCTGCCTATTGGCGTATATGCACCAACACCGGTTACCGCCACCTACACCTGGCAGTCGGTGAAAACCGTTAACGGCGGTATCGACTTCAGCATGCTGAAAGAAAGATTATTCTTCAGCTACGACCGCTACACCCGCTATACCAACGGCATGTTCGCCAAAAGCCAGGAACTGCCCAACGTATACGGCGCACCGGCTCCAAGAACCAATTCTGCCGACCTGAAAACACGCGGATGGGAAATGACCCTCTACTGGCGCGATCAGTTTAAAATCGGTAACAACGACTTCGGATACGGCGTAAAATTACTGGTGGCCGACAGCCGTTCCTTTATTACCCGCTTCACCAATCCTACCGGTACGCTCGCCAACTACGACGCCGGCTCACTGGAAAACCGCAACTACTACCAGGGACAGGAAATAGGTGATATCTGGGGCCTTGTTACAGAAGGATTTTTCCAGAACGAAGATGAACTGAAGTCACATGCCAAACAATCCAAAGTAGGTTCAGACGATCAGCAGTACCAGTTCTATGTAGGCGATCTGAAATTTAAAGATCTCAATGGCGACGGCTCCGTAGACTATGGCGACAATACCATCAGCAATCCCGGCGACAGGAAAATAATCGGTAACAACATGCCGCGCTTTCCTTACAGCATCGACCTCACCGCCTCCTACAAAGGTTTCGATTTCCGCGCACTCATCCAGGGTATCGGAAAAAGAGACTGGTACCCCAATGCAGGTAACCACTACTTCTGGGGCGTATATTCACAACCGTGGACAAACGTACAGGTACACAATCTCGATCGCTGGACTCCCGAAACACCCAATGGTTACTTCCCGCGCCTGAAATCATATATCGCGGAAGATGCCACCGAGCTGGGCGCACCGCAAACCAGGTACCTGCAAAATGCAGCGTATACCCGTCTCAAAAATGTTTCTATCGGCTATACCATTCCAAAGTCCATCACAGAGAAATACAAGATTCTCCGCTTCCGTGTTTATTTCAGTGCGGAAAATATCTTTACCATCTCCCACCTGAAAGCGAATATCGATCCTGAAGGACTGGACGGTTCTGTATATCCTTACCAGAAAACATACTCGTTCGGATTAAACCTGAACTTTTAATTAATTCAAACATCGGAACATGAAAAATAAAAGGCTTTATTTATCACTCATCATACTGGGCTGTGCAGCAGCTTCCTGTAACAAGGACTTCCTGCAACGCAACCCGCAAACGGAGATCTCACCGGAAGCATACTTCAACTCACCACAGGATCTGAACACCTACATCAACGGCTTATACGACGATAACCTCTCAGCGCCGTATGATGACAATAACTCTGATAACGTTTCCGGCAACACCGGCAGCGAAATGGACAAACTGGTGCACAACACCCTCGATGAAAACACCGTTGGCGGATGGAACGACTGGGATGTACTGCGCGATATCAACTTCCTGCTGGATAACGCCGGTAAAGCAAAAGGTGATGCTGCCGACATTAATCACTACATAGGCATTGCCCGCTACTTCCGTGCGAGATTTTATTTTGAAAAGATAGCCACCTATTCTGATGTGCCCTGGTACGGCCACGCATTAACAGATGTGGACCCCGATCTGTACAAAGGCCGTGATCCACGGTCCGCAGTGGCCGACTCTGTGCTTGCCGACCTGCAGTTTGCTGTGGATAATATTAAGGTAGATGATAAAGACAACGGTACCCGCGTAAATAAATACGCTGCCCTGGCGCTCATGTCCCGCTTCTGCCTTTTCGAAGGAACATTCAGAAAATATCACGACGAAGTAAAGCTTGCCGGCACCGCTGAATCTTTCCTCCAGAAGGCCGTATCAGCAGCGCAACAGGTAATAAGCAGTAACCGATATATGATCTACAATAACGGCAAAGGCGGGGAAGATTACCGCGCTTTGTTTTCCAGTCTTTCCTTAAACGGCAACAAAGAAATTATCCAATGGAGAGATTATCCACAGAGTCTTGGTAAAGGCAACAACACGCATACCGTACTCGGATGGACCTGGTCGCTCAGCCAGAGCCTTGTATACAGCTACCTGATGAAAGACGGCACGCCGTTCACTTCACAGCCGGGCTATGATAAAATGGGCTTCACCGCTACCTTCAAAAACCGCGATCCGCGCCTGGCCGAAACAGTGGCCTATCCCGGCTTTTCCACCACCCAGGATAATAACCTCTACATCGCAAAGCCTAACCTCGGCGCTTACGATCAGCTGAAGTTTTATCCACGCGATCCGAAACAACGCCAGGGCTGGGAAACTAACTACACCGCATTACCCGTATACCGTTACGCCGAAGTACTGCTCAACTTCGCTGAAGCAAAAGCAGAACTGGGTAGCCTCACACAGGCCGATCTTGACGTATCCGTGAACCTGCTGCGCCGCAGGGTGCAAATGCCAGACCTCAACCTTGTTACCGCCAATGGAAATGTGGACCCGGTGCTGAATGCAGCCTACCAGGTAAGCGGCGCCAATAAAGGCGTACTGCTGGAAATACGTCGTGAAAGAAGAGTAGAACTGGCCTGCGAAGGGCTGCGTCTCAAAGATATCAATCGTTGGAGAGCAGGCGCGCGTTTACAGGAAGCGCCACAGGGCATGTATGTTCCCGCACTCGGCGGCATTGATATGAGTGGCGACAACGTAGCTGACATCGCTATACTGCCAAACACCACAGATACTTCTTCTATCGCCGGGTTACCCGCTGATGTGAGGGCAAAATTGTCACGTTTCTATCTCACGGATAAAAACGGGGAAAATAATTTCTACCTCGACAACGGCACCAATGGTCATATCAAATTTACTGCCGACCGCGCCGGCCGTACTTTTAAAGAGCCCCAGTTTTACTATCGTCCTATACCAAAACAACAGACGATACTGAATGATAAACTGAAACAGATATTCGGCTGGTAAACCGGATGAACAGTGATGAGCAGGATTACCACGATCCATGTTTTTGCGGGGAATGACTCACTGCAAAAACATGGATCGTGGTAATCCTTTTTTAATACCGCAATCATGCTTATAAAATAAACCCATTCATGAAAAAATTACTCTTAACCCTCCTCATCGCCTGCAGCCTGCAAACACTGATGGCACAGGGATTCTCAGGGCAGGTATTTACAGACAACAATGCCGACGGCAAACCAAACAACGCGGAAAAAGGACTCGCAGGCGTACGCGTGTCCGACGGACTGCACGTAACCACCACCGATGCCAATGGTAACTATCACCTCCCCGGCCACACGAAAACAAGATTTATATTTATCACCACACCCGCCGGATACCGGTTCACCAAAGCATTCTATATACATACCGATAGTACCCTGTCCACCTACGACTTTGGCGTGCAGGCCGTGATTAAAGCCACAGCAGCCGCCGCAAAGTTTGTTCGGCTCACCGATACAGAAACCTACCAGTTCAACAACTGGATCACCGATGCAAAAGAATATGCACACAATGAAAACGCTGATTTCATGATCCATACCGGCGATATCTGCTACGAAAAAGGTATGGCATTCCACGCGCAATACATCAATACCCGCACAATGGGAGTACCCGTATATTACTGCATCGGCAACCACGACCTGGTAAAGGGTCCGTACGGTGAAGCATTGTACGAGTCCCTGTTTGGCCCGATGTTCTACTCATTTGATGCCGGCCCTGCGCACTTCATTGTAACGCCCATGCGCAACGGCGATTATCAACCTTCCTATACAGTAGATGATGTAGTGCAATGGCTGAAAAATGATCTTGCCAACACGGCGCCTGAAAAGCCCGTGATCATATTCAATCACGACCTGCTCACTTACGATACGTTGTTTACCATCCGTTCAAAAAACGATAGCATCAACCTCAATGAACATCACCTCAAAGCCTGGATCTATGGCCACTGGCATATCAACTTTGCGCGTACCCACGGCAACACCGGCATCCGCTCCCTCTGTGCAGCACCGCCTCCCGACGGCGGTATCGACAACTCCGCTTCCAACTTCGATATAATCGGTGTGGATAAAAACGGGCTTTCGTTTGTGCAACGGCGTTATACCTATGTGCACGATCAACTGGTATCCGTGTCGCCGTCGGCAGCAGGCATTGCATTTGACCAGGATAAAATGGTGATCAGCGCAAACGCCTATCACACTGCTTCCCCGGTAAATAAAGTACTGTTCAGCTTATTCGATAAAAAAGGGAACCTCGTGAAGCAGGTATCGCTGCAACCGCGCACCGACTGGAACTGGTTTGCTACTACTTCCATTCCCGCTGCATGGTTAAATAGCGTATATACCTCAACGTTAGAAGCTACATTAGGTACCGGTAGGGTACTGTTCCGCAGGGATACATTTACGCTGGTAAAAAATACGCCTGTAAAAACCAGTACGAACGCCGCCGATTGGCCGGAAGTATTACAGAACATACAACGTACAGGCGTTACCGGTATATCCACCGCCGGATCACTGCATTTAAACTGGACCGCAAACGTGGGAGGTAATATCTGGAAATCATCTCCCATATGCGCCGCAGGCAAAATATTCACAGGCACTATTGATGATGAAGGTAATCACCATAGCAGCATCACCGCGCTGGATGCACAAACCGGCAAACAGTTGTGGCAATTCCCCACCGGTAACTCCATTAAACACAGCATCAGCTACCACAACGGCCTGTTGCTGGCTACCGATGCAGAAGGCGTTACCTACGCCCTCGATGTCGCTACCGGTAAACTGAAATGGAAACACACCGGCGATCTGAAAAACCTGCCTGCCTATAATTCGGCCGGCGCTATCCACGATGGCGTTTACTTTACCGGCGCAGGCAATTATTTACAGGCCCTGGATATCCGCACCGGGCAGGTGAAATGGACGAACCACGACTGGACCGGCGGGGAAGGCACTCCCGCGGCAATGGCTATCCACAACGGGCAGCTCATCACTTCTTCTAACTGGAACCACTTGTTTGCCCACAACGCCGCCACCGGGAAATTGCAATGGAAACGCAGCGATGAAGGGATCCGCTTTCGCAGCGGCACACCCGCTTTCTTTGATAACTTATTGTATGTACACGGTATCAATAAACTTCACATCCTGGACCCCGCTACCGGGAAAACTACAGACAGCATCCCCGTTACGGAAGAACTGAAAACTATGACGGCACCACTGGTCACTAACGGGTATATTATCACCTGTACGGCTTCCGGTGGTATGCTGGCCTTCGATAAAAAAACAAAAAAAGAGCAGTGGCGTTTTGTACCAGGCGAAGCCCTGTTTTACTCTGCGCCTTATTCCTCCCCGCGTTCAGCCACTATCGAATCCACGCCCTTACTGGCCGGCAACCGCCTCATTGCAGGCGCGTCTGACGGGTATGTATATGTGATAGACCTGGCCACCGGGACACTGATCAGCCGCTTCAATACCGGCGCGCCAGTGTTGGCGGATATGGCTGTGTATAACGGCATGCTGTATGTGGCAGATTTTTCAGGAAACGTTAATGCGTTCCGTTTATAAGAACACCCATCTTATGTAAAAGAGGATATCTCCGTTAAAAGAGATATCCTCTTTTTATATAACAAATTATTATCTTACGAATATTGCTTCCCTTTTTTAAATATTTTATTATAGTTTGCAGCAGAAGTGGAATATTGAATACGGAAAGCAATTGCCAATCAACCAAACATATAACGAGAAGGCGCTTCTTTTACAGATAGCAGCGGGAGATGAAACTGCCTACAGGCAGGTATTTAACAGTCACTGGAACCAGGTCTACCAGGTGGCCCTCAGCTTCCTCAAAACACCCGGAGAAGCGAAGGATGCAGTGCAAACAGTGTTCATCAAACTATGGGAAAAAAGACACAAACTGCCGGAAGTCGACAATTTCGACGCCTGGTTGTTTATTGTGGCCCGTAATACGATTGTCAACATCCTTCATCAGCAGGCGTCCTTTGTGGATGTTCACCAGGTGGAAGACACCGTTCCGGAAAACTATCTCACCCCCGACTCTTTACTGGAATACAAACAAACCGCCTCCCTCATCCAGGATGCCATTGCACAGTTGCCACCACAACAGTCGCTTATTTTCCGTTTAAGCCGGGAACAGGGTTTAACGCATCCGCAAATTGCACGCGAGCTGAATATCGCGCCAGCTACCGTGAAAAGCCATATGGTGCGGGCGCTGAACACCATCCGGGAATATGTCCGGAAACAGGGTGGCAACGCATTGCTCCTCATCTGGCTGCTGGAAAAATTAGGAAAATAAAAAAAGTTTTCCCTCAACTGCACCTATCACCCTTTTTTTTGGTCTTTATAGTAAAGGTGCTATTTTCTGATGTCTTAAAATGTAATCGTGTATGCACGCATCCGGGGAATTCCAGTCATTAATGGATAAATACCTCACCAACTCCATCACAGCAACGGAGAAGGAACTACTGTTCGCCATGATCAGGAGCAGGCAACACCTGCCCGTCCTGGAAAAAGTAGTGGACGATGCACTCGGAACACCCATTGAAGTAACCGAAGACATAGCCCTCAGGGAAGAGATCTTTGCTTATATAAAAGCACAGAACCAGCCAATGAAAAAAATAAGCCCGTGGCCACGCTATGCCGCGGCAGCAGCCATTTTGCTGCTCATCGGAACAGGTGCTTACTATTGGCTGCAACCACCATCCAAAGTACCAGCGCCGGCAGCAGGCTATATCAGCACCGCTAAACCCGGCGCTAACAAAGCCATTCTCATACTGGCCGATGGCTCCAGTATTGCGCTCGACAGCTCCGGCAAACAGCAGCTGCAACAGGGCGGTACTTCCATCCACCAGCAGGGCAGCCAGCTGAAATACGAGGTGCAAAGCAGTACCCCAGGCGTAAGCTACAATGTATTACGCACCCCGCGCGGCGGACAGTTCCAGGTAACATTACCAGATGGTACAAAGGCATGGCTCAATGCGGCTTCATCGGTCAGGTATCCTACCGCATTTACCGGTAAGGAAAGAAGGATAGAAATTACGGGAGAAGTATACCTGGAAGTAAGCCCCTTTAATGCAGGCGCCGCGGAAAACATGCCCTTTGTGGTAGTATCCGCACATCAGCAGGTAACAGTACTCGGCACGCATTTTAATATCAACGCATACGAAGAAGAAGGAGCCACCAGCACCACATTAATTACAGGAAAAGTGAGGGTGTCCGCACAAAGCGGCAACGCCGGCGTGATACTGGCGCCCGACCAACAGGCGGTAACTACCCATAACGGCGCCATCACCACTATCCCCGTACGACAGGTAGAAACTTCAAAGGTAATAGCCTGGAAAAATGGCTATTTCGATTTTGAAGAAGAACGCCTGACCGTGGTTTTACGCCTCCTGTCGAGATGGTATAATGTGGATTTTGAGGCGGATCCCGCCATGCTCAATCTGAAATTCAGCGCGGTAATATCCCGCTCGTCACAGATAAGCGATGTATTGTCATTATTGTCGGCCACCGGCGCCGTGAAATTCAGGGAAGAAGGAAATAAAATTAAAGTATACTGATTTTTTATACCGACTGTCGTTTTTAGAGTCACCATGCGCACCACCACGCATCCGGGCGAAGTTTGCTATGCACTGCAGACAAAGCAAATGATGCCCATCATTCAATAACGCGATTAAACCAGAATCTACACAAATGAAACATTTGTGGCTTTATCATCATTTCCTGCACTATGGCAGCAGGACAAAGACCAAACCATTATCAACCATGAAGTTTAAAGCTATTTTTCTGTTGATGACCTGCCTGCAGGTAGCAGCAACGGGCTTCTCACAAATTACGATCTCAAAAAACAGCACCACGCTGGCAGAAGTATTTAAAGAAGTCCGGAAACAAACGGGTTATGTATTCATCTACAACAATGATATGTTGCCGGACGAGAAGCGGTTTGACCTGCATGTAAAAAATGCGCCGGTGAAAGAAGTACTCACGCAATGCCTGAAAGGCTTACCACTCACCTATTCCATCCGCGACCGCAATACCATTGTAATCAGTCCCTACAAACCATCCGGCAGTACGGACGAACAGGCGCAATCCATCGTGCTGCGGGGCCGGGTTTTCGATGCAAACGGCCAGCCATTGCCCGGCGCCAGCGTAATTGTGAAAGGAACCCGCCTGGGTACATCCACCCTGGCTGATGGTACTTTCCAGATCCGCGTGCCGGACGAAAAGACTGCTATCCTCATCACCTTTGTCGGCTTCAAATCACTGGAACTGAAACCCTGGAAGGAAGGAATCCGTACCATACAACTGGAAAGGTCCGCCGTGGAAATACAGGACGTAGTGGTGCGCACCGGGATGTTCGACAGGAACAAACTTACCTTCTCCGGGGCGGTGGCCTCTTTCAGCGGCAAGGACCTGCGCCGGGTAGGGAACCTCAACGTTGTCCAGAGCTTAAAAACACTGGACCCCTCCTTTATCGTTACCACCAATAATATCCAGGGTTCCAATCCCAACCAGCTGCCCAACATAGAAGTGCGCGGCAAAACAAGTCTTTCCTCCAGCACAGTAAGGGACCAGTTTTCCAATGATCCTAACCAACCGCTGTTTATCCTGAATGGAATGGAAACAACCCTGAGCCAGATCGTGGATCTCGACATCAACCGGGTGGCCTCCATTACCCTGCTCAAAGATGCCGCGTCTACCGCGCTGTATGGCTCCAGAGCCGCTAATGGCGTGGTGATCGTGGAAACCATACAACCCAAACCGGGAGAACTCAATGTATCCTACACCGCCGACCTCCGCTGGGAAATACCGGACCTCCGCGATTACAATATGATGAATGCAGAAGAAAACCTGGAATTTCAACGACTGGCAGGATTGTATAAAAAAGAGTTTGGCTTTTCCGGCATCACCAACGACAACCTCTATAATCAACGCCTGGCAGCCGTACGCAGCGGAGTTAACAGCTACTGGCTCAATGTTCCGCTGAGAAACAGCTTCACCAACGGACACTCGCTGCGCGTGAGCGGTGGCAGCCAGGAATTTCAATATGGCATAGGATTGAACTACCGCGGACTGAACGGCGTTATGATCGGCTCCGACAGAACCACCTGGGGCGCTACCGTGGATCTTGCCTATCGTAAGAAAAAACTGAACATCACCAACCAGCTGTATGTAAACGGTACCAACTCCAACGAATCGCCCTACGGCTCATTCAATGATTTTGTAAACATCAATCCCTACTACCGGAAAAAAAGAGACGACGGCAGCCTGAATACAGACCGGTACCTGGAAACATACCTGGTTAACACCAACTCCTTTATTCCTGATACCGTTAAAGTAGGCAACCCGCTGTACAATGCCACGCTCAATTCAAAAAACAATACCAACACCCTCATACTCCAGAACAACCTGAACTTCATATACGATTTCACGCGGAGCTTCCGGCTGTCCGGTGGCTTACAGGTACAAAAAGGAAGTACCAAAGGCACGCTTTTTATTCCTGCCGCCAATACCATGTTCGACACGGTGGATACATACCGGAAAGGCCGTTACACCGATTCCCGTACAGATAACATGAGCTACCAGGCCAACCTGATGCTTACCTACAGGAAAGTATTCAACGATGTGCATAGTCTCACCGGGAACGCCCGGACAGAAATGCAGGAACAAAGTCAAACCTATTCCGCTTACACCGCCACTGGTTTTCCGGAAGGTGTAAATCCCAATCCCGCCTTTGCCTATGGCTTTCTGCCGGATACCAAACCCATATACCAGAAAACAACTGTAAGAAGGGTTAACGCACTTGGCAGCGTTAACTACGCATACGACAACCGCTATTTTATAGATGCAAATTTCAGGATAGACGGCTCCACTTCTTTCGGCGCCGAAAATAAATACTCTCCCTTCTGGTCGATCGGTGTGGGCTGGAACATCAGCAGCGAATATTTTATGTCAGACATACAATGGCTAACCATGCTCCGGATCAGGGGGAATATAGGTACCACGGGCAACCAGGCGCTAGGCAGCTACGCCTCCACCTCGGTTTACGGGTATGAAAATAACCTGAACATCTACGGACAGGGGCTTTATCTCACCCAACTCGGCAATCCGTTGCTGGAGTGGCAGAAAACACAAAGCACCAGCGTTGGTATAGATGCTTCCCTCTTTGATAACCGCTTCACCGCTACTTTCAACGCTTATGAGAAGTTGTCAAAACCATTGATCACCAACGGCTCGTTGCCTGCATCTTCCGGCGTATCTACCTATGTGCTGAACGTAGGAAACCTCCGTACCCGCGGGGTGGAAGCTATTGTACGGTATGCACCCATCTATCTGCCACGGAAAAATATACTGTGGACACTCGGCTACACCGGGAGTCTGTACAAAAGCAGGTATGAAGGATTCTCCAACATTCTCAAAAACCTGAATGATGAAGCGCAGAAATCCAACTCCCTGCAGCGCTATCTCGATGGTTACAGCCCCGATGAACTCTGGGCGGTAAAATCACTCGGTATTGATCCCGCTTCCGGTAAAGAAGTATTCAGAAAAACAAACGGGGAAAAAACACTGGTATACGATCCTGCCGACATCGTTCCTATCGGCAACGGCAGGCCACAGGTGGAAGGCGTGATAAGCTCCAATCTTAATATCAAAGGATTCCTGTTTGGTATCAATCTCCGTTACAGCATTGGCGCTTATATTTTCAACTCCGCCCTGTACAACAAAGTGGAAAACATCAGCTTCGACCAACTGCAGTACAACCAGGATAAAAGAGCGCTGGAGCTACGCTGGAAACAACCCGGCGACGACGCACTGTTCAAAGGGATCAGTCTTACCGATGTAACGCCGATGTCGTCCCGCTTTATCCAGAAAGAAAATTATCTCACGGGCGAATCTATCAATGCGGGCTACGAGTTCCGCTCCGTACAATATCCGTGGGTGCGGCGTCTGAAACTGCAAACCATCAGGGTAAACGCCTACATGAACGATATCTTCCGCCTGTCGAATATAAAATCTGAAAGAGGAATCGATTATCCTTTCAGCAATGCGGTTTCTTTCAGTTTAAACATCTTCTTCTAAATATATTTTTTATGCAACCGATAAAACGCATCTTTCCGCTCCTGCTGCTTACCATTCTCTTTCTTTCAATGGTATCCTGCAGTAAATACCTGGATGTACAGCCGGAAGACAAGTTCCTGGAAAACCAGGTATACGGCAGCCAAACATCTATCCGTAATGTGATCAACGGCATCTATCTGAACCTGGCCAAACCCGCGGTGTATGGCCGTGAGCTTACCGCTACCACCCTCGATGTGCTGGCCCAGTATTATAACTGCGCGGCCACCTCCCACCCTTTTTATACAACGTTTGGGTACAAATACACAGATGCCACTGCGATGTCGCATACCACCGCTATCTGGAACAATGCCTACACCGCTATCCTGAATATCAATCTCTTTATTCACAATGTAGATAGCACCAACAATGTATTGAGCGCGGAAGAAAAAAATCTGCTGCTGGGAGAAGCATACGGTCTAAGGGCGTTTGTGGCCTTCGATTTATTGCGGCTTTTCGGACCGGTATATACCACCGACTCCACTAAAACGTCTATTCCCTATCCCGTTACACCGGAATCAAAAATAGAGGCGTTATTGCCCGCTAATACCGTTATCACAAATGTGCTGGCTGATCTATCGACAGCAGCCACCCTGCTGGAAAAAGACCCGGTACGCACGGCTGGTATAAAGGCACCGGATGCTATGGCAGATAAATTCTTCAGTCTGCGCAACCGCCGCATGAATTATTATGCCGTGAAAACCCTGCAGGCAAGAGTGCTGCTCTACAGGCGCGATAACACAGGCGCTGCCGCCACAGCAACAGCCGTGATCAATGAAGCCACTCCCTGGTTTCCCTGGAGTCCTTCTTCCCTCTCCGCTCCCGGCATTGTGAACCCGGACCGGATCTTTTCTTCCGAAGTTATTTTCGGACTGGAAAATGCAGATATGTATGCCACTCAAACCAGCTGGTTCGCTGCGAGTCTTAACACCAGCCTGCTGGCGCCGCTGCCGCAGCGGCTTACCGCCATTTATGAAGATTATAACAACGATTACCGGTACCGGATCAACTTTGATGTAGACAGAACTTCCGTACGGACAGACAAAACCTTCTTCAAATATGCAGATATACAAAACAAAAACCTGCTCTACCGGAAACTGCAACCTTTAGTGAGGCTCACAGAACTGTACTACATCGCTATAGAAGGAGAAACCGACGACAGCAGGGCCTCCACCCTATTGAATACCGTACGCTACAACAGGGGCCTGCCTCCCGTTACCATCAATGGCGATAAGAGGAACCAGCTTACTAAAGAATATCAGAAAGAGTTCTGGGGAGAAGGGCAGCTGTTCTACTATTACAAACGCATCAATCTTCCGGCCATCAACAGCGGCTCTTCCGCCAATGCCACCATTGCCATGACGCCGGCAAAATACGTAGTGCCGCTTCCGCTATCCGAAACCACTTTCAGATAAGAAGCCTTTATTCTTAAATGTATCAATGCAAATAACATGAAGATTTTTCCAATATACTTCCTCTTGCTCACCGCTCTCGTAACCGGATGCGCCAAAAGTGAACTGCTGCATTACACAGAAGAAAGCAATGTCTTTTTTTCCTATTCCCGCTTCGGCACCAACTATGATACTATCATGATCAATTTTGCCTTCCGGGGAAACAGAACAGAAGACAGCGCCGGGTTTTATGTAAACCTGCTGGGGAAAGTCACCCCGGATAACCGGTTGTTCAATATGACAGCAGATCAATCCAGCACCGCTGTAGCGGATAAACATTATCGTTTACCCGTTAACGATAGTTTATTTATTCCTGCCAATGCCAACCAGAAACTGGTGCCTGTTAAGATCCTGCGGCCGGCAGACCTGCGCGAAAAAACAGTGTCGCTGTTTCTGAAGCTCAGTCCCAACAACAATTTTCAAACAAACATGAGCGTGTTCAATGCTGCAGCGACAGACGTTATATCTGCCACCAACCTGGAAATTATCATACAGGATATCCTTCCCAAACCTGATCTCTGGGATAACAACACCAGCGCGCTGGGCGCTTATTCACGCAAAAAACTGGAACTGCTCGTTGCCAACCAGTCGCTCTTGCTGGCGAAATTTTACACGGGTACACTGTACTCCACCACACAGCTCACCAACTACTCCAGGCAGTTCCAAATCTATTTAAACAACCAGAAGAACGCAGGTAAAACAATTACAGAAGAAGATGGAACCGAAATGAAAATGGGGTCCGCTGTTCAATAATATTCTTTCATCTTATTCATCAACAAATATGAACACTCATCATTACAAACCAATATTGATCTCTTTCATCTTTGCACTGCTATTGTCGGCATGTATGAAGGATAAGGGCAACTACACCTATACACCCATCAACAGTATCACTATACAGGGAGTAGACTCCGCTTATCTGTTGGATTACGGCACACGTTTGCAGATTAAACCGGTATTGAAGTTTTCAAAAGATGATCACGAGGATACTGCCAACTATACCTATAACTGGGTGGCGGATCACCTGGTAGGATACACCATGGCGCCCACCATCATTTCCACCTCGAGGAACCTTGATACCGTGATCACGCTTGACTACGGCCTCTACGCAATGTACTATCGCGTTACCGACAAAAAGACCGGCGTATTCACCGACAGCTATTTTACACTGAATGTAGGCGCCCCCTCCTATGAAGGATGGATGATGCTGTGCGATATGGAAAATGGTAACAGCCGCCTGGATATGATTTCACACAGTGGTAACACCGATACATTATACCGCGATATCCTCAAAGAAGTACGCTCTGCTTACAAAACAACAGGCACGCCTGCTTTTATAGCCACCCAGTTTTCACAGCTCGGAGGCCCTACCAACGGATCTCTCGGCATATTTGTAGCCACCAGCAAAAATGCCGTGCTTCTCGGACTGGACTCCCTGGATTATGTACCCGCTTACGACCTGAAGAATTTTATGCAGGCGGCGGAGCCTGTTACCGACTGGACAGGCGCCGACATTTCCCTCCGGATGTATGGTGGTTTGCTTTATGTCAATAACAATATTTATGGAATCGGTTACAGCTCCATTACCAACCCGGTGAATACCCAGGACGGAGGTTCCGCGCTTTTCAAACCATCGCGCTGGACCGCTCAAAACACGTCAGGCCAGTCGATCATCTTCAATGAAGATACCAAAACGTTTCTGCGCTATCCCGGATCAGGTACTACCTGTCTCACACTTCCCGCAGGAGACCTCTTTAATTTCAGCACCGGCATGGACCTGCTCTACAGCGCCTTTGCTCCATTCAACAGCGGCGAAGTATTTGCTGTGCTGAAAAACAGTACGACCGGTAAACGTTACCTGGCAAGGTTTACAGTGCCCGGTAAACAGAACTATTTTGCAGAAATCACCGGCGACGGTATTGCCGATGCCGAAAACTTTGCAGTGAATCCCGATCTTGGCTACCTGTTTTACAATGTAGGCGGTAAGGTGTATGAATATGATCACGCCACCAAACGCAGTATCCTGATGCATGATTATGGTAACAGGAAAATTTCACTCCTGAAATTCCAGCCATTTGCCTCCACATACGCCAGCGCTTCCAACGCCGCTTACTACATCGGGCTGAGTAAAAAGCTACTGGTGGGTACTTATATCCAGGGCCAACCGGAGAACTCCGGCATACTGGATATCTATAACGTTCCTGACATCAATGCACCGTTACAACTGTATAAATCATATGCAGGAACGGGTAAAATTTCCTGCATCGCCTACCGCGAACGATAAACATCTATCTAAAAAATTTATAAAAATGAGAAAAGTCAAAACCAACCTCCTCTTCCTGCTCCTGGTCCTCACGGCCGGTGCAGCCCATGCCGGGCAGCCGTTTACCATTAACGGCAGCCTGCGCAAGGCAGACAACCAAACATGGGCGCATGTTTACTACCAGCTGGATGGTAAACGCATCCATGATTCCGCAAAAATCACCGATGGCCGCTTCACCTTAACAGGCAATATAGCTGAACCGGTAAAATCAGTTATTTCCATTATTACTCCTTCGTCAGGAACAAGACCCACTTTTACAGGCGCTTATTTCTACCTTGAAGCAGGAAATATCACCGTTACCAATGCAGATACCAGCAGGCAACTGCGTATAGGCGGCACTCCGCTCAATGAAGAATATAGCCGGCTGGAACAGGCACTCAGCAAGGCTTCTGCGCGTCAGGCAGATACTGCATTAAACAGCTATGCAGCCATCGCCCAACGCCGGCAGGATGTTTACCGCGAATTCGTGGCAAAGCACCCTGCTTCACAGATCAGTCTGGATCTTGTATTGAACGATATCGGCGGAGCGGCAGACATGATGCAGAAAGAAGCCCTGTTCAATAATTTATCGCCCGCACTGAAAAACAGCACAGCCGGAGTGGCATTTACTCAAAGAGTGGAACAGGCCAAACTGTTGCTGCCGGGAAAACCCGCACCCGACTTCACAGAAAAGGACACCGCCGGCATCGCCGTTTCCCTGAAAGATTTCCGTGGCAAATATGTACTGATCGATTTCTGGGCCAGCTGGTGCATGCCATGCAGGGCGGAGAACCCGCATGTACTCAATGCCTATAATAAGTATAAAGACAGGAACTTTACTATACTCGGCGTTTCACTGGACAAGTCCAGGGCCGACTGGATAAAGGCCATCAAAGAAGACAATCTTCCCTGGAAACAGATCTCTTCACTCGATCCGCAAAATGCAGAAGGCGCTAAAAAATACGCCGTCAGGTTTATTCCGCAGAATTACCTGATTGATCCGGAAGGAAAAATTATCGCCAGCAATTTAAGAGGCGAAGGGTTGGATAAACTCGATGAATTATTGAAGTAGCAAAAAGAAACCGCTGCAAACAAATGTTTACAGCGGTTTCTTTTTATATACAATACATTATACTGCCTCAGCATGTACAATCGCCGCCACTGGCGGCGCCACCACCGGCACCGGTTCTTCTGTTACTTCATCTCCAACCACTGGTCCGTTATGCGCCAGCTCACTGCCCTCTTTCTTCGATTTAAAAATAGGCCATAACAACTGCGCATACCATTCTTCTTCCTTATAATGTTTCAATCCATAAGCACTTGGATACTGACGGGTGATGATGCCTGTACCAAAAATAATATCCCAGATAAAAAACATATTCCCAAAGTTACCTTTGTAGTATCCCACACCATCATCTGTAGTATCTGCATGGTGTGCATGATGCGTGGCGGGCGTTGAAATTAAACGCTCCATCACCCATGCTACCGGGTTCAGCCACCGGATGGTATAAAATGGCTTATCCCATTTAATGCTGGAATGCGCCGCAGTAGTAATCAGTGATTTTATGCCGCCTACAAAAAGCGCCGGGTAACCAAGACCCAGATAAGTAAGCGTTACTGTCAGGTAGATCTGAGAAAAGAAGGCGGTGTAAATAATATTCTGCCTGCTCGTCATCGCCATGCCCATATAAGGCGCGGAATGGTGCGTACGGTGAAAACGCCATAACAGGGGTAATTGATGATGCAGCCGGTGATACCAGTACTGCGTTAGATCATCAGCGACAGCCATGATGGCAATGCCCCACCAGAACGGCACCCAGGCAAATGCATTCTTCGCATCAGGTAAAACAAAAGGCAATAACTTCAACCCGAAATAAGCAATCATCGGACGCAGCACAATTTTCGGAAGTATAAAACATACAATATCCAGTGTGCGTTCATTCTTCGTCCACTTATTTTCATACAATCCTACAGAAAATTCCACAATCCCCACTACCAGCATAATAGCCGGTAATCCCCACGTTTTGAGGTTATTAAATACGGCCTCCAGGAATGCCGGCGCGCGGAAGGAAAGATGCTCAGAAGTGGCATTCAGCCACGGTTTGCTGCCACTGATATAAAACGACAGAAACATGAGCCCTATCGGCAATACATATAGCAGTAAACTAATCAGGGAGTCCTTCAGGATCACCTGCGTCTGCGTTTTTGCTGTTGTTGTCATACTTATCTTTTTTATGTGATCAGTGATGTTGATTAAATAAAAAGTGTATCAGCCAGATACTGCCGGCGATAATCACCAGCGGTATCAGGAATATCAATATGCCGATGGCAATTTTTTTTGTTAATAAAACAAGATCTGCTAACGTCATAATAATGCATTTAAAGTGAAGGATGTATAATTTCGATATGGTTAAGTTTACCGGTAAAATTGTAAGGCGATTTATACAATGGCGATACCGCAGAACCCTGATCCCTTCCCACATCCAGCCCTTCGTCATAAGGGGAAATAGTAGCATCGGCTTTACTGATGGTGCGCTCCGCTACCTTTTCATCATTGATATATAATGACTCTGTACCTGCCGGGTCTGTGAGTTGTGAAGCCGGTGTGTATTTCAATTCATAGCGGAGTATGGCTTTTCCCAATGGGAGATCTTTACCCGAAGTAAGATCCGTTAACCGACCGTTATTGTTATGCACAGCTTTCAGTTTCCCTTGTTGTACAAAAAAAGTAAACCCTGAAAAACGCCCGCCTGTGCTTAATAACACACCTTCATTCTTTGCATCACTCAGCTCCACATCTGCTTTGATGATAAACGACTGCTCTGAAAGAAACGGCGCGGAACGCGAAGGCACTTGTGTAATCCCCGGATACAATATAGCGCTGGCGCGGCTATCCAGCGGACCATGGGTAAGGATAGCAGGGGTAAGACGGGTAGTATCTCCCAGCAAGGGATACACTTTATACTTCCATGCCTCTTTGTCAAAAAGACTTTGCAGCTCTTTCAGCTTTGCCGGATCACTTGCGGCGAGATCATGTTGCTCATTAAAATCTGTATTCAGGTTATACAGTTCCCACTTGTCTGTGGAGAACGGCGTACCGCGTTTATGGCTTACGGCAGCTTTCCAGCCATCTTTGTAGATAGCGCGGCCACCGGCTATTTCGTAGTATTGCACATGATGCCGGCCCCGCGCATTTTCATTGTTGATAGTATAAGCTAAACTGATTCCCTCCAGCGTATCCTGCGGATAACCATTAATTATTTTAGGCACCTTTAACCCTGCAATTTCCAGCACCGTAGGCGTTACACTGTTTACATGTGAATACTGCGTACGGATGCCTCCTTTTTTGATCAGCTTTGGATAGAAGATCACCAGCGGGTTACGGGTACCACCTTCGCTGTTGGCATCCTGCTTGAGATAACGGAAAGGCGTGTTCGCCGCCTGCGCCCAGCCCACCGGGTAGTTGGGCCCGGACTCCGGACTTCCTATCTTCTCATACAAACTATCAATATCCTTTATTCTGCGGTCGTAATTCTCGGTAAACAAACTACCATCGATGTACTCATTAATGCCATGCACATGACCGCTCAAACCGCCTTCTTTGCTGGCGCCGTTGTCGCCAATGATAAGCACGATCAGCGTATTATCCAGCTGCCTGGTATCACGCAGGTAATTCACCAGGCGGCCTACTTCATAATCCGTGTGGGAAAGAAATCCTGCATACACTTCGAAGAAGCGGGAAAATACTTTCTTCTCCGTGGCGGAAAGCGATTCCCACGGCTTCACGCCGGGATTGCGCGGTGGCAGCGTTGCATCCTTTGGTACCAGTCCCAATGCCTTTTGCCGCGCCAACACCTGCTCCCGGTATACATCCCAGCCGGCGTCAAATTTACCTTTGTATTTATCCACCCATGACTTGTCTACCTGGTGAGGCCCGTGTGTGGCTCCCGGTGTAAAGTACAGGAAGAAAGGCTTATCAGGCGCTGCAGAATGTTGTCCGGCGATATAGGAAATTGCTTTATCCACCAGCACGGTAGTAAGATGCTTTCCCTGCAGATCCGGTTCTACCTTCACCGTATTTTCCCAGAGTGCAGGCGTATACTGGTCTGTTTCTCCGGCCATAAATCCGAAGAAGGCATCAAACCCGCGGCCTGTGGGCCAGCGGTTAAAAGGCCCTGCCGGCGTAAGATCCGGGCTCGGCGTTACATGCCATTTACCAACAGCATATGTGTTGTATCCATCTTCTCTTAATATCTCCGCTACCGTACCTTTTTCAAACGGCATGTAACCGTTATGACCTGGCAGGTTCACTGCCGCATCAATCACTGTAGGTACATTCACAGAATGATGGTTGCGGCCCGTTAGTAAAGAGGCACGGGTGGGCGAGCAAATAGCAGTAGTGTGAAAATTCGTATAGCGCAAACCGTTATTAGCCAGGCTATCAAAAACGGGTGTTTCCACTAACCCGCCAAACGCACTGCTGGCGCCCCATCCCACATCATCCAGCATCACATAAATAATATTGGGCGCGCCGGCCGGTGCAACAGGATTAAAAGGCGTTGGCGTAATAACCGTTTGTGCAAGCGTAGTACCTGGCTTTCCGGCATAACTTTTCTGCGGGCTGTATTGCGCATAGGCGCCTGATGCAACGCCCAGCAGCATCAACGAAATAAAGGGTCCGGATGAGGTTGAAAATTTCATTACTTATTGTTTAGTTGGCTGATAGTTTTATTTGTCCCACCACAAGGCAGGTGTTTGATATCCCGATCCTGCGGGAGTATTATTATTCAGTGTCTGCTCATTCTGCGGATAAGGAATCCTCCTGGGTATTTGTCCGTTTGGATTGGCAACGCTGGTCGCGTTCTTAGCCAGCGGCAATGCAGGATAGCCTGTCCGGCGGTAGTCCGACCACGCTTCCGGTTGCAGGAACAAGGCAATATATTTTTGGGTAATGATCGTGTTCAGATCACTGCCGGAGTCACCGTTTAATATAGCCTTTGCCGTTATATATGCCTGTTGCTTCTCCGGTGTGGCATAAGGGTCTGTGCTGTTGCTTACTACCCGTTGAAAAGAGGAACGTATTGCTGCTTCCAGGGCTGTTTTTGCCAAAGGGTCCGCAGGATTTATTCTCCACCGCGCTTCTGCTTCCAGGAATTTTGCTTCGGTGAAACTGCTGATCACCACCGGTGAAGTGGCTGTTCCATAATAACTGCCAATCACTGAAAACGCGCCAGGCACGCCCGGAGCGCTGCCTCTGTAAGTATTGCTGCCCACGGGGTAAGGAGTGGCAAAATAAGCACGTCTTGGGTCTACCAGCAGTCCTTCCGGCTTGGTAGGATCATCCGTTACCGCATTTCCATTCAACAGGTTTACAAAAGAAGCGCCCAGTCCTATCCATCCCGGCCTGTTGGTGTTCTGCTGATAGAAAGGATTCGCATTGGTAGTGGATGCGCCGAATATCACCAGTGCATCTCCTGAGTTATCGGCTATTCCCCTGTAGCGGGCGCCATCATATAACGCATTCAACACGGCCTGTGCAGCAGTGGTGCTGTTTATTTTAGTAAGATGTATAGCATATCGTGCTTTCAGGGTATACGCAAGCGATTTCCACCGGTCAATGTTACCGCCGTATATCACATCATCTGTAGCCGGCAATGCCCCCTGGTTGCTGGCTGCCGGCAAGGAAAGCTCCGCGATAGCGGAGTCCAGCTGCTCCTGCAGCGACTTATAAATATCCTCCTGCTTATCATACGCGGGATTGGTAATGTTGTTGCCATACAATGATTCCTTGTAGGGAACATCTCCGAAAAGATCCGTTAAAGTACCATAAGTATATACGCTCAACACCCGTGCAATACCGCTGTAATAGGGCAACTGCTGCTGCGTGGCAGTAGTTCTCACAATCTTCAGTTCATCCAGCACTTCTACATAAAACCCTCTCCAGGTTTGGTTAAAATACTGGGTGGATGAAGCGTAGTTATCAAAAGAGGCGGCATCACCGTTAGCGCCGGAAGCCTGCTGGATATAGATATTGGCGATCAGTCCTGCGTTAACGCCCAGGTTAAAGCCGAGCGCTACTTCTGCACCGGTTAACACCGCGCTAACGGATACCTCCGTAGAGGCGTTAGGGTTAACGTTGGTACCTTCAAGTGAGCAGGACGCCAGCCCGGCTAACATACTCACTGCAATAAATAAACGTCCGATATTAGATGGATATATTTTCATCTTGCTGATTACTTAATAGATTAAAAAGAAACGTTCAATGCCACGCCATAGCTTTTTGTGTTGGGTGTTGTCCAGAAGTCAATACCCGCGGCGTTCGACAAGCCATTGCGGCTTCCCAGATCCGGATCACTGCCGGTGTAATTGGTGGAAAGCAAAAAGTTCCTGGCCGTCAGCGTAACACTCGCTGCTGATATGTGCGCAGGCTTCAGCAACTGCGCAGGTAAAGCATATGTAAGATTCACATCTTTGAGCTTTATCCAGTAGAGATCATGCTCCACATACAATCCCTGTATATTGAAAGTATTACGGTACCACGCCTGCGACAACACTGCACTAATGGTATTAGGCTCTCCCTTTGAAGCGGTAACGCCGTCAAAAACAGTGGTAGTGCCTCTTGCAGCCGTAGAAGCATCTACGCCGTTAAACACCATCTGCAAACGCGGCGCATTGAACAGGTCAAAACCAAAGCGGCCATCCAGCAAAAACGAAAAGCTGAAGGAACCGTATCTCAGTTCATTACGCAGCCCCACATTGAAATCAGGATTTGGATCTCCTATTTTGGTGAACGTGGTATTCACCAATGGATAGCCGTAGCTGGCACTGTTGGGGTTATCGTCGATGATGGGTTTTCCTGCTGCGTTACGTTTTACATCGGTGCCATAAAACACGCCATAGGGCTGCCCCGCCTGGCCCCTGGCTTCCATCCATATGCCACCAAGACTAACACTGGAAATATTATCAGCGATATAGTTTACACGGCTGATGTTTTTGTTAAACAAGGCAGTGGCGGTCCATGAAAATTTTCTGCCGCTGACAATGCGCTGCAACAGGCTGGCTTCAATTCCTTTGTTAACGATATTACCGGCATTGGTAAGCGTATAGGCGGCACCGGTAGAGTAAGGCAGCGTAACCGGTATGATCTGGTCTTTACTGCTGTTGTAATAATAAACTCCTTCCAGTTGTGTTTTATCATGGAAGAAATGCAGGTCCAGTCCGGCTTCCCAGGTGCTGATGCGTTCCGGTTTAAGATCGGGGTTGCCGATAGTAGCGCTGTAACTGAGTCCCTGTTTGCCATTGAATGGAAAACTGATTCCGCTCTGTATCCAACCGCTGCTGGTAGTAGGCACATAATAGGTTTCAAGGGAATACGGATCGGCGTCATTACCCACCTGCGCATAAGTAGCACGTATCTTACCA
The DNA here is from genome assembly GCF_037483205.1 of Chitinophaga sp. CCNWYY40. Taxonomy (NCBI): domain Bacteria; kingdom Pseudomonadati; phylum Bacteroidota; class Chitinophagia; order Chitinophagales; family Chitinophagaceae; genus Chitinophaga; species Chitinophaga sp. CCNWYY40. The sequence continues at coordinate 1,101,756 of NZ_JBBHLF010000003.1, forward strand.
AAATTCAGGATTGTATTATTCAGGTGAAGCGCATCTGTAAAAATAAAACTTGTACTGGCAGAAGGATAAAAGAATGCGTTCTTTCCTTTGGCCAGCGTGGAAGTCCATTCGTTCCTTCCGGTAAGCTCCAGGTATAACCACTTCCTGTAATCCAGCTTTACATCTGCATATCCGGCTACCAGTTTCCTGCGGATAGTTTGATTAAATGTTTGGGTAGATGATGCATTGGAGATATTAAAATTACCAGGGATCGTTAATCCGTCGCCACGGGTATTCACCTGGTTCTTCCAGGAGTTATAATAGTTGTATCCTGCCACTACGGTAAGATCCAGGTCTTTGTTCAGCTTCCTGTCGGCCACCAGTAAAACATCCAGGTTGTTATCCCTCCTGGAATAATTTACATCATTGATGGTGCCGGTAGCTACGCCGGAGGTACCACGACTAAAAGCGCCTTTCCTTACATCAGTATAGTTATCGATGCCATAACGGGCAGTGGCTTTTAACCAGCTCGTAATATCCAGGCTGGCTTCCGCAAAGGTGATGAAGCGGTTCAGCTCATCGGTTTGTGGATTCATGTTAAGCGACCAGTATGGATTATCCCAGCCAATACCATTGGCATAGGAACGGCTGTCGCCCCAAGGCTTGTTGGTAGTAGCCGGCAACTTATAGGATTCAGGATGTTCCCAGGGATTGGAGTAACCATTTGTGATGTCAAAGTTTGCCGGAGAATTGATCAGGGCACGAACCACGTTGGTATTGAATCCTCCCATCAACGCCCTGTTACCGGCGCCATCCTTGATGTAATTGAGGCCGCCGGACACTTTCAGCCGGTCGTTCACGGTATAGTCGCCATTAAAGCGGAAGGTATGCCGGAAGAAATCTGTTGTCGGAATAATGCCTGTCTGTTTCAGATTTCCATAAGAAAAATAATAACCGGCATTACCTGTGTTGCCATAAAAACTGATGTTATGATCATTCGTATAGCCGTTAACGAAAAACTGCCCGATATTGTCGTACCTGTTCACCGGTATACCATTGGACAGCGGAGAGCTTCTCCCTACTATGGTACCGTTCTTATCAAAGTTGCTGGGCTGCGAGCTGTAGGTAAGGGTATCCAGCAAGGCGCCCCAGTTTTCATCAGAGCCCGTTGTGCCTGGTTTCACATACTGCCCGCCGATGCCATTTGAAAAACTGGTTTGACGTGGTTGCATGCGGCGGTTTATTTTATCAATCGTAAATGATCCGCTATAGCTTACGCCAAAAGATTTATCTGTTAGGGAACTGCCTCTTTTTGTATTGATCACCACCGCGCCGTTTGACGCCCTGATGCCATACAATGCAGCTGCTGCCGGGCCTTTCAGCACGGTTACACTGGCAATGTCTGCGCTGTTGATATCAATGGCCCTGTTAGATGGTGTAGCCAGCGAAACACTGTTTGACACAGGAAGAATATCCTGGATAGAATTATCTACCGGTACGCCATCTAAAATAAATAACGGCGCATTATTGCCCAGCAGGGAACTGTTACCCCTTATTTTTATGGTAGATGATCCACCGGGGGAGCCACCGGAGTTATTGATCTGCACACCAGCTACCTTTCCGCTGAGTGCCGCTACTATGTTAGGTTCCCGGCTATCTTTCAATGCAGCGGCTTTTACTTCTCCCACACTATAACCAAGTGACCGCGTAGCACTTCGTATACCCACTGCCGTTACTACTACTTCGGATAGCGCCTGCTGTTGTTCCAGCTTTACTATTTTGTTCAGATCGTTTTTGGTAATCAATACTTCCTGCGACTGATATCCAATAAATGTAACGACGATGGTTTGCGGTAATGTCAGCAGGCTTAACTGGTATGTTCCGGTAGCATCTGCCAGCGTGCCGGTGGCGCCGCCTTTGACGCGCACGGATGCACCCGGTAATGCTTCCTGTGTTTTATTATCAATCACTTTTCCTTTCAACAGCACAGGCGCCTGTGAATAAACGCTGCTGGTAAAGGACAACAAAGCAGCACACAATAGTGTCTTTCGTAAATATTTAAACATACAAAGGGAAATTAGATGTTGGAAGAATTGGACAATAGACGTCCATGATGACCACGCTATGTGTCATTTAAATAATCGGATGTGCCAATCGGAAAGGCCGTCTAACAACAACAGCAACACACGGATGTCACTGGATCCGCGTTAAAATTCCTGTTGCTTCTATTGTTGTACAATAGCTGATTCATTGTTGAAATGTTTATTAAACTGGTTGATCAGGTCGCCTCTGTGTGAGACAACTTCAATAAAGAACACTAATCAGATTTGCTTTGTATGGTGGGGACAAAGACTTTGGTGGTGGTAAATTCTATTAGTCTACTATTATTGTAGACAAATATACAACCGGCTTTTGGAAAACGCAAGCACCGGGCAAAAAAAAGTTTTCGGGTGGGTGAACTTGCGCGCTGGCAGGGCGGTTTGGGGGTATAGAAAAAATCCGGGTGGGGAACAGGGCTATTCTTTACTTTTGATTTATGGTACATCCATTAAGAGCGCATATAGAAACGGTCTGTAAGCTGACAGATGAAGAGTTTGAATATGTTTTATCCCATTTTACTCCTTTAAAGCTCAAAAAACACCGGTTGCTGGTAAGAGAGGGCGATTGGGTGAAACACGAGTATTTTGTACTAAAGGGATGTTTGCGGTCTTATATTACGGATGCTGACACCGGCAAGGAATTCACCTATCAGTTTGCCGCAGAGAATTGGTGGATATCGGAACGGGAGGCTTTTTTAAAACAAACTGCCGCCACTACTGCTATTGAATGTGTAGAAGATTGTGAGCTGCTGGGACTGAGTTTTGAAAACCGGGAGAAATTAGGCCGGGAGATGTGGAAATATGAACATTATGTAGCAGTAAAAACAAGTCTTGGATATGTTGCGTTGCAAAAAAGGCTGCAGTTAATGATTATGGGTAGTACAAAAGAGAGGTTTGAGAATTTTGTTAACCAGTATCCAGACTTGTATAGTCGTGTACCAAAAGCCTTTATAGCTTCTTTCCTGGGCGTTTCAAGGGAAACCATAAGCCGTTTATACCGAAAATAATGGCAGATTTATCACATTTTTAAAGTGATAAATGCCTTCCCGCATGGAAAATAAGTATGGGAATTTTGTAGGATAATTTAATAAAAATGAAATCTCTACATTTATTTTCCCTGAGAGGGACATTCGTATTATTGCTGCTGTTGAACGGATTACTTTCTGTAAGATCACAACCTTCAGCCCATAAACTACCGGCCCAGCCGGGGTTCTATTCCATGCAGCTGGGCGATTTCCAGGTAATCGCATTGTCCGACGGAACGATTCCGCTGAACCTCACCGCATTGCTGCATGAAAACCAAAAAGGTGAAGTGATGGATCTGCTTCATCAAAACTACCTCGACACCACGGTTGAAACCTCCATCACAGCTTACCTCGTGAGGGCGAACAATCAACTGATACTCATCGATGCAGGATGCGGCAGCTTCCTGGGGCCAACCCTGGGAAAATTAAAGAAAAACCTTGTTGCCGCGGGTTTTCATCCGGAAGACATTAGTGCAATATTGCTGACACATCTTCACGCAGACCACGTAGGCGGCCTGGTAAACGGGGATAAAATTGCGTTTCCTAACGCCACCGTATATATCAGCAAGCCGGAAGCTGAGTTTTGGTTAACTGCCGCCAATAAGAAAACCGCCAATAAAAGGGCGCAACCATTCTTCGATCCCGCGCAAGCCGCTATGATACCTTATCAAAAGGCAGGTAAGGTAAAGGTGTATGATCCGGGTACACAACTTTTTCCGGGCATTTCATCGGTGAATTCGCCGGGTCATACTCCCGGTCATAGCTGCTACGCACTGGAGAGTAAAGGACAGAAACTCGTTTTTTGGGGAGATATGATTCATGCCGGTGCGGTCCAGTTCGCCGATCCTTCGGTGACAATCGATTTTGATGTCGATTTATCCGCTGCCGCTGATGAGCGTAACAAAGCTTTTGAGAATGCAGTTAAAAATGGTTACTGGATTGCAGCGCCTCATCTTTCCTTTCCGGGAATTGGCCATTTACGTGGTGATGCACAGCATTATCAATGGTTACCCGTCAATTATTCCATTAATTAAATTGCTTTTAACAGGTGAGAAAAAGGAAGCATTAAGCCATCCGTTTTGATGGTTTAATGCTTCTACTCAATAGTGCAACTATGTTGCATTTATAAATTAATGCGTATCTTTATTCCTGAAGGCTGGCATAAAATGTTTTATCATGATCGAAATATTCAAAACAAATATCCGCGAGGCAGAACAGGTATTAAAGGCGCTTACAAATATTTTTCCGGATGCAGACATTACCTCCGACCCCGGTAATGGCGGTCAACTAATCCGTGTGGAGGCGCCCGTAATCCATTCAGACAAAATCATCTCAACTATCAAGGAACTGGGATTTGAGTGCGCCATACAGGAAGACGAAACCGGGGCTTTCTGGGAATCCAGCTTTATTGAAAAACAAACAATGTGGGGATTTGAACCCGCTGAATCTACCATTTTAGCAAAGGATTTTTTTATAGAAGAAGGAATTAAAGATATATTGATCCCTGGTATCGGGTATGGCAGAAATGCAAAGTTATTTGTGGACAATGGCATAAAAGTAACAGGCATTGAAATCTCAAAAACAGCCATTGATCTGGCGAAAAGCCATTATGGAGATGAAATGAAAATCTATCATGGCTCAGTAACCGCCATGCCATTTGATCATCATTTGTATGATGGCATCTTTAGCTATGGATTAATTTACCTGTTGGATACCGAAGAACGGAAAAAGTTTATCCGTGACTGTTATGCTCAGTTGCAACCCAACGGATACCTGTTCTTCTCTGTCATCTCTAAGCAATCACCTAATTATGGAATGGGCAAACAAATAGGCAAACACCGCTTTGAAGCTACGAAAGGAGCCAAAATATTTTTCTATGACGAGGAATCTGTAAAAGAAGAATTCGGAAAATATGGATTAGTAGATTTCTTTGAAATTGATGAACCTAATAAGGTGATGCCGGATAAACCGGCCTTCAGGTTTATAATTATAAAATGTAAAAAAGAAGGATAGTAAATAAATAGTGTTTTGTACTGCTTTTTTTGGGAGAAAAATATGCATCCGGAATTTAGGAGCTAAAAGGATGACTGAAACTAGTTCTTTTGCTGCAGCGCGGTTATTCCCAACCAGTAATTCCCTGGTTTGACTTATTATCTGGCAGAATAAAGGGTGTAACTGGGGCAGCGTTACGTTTTAAAGGATCAAGTTGAAAAGTTGGGGGATAAGACAAAAAATAGTTGTTTTGCAGCAGATTAGCCAACGAAACACGTGGATC